>NZ_NTUP01000021.1 GCF_002561455.1 Bacillus sp. AFS015802 | reverse complement strand
TCGAGAGGTTGTCGCAACATCGCCGTGAGGACGTATGGATAAAAATACGCAAAATATATCCCCCCTATTCAACCCTATGATATATAAGGCTTTGACCACCTTTTCAGCTAATTCGCATAAAAGATTTTCTCCCCAAAATAAAAATGCCCACCACGTATTGTGAGGAGCAAGGTTTGACGAGTTTCTTCTATATATAAGTTCCTGTTATTAGTTCTTTTCCACCTCACATTCAAGTAAAATAGTTATATCGTTATTTTATTTAAAAACGGAGGACAGGCATGACAACCAATAATCACAGTCCAAGAGAAGATCTATCACCTTATTTAATTCACTTTACAAAAGAATTTAACGGGAATACCGCATTGGAGAATTTAATATCTATTCTACGAGAAAAGAAAATACGAGGAACCGGTCCACAGAACATATATTCAGCTAGAATGAGAAACGAGCAAATAGATGCTTCGATTCAGGACAAGTTTAGAGTTGCTTGTTTTTCCGAGGTTCCTTTAGAAATGAGTCACCATTTAGTCAACAATCCACTTCACGGCCATCGTAAATTTAGTGAATACGGCTTGGTATTTAAAAAGGATACAATAAAAAAACATCAAGGTAACCCGGTATTGTATGTAAATGATGAGAATGCGGATTTGAAAAAGTTTTTAAACGAGGAATATGAGCACTTTATTCTCAATGAGCAAAACGCTGATTCTTATCGTTTCTTAGGAGCGATATCCAATATTGTGAAACCAGGAGTCGACTACCAGTTTGAACGGGAGTGGCGGGTCGTTGGGGACTTTTCTTTTGATATAGATGATATTGAATATATTATCGCTCCTAAAGGGAAGCACGAAGATATTCAAAATTATTATTTGGCTCCGCATGTTCCTTGCCTAGATGTTCATGAATATCAAAATTTAAAATTCTTAATGGACGAACCATGCACTCTAAATATTGTCGTACGGACAGCAAAGACAATCCATCACGATTATTATATAGATCATCACTTTAGCATTCACGCTCGTTTTGCCAATCGATATTTGGCAGATGCTGCTTTGGAGTCTTTAAGTAATTTTGGGGCAGTATCATGGGTCTATGACGAGTTTGACCACCAATATGCAATTTCAATAAATGAGCATTTGTTTTCTCAGTTTGAAGGTGCTCATGACCCGGATGATTTGGATGATGGGGAAATCTTGTACAATCTTGAAAAACAACTGCGTTTCATGAAATCTCTTTATTCAGAAGAAGTTTTATATACCTTTGAAAGAGAGCCTAACGAAGAGGAAAGATTGAGGAATGCTAATTATACAATGACCTTAAAGGGGCCCTTTGATCAATATGCTCACTCCGCTCTCCATGAAATTATCAATGCGATTATTTCAACCAATGGCGGCCAAATAAAGGTTGTCGATTGGAGTGGCGTTGATATATAAACTCTAAAGGATAGCAAAGTAAAAAAAGAACCCACCAAGTAGCTATGCACTGAAAGCTATACATTCACTTGGTGGGGAATCTATAAAACCTATTTTAGGATTTGGAAATCATGGCGCTTTCCTATTGAAATCCGATAGTTTTCAAATTCATCCGATCTCCATTGCTTGTCCATTATACTCCTTAACTCCCCAAGCGTTACCAATGTCTCATCAAACCTATATAAATCCCCTTCTACAGGTAAAGTTTTTATCGCATCTAAAAAATCATCATCACTTACAATTTCTTTTAATTTAACAATTACATGATTTACTTTCCTGGATATCAGTGGAGTTATTTTATCTGTTGGTTTCTTCTTTGCAAGCTTGTCTATTTCATCATATAAACTTTCTATGTGTGTAGCTAGTTTTCTATGATTCGTATATTCTTCCTTACTCACCATTGGTCTGTCCATTTAAGCTTCCTCCATAAATTTTCTATACACTTGATTTATATACATTGTTTTACTTAGGCCATTTTGATAGTTATCCAACAATGTGAGAATATCCTTGTCAGTAAGATTAATAATAACCTTCTTCTCTCGATTCAGTCTACGGTAGGCTCTTTGTATATCTAAGCCATCATTCTCTCTAGAAATTAAAATACCAAATAAACCTATATCTTCGTTAAGTCTTGAAGAAATTTGGAAAAACTCCTCATTATTTAAATCCTTCATATTTTTCAACTCTATAGGGATGATATTGCTCCCATGTTTTATTTTTATATCATTCCAAAAACCACTGTCTGCATAATTGTAGAATGTTATGTCAATTATTTCTCTACCGTCAATTGTTTTGACTTGTGGATGTGGATCATCTAATTGAGGAGAAAATAATAATTTAAGTATTCTTATCATCAGAGATTCATACTTTTTTGCATCCTTATTTCCAGGGTTTATTTGGGAAAGTTCCTTTTTAAGTTCATCAGCTGTATTTCTTCTTAAATCGGTTCCCTCAACGGCATCCAGCGATACTGCCGATGTTTGCTCTTTTTCCTTTTTTGCTAGGTATATTCTTTTTAGCTCTGGTTTTTCATGAAGCACTTCAACAACGGTTTTTTTGGAAAAGTTATATTTTTCATTTATTTGTTTCCAAGTAATTTTTGGCACTTTACCAATTGCTTTAATAGACTTTTCAGTTTCAATTTCCCTTAACATATATCGATACGTTGAATTCCAAAAGTCTTTGTAATCGATTTCCTCAAATCTTCTAAGAACAGTTTTTGGTACCAATAAAAAAGGAGAATCATTAAAAGGATTTATTGGTAGATCTTCATGTTGATCATCCCAATCTAGTTCATCCCAATCAAAAACATGTTCGATACAAATACCTTTTTCCATAGGAATATTATGCATATTGCATTGAGCCTGAGTATATCTAATAAAGAAGGATTTTGCTATGTTAGTGCACATGTCACTTACCATATCGTATCCTACACCCTCAATCAGTAACTGCATTTCCGCAATATGACTTATACCATATTGTTGTATGTCTTTATTACTAATAATTTCATCATATATAATAGTTCCTCTTGATTTTCCAAGACCCCGGCCAGCATGGTCGCCTACACTCAGCCCTAGCATTGTTTCTTTAACTTCAGGGAATGATAGCATTCTACGAGCTACTTTTTTATTGCCCTTAGTAATTTCTTGTATTGCAATTTCAAAGAATTTCCTTAGTAATGTGTGTACTTCATTAAACTCAGGATTTTTACTCTTATAAAAAAGAAAGGGATCCACATATAAGTTAAGATCCTCTTTTAAATTGGGTATTAAAAAATCAACTTCAGACTGTTTGAAGGGTAAGTTTAGAGCATCATTTAATAACAAGTGACCACCTCAGTTTTAGACAAAAATTTACTTGATGTAAAAAACATCAATCCTTCTTTAGCTCAATATATCCTGACTTTTCAAGAAACTCTGTAGCTTCATTTATAATGTAATACTCTATATTTGTTAATTTCTTGTTGTACATATCTACATACAATTTTTCTAATGAAGATGCCAATTGAATCAGTAAAGCAACATGCAAAGCATAAAGTTGCTTAGAAATAGATTCATCATATATTGGATGTATACTAGCTGGTATTGCATCTCCATTTGCTCCGACACTAAAAAGAGGTAAGTATAAACTCTCATCAGATACATGAGCCATTCCACTTAAACTACCGTAAACCTTTGCTAGTTCCCATTTTACATGTTTTACATTTGGAGTCTTTTGATCTTTGCGCTTATTTAATACTATTTCTTCTAAGGCAGCTATAGTTTCTAGTTCCTGCCTAACTAATGCAAAAGCCTGAATATATACCCCTTCGCTTATTGCTCTTTCAGTTATATCAATACCTTGAATAAATGATGCAATTACTGCTAGTCGCTTAGATTCAGATTCAGTAACATTATCTGATGGTTTATCCATTTTATTTATTATAGAAACTATAAAAGCATTTACATCTCTATGAGCCTCAATCAGACTTTCACCATAATTACTTCTTGAAAGTAATTTGTTATTTTCATAAATTTGATTTGCATTAACCATAAATTCTTGCAGTTTTTCAGCTATTTCCTTTGCTTCCTTTTCATGTTTATTAAGGTTTCTCATTCAACATCCTCCATCTTGACTTGACTCTATATCTATATCGGGTTTGTAAATCATAAAATGTTACATCTACTATGTTCGTCACTATAAGTTTATCAAAACTTCCATTAAATAGAAGGTTAATTTATAAATTTGTTGAATTTTGTAAAAAAAGAGAGGAGGTGTAATAATGGCTAATAAAGATAATCAATACGTTGTAAGACACGGAGATAAATGGGCTGTTCGTGGTGAAAACAAATCAAGGGTGGCAAAAACGTTCGATACTCAAAGGGATGCTATAAGTTACGGAAGAGAACGGGCTAAAAGCAACAGTTCAGAATTAAGGATTCAAGGGAAAAATGGTAAGTTTCGAGATTCAGACAGCTACGGGAATGACCCAAACCCACCAAAAGATAAAAAGCATTAGCCAGCATATCCGGAGCTGCCAAGTAGAAATAACCCACCAAGTATCCGTATAGAATCCTATACATCAACTCGGTGGGTTGCTTTGATAGCTTTATACTTCTTCTTTAAATTTATTAATTGCTGCTTTAAGTTCATAATCTACTACATCTGGAATTGCTGAAGCGCATCCGGTTAAAGTGTAATGAAATTCTTGTGTGACCTTTTTATTTTTCATTATCTGATCCAGTTCAATATCAAATACTAAAAAGTAATGTGAATCTTTCATTCTACATACTGGCAGAAGTTCAAATAGTATAAATGGATCGTAATGATAAGGTACAAAGATTTCAAATGAGGCTGATACTAACAGTGCTTCTTGATTCCATAACGGATGAACTTGCTTTTTAGCAAGATACCAACCCTCTGGCATTAATTGTACATATGTTTTTCCTGATTCCTTATGAACCTGTATTAAGCCTAATTGCCTGGATTGGTCAAATTCTATAGCAGTGTCTGAAATAACAGTCATATCAACCCATTCATCAGGGTTCTGTTGGTATTTGGAGATTTTTTGTAAAAACAAAATACCTCTACTTCCAGCTTGCTTCTCATAAAAGGTTTCTAAAACCTTGTCTATTGTTTGCTTTTTCCATTTCGTATAAGCAGATACATTAAGTTCATAAAGATGTTTAGTTTTCTTGATAAATCCATAATTAACTAAAGTATTAATTACTTTCCAAACTGTTTCCTTGTCCATGATTAACTCTTCTGTCAAAAGACGAACATTACGGTCATTTTTTCTAAGCGTTAATTTCACATTCTGTTCTCTTTCAAAGTAATTAAGTAATAAAACACATTTTAAGAAAAAGCTATGGTTAGTACCTTCACTAATTGATGAAAATGTTTTAACAAACATCGATCTTGACCACTGGATTAAACAATCTTTCAAATCATCTGGAAGCTCTCCCTCAACAAGTATTCCGTAATCATTAAATAACTGTGCTTGTTCATCATTAATTGGCTTTTGAATATGTGCAAAAAGAAGTAAGTCATTTATTGTCTTTTCACCAAAGCTCTGTATTACACGATGAAACTTTTTTGAATCTTGATAAAATGCTGCGATATCCTTAGCAATCCATGATTTCGTAGCATCTTTAAAAGGTTCTATTTTTAATCTGTTCAGGATATCCTCTAAATGTTCTTCACCTAACTGCAATAGGGCTTCTCTATGATTCAAAAAACTCACCCCTATCCACTAGCTCCTCAAATGTAAGAATTCGATAATGAAATCCATAATTGATAAGTCTTCGTCTTCTTTTGGCATAATGTCTTTCCTCATCCGTATTTAATGAAACGAGTGAGTACAGTACAGCATCTTCTTTCCACTCTTCTGCCGGCAGTAATTTCCCCAGCCGGAGATATTCTTCCCTTACAGACCCTTGCTGATGGGATAAGGCAATCATCACTTCAACCATGGAAAGCAGCATATTTTCAATAAGTTTTGAGGATGTTATTAATTTATCAATCTCTCTACTGTTAAATGAACTTATAAGGCATTTTTGCTTTTCTTCACCTAACTGATTCGTCAATGTATCTATTTCAATTAGTTCACTACATGCTGTTGTAACCTCATTGAAGTAAGAAACAACCAATAATCTTTTTGCTTTCTCTTTTTTCAATAAAATGGATAACGCCTTATATTTGTTAGAATTTAAAGTGTCCGGATTTACTTTCTTATTATGATCTCTAGCTATATATTCACGCCACTCATCTGGTGGTAAAGGGATTTTAATTTCTACGCACCTCACTGGAACTTGGTATCCTCGGTTTACCAGGGTTCGATGAAGTACTTCGTACCATCTTGGCCCAATTAATGCTAAAACAAGATGGCCATTGCCATCAGATCTTGCAAGAGTTGATGCTAAAGCTAATTTATTTGTTGCCTGAATATCTGCTGTTCTTTCATGCGTTGGCGTTGGAAGTTTATGAGCATCATCATATATCACAAAACCAAAGCCCTCCAAATCCTCTACGTGATCAGCAAGAATTTCATATGTTCCAATTGTAATTGGTTTTAAGTCTTTCTCTTCCTTACTAAAGATTGTAATATTGCTCTCAGATAGGTCTGTCTTTTCAATGAGTTCACTTTTCCACTTCTCTGCCCTATGTTTATCTTCGACAATTATTAGAGTTGATGTTTTTAATGCCTCAATAATTTTAATTCCGACTAGGATCTTTCCTGAGTTAGGTGGCATAATTATCGTTCCACCACCTCCAGCTTGGTGGTTAAAAGTTAAATACGTTTCAACTGCAGCATGCTGGTAATCCAATAGTTGAAGGTTTATGCTGGTAATATCTAATTCCTCTCCAACTTCATATACAATATCTTTCGCAAATAATTCATGCTCAAAGAGTAGTTTCTTAACCTTTTTTCTGTACCGAGCTTTAAACAATAAAGTCTTCGGATCCGGATGACCTACGATTTTACTTTGAATTCCCTCAATGGCTTTAATTTCGCTTATTAACTCTTCCGTTCTTGCCTGTAATTGCAAACGATCATCATCCATGGAGAATTGTAATGCTCCAAAATGGTTCATATTCTTTTTAATAGTCTCTTTTAACGAATCTGGTACTACATTTTGAGATTGTTGCTCTAAGAAGTGAGTAATATAGTCTACTTCTACCCCTTTTGCTTTTGCAGTCCATAACGCATATGGGGTTAAAGCATATGTATGAACTTGCTCGGGTGCTTGAATTAAATCTGCGAATTCAATTAACTCCTGACCAACTTCTCCTTTTTCATCTAAACCTTCCAACAAATAAATATTCCTGCTGTCAGGATGAATGACCAATGGCTTTTTATACACTTCACCACTTCCTCAATTAGATATTGTCTTTAAGTAATCCATTAATATATGAATAATCGAAGAGACTAACTCTACTGTAGATTGAATCAAATAGGGATAGAGCTTTCCGTATACAAACACAAAATAGAATAATAGAAAAGTAAAAATGTAGAGTAATATATCCTCTGTAATACTACCTGTTTTGTATGTAAAGGGGAGATTCGGACGGACTGGTTTAAATGGGGCAAGAATAGGAATGCTTCGTACTGAAAATAAGTCTCCGATTATATGGAACAGGTATCCTAATGAAATTCCAACCGTTAAGAAAGATGGGTAGATTAAAAAAACAAATGATACAAGCATCCAGGCAAATAAACTATGTGTAACACCGCGATGTCCATATCTTTGTTTAACATATTTAGAAAGACCAAAGGATCTACGACCGATGAACGATTGCGGTTCATCGATATCCGGCAGCAAGCTACCAAAACATATCCCAATTACATAGCCAATATGAAAAGGATAATTTAACATAATTGACAAACCAGCACCTGCTGTTAACGAGCTTACGATGTGTGTTTTATAACGCAATATAACCAAGCTCCCCATATGATTTTATTTAATTGATATGCTTGGTTATTTATGGATATAACTTTTCACCTATAGAAACATAAATAAAAGCCCATCACCTATAACGGCAATGAGCAATCTGATTATTTTATATCCCCTCTAATAAGAAAAAACGCATCGTTTCACATTTTATATTTTATTGAATGTCATCTGGATAGTGATAATGGACAAAATTATATTCTTTTAAAATCCTTATCGGAATGTAGATATTTATTTTACCATTATCATCTTCGTAGGTTTTGAATGGTATCATTTCTTCATGAATTAACTCAACCAATCTTGTTAAATCTTTAATACATAGCCATTCAGTGATAATTTTTTTCTCCTTATCTACATACCCAAAGAGGAAGTGCGAAGCTGCCTGTAGCTTAAAAATTTCACCTTTTACTGTGTTAGGATTTCCCACCCCAAAATTAACATCTTTGAAGCATCGATACTTATCATCTCTCCACTTTTCTTGAACATAACTTTCGCAACCTTGCTTCGAAAACTGTGGAAAAGCTTTAGATGACTTTTTGACAATAAAGTCAATTGCACGTTTTCCATCAAGGCTTTTTAATTGAGGACAAGCATCATCACGATAAATAGCTGTTGGTAAAATTTCTAATTCACTTACTTCTTTTACATTAAATAGGACAGGATACACACTTTGTTTAGCTAATTCATGACCCAAGTCTGCTAATTCACAATTCTTTTTGAACTGTTCATCGTTTGATAATAACGTTTTAATTTCATTATTTCCTCTGTTTGTTTCATTGAATTCTTTATTTTTATCCATTCTAATGTCTCCTTCCGGTGAACAGAAAAAAGCCGTCACCTTCAGGATGGAGAGCTGCCTGAAAGGTGACAGCTCTCCGTCAACCATATATTATTAACACTATATGGTATGTTCGAAACAACAGAGATATGACAAGATAAATAATTTATTTAAAAACGGTCTCGATACCCATAACTCTTTAATGGTAGTTATATTCACTTTTTCTTCTTACGAGGCTTGCCTTTCTTCCTCAACCGCCACGCCATCTTTTCATTTCCAGTTACGGTCATCTGCATGCCAAACTTCAAATCGTAGACGATCCTTCCGTCCGGATGAATTACTCCCTTTTCAACAATTCGACTGCAGTAGAATGGGGACGGTTCCTATTTAACCTAAACCTCAAATGTCTCTTTTTCATCTTCCAATCCATAGATGTCAGAGTGATACACTGCCATTTAGTTTCATTCCAATACCAGCAGCAATCAAAACCCTCTTCTATTTAAAGTGAAAGGAGAACGGAAAGCGTACCCAGTTTAATCCTTCCCCTCTCTACCCCTTCACCCTATACAAAAAATAAACCGCCACTCCCAAAATCCTCGCAGCCTGCAACTGAGACACCCCTTCAATCTTCTTTACTTTCCTTAACACCCCATCCCTCTCCTTCTTCGGCAAACTTTTCAATTGTGGAATTTCCAATGAACCAAGGCATTTCCTGATTTTCTCACGGGCTTCGTCATCAGATAGCCTCCTACTCGAAATACCATAGTCCTCCAGGCAAACATCTTGAGTTTTTCGCTCATTAAATTCTTTAAACCTCAGTATGGCAAGTGATTGATCGGAAGAGAACATATTTAAAATGAACGGGGAATCAAGAAGAGATGGAGGATAAACAGGTTCACCGTAATACCGACGGCAGCTGCTCCACTGCCAGTGATGGGGTTTAGACACAATGCCTGCTTTAATGGGGTTCTGGTGGATGTATCTGGTCACGATAAGGAGGTAGTTCACGTTTTCAACATTCTCGCTTTTGAACCGGTCTTGGAATAGATGGCCGTTGGTCTTGTACTTCCAGTTATAATAATTGGCATATGTCACGCCGATCCGCTTCATGGCCACTGATATACTTTCATGGCCTTCTTTAAGCAGAAGGTGGACATGATTGCCCATCAGGCACCAGGCATAGACCGTCAGCCCGGATTTTTGTTTCACCTTCTTCAGGGTTTCAAGAAATGTAAGGCGGTCGTCGTCATCGTGGAAGATCTCCTGCCGGTTCGCTCCTCTGACAATGACGTGATATACTCCGCTCTTGCTCTTTTCCCTGGCTTTCCGCGCCACTTTCTCCACCTCCTTTTCTTTTCAAAAGATTAGTCATACACCGCCCCTTGCGTCTCTCCTGTCATCAAAACGGTGGAAAATGGAGCTAGCCTACGCAACGACAGAGCTTCGTTAATCGAAGCATCGGTCATGGCCTCCTCCCCCTCTAAGTCACAAATCGTCCTTGCCAGCCGGATAATCTTGATCTGCACCCGGTTGCTGAGTCCTTGGGTGATCGATAACCGCTGTAGCTCACTCTGTTGCCCGGGAGTTAGCGGACTATTCCTGATCAACTCTTCAAACGGAACACTTCCGTTGCAAATCTCCCTACCGTAACGGATATATTGCCTTTCCCTGGCCGCGCATACCCGCTTCATTATGTCTGCAGATGATTCGATTTCGGTGAAGTCATGATCTTTCATATTCACTGCCTCCAAGGTAAGCAATAAATCCATCCGGTCCAGAATAGGGCCGGATACCCTGCCTTTATAGGCTTTTATCTGTTTATCCGAACAGGTACAATACTGATTCTTGGAACCGTAATAGCCACATGGACAAGGGTTCATGGCAGCAATAAAGATGAATTTTGCTGGGTAGGTTACGGTGGAGTGGGCTCTTGAAATGGTGACCGTTTCATTTTCTAGGGGTTGTCGTAACATATCGAGGGTTTTCTTTGAGAATTCTCCGAGTTCATCCAGAAATAAAACGCCTCGGTGGGCAAGGGACACTTCTCCAGGCTTTGGGTTTGACCCGCCTCCGATGATGGACACGGCTGAGGCAGAGTGATGAGGGTGACGGTAAGGGGGTAGGGCGATGGAACTATACGGGGCACCGGCTAATTGATAGAGACTGATCTTCTCGAGCTGGGCTTCTTTAGATAAAGGCGGCAAAATCGAGGGAAACGTTTCCGCCAGCATGCTCTTCCCACATCCCGGAGGACCATCCATTAACACGAAATGCTCCCCACTCGCGGCAATCTCCAGCGCCCGTTTAGCGAACTCGTGTCCGATGATTTGATTAAAGTCCCTTTCGATCACCTGCTGTTCTTCTTCACAATCGGAGTGTTGTGCAAATGGAAGCAGCTGCTGCCCAGACAGAACATCCATCACATCACGGATCGTCTCGATGTATACCAATTCCAGGTCTGGGATCTCGATGGACGGGATGGACGGATCAAACGGAAGATAAAGTGTCCTGAGATTCAGTTTCTTAGCCGCAAGAATCGCTGCAATCATTCCCTCCACGGGAAGCACCGTCCCATCCAGCGAAAGCGCCCCGATAAACCCTGCATCACCCGGTATCTCCTCCTTCAAGAAATCCCCGCTCTTTAATACACCGATTGCAATCGCCAGGTCAAACAACGGGCCGTTCTTCTTCTGCTCCGCCGGTGATAAATTGATGACCACTTTCATATCCACCAGTGGAAATCCCAAACTCCGCAAAGCAGCCGATACCCGCTCCCTCGACTCCTTTACCGAAGCATCCGGAAGCCCTACCACCACAATCGACTCCATCCCCTCCGTCACCTGGACCTGTACCTGCACACGGTAACCTTCCAAGCCTTTTAACCCAATGCTTGTTACACTACAAGACATATAGACAATCCTCCGTTTCACTATGTATTTCATAATAGGGATGCTAATGAGAAAGAAGACCTTAAATTAAGAAAAAAATTTGTACATTGTTTGAGGGGGAAGTGTTGTAGTTCATTTAGTTAAAGTTGGATATTGTCAGTAGTGGTGTGAAGTACAGAGTTTATAACCTGTAAAGAAAAGAGGAAATGAAAGAAGAACAAAGGAGATGGTGAAACGAAAAGTAGTAAACGCAATTTAGTTTACCATATTATTTTAAATATTACAATTATTTACTCCCATCTGCTCACAGACAGATAAAACGCCTATCTCCCATACTAGGCGGATCAAATGTACGTACTCCGTGACTATTAAGAGATGCAATACTCAAGTGGAATTCATATTGGTATAGCTGGGCCAATTTATGTGCATACGCAAACAGAAAAATGGGAACTGCTAAAGATCATTTTTCTCTAGTTAAGATGCGCATTTCCCAGATTAATGAAAAAAGCCAAATGGGAACCGTCCCCATTTGACCCTTTCACCTTCTTTCTTTATGTCATCAGGTTAAAGGTTCACCAATTACTCGGGCACCATGGTGTTTCTCACTTTGCGGCCTTCTATGCAGCTTGACCGCTTC
>NZ_NTUP01000075.1 GCF_002561455.1 Bacillus sp. AFS015802 | reverse complement strand
TTTGTCCCAGCCCCTTTCTTGTACGTGCTGCTGTTTAGAGCTATTTTATTTCCTCGTATTGCTCCAACGCTCTTCTGCGGGCCGCTTTGTGATCGATGATTGGGTATGGATAATCCACACCAAGATGAACGTTTGCCTTTTTAAGGATCTCACCGGGAGCGTCTGAGGGCTTGTGTATATATCGATTCGGAAGTTGACTTAATTCCGGTACCCACATTCGGATATATGCCCCATCTTCATCAAACTTTTCACTCTGCAGTGTCGGGTTGAAGATGCGAAAATAAGGGGCTGCATCAAAACCTGATCCCGCCACCCATTGCCACCCCATGGTGTTATTTGCCAGATCGGCATCAATGAGGGTATCCAGAAACCACTCTGCTCCTTTTTGCCAGGGGATGAGCAGGTGCTTCGTGAGGAAGGAAGCCACAATCATCCGCACGCGATTGTGCATGAATCCTGTTGCCCATAACTCCCTCATCCCGGCATCAACAATCGGATAGCCGGTTTTTCCTTGTTTCCATTTTTCCCACCCATCTTCGTCCGTTTGCCAATGAAAATCTTCAAACTTTTCATTGAGGGGCCGGCTTGTGGAATCGGGATAATGGAGGAGGACTGCGTAAGAAAATTCCCTCCATATCAGTTGCTTGATAAAAGGTTCAACCGGTTTGTTTTCCATTTCAATTAAGGTGTGAAAGATCCTCCTGACGGAAATGACCCCGAGAGCCAAATAGGGAGACAGGGTGGAATAATGTCCCGCACAAGGGAAATCCCTTCCCTCAGCATAATCATGAAGGCTTTTCTTAATGAATGATTTCATTCTTTTGAAGGCTGCCTCTTCACCGGGGTCCCAAATACTTTCCATGATGTGATACCAGGGGATGGGTGGAAGGAGGGCTAAATCCTCCAGAAACATCCCAACTTCTTTAAGTTGTGGAACCTCTAGATGTCTTAAGGACGGAAGGGGTGAAGGGATTTCTTCTTTTCTCAGTGATCTGTAAAAGGCTGAGTATACTTTATAAGGGGTTTCGTCGTCCTTTTTTATTTTCCACGGTGGCAATAGTAGTGTGCCCTCAAAGGTTTTGACTTCAATGCCTTGAGAGGATAAGGACTCGGCCATGATACGATCCCTTTCATATATTTCGGGGTCGTAAACCCGATTCCAATAAACAGCAGATGCATTTGTCTTCTCCACCCATTCGGGAAGAACTTCTTCGACTTTCCCCTTATCCAGCCAAAGTCGTCCGTTAATCGATTGAAGAGTGCACTGAAAGGCCTCGATATTCCTGTGAAGCCACCACTTCTTTGCTTCCCCCGCTGGATATGAAGAGGTTTTCTCATCCAAAATATAAAGGGGGATCACCTTCCCTTCCCGGCAAGCTGCGTAGAGGGCAGGGTGATCATCAATCCTGAAATCCTCCCTGATCAGAACAATGACCGATTTCTCCATGTTGATTCCTCCTTGAAATAGGGTCTATAGATAATGGTATGAGTATTTTTGTGCGAAGTTTGAGTCTGTTTAAAAGTATAATGAACCTTCCAATTGGATACAAAAATCGATGGGTTTAACGAAAAATGTTTATTTGGGATTGAAACCAGGAATGATATAGGTGTAATATTACACTATAAACCAATAAGGTGTGAAACCATGACAAAAGAAGAAATCATATTAATCATCTCTGATAAATTAAGGCTGATACGGACGGAAGCGGGATATACCCAGGACAAGATGGCAACTGTCATAGGGTTATCGAAAAAAACACTGGTTCAGATTGAAAAGGGGAGGGTGATGGCCAGCTGGACCGCCGCCGTTGCCATTTGTGCCTTATTTAAGGACAGTGAAACCCTGGCAGCAAGTATAGGGGGGGAACCTCTTGAAGTCATCGAAACCATTGCCCGGGAAGGCATCGATTATCGGAAAGAAAAAACCCTTGGCGGCAAGATGTGGTGGAAAGACGTGAAAAAGACCGATGAATATATCCTCCAACAAAATCTGTTCAGCAAGCATTATCGAATATTAGACAGTGAGGACTACCGTATCTATAGCAGCTTTGATGAGGAAGGCAGCCATAAACGCTTCGATGAATTAGCGGAAGGGTAGACACATACATAAAAGGGAGGGACACACCTTGTATAAGGTCCGTCCCTCCCTGACTCAAGGTCATTTTACAACGAGAACACTGGATTCACAATCCTGGGTGACTTTTTCACTGACGCTGCCGAGTACCCATTTTTTCACGCCGGTTTTGCCGCTGCTGCCGACTACCACTAAGTCGGCCTGTATTTCTTTGGCATACTCACATATGCGTTTCGCTTCTGAACCGGACAGGTGGATGTAATCGGCCTCTACTCCATAAGGAGAAAGCTTTTCCCTCGCATTCACCAGATATGGATGGGTAGAAGAGGGGGTCTTGATTTCATGACGATCTTCTTCTGATGTATGGACCTTATTATCCGGTGAAACCGAGAGATTCCCCATGTACTGGTTATCAAAACCAGGGGATGTATCAGCGATCGCATGAGTCGGTGTAAGGTTCTCATGGGATTCATTCGCTGTTTTCTCATCTGAAATGTGAAGTACGGTTAATTTTGTGTCTATAGAACTTTTCATTAATTTCGATACTTCTTCCAACGCTTTTTTGCTGCCATCTGTTTCATCATAAGCTAATAAAATATGTCTATACATGTTAATCACCTCAATAGTGGGATATCTGTTATTTACCCATTTGAAAAATATTTAATCTCTTTCTGCAGATTCTAGAAAAGTCATGAAATTGAAACCGAATAAAAGGAGCAGAATGGGGGAAGATCCATTCTGCTCCTTCGCTTTAAAAATACAAATAATAGCAAGAATAATGTTTGGCTGATATGGTGTTTCTTAAAGCATGCTGATAATCCAGCCAATAACAACGATTGCACCAATGACCATTAAGATTGTACGTACCATGAAAATCACCTCGACTTATCGTATTTCTAACCGGTTAAAAGTAAGATACCCCGTTAACTATTTGTTAAAACATTCTCCCTCTGATTGTTTAACCACGTTATTCCTGCCGGTGTTATTTCAGTGCCGCTTCTTCCTCTTTGAATGAAGACGTAACCCAGATCCTGAAGTTCGTTCAAACGTGTCCGGATTTGTTGGACGGATAGAGGAGTCGAGCTTTGTTGGAGTGAAGAATGGATTTTTTGCCTGCTCGCCCTCTCACCCTTTTCGAAGAACGTCACTAATACAGCCAGGATGTTGATATACTCCCCGGATTTGGACATGGGGATTTCCGGGAGGGGATAGGTACCCTTAGTCTGCTCCTTTTCTGTAAAATTATGATCGTTTCTCGGTAATTCCTGTATGGTTAATCGATCGTGTCCACAAACGGTCATCATGTACAGGAGCGTGTTCTTCAGTTCTCTGATATTCCCACTCCAAGGGGCTTTCTTCATGGCTTCTAAAACGGCTTCGTCGATGGTGGTGATCTTACTCTGTTCCATGCGAAGGAAATGTTCAATGAGGAGGGGGATATCCTCACTTCTTTCCCTAAGGCTCGGAAGTTGAAGGGACAGTACTTTCAATCGATGGTAAAGATCTTCACGAAACGTTCCTTCTATTATTAGGGATTGAAGGTCCTTATTGGTGGCGGCAATGATTCTGACATCAACCGGAATGTTTTTATTCCCTCCGATCCTTCTGATTTCCATTTCCTGAAGGACCCTCAAGAGCCTGGCCTGAAGCTTTAAGCTGATATCTCCAATTTCGTCGAGAAAAAGGGTGCCCCCGTCTGCTTGTTCGAATAATCCCTTTTTGCCGCCCTTTTTTGCCCCGGTGAAAGCCCCATCCTCATAACCGAATAATTCACTCTCTAATAAATCTTCCGGTAATGCACTGCAGTTCACGGCCAGGTAAGGACTGTTCTTACGGGAAGAATCATTGTGCATGGCACTTGAAAACAGCTCTTTCCCGGTACCTGTCTCACCGTAGATCAGGACGGGCAGCTCACTCTGTGCAAGTTTTCCCGCAATCAATTTGGTCTCAGTGATAAGCCGGCTGTTTCCCAGTATGCTTTCAAATGTATATTTGGCGATATATCCCCTTCGCTGCAATTCCCTTTTTCGTACCTTTTCCATTTCAATGGTTTCTTCCATATCCTTGAATGTGGCCACGATGACCCCTTCAGCCTCCAACCGGAAACGATATACCATCACATTCTGCTGCCGCAGGGTGAAATATTCCTGATCTTCATCCTGGCGGGAGGTCAGAAAATGGTTGAGTTCGATATTTTTAAACACCCTGTTCAACTTTTTTCCTTTTGCATGGGTGGCGGTGATGCCGACCATCCTTTCAAGCACTTCATTGAAGACGGTGATTTCCCCATCCTCCTGAAAGGCGAGGATCCCGTCATTGACTCCATCTACCACCTTGTTTAAAAATTTGTTCAATGTTTTCGCGCGCCTGTTGATGGCGCCGAGTTTTTGACTGAGTTCAATGATCTTTCTCGTATAACGATCAGTAATGTCTGAGGTAAGTTGTTCGGATAATTGAAAGTGGTATATGATTTTCATGATCGTATTCAAATCAATGAGTCTTACACCGATATCTATTTTCTTCGGGATGGAAGAAGGGATGCTTCTCATTTCACCTGGAGAGATGGCGATATCGAATGGTCCCGGATATGCTGCCGATGGGGAGTAAGGGATATAATCCACATGATCGATCCCGAGTCGTTTTAAAGTGGAGACAGCTTCTTGGGCCGTTTCAATGAAGTCATTGACATACAGGATCCTTTTTCCGGGAGGTAATTCAAATATACGGTCTATGTATTCATAATTCACGGTACGGCGGGCTTTAATGATGGAGCAGGAATCGAAATCGATATATTCCTCTACTTCAGGGGCGATCAGTGCAGAAGAGTACACGATCAACTCATCCGTAAAGTACTTAGGGATCCCTTCATCACACGCATAGCTTGTTATATGGATCAACTCTCCGAAAACGGATTGCAGCTGTTCCTTCAAAGCTTTCTCCGTTTCCTTTGTACCAGCTAATAGGATTAATTCTCGTTTCATTTGGCGCCTCCTTATGGTTGGAAATAGGTTTATTGGTTACTTATATTCTAACCGATTTCAACCATTAATGGAGCGGAAGTTTGTATTTTCAGATAATTGAAGGTTGGCACAGAACTTGCATGTATATGGATGAGCTTTATCATACTGTCAAACGGGGGGATTTAAGAATGGAGAGAGAACAAAAAGCCTGGAAGGTGCCGCACACGTTTATCATCGTGTTTTTCGTCGTGCTGGCAGCTGCTATTTTAACGTATGTCATACCTAAGGGGCAATTTGCAACAGAAGAGATTACGTACATGCAGGATGGGGAAGAACAGACAAAAACGGTGTTAAACCCGGATTCTTTCAGTTATTTAAAAGATGAAGATGGAAATCTGATCAGAGAAGGAACGAGTCTATTCGAACCCGGTGGGGGGATCGGTTTCCTGAACTATGTATTTGAAGGTCTAGTTTCCGGCGATAAATGGGGATCGGCTGTAGGGGTAGTGGCTTTTATCCTCATTATCGGGGGAGCATTTGGAATCATCATGAAAACAAGAGCGATTGAAGAAGGGATCCTCAAGGTCATCGATCGGACCAAAGGGAAGGAATCCTTAATCATTCCGATCATGTTCTTCTTATTTTCATTAGGTGGAGCCGTTTTTGGAATGGGGGAAGAGGCCATCGCCTTTGCTATGATCCTCGTTCCGATCATGATTGCCATCGGGTATGATGCCATCACGGGGATCATGATCACGTATGTAGCAACTCAAATCGGGTTTGCCACGTCATGGATGAATCCATTCGGTGTGGCGATCGCACAAGGGGTATCAGGGGTTCCGGTTCTATCAGGGGCAGGCTTCCGAATTGTCATGTGGATAATCTTTACCCTGGTTGGAATCATTTACACGTGGAGATATGCCAATGCGATCAAGAAGGATCCTAAACGAAGTCTTTCTTATAAGACGGATGAGTACTTCCGTAAAGAAGGTAAAGTGGAAAATCTAAATGCAAAGTTCACTTGGGGACACTCACTCGTCATCCTGACGGTAGCAGTGGGGATTGCGTGGATCATTTGGGGAGTAGTCGAGCACGCTTACTATATCCCTGAGATTGCGAGCCAATTCTTTACGATTGGTTTAGTGGCAGGGATCATCGGCGTTCTATTTAAATTAAATGGAATGAGTTGGGACGATGTAGCAAACGGCTTCATCGACGGTGCCAAGGATCTTTTGCCTGCCGCATTGGTGGTCGGGATGGCAAAAGGGATCGTCATCATCCTTGGTGGGGACGCACCGGACGCACCATCGGTCTTAAACACAGTGTTATATGGTGCAGGTCAAGTGGTGGGTGATTTCCCTGAAGCCATTTCTGCCTGGTGTATGTATGTATTCCAATCTGTATTCAACTTCTTCGTCGTTTCCGGTTCTGGTCAAGCAGCGCTCACGATGCCTCTGATGGCACCACTTTCAGATATCGCCGGCGTCACCCGCCAGGTAGCGGTACTTGCTTTCCAATTGGGGGATGGACTGACGAATATCCTGGTTCCGACCTCTGCTGCCCTGATGGGTACACTCGGAGCAGCACGTGTCGATTGGGGTGTGTGGGCTAAATTCATCATTAAATTCATGCTCATTCTATTCGTACTGTCGTCCATCTTTGTGATTACGGCAACACTCATCGGATTCTAACTTATGAACTTTCGTGCCGGGTCCACCTTTCTGGCCCCGGCGCGGTCATTAACATGAAATGAAAGGAGCAAACATCATGCTGACATTAATTCAAAACGGGGAAGTTTATGCTCCAGAATATCTAGGGAAAAAAGATATCCTCCTGGTCGGGGATAAAATAGGATTCATTGAAGACCATATTGAGCTTCCGGATTCATTTGTGGATATAAAAGTCGTGGATGCACTAGGGAAGTATGTGGTACCCGGATTCATTGACTCCCATGTACATATTATGGGCGGCGGAGGTGAAGGAAGCTTCCGTACAAGGACTCCGGAAATCCAACTCTCCCAGGCCACTCTTGCCGGAATCACCACTCTTGTCGGGGTCATCGGAACAGATGGGACAACGAGGACGATGGCAAGCCTTATTGCTAAAGCGAAGGGACTTGAAGAAGAAGGAATCACATGCTACACACAAACCGGTTCCTACCAGGTACCCTTGAAAACGCTTACCGGAAAGATCGAGGACGACATCATCCTGGTGGACAGAATCATAGGCGTGGGGGAAGTGGCCATTGCCGATCACCGATCCTCCCAACCGACGGTCAACGAATTAGCAAAAATTGCATCAGCTGCAAGGATCGGTGGCATGTTGTCCGGCAAAGCAGGCATTGTCAATGTCCATGTGGGGGATAGTTATGATCACTTGAAACTCCTGGAAGAAATCGTCGAGACAACGGACATTCCGATCAAACAATTCTACCCGACACATATTAACCGGAATGCCCATCTCTTTGAAGCAGGGATCCAATTTGCATTAAGAGGAGGATATGTAGATTTTACGACAAGCACCATCCCACAGTTTCTCGAAGACGGGGAAGTCAAATGCAGTCAGGCACTTAAACGCATGCTCGATGCAGGCGTACCAGTGGAACAAATCACATACACTTCCGATGGACAAGCAAGCCTGCCGGATTTTGATGGGGATGGAGAACTGATCGGGCTGCAGATCGGTCAGGTGTCGAGTCTCTACAGAGAGGTAAAGGACGCCGTTCTGGAGGAAGGCATTCCGTTGGAAACAGCGATCAAAGTCATAACCTCCAATCCTGCGAAAATCCTGAAATTAAAGGAAAAAGGGCTTGTAGAAATAGAAAAGGACGCTGATCTTGTACTATTGGATAAAAACTCACTCGATGTGAGCTCTGTCTTCGCCAGGGGCAAATTGATGGTGGAGGATGGGAAGGCGATTGTGAAGGGGACATTTGAATAACTGTTATAAGTGGAAATAGCCTGGGGCCTTTGTGCTTCGGGCTATTTTTCTTAGTGCCGGGTATGAGTGAGCTATTGGATTCTTTAAAGGAATTCTTCCGAGATGTTCATTTTATCAGGAAAATTCCAGTTATATCATGGAAATCCCCTACATCAGCGGAGTCTGGAATATATCAGCGGAAATCCACATATATCAGCGAAGAGGCCAATCAAGACCCCTTCTTAAAAGATACCCGGTCCCCATCCGACCAGAGGCGGAGGAAAAAACCACCAATAGACCCTCCTGACGATGAGTGGATTTCTGTACGATAAAGAAAGTTAATCAGTGATGGGGGACGGTTTGTATGAAAAAAATGATCGAAATCTTTCAGAATCCAATATTTTTAAAATTATTTTTCGCTAATTTCACTTCGCATATGGGAAGTGTGATAGGGCTGACAGCGTTCATGTTTTATCTTCTGGACCGCTTTTCGGATCAGCCCATGTATGCTTCCTTAACCGAAATGATGTACTCGCTTCCGACGCTTCTGGTGTTTTTCCTGGTGGGTGTTTTCGCTGACAGAATGGATCGTCAAAAGATTGCGTATCACTGTGATACGATCAGTGCCTTTCTCACTCTATTATTATTCGGCGCCGTATTCATCGGCTGGCTTCCGCTCATCTTTGCCGTTCTTTTCCTGAGGAGCGGCGTCCAGAAGTTCTTCTTTCCGGCTGAACAGGGAATCTTGCAAGGGGTACTCTCCAAGGATGATTATTCCACGGCAGCTGGATTGAATCAAATGGTGATGAGCTTGTTCATGCTCCTTGGAAATGCGATTGCCATCTTTGTCTATTGGACGGCGGGGATCTACGGTGCCATCGCCGTTGACTTCGCTACCTTTGTGGTCTCTGCCATCCTCATTAAAAAATGTGTCATTCCTGAAGATGTCAGGCTGCCGAATGGGAAACATGCTTTGAAGGATTTGAATATTCAATCTGTCACCAAGGACTTTACAGCCGGCATGAGATATATTCTGAATCATAAGCTGCTATTATCATTGATTGGCGGGTTTGTCGTATTTGGGGTCGTGAACGGGGGATTCTCTGTCATTCCGATCTTTATATTGAAATATAAACTGGCTCCCGGATCTTATGAGGAATATTCAATTCTATTAGGAGTCGCTTTCGGGGCTGGGGTACTGATCGGAAGTATCTTCTCATCGATGCTCGCCCAGAAGTTCAAGTTTCACGTATTGATCGTGGCAGGGCTGGTGATTTCAGGAACATTTATCATCGCAGCGTCCTTCGCGCCGACCACCTGGACCTTCCTGATGATCATTTTTATCGCTGCGCTGGGATTACCCCTCGTAAATATTGCGATCGGAGGATGGATGCCGAGTATCATCGACCCTAAAATGATGGGAAGGGTGCAGGGGTGGATCAATCCACTCATGATGCTGTCCCAATCTCTCACCCTCGGAGTCATCGCCATGACATTCCCTGAAGTGGTCACTGTAGAGATGCTTTACTGGCTCGTAGGCGGATGCTTGATCATAGTAGCCATCTTCTACACCATCATTCTGCCAAAATACGTAAAGGAAGAAGAAACCCAGACGGCCGTTCTAAATGGATAATCCTGATTCCCCTCTGATGAATAGGTAAGACTAATCATCAGAGGGTTTTCTACTATTGAAAATACAGAATGAAAAAAATGTTAAGATACTATACTATTTTTATGAACGATTTTTCCTGTTGTGCGTCTTATCAATGAACTCACCGGCTGGGGTGGATAGAAAGGACAGTAGGGGATGGAAGAGAAAAAATGGATTAAACAAGCGAAAAAGGGGAATCACGAAGCCTTTGCTCTTCTTTTTAGGGAACATTATCCCTTTCTAGTGAAATACTTGATCAAAGTGACCATGAATCGTGATCAGGCAGAAGAGCTTGCCCAGGATACCATGGCGAAATGCGTGGAGAAGATCCATCAATACAACGGTAAATCCAAGTTTTCTTCTTGGCTCATATCCATTGCCACCAATCGGTATATCGACCTTCAGCGCAAACGGAAAAGAGAAACCGATTGGCAGAAAGAAGAAATGAGTGTAAGAAAGCTGAAATGGGAAATGGAATCTAGAAATGAAGAATGGAATGACGTGTTAGGGGCATTGTCCACATTATCTGAAGATGTCAGGCTCCCGATCATTCTGAAACATTATTACGGATATTCGTATGAAGAAATAGGTCATATGACAGATCTTGCACCAGGGACAGTGAAATCAAGAGTGCATAACGGGATCATCAAGCTGAGAAAGGAGTTGAAAATAGATGAACAATGATCATGAACAGGATGAAATCAAGAAAGTATTGCAGGACGGTTTCCAGTCGATTGATAAGGAAGTAGATGAAAACACTCCGTCCCTGCAATGGTTTGAGCAATTGGTTGTGGATCAGCAGCAGCAGCTGAGAGCCAGGTTTAAACGGGATATCTTCCTTTTTCTTCTGCTGGCCTGCTGTATCCTGACTGTGTTCACCCTTACATTATTTCAGCTGCCCGCGCTATTTCTTCTCCTGCAGGTTCTCATCTTCGTGGGAGCACTAATGTTTATCGGGATAACCTATGTGAAAAAGGTGAAAAGGATATGACAAAAGAAGAACTCTATATTCTCCCCATTGTCATTCCCATCCTTTTGATTCAAAGTATTTATTTGTTTATCGATGCACGGAAGAACGGTCACCAATACTGGTTCTGGGGGATCTGGGGATTGATTCAGTGTCCGATGCCCATCCTTTTTTATTTGATATTCGCCAAGAAGGTTTGGAGGAAATTCAAAGGAAGAAAGAAATGAGGGTTCACTCAACCATCAGAAGAGCATATAGTGTATAGAAAATTACTAATAAAAATAATATTGACACAATTCAGGCTGTGTAGTATGGTTATTAATGGAATAAATAATGAACATGAATGGAGGGTTTGTGATGATGAAAGTGTATAGAGTTCAACAAGCGCGAGCGGCATTTAATACTAATTTCATATCATCACATGACCAGTAACTCCTTAGCGATAACGTTAATCCATTGAGCATAGGTTATGTACGTAACCTGTGCTTTTATATGTCCAAAAACAAAGACGGACGTTTAGAAGGCGCAAAATATTCGATTGGATCAGGTCCCGGACCATGAGTGATCGATTGATGACTGCCTCTTGACGTCCGTCTTTTTTATGCTTTAAAGGTGAATGGTGCATCCAAGGGTATCCTTGATCACATATATAGTCAATTTATAGAGGAGGAAATGAAGATGGAAATGGTTCAAATGAAGAAGATGCTGGCTGCGGTGGAGACAGAAGGCGGATAGTGTTGAAAGTCGACAAGGGGAGGTAAAGTAGGATGTTTAGTATTTTTAAGAAATTATCATGGTTTTTTATTGAAAATTGGAAAAGGTATACGGTGGCGATTGTTCTCTTAACGATTGTCGGGGTCCTTGATGTGATCCCGCCTAAGCTTGTCGGGAATGCCATCGATGACATTCACCTCGGTGCGATGAGCTGGGATGTGGTGGGGAAGTATCTGTGGATGATTGCAGGGATTGCCCTCCTATCATATGGGATGACCTATGTATGGATGTATCAACTATTCGGCGGGGCCTTTCTCGTTGAGAGGAAGCTGCGCAGCAAATTCATGGGACATCTGTTAAAGATGACACCGACATTCTTTGAAAAGAATCGTACGGGGGATTTAATGGCAAGGGCAACCAATGACCTGAAGGCGATTTCGGTAACGGCCGGTTTCGGTGTGTTAACCTTAATCGATTCCAGTGTTTTCATGTTAACGATCCTTTTTACAATGGGATTTCTCATCAGCTGGAAACTGACGATTGCGGCCATATTGCCACTGCCGATCATGGCCGTGTTGATGAAGGTATACGGTGCGAGAATTCATAAGCGGTTCACCGAAGCACAGGATTCATTCGGGGACTTGAATGATAAAGTTCTTGAGTCCATCGCTGGAGTCCGGGTCATAAGGGCATATGTGCAGGAACGGGCTGATGAGAGGCGGTTCGCTGATATGACGGAAGACGTATATGACAAAAACATCGGTGTAGCGAGGATCGACTCGCTCTTTGAACCTACCATCAAAGTCCTGGTCGGATTGAGTTACTTAATCGGACTTGGCTACGGTGCCTACCTGGTGTTTCATCAGACCATCACCCTGGGAGAACTGGTCTCGTTTAATGTATATCTCGGGATGCTGATCTGGCCGATGTTTGCGATTGGTGAATTAATCAATGTGATGCAGCGTGGGAATGCCTCCCTCGACCGGGTTCAGGAGACCCTTGATTATGTCCAGGACGTACAGGACAAAGAGAATCCTACATGGATTGATTCCCCTGAACAGATCGGTTTCAAGGATGTGGACTTTCAGTACCCTTCCTCACAGGTCCTTAATCTGGCCAACATCAATGTGGACATTCACCAAGGCGGTACCCTGGGGATAGTCGGAAAGACCGGAAGCGGGAAGACGACGTTCATCAAGCAGCTCCTGCGTGAATATCCAGGAGGTAGTGGCACCCTATCCATCGGGGGGATCCCGATCGGTGATTTGACCATACAGCAAGTAAGGGACTGGATTGGCTACGTGCCACAGGATCATGTTCTATTTTCCAGGACCGTACGGGAAAACATCCTATTCGGGAAGCATGATGCAACTGAGCAGGATTTGGAAAAAGCCATTGAACTGGCTGATTTCAAGAAGGACCTCGAGATGCTGCCGGATGGATTGAGCACCCTTGTCGGAGAAAAAGGGGTAGCCCTTTCAGGGGGACAGAAGCAGAGGATATCGATTGCCCGTGCCCTGATCAAAAATCCTGAAATCCTGATCCTGGATGACTCGTTATCGGCTGTGGATGCAAAAACAGAAGCAAAAATCATAGACAATATACGAACAGAACGCGAAGGAAAAACAACGATTATTACGACCCATCGCCTCTCTGCGGTCCAGCGTGCAGATTGGATCATTGTATTTGAAGATGGGAAAGTGGTAGAAGAAGGGGTCCATGAACGACTCCTTGAGAATGGCGGCTGGTACAAAGAACAATTCGACCGCCAACAAGTTGAAGATTCCTCACTTGAGGAGGTGGGCGCATGAAAGTGGGAAGAAAATTAACTGAATATGCGCTTGTTTATAAAAAAATCATCATAGCTGCCCTGCTGATGCTCAGTGTGTCAGTGGCGGCGGAACTTGCTGGTCCTTTCATTGCGAAAAAACTGATTGATGACCACATTTTAGGAATCGAATCCACCTGGTATGAAACGGCCGAAGGGGAAGAAGCGGTACCATATAATGGTACGTGGTATAAGCGTGCCAAGTATTTCTCTGAAGGGGAGACCAAAGGGGAAGACATCCGTATCCTTCAGGTAGGCAGAGCGTTTTATTTTGTCCCTGAAGCCATTTCCTTTGACGGAGAACGATCTGTGTCATCAGGGGAGATGACCATAACCAAAGGGGAACAATCGGCTACCTATCCTGCTGAGAAGCTAACAGGTGATGAGCTTCTCAAGTTCTATAATCCGGAAATCCCTAAGATAATTAAATTGATCGCCTTTTATTTCGGTTTGCTTGTCGCTGCCGCATTCTTCCAATATGGCCAGCGATTCTACCTTCAAAAGGCGGCAAATCGTGTCATTCAAAAAATGCGAAATGATGTGTTTCAACATATCCAGAAGCTTCCGATCCGCTATTTCGATAATCTGCCGGCAGGGAAGGTCGTCGCAAGAATCACAAACGATACGGAAGCGATCCGGGACCTGTATGTAACCGTACTATCGACCTTCTTCTCCAGTACGATTTACATTATCGGAATTTATATTGCGCTATTTATACTGGATGCAAAATTGGCGGCGATCTGCTTGATCCTGATTCCGATCCTGGTGGTGTGGACATACCTGTATCGTATTTATGCATCTAAATACAACCACATCATCCGATCAAAAGTGAGTGATATCAATGCCATGATCAATGAATCGATCCAGGGCATGAACATCATACAGGCTTTCAGCAGGGAGAAGAAAACGAATGAAGAATTCGAAGACTTGAACGAAACACACTTCAAGTATCAAAATAAGCTATTAAGCTTGAATTCAATGACCTCTCACAATTTGGTAGGGGTGTTAAGAAATATCACCTTCGTGGCATTCATCTGGTATTTCGGGGGAGCGGCGATCGGAGTGGGGTCGGTGGTCACACTGGGTGTCCTGTATGCCTTCGTCGATTACATCAACCGATTATTCCAGCCGGTGACGGGGATCGTAAACCAGCTTGCCAACCTTGAACAGGCACTAGTGGCCGGGGAACGTGTTTTCCGACTGTTAGAAGAGACAGGAACTCCTGTTGAAGATGAGAAAATGGACCGATATGAGGGGAATGTCAGCTTTGAGAATGTTTTCTTTGGTTACAAGGAAAATGAATATGTGTTGAAGGATATAACATTTACCGCAAGCAAAGGCCAAACCGTTGCCCTTGTGGGGCACACTGGTTCAGGAAAAAGCTCCATCATGAATCTATTATTCCGTTTCTACGATAGTAATGAGGGGAAAATCCTCATCGACGGAAAAGATATTGTGGATATTCCCTATCAGACGATTCGCGAGCATATGGGAATTGTCTTGCAGGATCCCTATTTGTTTACAGGGACAATCGCATCCAACGTCAGTCTTGACGACCCGAGAATTTCAAGGGAACAGGTAGAAGAGGCACTCAAAGCCGTTGGTGCGGAAAAGGTGTTCAAAAACCTTGAAAAGGGCTATGACGAACCCGTGATCGAGAAGGGAAGCACTCTTTCATCCGGTCAGCGTCAATTGATTTCCTTTGCAAGGGCCCTTGCCTTTAATCCGGCAATCCTGATCCTGGATGAAGCGACATCGAGTATTGATACAGAGACGGAAGCCATCATTCAGGAAGCGATGGAAGTACTGAAAAAGGGAAGAACGACCTTCATCATCGCTCACCGGCTTTCCACGATCAAGAATGCCGACCAGATCCTTGTATTGGATCGGGGCGAAATCGTCGAACGCGGCAATCATGATGAATTGATGAAGCGGATGGGACGATATTTTCAAATGTACCAGCTTCAGCAGGGATCAAATGGTGATATGGCAGGATAAAGGTTGGGAAAGAGCATCCGGCGAGGGTAGTCGGATGCTTTTTCTTTTTGAACGATGCAGGTTTTGAAAAGAACCACGTGCAATGAGGATTTAGAAAGAAGCATATATACAATTTCCTGTTAAGAAAACAGGACTTTTGTGGGATTTTGTCGTTTTAAATCGAATTTCTCCCTTTATCAATGTATAATTTAATTGATAAAAAAGTTTCATAAAGGGAGGATCCTAGAATGGGATGGATGATTGCCATTTTATTTGGGACAGCAGTTGTGCTGCTCATTTTATCGTTTATTAAAACGACACAAACCCACTCAAAGCTTGAACAACAGATAGAGCATGTATCGATTTCTGTGTTGAATGAGGTTCATGAATTGGAGAAGCAGTTAAGGAATATTCAATTGGATGCAGAAATAACCGCCCAGCAGGCAGGGGCTGCACCTGCAGCGTCCGAAGAACGTGACCTGCTCCGCGAGATGCTTGATTTGCATAAAAGAGGCTATTCCATTGAGAGCATAGCGGGAAAAACAAAACTCAAGCCTAATGAAGTAGAGCATATGCTCTCGCCGTATATGGCCCAAAAAGGTGAAAGGGGCTTAGTGGCACAATGACATCTAATTCATTACGGAGTTTTGCTGCAGGGATCTTGATAGCAACGTCTTTGATCGGGGCGGTGTACCTGTTTGGTCCTTCTGAAGCAAAGAGTACCGGGAAAGAAGAACCTGCCAAAGTTGAAAAATTGTCAGAGGACGAAATGGTGAAGAAACTGACTTCAAAGGGCTATGTCATACATACGGAATATCAATGGAATAAGCAGCTCGAAGCAATGAACGAAAAGCAGGAAGACAAAGACGAAGCACCAAACAAAAAAGATGAAAAGACCGATGGCAAGGTGATATACAAAACCATGCTTACTGTTTCTACAGGAATGACCAGCATCGACGTTGGAAATGCCCTCGAGAAAGCCAATATCATCAAGAGTGGTCTGGACTTCTATAAAGAAGTGGAAAAGCGCGGTGTTGAGAACGACTTACGCCCGGGTACATTTGAAGTCGAAAGTGGGATGACCACCGACGAAATCATATCGACCATATTTAAATGATGCATTTTCGGGACAGATTATCTGTCCCTCTTTTATTGCTCAGATCTGTCAATAGCATATTCCCACACGTCTTTTGATATAGGAGTCATCTGTTAGTTGTTGATAAATAAAATCTCCTGTGTCATATATAGAGATGCTTTTCCCTCCTTCGGGAAGAACATCGCTCTCCGTCCTATACTCCCCCAGTCTTTCTCCATCGGGCAAATAGGTCGGACACACGACGGTCCAATCCATTTCCGATGCCTGCAGCATTAAAAAGGCTTTTAAGTGGTCTTCTGCAGCTTTTGTGCTCCTCCGTCTCGATTCACTTGTCTGAAATCGGTAGAGGCCTGAATCCCTCCTTGCCTGGAGGATGCCTGCCGTACCGCAGGTGATGATCCGCTTCACGCCATGATACCTCATGGCTTTTAATAAGATCGGCATGCTTCTTGAAAGGACGTCATGTTTATCGGTATTCAGGCAGCTGACCACGGCCTCGGAGCCCTCGATGGTCTTCATCACGTCTTCTTCGCACAGCACATCACCCACCACCTCCATACCTGAAGCGTCCATTCCATTCTTTCTCCGTACTAAACGGTTGATTTCATATGTTGACCGGGCTTGTTGAAAGACAACGGAACCAACCCGGCCCGTACTACCGAATAAAGAAATTTTCATACTCCTGACCTCCTCGTTTCCTTATAGAAAGTAGTGTATCGTATAACCGGGATTTTTACATGAATCTGGATTGGGGGTTGCATACTAGTAGGTGTCAGGGAAAAAATCTCGAAATGAAAACTTTTATGTTGACTTATTCCCTGTCTCGTTTTATGATGACAATCGTAACAAAATTAAATCCGATAAGAATAGTGGGGGTTTTACAATGAAAAAGTGGAAATTATCCATTATCATGCTAATCGCCTTATCCATGGTATTAGCTGCATGTGGCCAATCTAAAGATAAAGAAGAGTCGAATGGAGATTCTGAGAAAACATCCCTTTACGACAAGGTAAAGGAAGATGGTGAATTGCTCGTGGGTACGGAAGGTACATATCCTCCTTTCACATTCCATGACGAATCAGGGAAACTCACCGGTTTTGACGTGGAAATCGCACGTGAAGTGGCGAAGCGTCTCGGAGTCGAGGCAAAATTCCAGGAAACTCAGTGGGACGCCATGTTTGAAGGATTGAACTCCAAGCGTTTTGATATGATTGCAAACCAGGTGGGGATCCGTGAAGATCGAGAGAAGAAATATGATTTCTCTAAACCATACATCGAATCAAGTGCCGTAGTGGTTGTATCAAAAGACAATAAAGATGTTAAGTCATTTGAAGATATCAAAGGGTTGACTTCCGCTCAGTCCCTGACAAGTAACTACCGTGATATCGCTGAAAAGAACGGTGCGAAGATCCAAGGTGTCGAAGGTCTTGCCCAAGCCATTCAACTTCTGGAACAAGGACGAGTGGACGTGACAGTGAATGATAAGATCTCCATCCTTGATTACTTAAAGAAACAACCGAACGCGAACATCAAAATTGCGGCTGAAGCTGAAGATGCAGGTCAAAGTGGTCTGATGTTCCGCAAAGGCAACGATAAACTGGTTAAAGAAGTAAATAAAGCGCTGGAGGAAATGATGGAAGACGGTACGTACAAAGAAATCTCTGATAAATGGTTCGGAGAAGATGTATCTCCTAAATAGTATTTACCAGGACCCTCAAGCAATGATTGATATTTTGCAAAGCTCCCTGCTTCCGCTGATAAAGGGAGCTTTGTATTATTCTATCCCTCTAGCGCTTATATCATTTGTTCTGGGGATGATCCTGGCTGTTTTGACCGCACTCGCGAGATTATCCAATATCCGTATATTGAGAGGAATCGCAAGAGTGTATGTGTCAGCCATTCGTGGTACGCCATTATTAGTGCAATTATTCATCATATTTTACGGGATGCCTTCAACAGGGATAGAATGGCTGAAGTTTGACCCATTCCCTGCTGCGGTCATCGCCTTTTCATTAAACAAGGGGGCGTATTCCTCTGAAATCGTCCGTGCAGCGATCCAATCGATTCCTAAAGGTCAGTGGGAAGCCGGATATTCGATCGGTATGACCTATTCACAGGCACTGAAACGGATCATCCTGCCACAGGCGACAAGAGTATCGATTCCGCCATTATCGAACTCATTCATCAGTCTGGTGAAAGATACGTCACTAGCTTCCTTGATCCTTGTAACGGAAATGTTCAGAAAAGCCCAGGAAATCGCTGCGACGAACTATGAGTTCCTGCTCATGTATATGGAAGCAGCCCTGCTTTACTGGATCATCTGCTTTATTTTATCCATCATACAGGGTCGTATCGAGAACCGACTGGACCGGTATATTGCCAAGTAATTTTAAAGGAGATTGAATATGATTTCCATCAAAGGTTTAACCAAACGATTTGATCAGTTAGAAGTATTAAAGGGAATGGATGTAGAGGTCGAAAAAGGACAGGTGATCGTCCTGATCGGTCCTTCAGGTTCAGGAAAGACAACCTTCCTGCGTTGTTTGAATGCCCTTGAACTCCCCAATGACGGGACTGTCTCCATCGGAGGAACGTCGGTAGACTTCAATAAAAAAGTATCCAAGCAGGAATTAATCAAGCTAAGAAGGAAAACGGGGATGGTTTTTCAAAACTATAATCTCTTCCCCCATATGACTGCCCTTGAAAACGTCATGGAAGGTCCTACGGTCGTTCAAAAACGCAACAAGTCCGAAACAAGGGAGAAAGCCATACGATTGCTTGAAAAAGTGGGCCTTGGTGACAAGGTGGATTACTATCCATTCCAGCTTTCAGGAGGGCAGCAGCAGAGGGTCGGAATCGCAAGGGCACTCGCCATCGAGCCTGAAGTGATGCTCTTTGATGAGCCGACCTCGGCCCTCGATCCCGAATTGGTGGGCGAGGTATTGAAGGTCATGAAAGACCTTGCTGAAGAGGGGATGACGATGGTGGTCGTCACTCATGAAATGAGATTTGCGAAAGAAGCAGCCGATAAGGTCATCTTCATGGACGGCGGGTATATCGTTGAAGAAGGCACACCAAAGGAAGTTTTCGAGAACCCTCAGAATGAACGGACGAAACAATTCCTGAACTTAATACAATAAATTAGAAAAAGATGGATGGTGCTGACGCTCATTCATCTTTTTTTGTACCGAGGGGAAGTGGCAGAAGTTTCACCCTCTTCGGCACCAGCTCCCCGTTCATCCTACTAAACAATTCATCATTTCCCCATTCTTTTCGAATAAACCGGGGAGTCCCTAATAAACTTTTCAGAAAAAGGTTAAATGGCACGATTTAGTGGAAATATGGTAGTAGTTGGATCATTTATAGGGAGGAATGACAATGGAATACCGTATTGAACGTGACACGATAGGAGAAATGAAGGTTCCTAAAGAAAAATATTGGGGTGCCCAGACTCAGCGGAGTAAAGAAAACTTCCAGATCGGTACAGAAAAGATGCCCATTGAGGTTACATATGCCTTTGCACAGCTGAAGAAGGCGGCGGCAGTCGTCAATCATTCACTTGGAAAGCTTTCGAAAGAGAAGATGGAGGCGATTGGGAAAGCTTGCGATGAGATTCTTGAAGGGACGTGGGATGCCCATTTCCCACTGGTCGTCTGGCAAACGGGTAGCGGTACTCAATCCAATATGAATGTAAATGAAGTGGTTGCCTACCGTGCAAATGAAATACTGGCTGAGAACGGTTCGGATGAGAAAGTTCATCCCAATGATGATGTGAATATGTCCCAAAGCTCCAATGATACATTTCCGACTGCCATGCACATTGCGGCTTATCAGGAAATCGAGTCAAAGCTGTTTCCTGTGCTCCAGGAATTCATTGCCACATTGAAAGAGAAAGAATATCAATTCAAGGATATTATAAAGATCGGACGTACGCATCTCCAGGACGCCACTCCGTTGACACTCGGACAGGAAATCAGTGGATGGCGCTCCATGATGGAAAAATCCTATAGTATGACGAGAGAAAGTGTACAGCGTTTGGTCAATCTGGCCATCGGAGGGACTGCCGTGGGAACAGGGATCAATGCGGATCCCGCTTTCGGTGACAAGGTGGCGAAACAGTTGGAAGTCCAGACAGGCATCACATTCGTTTCATCCGATAATAAGTTCCACGCCCTGACGTCCCATGATGAAATGGTGTATGTACACGGCGCCGTAAAGGCATTGGCAGCTGATTTGATGAAAATAGCCAATGATGTCAGATGGCTTTCAAGCGGTCCCAGGAGCGGCCTCGGGGAAATCACGATACCTGCTAATGAACCAGGCAGCTCCATCATGCCGGGTAAGGTCAATCCTACCCAAAGTGAGGCCGTAACGATGGTCGCGACCCAAGTCTTTGGAAACGACGCAGCCATAGGATTTGCCGCCAGTCAAGGAAACTTCGAACTGAATGTATTTAAACCGGTCATCATCTATAATATGCTGCAATCGGTACGGCTGCTGGCAGATGGAATCAAGTCCTTCAACGACAAATGTGTGAAGGGACTCGAGGCGAACAGAGAGGTCATTGAAGACTTTGTGCAAAGATCACTCATGCTTGTGACGGCTCTCAATCCCCACATCGGATATGAGAAGGCGGCAGAGATTGCGAAGAAGGCACATCAGAATGGATCAACGTTAAAAGAAGCGGCCATCAAGTCAGGCTACCTGACAGAGGAACAGTATGATTCGTGGATCGATCCTGAAGAGATGGTTCATAATAAATGATAGAAAAGAATGGCCAGAGTCCATTCGATCTTAACATCATGAAAGCCCCCGGCCAATGACCGGGGGCTTGATCCATTCATATGAAATTGCTAATTATTGTTGGTACCCGCCACCGATTTGTTGTTCAGCCATTTGAACCAGGCGTTTAGTGATTTCTCCACCTACAGAACCGTTAGCACGAGCTGTTGCATCTGGTCCTAATTGTACGCCAAATTCAGAAGCGATTTCGTACTTCATTTGGTCGATTGCTTGTTGAGCTCCTGGAGCTACTAGTTGGTTAGATGAATTGCTGCGAGATTGTTGCTGTTGCATAATCTGTCATCTCCTTAAAATGTGTATGATTTTTTTTGGTTGGGTTAGCTGGATTTGCACCAGCCCGCTATTCCATGAGCGACCATCTTATTATGGTGTAACCCATCGAGTGGGGTTTAGAGAAGGCTTGTTGCTGCCTTGTTACTAGGTATTATGGTTATTCTGAAGGATTATATGCAGGGTGGTGAGAGGGAATTTATTCCTGTTAAATCCCTGAAAATTCTCTACATAAATCTTTGTGATTGTAAAAAGGATAACAGTATACGATGAATTAGATTGAAAGTATGGTGACACAGCATGAAAGCTTGCGCATTATGTAACGGGATCGTTGAATATAAAGGACTTTGCAAGAAATGCGGGGACTCTACAACCGATCAGGGAAGATATTATGATTTTTACGATGAGTACAGTGCGTATATGGATATACAGCATGTACAATTAGCCGATAGCATCCCGAACAGCAGCTGCTCTGATACTTGCCTCCACCTTTTTACCTGTATACGATGCGGGGAAGAAGAGGGGAAAAGCATCGGTTTAACGGAGTTCTGATAAAAAATGGCGCATCCCTCTGATGGGATGCGCCATTTTCTTCTCTTCTTATCGGATTCTTGATTCAGACTCTGAATCAAAGAAATGGGCTTTGTTCATATCAAATGCAAGGTCGATTGTTTGACCGGCAACGATATCAGTACGGGAGTCGACGCGGGCTACAAACTCTTGTCCTTCCAGTTGAGAGTAAAGCATAGTCTCCGCACCCGTTAGTTCGGATACTTCAATTTTTGCTGTGATTTTCGCACCTTCGGCAGTATCCAGGAAAAGGGGTTCATCATGGATATCTTCAGGACGCACTCCGAGGATGATGCTCTTGCCAATGTGACCTTGCTCACGAAGCACTTTCATTTTTCCTTCCGGTACAGAAACCTTTGTATTACCAATGACAAAATGTCCTTCTTCAAGGGATCCGTGGAAGAAGTTCATGGCAGGTGACCCGATGAATCCGCCTACGAAGACATTTTCAGGCTTATCGTATACTTCTTTAGGAGAACCGACTTGTTGGATCACTCCATCCTTCATGACAACGATTCGTGTGGCCATTGTCATTGCTTCTGTCTGGTCATGTGTTACGTAGATCGTTGTCGTTTGTAAACGTTGGTGAAGCTTGGCGATCTCTGCACGCATCTGCACACGAAGCTTCGCATCAAGGTTGGATAATGGCTCATCCATCAAGAACACTTTCGCATCACGGACGATGGCACGGCCAAGTGCGACACGCTGACGCTGACCACCTGATAATGCTTTCGGTTTACGATCAAGAAGTGCTTCAAGGCCAAGGATCTTTGCCGCTTCCTGCACACGGCGGTCGATTTCCTGTTTATCGAACTTACGCAGTTTCAGACCGAATGCCATATTATCATATACGCTCATATGCGGATATAGGGCATAGTTCTGGAATACCATGGCGATGTCGCGGTCTTTTGGCGCCACATCATTCACACGCTTTCCATCAATGGAGAAATCCCCTTTTGAGATTTCTTCAAGTCCGGCAATCATACGGAGGGTAGTGGATTTACCGCAGCCCGATGGTCCGACAAATACGATGAACTCTTTATCCTGAATGTGAAGATTGAAGTCATTCACAGCCGTTACCTTACTATCATAAATTTTGTGGATATGTTCTAATTTTAATTCAGCCATTTAATTTTCCTCCTCTGAAATGCAATCGTTTTCATCTATAGATTCATTGTAGAGAAAGCGTATACAAAACGATATGGTCAACCTGCACAAAGTTGTCTAGCTCTTTTTGGGCAGGTTGTCAGATTGGAAGCTTAAACAGGCAAAATAGGCAAGGATCCCTCCCTGGAAGCTTTTAATATCTATATTTGTTTTTTCGATAAACTTATCAATCCGGTACTGGACGCTGTTCCGGTGCATGAATAATTTCTTGGCCGTCTGACTGATATTGGATTGATTTTCGAGAAAGGCCCTTATCGTGTGGATCAGGTCGGGGTCTTCCGTAAAGATGTCGACGACCTTTTTGAAAATATGCTCTTCCCATTCCCGCGGAAGATGATGGAGGGCAAATTCAGGCAGCACCGTCACAGCCGTTTGGATGAACGCCTGTTTATGGTTGACTTTGGTAAATGCAAACAGCTCCCGCTCACGTGCGAAGAAAGCCGGATATCGAGAATCGACCTCATGAAATTGCCCTATGTAAAAAGAGGGGCTGACGAAAAAGTCCGACTCGATCACATGGGAAATAGACAGCAATTGCTCCTCATCGAGTGCCCATTCATGCTTCTCTTCAATGAGCAGTCCCCTCTGGTCAGCCTCGAATACGAGGATGGTCCCATGTGGTAATAGATGTTGAAACGCCTCTTTGAGTTGAAGCGGATTCAATTCCTCTTTCATTGTGAACTGAATGACACGTACCTCCCCCGCTTTTGTAGAAGGCGCGGCACCATGTTCAACCAGGTAGTGGTACCACTCGGCAGCCTCTGGGGAATCATTCACCATTCCCGGTGGGGCGTCAATCTTCTTAAACAAGCAGCATAACAAATCGGTTTCTTCCTGGGAGATCTCCGATTGATCGATCCCTATATATTCATCTTCCTGTTCGTTTGTAAACCAAACCTTAGTGGGTTCAAGGCTTGTGGGATAGTGGTGCTGGATAATGGCCCCAGGATATTTTTTACGTAAAGATGTAAACATATGATCCCTCTTTGTTCATTATTATAGTAAATAAGGTTATAATGACTATTGTACTGAAATAGTCCGAGTAATCAAAGAGTGGATGATTGCAAAAGTATACTAATTTTAATACTATTATAGAATGAATAAATTCTTATGGGGTGTCCTGATATGGAATATACTAAAGAAGTTACGAATCGAATGAAGCGTCTTGAAGGTCAGGTGCGCGGTGTATTGAAGATGATGGAGGAAGAACAGCATTGTAAGGATGTCGTGACCCAGTTATCTGCAGTTCGCACGGCCGTTGACCGCACAATCGGTCTCATCGTGGCGAAAAATCTGGAAGCGTGCATACGCGAATCAGAAGAAGAGGGTATAAAGGCGGAAGATGCGATTCAAGAAGCCGTCAATATGCTTGTGAAAAGCCGATAAATGATCAAAAGCTGCCACAGGGGGAATTCCCCTTGGCAGCTTTTTTTGGTTAGCTCCGGCGGCTAGTCCCTCGAGGTCATAAGCCGGAAATGCCAAAAAGGCAAAGAGCGCCTTTCCGGCCTTTCCGTCTTATGCTTGTCGCCTCTAAGCAAGCCGCCTGCGCTTTTCTAGTGTCCAGCTCCGGCGGCTAGTCCCTCGAGGTCATAAGTCAAACCCACCAAAAAGGCAAAGAGCGCCTTTTCGGTGGGTTCGTCTTATGCTTGTCGGGCCTGATCAAGCCGCCTGCGCTTTTCGATTGTCCAGCTCCGGCGGCTAGAGGCTCGAGGTCATA
>NZ_NTUP01000074.1 GCF_002561455.1 Bacillus sp. AFS015802 | reverse complement strand
ATACGACTAGGTCAGTCTAATGTCCGGGCTTTTTCTTGTTCTATTAGAGAACCGAGTCCAAAAACTCTTTCGTCCGCTGCTCCTTTGGTGAATGAAACAGCTCTTGAGGCGGCCCCACTTCAACGATCCGGCCATCGTGCATATAGACGACCCAATCGGCTACTTCCCTGGCAAATCCCATCTCATGGGTCACGACGACCATTGTCATCCCTTCAAGGGCAAGTTCCTTCATGGTGGAGAGAACTTCTCCGACCAATTCAGGATCCAAAGCCGAGGTAGGCTCATCAAACAGCATGATCTCAGGTTTCATCGCCAGGGCACGCGCGATGGCGACACGCTGCTTCTGTCCACCTGACAGCTTTGAAGGATAGACATCCTCCTTGTCCCCAAGGCCGACTTTCTTCAACAGCTCTTTGGCATCCTTCCTTGCTTCCGCTTTTGCAACACCCTTTACATGAACCGGTGCCTCCATCACATTTTCCAACACGGTTTTGTGGGGAAAGAGGTAGAAATGCTGGAATACCATTCCCACCTTCTGACGGATTTTATTCAAATCATGGGTATCCTGATTGATCTCATCCCCCTCGATGACAACCTTCCCATTATCTTTCAACTCCAGAAAGTTAAGGCAGCGGAGCAACGTACTCTTTCCTGATCCACTGGCTCCGATGAGGCAAACAACATCACTTTCCCTTACGCTGATATCAATATCCTTCAGGACGTGCAAATCACCGAAGGATTTATTTAATTTCTCTACTTTAATCATTTCCTGACTCATTCTCATCCCTCCCGCATCATTCTTAATCACTGATAGACATACGTTTTTCAATTATATTGACGATCGTAGAGAATAGTAATACAAGAACCAGGTAATAGATCGCTACTACAAGCAGGTATGTCATATAATCAAAGTTATTCGATCCGAGTGTCGTCGCCACGCTGAACAATTCGAACATCCCGATGAAGGAAGCAAGGGACGAATCCTTCAAAGCAATGATGAATTGATTTCCAAGGGGCGGCAGGGCACGTCTGAATGCCTGTGGAAGGATGATCCTTCTCATGGACAATCCGAGAGACATCCCCAGGGAACGTCCCGCTTCCATTTGTCCTTTGTCGATGGATTGAATGGCTCCGCGGAAGATCTCCGCTATATACGCCCCGTTATGGAAAGCAAGCCCCATGACGACAGACCAGAAGCCTGAAATATTCAATGAAGTCAATCCGAAATAGAAGATAAAGATTTGAACAATCAAAGGTGTTCCCCGTACAACGAAAATGTATAAATCCGCAAGCAGGGACAATGGCTTGATCCCTGAAATCTTTAGAAAGGCGAAAAACAGACCGATCACGATCGCAATCAGGACCGAAACAAAGGTTAACTGGAACGTTAATAACATCCCTTTAAGAAAAACATCATATGTACCGGCAAAGGTTTCTAAAAAATGCATGGACTTCCCTCCGTTCAATCTATTCTCACTTTAAGACAAAAAGCGAATGCGCATAGAAGCACATTCGCTCTGTGTCATGCTGCTCTTACTCTTTCTCAGGATCTGATGTAATGTCTGTATTGAAATATTTTTCACTGATCTTCTTCAATGTCCCGTCTTCCCTTAGTGTTTCAAGAGCTTTATTGACTTCTTTGAGCAGGGCTTCATTGTCTTTACTTACAGCGATGGCCTGCTCACTGCGGCCGATCAGCTCACGCGCTTCAATGTCAAGGCCTGAAGCAATCGCTTCTTTACCTGTGATGAAATCAGTGATGACGGCATCATGTTTGCCTTTATTTAACGCCTCAAGTGCAACAACGTCACTATCGTATGCCTGGATTTTATCCGTTACTTCCTTGGCTGTTTCTGCATATGTTGATCCTTTGGATACAGCAATTTCCTTGTCCTTCAAATCATCCAATGTTTCAACATCGCTGTCTTTACGTACGAAAATCTGCGGTCCGGAATAATAATAAGGAGTCGAGAAGTCCACTTCCTTCAAGCGATCTTCCGTGATCGTATGACTGGCAACCGCCGCATCGAAACGTCCGGATTTTACCCCTTCTACGATTCCTGCAAATTTAAATTTCTTCTGTTCGGGTTCAAGACCCATTTCTTTTGCTACTGCTTCTGCCACTTCAATATCGAATCCTGACATGGTTCCATCATTATTCGTCACACTGAATGGCTTGAATTCACCTGAAGCTGCATAAACGAATTTGCCTTCCTCCACTAACTTCGCACCACTCTCTGTTGTAGCTTTGTCTCCGCAAGCGGATAGAAGAAGTGCAGCAAGTACTAACAAGACTAGGCTTTTCCAATTCTTCACTGTCTAGAGTCCCCCTTATGTAGCTTGTAATATTTTTAATCTTTCATAATTTTATCAACAAAAGAGAAAATTCTCAAAATTCAAATATAGCTTCCAGAGCTTATAATTATCCATTTTAGTGGATGAACCCAATTCAGCTTTGATATGGATACATATACGTCCCTATCCTTTCATTTCCTTTCATATGCTTTCGTCATATAGGCCAAAAAACCTTATACGGACTTCGGTAGACCTTCTTTATGACTACTTTTCAGTCAAAAAAAGAACCGACCTCCATAAATGGAAATCGGTTCTTTACAAGATCATTTATAATACGATTTGATGGCGTCCCAGGCTTTGTCTTTTCCAAGGCCTGTTTCGGATGAGAACATGATGAGGTCATCCTCACTGTCCATGTTCAGCGTTTCCCTAGTGACTTTGAGGTGCTTCTGCCATTTGCCTTTCGGGATCTTGTCCGCTTTGGTGGCAATGACGATACACGGCAGTTCATGATGCTTGAGGAAATCATACATCATGACATCATCATTGGTCGGAGCATGGCGCAGGTCCACGATCAGGATGACTGCCCTGAGCTGCTCACGGGAAGTGATATACGTTTCGATCATCTTCCCCCATGCTTCCCGTTCTGTTTTGGAGACTTTGGCAAAACCATAACCGGGTACGTCGACATAATAGAGGGTTTCTTCTATTTTATAAAAATTCAGCGTCTGGGTTTTACCCGGCTTGGATGAAATCCTTGCCATGCTCTTGCGGCCGATCATTTTGTTGATGAAGGAAGATTTCCCTACATTCGAGCGTCCCGCCAAGGCAAACTCCGGAAGAAAATCGCCAGGATATTGTTCAGGCCTGACTGCACTGATGACTAACTCAACTTGATTTACTTTCACTTCTTTTCACCTACTAATGCTTTCTCTAAGACTTCATCGATGTGGGATACAAGGATGAACGTTAATTCTCCCCTTACACTCTCCGGAATGTCGTCGATATCCTTTTCATTGTCTTTCGGAAGGATGATCGTTTTAATTCCGGCCCGATGTGCGCTTAATGTTTTTTCTTTCACGCCTCCGATTGGAAGGACTCTTCCTCTCAGGGTCATTTCACCTGTCATCCCTACTTCACGGTTCACGTATTTCCCTGTCAGGGCTGATACGAGTGCCGTCGTGATCGTGATCCCGGCTGAAGGACCGTCTTTCGGTACGGCTCCTTCGGGAACGTGGATGTGAATATCATGTTTCTCGTGGAAACTCTCGTCAATCCCAAGCTCCCCCGCCTTGGATCGGACGTAACTGAAGGCTGTCTGAGCCGATTCCTTCATGACATCCCCCAACTTACCGGTGAGGACAAGCTTCCCTTTACCAGGTGCAAGGGATACTTCGATCTGCAATGTGTCCCCGCCCACAGTGGTATAGGCAAGACCCGTTGAAACACCGATCTGATTTTCTGATTCAGCCTGACCATAACGGAATTTTTTCTTTCCAAGGAACTCTTCAATATTGCTTGAAGTGATCACTACGCGCTTCTTATCACCTGAAACGATGATCTTCGCCGTTTTCCTGCAAAGGGCTGCCAGCTGGCGCTCCAGGCTCCTTACACCGGCTTCCCTTGTATAATAGCGTACGATATCAACGATCGCTTCGTCTCTTACTTGAAGCTTCGACTTGTTCAAACCGTGATCTTTGATTTGTTTTTCCAGTAAATGATGCTTGGCGATATTTAATTTTTCAAGCTCTGTATAACCGGCTATCGTAATGATTTCCATTCTGTCCCGGAGTGGACCGGGAATGGTGGAAAGATCATTTGCCGTCGCGATGAACATGACTTTTGATAAGTCATAGGTCTCTTCAATATAGTGATCGCTGAAATTCGAATTCTGCTCGGGATCGAGTACCTCAAGCATGGCAGAAGACGGATCTCCCCTGAAATCACTGGACATTTTATCGATCTCATCGAGAAGGAAAACAGGATTGATGGTGCCTGCCTTTTTCATACCGCGGATGATCCGTCCCGGCATGGCTCCTACATACGTCCGTCTGTGGCCCCTGATTTCAGACTCATCACGGACGCCTCCGAGGGAGATGCGTACGAAATTGCGTCCGAGAGATTCAGCCACGGAACGTGCCAAGCTCGTTTTCCCGACTCCCGGGGGTCCCGCAAGACATAGGATAGGTCCTTTGAGGGATTGAGTCAATTGTTGAACGGCCAGATATTCCAGCACTCGTTCTTTGACCTTTTCAAGACCATAATGATCCCTGTTTAAAATGTGTTCAGACCGCTTGATGTCCAATTGGTCTTCCGTTTCAGTGGACCACGGTAAGGAAACCAGCCATTCAATGTAGTTGCGGATCACAGAGCTTTCCGCCGAGCTTGAAGGTACTTTCTCATAACGGGCAAGCTCTTTCAATGCCGTGATTTCCACCTCTTCCGGCATATCGGCCTGCTCGATCTTTGCCGTCAAATCTTCAATTTCACCCGTTTTTCCTTCTTTGTCGCCTAATTCCTTTTGGATTGCTTTCATTTGTTCCCGAAGATAATACTCTTTTTGTGTTCTTTCCATGGAACGCTTTACGCGTTGGCCGATTTTTTTCTCTAAGCTCAGCACTTCTTTTTCATTGTTGATCGTTTCGATCACCATTTGAAGCCTCTTCTTAATATCGAGAGTTTCAAGGACGTTCTGCTTTTCCTTCATTTTCAGGGGAAGATGGGATGCAACGATATCCGCAAGTCTCCCTGGTTCTTCGATATCTGAAACCGTCGAATATGTTTCAGCTGAAACCTTTTTTGATAGCTTTATGTATTGTTCAAAGTAATTCAGTAACGTCCTCATTAAAGCGTCTGTTTCCGATTCTTTCACTTCAGAATCCTGGAATTCCTTCACAGTCACTTCATAGAAGTCCTTTTGCTCCGTGAATGAGGAAATCGACGCACGGTTCAATCCCTCTACCAGTACCCTGATGGTCCCGTTAGGCAATTTAAGCATCTGCTTAACCTTGGTCAGGGTTCCCATTTCGTAGAAATCTTCCTGTGTGGGCTCATCTATATTCATATCTCTTTGAGTCGTTAAGAAAATTAAATGATCATCCATCATGGCTTTTTCCAAAGCCTGTACGGAGCGCTCACGTCCAACATCTAAATGCAAGACCATTGTCGGATACACAAGTAAGCCTCTTAATGGAAGGAGGGGAACCGTTAAATTATTTTGTTTTGCCACATATAACACCTCCGAATTTTGCTCATGAGTCTTTGTACAATTCTAACTTATTTACTAGGTAGTGTCTATTAAATAGGTATTTACAACTTTATTCGGGTGGCACTTCCGATTATTCCTGTAACCACCCCGTTCAAAAACAAACCGATTCGGATAGACCCGAATCGGTCAACACAGTCTATACACTTTTCTTATTTTGTTCGGAGACGAGTTCAGTTTGGGGAAGGGGTTCTTTCAGAAGGGCCAGGTCCAGAACTTCCTTGAGCTGTTTGACCGGGACCACTTCGATTCCTTCTATTTCACTTAGCATCGCCTGCTGATTGTCAAAAGGGATGATGGCCATTGTCGCCCCGGCAAGCTTCGCACCCTTCACCTTCGGATACACCCCTCCGACAGGCTTCACGGATCCATGAATACTGATTTCTCCGGTGACGGCAATCGTATGCTTGATGGGGATGCGGTAAATGGCCGAATAGATGCCCAGGGCCATGGCAATCCCCGCTGAAGGGCCATCCACCGGAACTCCGCCAGGGAAATTCACATGGATGTCATATTGATCGGCAGGCACTCCCATGGAACGAAGGACTGTGATCACGTTTTCGATCGAGCCTTTCGCCATACTTTTTCGCCTGATGGATTTACTCCGGTCTCCGATGCTTTCTTCTTCCACAATCCCCGTCACGTTGATGGTCCCTTTATCGGGAGCGGGAATGACATTCACTTCGATTTCAAGCAAGGATCCTGTGTTCGGTCCCGTCACGGCTAACCCATTGACCAGACCGATCGTGGCTTCTTCATTGATTTTTTTCTGATAGCGCGGGGACAGCTGGCTCGATTGGATGATCCATTCAAGCTCATGATCATAGATTTCTTTTCTATTTTCGGTGATGGCAACCCCGGCTGCGATCTGGACCATATTGACGGCTTCACGCCCATTGCGTGCATAAGACGCCAGGGTCTCGAGACCTTTGTCACTGATCGTCATCTCTACCTTTTCAACGGCACCTGCCGCTACTTTTTTCACTTCATCATGCTCTAACTCCCTGAAGAAAACCTCCATGCATCTTGAGCGGATGGCGGGAGGGAGTTCACTCGGTGTACGGGTCGTCGCGCCGATCAAGCGGAAATCAGCCGGCAGGCCGTTTTTGAAAATATCATGTATATGGGTGGGAATTTGATGATTCTCTTCATTGTAGTATGCACTCTCAAGGAAAACCCTGCGGTCTTCCAGTACTTTTAATAGCTTATTCAACTGAATCGGATGTAATTCCCCGATTTCGTCGATGAATAATACGCCTCCGTGGGCATTCGTCACAGCACCTTGTTTCGGCTGAGGGATCCCTGCCTGTCCCATGGCTCCCGCTCCTTGATAGATGGGATCATGGACGGAACCGATCAGCGGATCGGCAATCCCGCGTTCATCGAATCGTGCCGTTGTGGCATCCAGTTCAACAAAAACGGCGGAAGACTTAAAAGGGGACTTCATATTTTTCTTTGCTTCTTCGAGGACCAAACGGGCTGCTGCCGTTTTTCCGACACCAGGAGGTCCATAGATGATGACATGCTGAGGATTCGGACTGCAAATGGCTGCTTTCAATGCTTTTATTCCATCTTCCTGGCCTACGATATCTTCAAAGGTTGATGGTCTTACTTTTTCGGCAAGGGGTTCTGTCAATGAAATGGATCTCATCTTTCGGAGTTCTTCCATTTCTTTTTTTGATTCACGGTCAATGGAAACTTTTTGCGTTCGCTGGTTTTTCAACAGGTTCCAGAAGTACAATCCAATGATGATTCCGAAGAATAATTGGATAAATAAAGCGATGCTAGTAAAGCTCATTCGTCTCCCTCCAAGTAGATACAAGTTGTTATCGGTTAGTATCTCCTTGACCTTGTGGGAATAAACAAAAAAGTTCCGGTTCAAAAGCGAGTAAAATATAGAAATATTGAACAGCTACTGATGGTAACAAGCGATAGTATGAAAACGGAGTCCGTTCCTTTCCGCTCCAGGCACTTGCTTTCCGCGGGGAGGAAGTCGAGCCTCCTCGGGCTTTGCCCTGCGGGGTCTCGACCTTTCCTCTATTCCCCGCAGGAGTCAAGTGCCTTCCGCTACAATCCACTCTGTGCTAAATTATGATAGCTCCCTTATTGAAATTCAATTACTGCTATGCAAAGCCTGCGGTTCTCCTGTCCTGTTATTGCCCCAGGAGTCGTCTCTACAGCTTTTCACCACATTAAAAAAGCCAAGAATGAAGAATCATTCTTGGCTTTAGTTAAAGCTATTATGCTGATGTCTTTTCTTCGTTTGGATCGATGACGGTTCCATCTTCTAGCATGAGGTGTGGAGCGGCATCTTCCAGGATCGTTTCTTTGGTGATGATACATTTTTTAATGTCATCACGTGAAGGTAGATCGAACATTACATCGAGCATCATGGTTTCGATGATGGAACGTAATCCACGTGCTCCCGTTTTACGTTCGATGGCTTTTTTAGAGATTTCCAGAAGGGCATCTTCTGTGAACTCAAGCTCGACATCATCTAATTCAAGCATTTTTTGGTATTGTTTCACCAATGCATTTTTAGGTTTTGTCAGGATTTCAACCAGCGCTTCTTCATCTAGAGGCTCAAGGCTTGAAATAACCGGTAAACGACCGATGAATTCCGGGATCAGACCGAACTTCAATAGGTCTTCAGGAACAACTTTGGAAAGTAGGGATTTATCTTCTTTTACTTCAGCGTTTTTAGGATCTGAACCGAAGCCGATGACCTTTTGACCTAAACGGCGTTTGATGATCTGCTCGATTCCGTCGAATGCTCCCCCACAAATGAACAGGACATTGGACGTATCGATCTGGATGAATTCCTGATGAGGATGCTTGCGTCCACCTTGAGGAGGAACGCTTGCTACCGTACCTTCAAGAATCTTCAAGAGGGCTTGTTGAACCCCTTCACCTGAAACATCTCTAGTAATCGAAGGATTTTCAGATTTACGTGCCACTTTATCGATTTCATCGATGTAGATGATCCCTTTTTCAGCTTTTTCTACATCGTAATCAGCTGCCTGGATCAATTTCAACAGGATATTCTCAACATCTTCCCCAACGTAACCGGCTTCTGTTAAAGAAGTCGCGTCGGCGATGGCGAAAGGAACGTTCAGGATACGCGCCAGTGTCTGGGCAAGCAGGGTTTTACCGCTACCAGTAGGTCCAATCATGGCGATATTACTCTTAGATAATTCAACGTCATCCACTTTGCTGCTGGAGTTGATACGCTTATAGTGGTTGTAAACGGCTACAGCAAGTGATTTCTTGGCCTGATCCTGACCGATGACATATTCATCCAGAATTCCACGGATTTCACGAGGTTTCGGAACGTCCTTGAATTCAACTTCTTCTTCCGTACCCAGCTCTTCTTCCACGATTTCCGTGCAAAGCTCGATACACTCATCACAAATATACACACCTGGTCCAGCGACTAGTTTACGAACTTGGTCTTGTGTTTTTCCGCAAAAAGAACATTTTAGTTGCCCTTTTTCATCATTAAATTTAAACAATGATTTTCACCCCTTCGTTAAAACTTCATAAAATCGTGCTCTGTTTCAATAAACGAACGATTCCTTACATCCCTATTACCTAAAGTTATGTACTGCATTTTATCATATTATATGTCCGTAAAGAAATTGATACGATTCTTAAGAATCATCTTATTATGTATCGTGCATTTTAGCAAATCTTTTACATTGCTAAAGTTTATTTTGTCCAATTGAAGTAAGGTGATGTAAGGAATCTTATTATGTATGTTCATGGTGAAAAGTAATGCAACCCCGTTTCATAAGCTTTTTCCAAAAATAGTGGTTCTTATTCTTAAATGATGGAGAAAGTTTCTTAATCAACAGAGTATAGTATTTTGGCTCATTTTGCCACAGAAACAAAAAACNNGTTTTTTGTTTCTGTGGCAACTTTTCAGCTATGCTGAAAAGCGTGTGAAACATTCGTTTTCACACGAATGAGCCAAAATACGGTGTAATAAGATGCTTCATTGTACAAAACAAGGCACGAAGATTCGCGCCTTGTTTGCTATTTTTATTATGCTACAGTTTTGCTGTTTTCAACAAGGAATTCTACTGCTTTACGAACTTTCAGGTCAGCTTTAAGTGTGTCAAGACCACCTAGTGCTTGTTTGATGTTGTCAGCAGACATGTTGTATTGTTCAGCCATTTTGTTTACTTCTTCTTCTGCTTCTTCGTCAGTCACTTCAAGGTTTTCAGCTGCTGCGATTGCTTCGAGTGTCAGGTTTGTGCGAACGCGTTTACCTGCATCTTCTGTCATTTGAGCACGAAGATCTTCTTCTGATTGACCAGAGAATTGGAAGTAAAGATCAAGGTTCATACCTTGCATTTGCAGACGTTGTTCGAACTCCTGCATCATGCGGTCTACTTCGGCTTTCACCATTACTTCTGGAATTTCAACTTCAGCGTTGTCAGAAGCTTTATTTACAAGAGTTTCGCGAACGGCTGTTTCAGCTTCGTTCTTTTTAGACTCTTGAAGGCGTTTTTCGATTTTTTCTTTCAGTTCAGCAAGTGTTTCAACTTCTTCGTCAGCGTCTTTCGCGAACTCATCGTCTAGAGCCGGAAGTTCTTTTGCTTTGATTTCATGAACTTTCACTTTGAATGTAGCAGGCTTGCCAGCAAGTTCAGCTGCATGGTATTCCTCAGGGAAGTTCACTTCTACTTCTTTCTCTTCTCCTGCTGCAACACCGACTAATTGCTCTTCGAATCCTGGGATGAACTGACCAGAACCTAATTCAAGTGAGTAGTTCTCAGCTTGTCCGCCTTCGAATGCTTCACCGTCAACGAATCCTTCGAAATCCATCGTTACTGTGTCGCCTTCTTCAGCTTTTCCTTCTTCTTTAACCGCAAGCTCAGCTTGTTTTTCTTGAAGTGAAGTAAGTTCAGCTTCAACATCTTCAGCTGTTACTTCTGTTTCCATTTTTTCTACTTCAAGACCTTTGTAATCGCCAAGTTTCACTTCTGGCTTCACTTGTACTTTTGCAGTGAAGATCAAGTCTTTGCCTTTTTCCATTTGCTCAACATCGATTTCCGGACGGTCGATTGGATCGATTCCCGTTTCTTCGATTGCTTTTGCATACGCTTCAGGTAAGATGAAATCTAATGCATCTTGGTAAAGTGATTCAACACCAAAACGTTTTTCGAACATTCCGCGAGGCATTTTCCCTTTACGGAATCCTGGTACGTTCACTTGTTTTACAACTTTTTTGAATGCTGCGTCCAAACCTTCGTTTACTTTTGCAGCTTCAACTTCAATTGTAAGTACTCCTTGGTTTCCTTCTTGCTTTTCCCATTTTGCAGACATACTGTTCCCTCCAACAATCTATAATTGATCTTAATTTTTTTACGCATAGTAGTAGATAGTCCCGTATGAATCTAGCACTATCATCGTAAATATATGAAAAACTTTAACATTACAACCATTACATTATAACATACAGCCACTGTGTTTCAACAGAGAGCCTTTAAATATTCGGTGAGGAAATTTCCTCTAGTTCCTTCAAATTGGCCAGGATACCCTCAGATCGGCTGTTTTCGACCTGTTCTCTTAACTCTTCTTCAAGGAGAGTATCAGCAAACATCCCTGCCGTGTAAAAAGCATACACCGAAGCGATTTCCTCCGGTTCCTCCTCAAGTGTAAAAGGATAGAGAAGGAAGGCATGCCGCTTCAATAATTCCTGCGCGTGCTGAAATAGAGTAGGATTTGTTTGAGCCAGCAGATCATCAAGGGTGTTTGTTACCCCGGTGAAGAAATCAGATTCGAACACATCTTCCAATGTTGAAGGTGACACTCGTTCTTCCCTTCCAAACTTGATCACAATGACTTCTTTATCCATTCCATGCTCTCTTAAAACATTTAAGATCATCGTTTGTAAAAATGGATGGGCATCTGGGTCCCTTAAAACCGCCTCCAGCTCAACCGCAAACGGACGGATATTGCGATGAACGAGCTGTGCCACGGTGAGCGTCTGCTCCTCCAGGCTCTTCCCTGTCAGGATAGACGATAGATCCTCTTTGGATGCGTCTTCTTCAGGAATGGGCTCTTTTCCGTTCACTACCTTCTCACTGAAGTGAAGAAGCTTCCGGAAATGATCTTCCTTTTCAAAAGGGACTTCTTTTTCATCGAACAAGGCATTGATCGTATCAATCACTTCTTTGTGCTGATGAAGCTGGATGAGGATCATCAGATACATATCGACAACCTCGAAGTAGTCTCCGATTCCTTCATGGAGCATCTCTTTACACAAGGATCCGGCTTTGTCATACTGCTTGCTTTCATAAAGTGATAATACGAGTGCAGTATTGATATCCGGGTTATCCGGTTCTAATTCATAAGCCTGTGTAAGAAGATCTGAGGATTCATGGACCTCACCCTTTTCCAAAGCCTGTATCCCTTTTTCCAGCAGCCGTTCCTTCAATCCTGGAAACTGTACAATCTTCCCTTTTCCTTCATGGTTTTCCTTAGTCATAAAACGTACCTGCCTATACTGTTTAGTTGCCTTTAGTTTAGCACGATATCTTTTGGATAACAAAAAAAGCTTACCTTCACAAGGTAAGCTTTGGTATGTAGGATGGATGGCGTCCCAGAAGAGATTCGAACTCCCGACCTACAGTTTAGGAAACTGTTGCTCTATCCTGCTGAGCTACTGGGACAAGATATAAATAATATTGCTAGTATCATACATTGGATAAAAAAAGAGATACCCTCACAGTTTACTGTGTCAGTACCCCTTGTTAGTCAAAACCCTGATACCAAGGTTCGTATGTAATGATTATGGCGTCCCAGGAGAGATTCGAACTCCCGACCGACGCCTTAGAAGGGCGTTGCTCTATCCAGCTGAGCTACTGGGACGTGTTTTTTTCGTTATTTGTTTTTCAAGGACAATATTTATTATATTCACATAGCATAAATAAGTCAACAGGTTTTCAGAAAAAGTTTTATTTTATTTTTCACCTTTCTGTTTTATACCGCAAATCATGAAGGGAACCCTTACGATACGGGTTCCCTTCATTTGCTTTACAAGTTAAACGTTTGCGTCAATTCATCCAGCACCACATGATCGTGCGTCAGAAAGGTGACCTTTATTTCTTGATCTTGGGCCTCCACCAGGGCATAGGTCCGCTCACTCCTGCCCCTCGGCAGCAGGATGCTTCCGGGATTCAGAAATAGTGTGCCGTCATTCAATTCCGCCCCCAGAGTATGTGAGTGGCCGAAGAACACAAACTGTGCCCCGGCCTCTTCCGCTCTGTAACGCAGCTTCATCAGTGACATTTTGATCCCATAGTGATGTCCGTGAGTCACCAGGATCGAATGCCCGCCGACCTTCTCTACCAGGTCGTCAGGCAACCGTGCATCCATGTCACAATTCCCCCGAACGACAAGGTAAGGGGACAACGCAGGATCATCGGCACTCAACTCGGAGTCACCACAGTGGATCATAGCATCGACGCCTGACTGATATTTCCTTGATAGATCCATCAATTCTTCCTTGGATCCATGACTATCACTAACAACTAATAGTTTCATTCAGCTCACCCTTTAAACGAAGTCTGAAATCATTTTCGAAAGCTTCTCCAGTGCATGACCGCGATGACTGATTCCGCTCTTCTCATCCGGAGTCAATTCGGCCATGGTCTTTTGAAGGGAAGGGACGAAGAAGATCGGATCGTAACCAAACCCATTCGATCCTCTCTTATCACGCAAAATCTTTCCTTCACACGTTCCCGTCACCGTTTTGGTCTCCCTCCCGGGACCGGCAATGGCAAGTACACAGTAAAAACGGGCTGTGCGGTCGGAATCTTCCACAGATTGTAGTTCACGTAATACCTTCTCCATGTTTGCCTCGTCGCTTTTTTCCTCGCCGGCATAGCGTGCAGAGTATACGCCGGGACGCCCCTCAAGGGCATCGATGGCCAACCCGGAATCATCCGCGATAACCAATGCCCCTAAAATATCCGCGACGGTTTCTGCTTTTAAAATCGCATTTTCCTCAAATGTTTCGCCTGTTTCTTCTACATCCTCGATATGGGGAAGGTCTAGTAATGTTTGTACCTCATACCCGTAAGGCGCAAACATATGTTGGAATTCTTTTGCTTTTCCCCTGTTCTTAGTGGCTATGATCACTCGTTTTGTCATCGGTCTCTCATCCCTTTATTGAAATCTTTTTACGATATCCCCTAATGATTGCTGCTGAATCTGGAAGAGTTCGTGAATCCCCTCTTGTCCAAGTTTCAGCATTTGGTACAATTGATCCATCGTGAAGGTTGCTTCTTCACCGGTTCCCTGAAGCTCCACAAATTCACCTTCACCGGTCATGATGATGTTCATATCCACCAGCGCGCTGCTATCTTCAATATAATTCAAATCAAGGACCGCCCCATGTTCTTCCACGATCCCGACACTTGTAGCCGCCAGGAAGCTTTTGAGAGGGAATGATGAAATCTTCTTATTATCCTGAAGCTTGGCAAGGGCCAGTGCCATGGCAACGAAAGCCCCTGTGATCGAAGCCGTCCTCGTGCCTCCATCTGCCTGGATGACGTCACAATCGATCCAGATCGTTCGTTCCCCCAACGCATCCAAATCCACCACTGCTCTCAGGGCACGTCCGATCAACCGTTGGATTTCCATTGTCCTGCCGGAAATTTTCCCCTTGGACGATTCACGGATGTTTCTCGTTTCCGTGGCTCTCGGAAGCATGGAATATTCAGCCGTGATCCAGCCCTTTCCACTGTTCCTCATAAAAGGAGGCACTCTTTCTTCGATACTCGCGTTACAAATGACTTTCGTTTCTCCAACCGTTATCAATACAGAGCCTTCCGGATGCTTGACATAGTCTGTCTCGATTTCGATAGGACGCAATTGATTCTTTTCTCTGCCGTCTGATCTCATATAATTCCCTCCTGTTTGTTTGTACGTTATGTAAAAATAGGTCTACTCAAAAATAGAAGAGGCGGCAATCTGCCAACCTCTTTTCGGTGATTCTATAATAGTATATCAAAAAATCGTGATTTAAAAACTAATTGCATTCACATTTTCCGGCCTTGTCACCGGTTCGGTTACCGTTTCACCGTCTTTAGAAACGGTAGTCGCTTCACCATTAACCAGTACTGAGACCCCTTTGATGCCCTTTTGCTCCGTCAAGGAAAGGACGAGTGAATTAAGCATGTGTTCAGAAACCATTTTTTCTTCCAGGCTTCCATATACCGCTTCGTTAAAGTTCAGCGTGACGGTTCCATCCTCAAGCTTCGGATCATCCAATAGCTTCGCACCCGTAAAGTCACTTGCGAGAGAAGAGGAATACCCGGGTCCTTCGATCAGCTCATTTACCACTGCCTTCACTTCATCCACTGATTTGGAGCTGACGCGTTTAGTCACAGGGACATAATACGTCTTATCATCCGTTTGCGCTACATAGTATACCGTCAGTGGTTTAGTACTCGTAGGATCCACCACTCCGGAAGTATCCACGTTGATCCCGACTTTTCTCGTTAATCCCTTTTCATCGATCGGTGTCCCATTCACAGGCATCTCTGTCAGCGGATACCCGTTTACACGAAGCTCCACGCTCTTAACTGAATCAAACTGGGTCAATGTCCACGTGACGGATTGCAGGATTTTCTGCTCATCTTCAGGCTGATAGTTATTAAATTCCGGGGAAAAATCAGCAATCGCTTTTCCATCTTTAATATCGACCGTCACTTGTGTATCCGCCGGCAATACAGCACGGAAGCCGTTTGGCAGGATATTTTGGACCGGACCGTTCACCACCAGGTATTCAAGTGCCTGTTTGGCCACGCTTTCCTGACTTGGCAGAGGGATGGCCTGGGATACCACATAACCATTTTTATCGATTAAATAAAGTTCCGTCATCACGGTCTCTGCATCCGCTTCTTCCTTGCTGACCTTTTTCTCTGAATCCTCTTTCTTGGCTGTATCGACTTTCTCCCCTTCTTTTAAGTAGGAAAGGTCTTGAGGGGGATCGATTTTCTCCTTATCATCACCGAAACTGAGTAATCCACAACCTGAGAGATACATGGAAGAAGCTAAAACCGTTACCGCTATTGACACCTTTGCTTTTTTCGCCATTGGGAAACCTCCTAAAAGACAGTTTGTACTAACATATATACGAGCCCCGGCTGAAAAATAGACCGAAACTTTTCACAATAAAAACAACAATACAAAAAACCATCCAATTACAAGATCTTACCCTTGTAATTGGATGGTTTCTGCTTTTACTTCACCGACTGTCAGCCAATCAGAGGCAATCTGTGAAAAGATCGCCGAGGAACCTGTGTTGAAAAAGCGGTGCTCCGGCTGGTGGACTCCCCTGTAAAGGAGATTGTAATAATCAAGGATCGTACTGACTTCCCGCGCGGTTTCGTCCCCGGAGCTGATCACACTGACACCGGGCCCCATATAGGCCTGTATCGTCGGTTGTAACAGGGGATAATGGGTACACCCTAAGATCAAGGTATCGATCCCGGAATCTTTAAGGGGATGAAGGGTTTCCCCCACAATATCACTTGCCATGGAACTGTCATACTCACCACTTTCCACTAACGGAACAAACTTCGGACAGGCAAGCGACGTGACGTCCAGGCTTCCGTGGAGGGAATGCAGGGCATCTACATAGGCGCCGCTGTGAATCGTCCCCACGGTTCCGAGGACGCCGATTCTTTTATTATGAGTATGCTTGATCGCAGCCCTCGCCCCGGGGTGAATGACCCCGATCACCGGAATATCCAGATGGGTCTGAATTTCATCGAGGACAACCGCAGTGGCTGTATTGCAGGCGATGATCAGCATTTTGATATCATATTGCATGAGATATTGAGTCATTTCCCATGTGAACGTTTTTACTTCTTGAGCTGATCTGGGTCCGTAGGGACAACGGGCTGTGTCACCTAAATAGTAGATGGTCTCTTTTGGCAGCTGCCGCATCACTTCCCTAGCAACGGTCAGTCCCCCTACCCCAGAATCAATGATGCCGATTGGTTGAATCACATTATTCCCTCATTCTGGTTTAATTTCTTGATGAAGTTTTGCTAAATGATCCTTTAATAATAGCACTTCCTGGTCAGAGAAGTCCCCTAAAGCACTCTGAAGATAATTTTGCCTTTTTTTGATCACTTCTTCAATAATTCTTTCGCCCTCTTTTAACATATGAATGCGCACGACCCGGCGATCATTTTCATCCTTGACCCGTTCGACCAGCTGATTTTTTTCCATCCGGTCCACAAGATCCGTCGTCGTACTGCACGCGAGGTACATCTTATTCGACAGATCCCCGATCGTCATGTCCCCGTACTCGAATAACCACTGAAGCGCAATGAACTGCGGAGGCGTGATCGCATACTGACTTAATATTTCCCTTCCTTTTTGCTTGATGATCGATGATATGTATCGCAGGTCTTTCTCTATATCTGCCACAACTTGTAGATCTCCATTGGATTGGTCTTTAGAATTCGTCATTATTTCTCTCCTTTTATTATCAGAAACTGGACAAGTACTCCCTATGAAAAACCGGAAAGCGTCTGCCTTCCCGCTTTAGCTTCGATTTCGATTATGATTCATTCATCACGAATCACCCTTACTAGCATTTTCGCCTTTTTCAGACAAAAATTCAAGATAAGTTCCTAAATGGATGAGAACTAAAAGAGACTGACTCTCATTCAAACATTAATAGGCATCCGAGGAGAAACCCGTCAATTGTTCGGCATCAGAATCAGTCCCTTACATTTAAAGCTTGAGTTCCCCCATGCGAAGAAGCTCTACAACAGCTTGAGATCGCCCCTTCACTCCAAGCTTTTGCATGGCGTTGGAAATATGATTTCGAACTGTTTTCTCGCTAATAAATAGATCACTAGCTATTTCTTTAGTTGTTTTGTCTTGAACCAACAGTTCGAATACTTCTTTTTCTCTTTTGGTGAGCAACGGTTTGTGTGTAAAATCATTGTCCTTCAATTATGGTAACCCTCCTTGCCTTCGCCAGCTTTAAACCGCGGGGATGGGTATTGTCGGTCGTCAGAATATCATATGTGAAGGTAGGGTATAGAGTGACATAGAGAAGGAGGTTAAATGAAAAATAGGCAGGTATTTCTCTCACTTGCTATACCGGGCTTTTAACCGCCCTTTCGCTGTGAAGCTTCTCCCTCATTTCTTCCGTCCACGGAACACCTTTACCGGTTTGCTTTGAAATTTGCACCATGGTTCCTCTACCTATAAAGCAAATCTCATCTTCTTCATTCAGAGCCATATAATGGATATCCACCGAAGAATGACCGACACGATTCGCCTTCACATAGATCCTCAACGTTTCGTCGAAGAATACTTGCTTTACAAAATCACATTGCAGGTCTGCAACCACAGGAATCGTGTCGTGTTTCGGCTTAACCCAATTTTGCATAAATCCAATGTGTTTTAAATATTCGATCCTCGCTTCTTCAAAATAGGTGAAGGGGACCGTATTGTTCATATGTCCAAACATATCAGTCTCAGAAAACCGGACCTTTATATGGATAGAAAATGAAAATTCTTTTTGCCATGTTTCTATATCTTCAATGTATGTAAAATGTTTCAAATTGGCTCCTCCTTTTATCAAACGAAATGAAATCCGAAAATGAATGACTATTCATTTTTTTATTATACCCTTTTTCTGAAAAATAAGAAACCTATAAGCATAAAATAGAGCCTGCAGGGGCTCTTCCCTTCTTTTTAACGGGTTTACTTTAGAGGTGCAAATATCGTCAAACATATATGAAACGGAGACTGTGTGGATTATTAGTCATTCAGAAAGAAATCTAATCCTTATTCAGGAACCGTTGAGCTTGAAAATAAGCGGAGATTTTCCGGTTAAGAAGGAAGAATAGAGCTTTTTTCGGGATATAAGCGGAAATATTCCGATTAAGGGAAGTAAAATTATCCATTTTCACGTTTTTTATGTAAATAGGCGGAATCTTTCCGTCTATTTAAGATATTTTCAGTTTTATTTTATAAATAGGCGGAATTCCTCCGCTTATTTATAAAACGGACTTTAGGTTCTGTTGAACATGTACAAAAGAAAAAGCTCAGAGATATTTGCATCTCTAAGCCCTTCTCGTTTTCCACGGGGCTGGCGGTGAGCCTCCTCACTTCGGCTGCCGATCCCCGACTTCCTCCCATCGGAAAGGAACGGTCTATTTTTTAAACGACCACTCATCAAATAGACCTTTTGCTTAAACACAAAAAAGCACTCCCCCGAAGGAAAGTGCTTTAAGCTCGAAAAAATCAGTCCACCATATGGTCGCTTCCGAAGAAGTTCTTGAACATTTGGAAGGTGGTTTCTCTGTTCAAAGCTGCGATTGAAGTCGTCAAAGGAATTCCCTTAGGACAAGACTGCACACAGTTTTGAGAGTTACCACAGTTGGCAAGGCCACCGTCTCCCATGATCGATTCAAGACGCTCATCCTGATTCATGGCACCCGTTGGATGCGCATTGAACAAGCGGACTTGAGATAACGGGGCAGGCCCGATGAAATCTGACTTACTATTCACATTCGGACATGCTTCCAAACATACACCACAAGTCATACATTTCGATAATTCATAAGCCCATTGACGCTTCTTCTCAGGCATACGCGGTCCTGGACCAAGATCGTATGTTCCATCAATCGGAATCCATGCTTTTACTTTCTTCAGACTGTCGAACATGCGGCTGCGGTCTACCTGCAGGTCGCGGACAACAGGGAAAGTGCGCATTGGCTCAAGACGGATCGGCTGTTCCAGTTGATCGACCAATGCCGTACAAGATTGTCTCGGCTTTCCGTTGATCACCATTGAACAAGCTCCACATACCTCTTCCAGACAGTTCATATCCCAGTTGATCGGAGTGGTGTGTTCCCCTTTTGCATTGACCGGATTACGACGGATTTCCATCAACGCGGAAATCACGTTCATATTCGGTCTGTAATCAAGTTCGAACTCTTCTTGGAAAGGGGCTGCTTCCGGGCTTTCTTGACGAGTAATGATAAAACGTACTTTTTTATTTTCACTCATCATTTCGTTCCCCCTTTGCTTTTAGAATAGTCACGCTTACGCGGTGCGATAAGTGAAGTATCAACATCCTCGTAATGGAATTCCGGCGAATTGGTCGCAGCGTTGTACTTAGCCATCGTCGTCTTCAGGAATTCTTCATCATTACGTTCAGGGAAGTCAGGCTTGTAATGAGCCCCGCGGCTTTCATTACGATTTAATGCACCGATCGTGATAACACGGGCAAGCTGAAGCATATTCCACAATTGACGTGTGAAAGTCGCCCCCTGGTTGCTCCACTTAGCCGTATCATTGATATTGATGTTTTGGTAACGTTCCATCAGTTCCTGGATCTTTTCATCCGTTTGTTTCAGCTTGTCGTTATGACGTACAACGGTAACATTATCCGTCATCCATTCTCCAAGCTCTTTATGAATGACATATGCATTCTCCGTGCCATTCAGGGACATGATGTTGTTCCACTTTTCTTCTTCCTGTTTCACATAGCGGTCGAATACGGAAGAAGGGACGGATTCAACCGTTTTCTCAAGACCTTCAATATATTTAATGGCATTAGGACCCGCAACCATACCGCCATAGATCGCGGATAGTAGTGAGTTCGCACCCAAGCGGTTTCCTCCGTGCTGAGAGTAGTCACACTCACCAGCCGCGAATAAACCAGGGATATTCGTCATCTGGTCATAATCGACCCATAGTCCACCCATTGAATAGTGAACTGCAGGGAAGATTTTCATTGGTACTTTACGTGGATCATCACCCATGAATTTCTCATAGATTTCAATGATTCCACCAAGCTTGATGTCAAGCTCTTTTGAATCTTTATGGGATAGATCCAGGTAAACCATGTTTTCACCGTTGATACCAAGCTTTTGGTTTACGCACACATCAAAGATTTCACGTGTGGCGATATCACGGGGTACAAGGTTTCCGTATGCTGGATACTTCTCTTCAAGGAAGTACCAAGGCTTACCGTCTTTATACGTCCAGACACGTCCACCTTCACCGCGTGCCGATTCACTCATGAGGCGAAGTTTATCGTCCCCTGGAATGGCTGTCGGGTGAATTTGGATGAACTCACCATTTGCATAGTAAGCACCTTGTTGATAAACGATCGAAGCGGCTGAACCTGTATTGATGACAGAGTTTGTAGACTTTCCGAAGATGATTCCCGGTCCGCCTGATGCCATGATCACGGCATCTGCTGCAAATGATTTGATTTCCATTGTTTGAAGGTTTTGCGCAACGATTCCTCTTGCGACTCCTTCGTCATCAATGACGACTCCAAGGAACTCCCAACCTTCGAACTTGCTTACTAATCCAGCCACTTCATGACGGCGTACCTGCTCGTCAAGGGCGTATAATAATTGCTGACCAGTCGTAGCACCGGCGAAAGCGGTTCTATGATGCTGTGTTCCACCGAAGCGACGGAAATCCAGTAATCCTTCAGGTGTACGATTAAACATAACTCCCATACGATCGAGTAAATGAATAATCCCTGGTGCCGCTTCCGTCATTGCTTTGACAGGCGGTTGATTCGCTAAGAAATCCCCACCATATACTGTATCATCAAAATGTTCCCAAGGAGAATCCCCTTCCCCTTTTGTATTAACGGCTCCGTTAATACCACCTTGTGCACATACTGAGTGAGAACGCTTAACGGGTACCAGTGAGAATAAATCGACTTGCGTTCCTTTTTCTGCTGCTTTAATTGTGGCCATCAGGCCGGCTAAACCGCCACCGACAACGATGATTTTACCTTTACTCATCGTGACTCACTCCTTTTCCTACCATACTTCGAGAGCACTTACTTAATCTATCAGACTCGTATATTGATTCTGCTTATACGAAAGCAAAGATTGCACGCATACCGACAATCGATAACGCTACAAAAATCCCGATCGTAACATATGTAGCAATTAATTGAGAACGAGGTGTAACCGTAAGTCCCCAGCTAACGCAGAATGACCATAATCCGTTTGCAAAGTGGAAAATTGTTGAAAGTACACCAAGCACATAAAATCCCAGCATCAACGGATTGGATAAAATGTTTTCCATCATTTGAAAGTTCACTTCAGCTCCGAAAGCTGCTGCGACCCTTGTTTCCCAAATATGCCATGTGACGAAAATGAATGTGATCACCCCGGAAACACGTTGAAGTAAGAACATCCAGTTACGGAAATAACCAAACTTACTTGCATTATTCTTCGAAGTGAATGCAATGTAAATTCCGTAAATCGCATGGAAATACAATGGAAGGAAGATGATAAAAATTTCAAGGAAATAACGGAAAGGAAGACTTTCCATAAAGTGTGCCGCCTGATTGAAAGATTCTTCCCCACCAGTGGCAAAATGGTTCACGACTAAATGTTGTGTTAAAAATAATCCAACTGGAATAACACCTAGCAATGAATGAAGCCTGCGATAATTAAATTCTCGATTTCCAGCCATGATTTACCCCCCTTAATGATAAAATATGAATTCGTTTTCTAATCAAACTCATAACGTATTAGACGACGATACATATTTTATATTGTAACAATAATGTGACATGTTCATTTTACTCCCAAGGAGTGGAAGCGTCAAGAAAACGTATACATAATTTCGACAATACCGCAAAAATATTTTTAATATATTGATAACAGAAAAGATGAGGTTTTGTCCAATTGAAATGTGCGAAAATTTCGATAAACAATGAATTAATATTATTTCACCAAAATATCCCAAGGTCATTTTTTCACAGTATGGGATGATAATTCCCCTTTTCATGTATATAATAGTTTTATAGAAAGAGGGGATTTACTTGGAACAGAAAAAAGAAGAAGTACATCAGCCGTCCGTTCCAATTTTCGGATATGAAATGTTACGCGACATCTTGATACCAGACATACTGGGAAAGCACACTCCCGATATCCTGTACTGGGGAGGAAAACAGCTTTCACGGAAGTTCCCCCTTCAGTCAACAGAGGAAGTGTCTTCCTTTTTCACTGAGGCCGGATGGGGTACCCTTACACTTCTGGAACAAAAAAGAAACGAGATGACATTTGAGCTGAACGGACCTGTAATCGAACGTCGCCTGTCCCTGAAAACGGATGTGAACTTCAAACTGGAAACCGGCTTTATCGCCGAACAAATTCAGCTTCAAAGAAAATGTGTGGCAGAAGCTGCCGACGAAATACATAAACGGAGTCAATCGGTCAAAGTGGTTGTAAGATGGGACGACAAAGACCTGATAGAGTAGTACACCTCCTAATAAAGGGTTGCCCTTGATATTCAGGGCAACCCTTTTCTATGTTGATCTTACAGCGTGATTTCTTCCATTTTCAGTGCATCGAGGTTAAAGGCAGTATGTAAGACGCGTGCCGCCTTTTGCATATTCTCCCCGTCCACCACCGTAGACACTTTGATTTCAGAGGTGCTGACCATCTTTACGACAATGTCATGCTGTGCCAGTACTTCAAACATTTCCGCTGCTACTCCGGGGTTTGAAATCATCCCGGAACCGACGATCGATACTTTCGCAAGCCCGCTTTCATGCTCGACATGGGTGAAATTCAACTGTTCCTTATTTCGCTCAAGGACAGCAAGGGTTTCTTCAAGATCCTGTTCCTTGATGGAGAAGGATAGATTGGTGGTATTCTGATCTGTCTGGGTCTGAATGATGATGTCTACGTTCAGATGATTTTTAGCTAACGTAGTGAATACGGATGAAAGTCCTGTTAAAGCGTTTTGCAGACCGAATACAGTGACCCGGGTAATGTCATTTTCAAACGCTACTCCTCTTACAATCAAGTTCTGTTCCATGCTTGCTTCCTCCTCAATATACGTTCCTTCCACTCTTTCGATGCTTGATCTCACTTCTAACGGAATCTGATAATTCTTGGCAAATTCGACTGCCCTTGGATGCAGGACCCCTGCCCCGAGATTCGCAAGCTCGAGCATTTCATCATATGAAATCGACGGTAATTTTCTTGCACCTTTTATATATCGCGGATCTGTCGTGTATACCCCGTCTACATCCGTATAAATGTCACACCGTTCAGCTTTGAGGGCTGCCGCAATGGCAACTGCAGTCGTATCCGACCCTCCCCTGCCGAGAGTGGTGATTTCACCTGTTTCAGTCATTCCCTGAAACCCTGCTACGATGACCACTCTTCCTTCCTGAAGGTGAGCTGACATCTTGTCGGTATGAATATTGGTGATCCTGGCATTGCTGTGAACAGATTCCGTCTCGATACCGGCCTGCCAGCCTGTGAATGAAATGGCATCATGGCCCGACTGGATGAGGGCCATCGTCAGTAGTGAAATGGTCACCTGTTCCCCGGTTGAGAGCAGCATATCCATTTCCCTTTTGCTCGGCTGAGAGGTGATCTCCCTTGCAAGACCTACGAGTGTATCTGTCGTTTTCCCCATGGCGGAAACGACGACCACTACATCGTTCCCTCTTTCTTTCTCCTCAATGATCCTTGACGCAACATTTTGAATTCTCTCTACAGAACCCACTGAAGTTCCACCGAATTTCTGAACAATAATACTCACGACTTCTCCCTCTTTCTGAGTGCATATTCGCTACTCTTTTTGATGATGAAGAGTACAATCACAATCATCCCATACATTCATAGAACAGGACCGGTTAAAATGGACCTCTCGCTGATAATAAAAAAAGCAATGAGAATGATATCTCATTGCTTTATGAACATACAGCAGAACATACAAATAGGTTCATCGGCATTGTGAGATAGCTCTCCAAGATTCAATCATCTTGACAATCCTACATTTCTTAAACGTAGAACCAGCGGATATAGCATGAGTCTATAACCACTTCGGCGATTCTCCCCTTTCCAGGCATCTCAATGGAGCTCATACTCCTCTTTACCTGTACTCTTGAAGTTCGCACCTCTATCACCACTTTAAAAAGTGATAATGATATAAATTTTCGTTAATTATAGCACAGAGGAAATATTGATTCAATGGCTAATTGAAACAATATTTCATTTTATTATTCATTCGTGAGCTGGTTTGAATGAGCATGCTGTGGTTGATTTCCGCTGCAGGTGCTCGCTTTCCGCGGGGCTGGCGGTGAGCCTCCGGGGTCTCACCTGTCCAGCTATTCCCGCAGGAGTCGAGCACTTCCGCTCCAATCAACTCTGCTAATTCACAAGCTGCTTCCGAAACAACCGATAAACCAAAATAAAGATCATGAACAATTCTTACTGTACCACGCACCTGCTATTTCAACTTCTCAACCAATTCCTTTGCCACGGCTTCCGGTATGCCGATCTCGACAAATTCTTCTACGGTAGCTTCTTTCATTTTTTTCATGGAACCAAAGTGCTTTAGAAGCTGTTTCTTCCGCTTTGGTCCGATGCCGTCGATGTCGTCGAGGGTGGATTGGAAGGCGCTTTTTCCTCTTAACTGGCGGTGGAAGGTGATGGCAAACCGGTGGACTTCATCCTGGATCCGCTGGAGAAGATAGAATTCCTGGCTGCGTTTTTCAAGTGGGACGATTTGCAGCGGGTTCCCGTAGAGAAGTTCCGATGTCTGATGCTTATCATCTTTCGCCAGGCCTCCGATGGGGATGTCGAGACCGAGTTCATTTTCAATGACGTCCCTCGCCGCTTCAATCTGTCCTTTTCCTCCATCGATCACAATGAGGTCGGGTAATGGAAGACCGTCTTTCAGGACTCTCGTATACCGCCTGCGCACAACCTCACGCATGGAATCGTAATCATCGGGGCCCTTCACGGTTTTGATCTTGTACTTGCGGTATTCTTTTTTCGCAGGTTTCCCGTCTAAGAAGACGATCATCGCCGATACGGGATCCGAACCTTGAATATTGGAGTTATCAAATGCTTCGATCCTGAACGGGGTGTAAATCCCCATATGTTCCCCAAGACGCTCAATCGCCTTGATCGTCCGTTCTTCATCCCTTTCGATAAGGGCGAATTTCTCTCCAAGTGCCTGCTGGGCATTTTTCTCGGCAAGCTTGACTAGCTCTTTCTTCTTCCCGCGCTTCGGCTGGGTCATTTTCACTTCTAAAAGCTTCTCAGCGAGTTCAATATCAATCTGTTCAGGCAAAAAGATTTCCTTCGGTTTAAAGTGGTTGGATTTCGAATAAAACTGACCTAAAAATGTCAGGAACTCATCCTCTGGTTCATTATAAAGGGGAAATAAGGACACATCCCGCTCTATGAGCTTTCCTTGACGGACAAAGAATACCTGTACACACATCCAGCCCTTATCAACGGAATACCCGAACACATCACGGTCGGTGAAATCCGTCATCGTCATTTTCTGCTTTTCCATCGTCGCTTCTATGTGAAGGATCTGATCGCGGAATTCCTTCGCTCTTTCAAATTCCAGGTTTTCAGATGCTTCATTCATTTTCACCGTCAGCTGGTTCTTGATTTCCTTATAGCCGCCATTCAGGAATCGGGATATCTCATCCGTCATTTCCCGGTACGTGTCCCTGCTCACCTCATTAATGCAGGGAGCGAGACACTGTCCAATATGATAGTACAGGCAGGCACGGTCAGGCAGGGTGGAGCATTTACGTAACGGATACAGACGATCGAGGAGCTTTTTCGTTTCATTTGCCGCTCCTACATTCGGGTAAGGGCCGAAATATTTCCCTTTTCCCCTTTGAACCTTGCGGGTGGTGATGAGTCTCGGATGCCGTTCATTCGTTAATTTAATGAAGGGATAGCTTTTATCATCTTTCAACATGACATTGTATTTAGGGTCATATTTTTTGATCAGATTCATTTCAAGCACGAGGGCTTCCAGGTCAGATGACGTCATGATGTATTCGAAGTCTTCAATTTCTCCTACCAGGCGCTGGGTTTTCGCGTCATGGGAACCCGTGAAATAGGAACGGACCCTATTTTTCAACACTTTGGCTTTTCCTACATAAATGATCGTCCCCTGCCTGTCCTTCATTAAATAACATCCCGGTTGGTCTGGAAGCAGCGCCAATTTATTTGAGATATTCTGATTCATCTGTCTTCCTCCTTCCTTGGTTTCTCCCATTTGTATAACGTGAGGTCATGATAGACCGGGTCGATGAGTTCACTGGAATGGAACTGCTTTTCCACTTGAATGAATCCGTCCACCTGGACTCCCTGGTCTTTGAAGCCTTGAACCACTTTATCCGTCACATAGATTTCCCGGTCAGGGTAATATCCGGCGTCGGTGGCAAACACTTCATAGGTTTGAACTTTTTTATGAGCAAAGGGAACGTCAAGATACTCGAGGACTCTTGATTCTTCCCATGTATATACGACAAGGGGCCGGTCTGCCCCCTCTAAATAATCGGCCATCTGATAGACAGCCGGAATATCCGATGCATGTTTATATAATAACGTACTTGTATGATAAAACTGAAGCAGAAGGACCGCGGTGAGCAGGATGGAAACAGCACGGGAATGCCTTTGTGAAAACAGCTTTCCCGCTATCAGGAACAAAGCCATGCCGATCAAAGGCAGGGCATGACGGGGTTTCATCACATTCTGGGCGAACAAAGCCCAAAGAAAGTAACTGCCCATCAGCAGCAAGATCAGTCTTGTCATATCATGATTCCCTACCGGTGACCTCCTTAACAGGAACCCACAGACGATGAGTAGAACGAGAAGAAAAATGGATTCAGCAGCTCCTCCCACCCAGATGGTGTTTAAGAAGATCAGCCTCCACACCCTGTCCAGCAGGCTGAGGTCCGCTGCCCCGATCGCACCGCCCCATTCTTGAAAATGACCATTGGTGAAGGATAGGGCCAGTCGCAGAAAACTTCCATATCCCCCTTCTGAGATGCTGATCCCCGAAATCCAGAGAAGCTGGAAGAGAATGGCAACCAGAAGATACAGGGGTATTTCCATTGATTTCATTACTCCATCCTTCCACTTCCTGTACAGCACCAAAAGGATGCCGAGCCCAAGGACCAGATAGGATAACCGGATCCCGAGAAGCAGGCTGAAGAGGAAGAGGGGCAGGATAAGGTATCCGTTATGGGATCTTTCATGGGCTGCCACCAGACTCCATATGTACCACCACATCACCCCGATGGCAGCCCCTTCGGACATCGGCTGATTCACCATCAGGACCGTAAAGCTGCTTGTATAAATCAACGCAGTCGCCACCACAGCATAAGACGGCACGACCATCCTTTTCACTAACAGAAAAAGCGGGACGACAGCACTTGCATACGTGATGATATTAAAAAGGGTCAGGGCTTGAACGGGGTCCCCTATCATCAGATGCAGGGCTTTGCCCCCCAGGATAAAATAAGGATATCCGGGAAAATGCGGCTGCATCTGATACATATCAAAATGAAGGACACCAAGGGCAAAATCCACCATGTCCCACGTAGCCGCATAGGGTGGCACCCAGACGACCTGAAGAACAAATGCAGCAATCACAGCCAACGCCCCGACCACATTCGGCCAGCTTATATACTTCCCAACCATCTCAACTCTCACCAGCTTCCTCTGTATACCTGCAGGATAACGATCCAATCAGTAAAAAAAGCACCAAACATACATTCCTCTAAAGAGTGTACACCTTTCGAAATAGGTGTTCAATCTTTAAGGCAATGAAGTTTGGTACTTCATATCATTACTTCGCCTGCGGGCTTAAATCCTTCACTCCCGCCTTTACCTCTTCCTTTGCTTTCACCGTCTTGGGCTTTGACGAAGTGAGGAAGTAAATCGCTACGAAATAGCCGATATATGCAATCACTTCCTCGATGGAAGGCATGGAAGAATATCCGAATAGTGCTTTAAGAAAAATGCCGACATCCCCTGATAACAACGGAGCCGTCCCTGTATCACGGAGGAAATGGGCATAATCGATCGGATGTTCAGGCAGGAACCATGTAAGGTCGTAAAGATGTGGAATCACACTGCCGATCATCCCGATATCCTGCATCATGGAGATCGCCTGGACGAGCAGCCCTGCAGAAATCATGATTATGAATGCCCCTGTCACTTTAAAGAAGCTCTTCAATGAGATCTTCATGGTGCCTTTAAAGAAGAAGTACGCGACTACACAACCGATGACCACGCCGGTAATCGCTCCCCAGCCCTGCATGGCCGCTCCGATATCCCCACCTGTAATGGCAGCGAAAAAGAAGACGGTCTCCACACCTTCACGAAGAACGACCAGGAACGAGTGGATCACCATCCCGACGATGTTTCCCGTCGAGATGAAATGATTCATCTTCCCTTCCATGTTCCCCTTGAGGTCACGGCTGTGCTTCGCCATCCAAAAGACCATCTGGGTCAGGAGGATGGAGGAGACCAGCATGATGCCGATCTTCAAGTACATCTCACTTCCCATGGCGGCAAAACCGGTAAACACGACCTGAAAGAGCATCGCGACTCCGACACTGGCCAAAATCGCCAACCCTGCCCCCAGCCACACATATTTTGTGAAATGGCCATGATTCATTTTCTTCAGATAAGTGGTGATGATCCCGATGATCAATAACGCTTCCAGAACTTCACGGAAGGTGATCAGCAATGCTTGTAATTCCACCGTAGTTCCCCCTTACTTGCTTAAAGACTATTTCTATCGTGACGTTATCTTCGTTTTCTTACGGCATAGACGATCGCAGCGGCAAGGACCACTACAATGACGACAATCGGCACCCAGTTCTTCAGATTGGAAATATCCGTCCATTCCTGTTTTTGACTTGCCTCTTCTGTGGCACTTTCAGCGAAGTGTCCCACTTCAAGGCTTTTGATATTGAATTCTTTTTGAAGCGAATCCATTATAAACGTTTTACTTTGTTTAAACGCATCCTGGTCGGATTCCTTGGTCCCTACACCGAATAACCCGGGATTCCCTAAAGATTCCAGCGCTTGATCGAATTCTGTCCGTATTTTCTGATCCAATTCAGGGTTTTTCCCTTCGACCTTCGGAGACAGCGTTTTATATGTAGCAAATCCTTTTGCGAGTAATCGCTTACTCGTATCATATTCCGAGAAGTTTTTATCAATGCCCTCAAGTCTCCTGGCGATATTAAGGACGAGCAGTTCATCTAAATTTTCGATTGCCTGTTCTTTTTCTTTATTTTCGAGATTCTCAAGAATGACCTTTGAGGGTTCTTCCCCCATATGCTGATCCACTTCTTCTCGAACCGTTTCATAAATCTTTTTAGACTCTGAATAATTCGGAGGGTCTTCATCAAGCTTGATCATGATTTCTTTATAAGCTTCAGCTATTTTCTCCTCACTGGGATCTCCGTATGAATAAGCGGATGCCTGTGAAGACAGCATCATATTGATAAATACAAACACAAGTACACTGGTTATGAACGTTTTTTTCATGTATGGTTCCCTCCTGCTTTCAATGATAATGATTATCATTCGTATTGTCAATAAAAAATAAGCACTCATTTTACAAATGAAAGTGCTTATTTTTCGTTTATCATAAGGTTTTTATGCTCTATTTGGCAAAATGGTTCGTTCCTTCTTCAGAAGGGATGTAATGGGCCTGCTCTTCCACATATACTTTCTCCACCGGTTTCTGCATCTCTTTCAGGATCGCCGGAAGAACAGAGGACATGTATGATTTAAACTTAATGAAGGAGCGGCCCGTCGTGCGAACATAATACAAAATCGGGATTTCCTTTACCCTGAAGCCTTTACGGACCAGGTTCAAGGTCAACACTTGTGCGTAATTGTAATCATGGATGATTTCTGCATGCTCCATTGCCTGTTTCGAGAAGGCCCTCATCCCGGACTGACCGTCGTAAATCCACTTTCTGAGAAGCAGGCATTGAAGGGCCGTGAAACAGTAATTCCCCAACCGGCGGTGGAGCTTCATGCCATTGATGGTACCCAGGAATCTCGAGCCCATCGTATAGTCCGCTTCCCCTTTGAAAATCGGCTGTAATAAATCCGGGATCTGTTCCGGGGGATACTCTCCATCCGCATCGATCATAACCCCGATATCGGCACCGAGTTCAACGGATGCGCGCAGACCTTCCCTCACTGCAGCACCCAGTCCCTGGTTACGGTTGAAGGTAATGATGTGATCGGCCCCTGCCTTTTTGGCCACCTCAACCGTTCGATCACTAGAACCATCATTGATGACCAGTACTTCCACTTCAACGGAAGGATGGAAAGAACGGGGCACCCGGCCGATTACCTCACCGATCGACTCTTCTTCATTGTGGGCAGGCATGAACACAATGACTTTCTGTTTATTCATGTTGCTTCCAACTCTCCTTTAACGCTTCGTTTAGTACAGGTCCCCGGCTGTGACTCGGATAAGGCGCCCCCAATAAATAGGCGATGGTCGGAGCCATGGAGACTAGACTTCTTTTCTCCTGGATCTTTTCTCCCTTCTTGATCCCGGGACCCACCATAAAGAAAGGAACGAATCGTTCTCCTTCATCAAGATGACCATGTCCGCCGATTCCATCCGCCTGTCCATGATCCGCGCAGATCATGAGGGTGGTGTTCTCCATTTTCCCTTCAGATTCCAGCCACTCTACGTACTCTTGTATTAAACGATCTGCTTCTTCGATTTTTTCAATGTATTCATCATATAAGACGCCCCGGCTGTGTCCGATTTGATCTGTCCCGATCAATTGGACGATGAAGAGATCCGGGTCCTGTTCTTCCATGATTTTTTTTGCTTTATTGATAATATTTCGATCTGCTTTGTCTTTATGCATCACGGCCGTCACTGTTTCAACGTCTTTACCGAAGGAATCCACCAGATGGGCGATCCCCAGCATCTTCCCTTTTTTCCCTACTTTACGTAAAGAATCAAAGATGCTCTCCACCTTGATCCCGAGCTTCCAGACCATATTGGACTTCATTCCGTGCTCTTTCGGGTAGGTCCCGGTGAACATGGAAGAGAAGCAGACAACGGTTCTAGCAGGATAAACGGTTTCCATATTCAAATACTCGGTCCCCCGCTCCATCAGTCCGTCCAGAAACGGGGTATTCGCTTCATAGAAACGCTCTTTTCTCATCCCGTCGATCACAATCACCATCACTTTTTCATTCTGTGCCTCCTCGTGGGCCGGTTCACCGGTTGTAAAGGAGTCGTACTGATTTGGCTTCCAGTCAAACAAGAAATGATGAAGGATGAATGCTAATGCGAATACACCCCCGCAGAAAATGAAATATTGAGTCGTCGGGAGCAGTTCGCCTGTTGCCAGATTCGTCATCATCCCATCCCACACCGCTAGCAGCAGCAGGAATTTCGGAAGCTGCTCCTGGGCATTTCCGCTCGTTGAGTCACTGTTCTTCAATACCAGCTTCCAGAAACGGGTGAAATTCAGCCAGTCCGTCCCGATCCGGAGATGATAATAAAACGTTCCCCAGAAAAAGACGGTAAAAAAGAAATAGAGACCGATCCCCAATCCCCATAGAGCAAGATTCGGCGGTTCAAAGAGAAGCAGGAACCCGATGACCGGGATCCACAAATAGTTTCGCAAGAACAACGGAAAATCATAATAAAAATATAAAATAAATAGAGGAAGTGTAAACAGCAAGCTTATGAGGAACGAAAACCATTCCCCATGCAGCAGCCCCTGAAAATGAAAGATCGTCATGGTCCCTATGACAAAAATAGGGGTGAACGGCTTTCCTTCATTCAGCAGATTCCAGCATCTGGCCGCCGTTTTCTCAAATTTTGATGCGCTCTTCAATTTCATTCATCCTTTCATCCTCACCCATTGTTTCACACGACTGATGGAAACAGGCGATACGGCGATTACGATTCCTCCTGCTATAAAGGAGAAGATAAACTTCAAGCCATGACTCAAAATAGCCATGGAAAACCCTTTTTCAAGGGGGATACCGGCGGAGAGCAAAGTATAACTCATAACCGATTCATAAGTCCCCAGTCCTCCGGGGGCAAATTGAAATAATTGACCGATGATCGTCACACTATTGACCCAAATCGACGCTCCCATCGATAACGGCTCAAGCAAGATCAGGGCGACTCCAAAAAGGATCGCCCCCTCAAGCACCCAGCTCGAGAGGATCAGGCTGATGACCAGGAACCCCCTGCTCCCTGACAAGGCATGCTTCAGCATCGCCATCTGTCTGGTGAGAAAACCTGCAGACACGTACCTCAGCAATAGTCCCCCCGCCAATACGGCACATAAGAACAAGCCGATCGTGAACAGACCGGGCAGCTTCAGTGCAAACGGGAAAAAGAACAGTCCGATCCCGGCCAGGAGCATGAGCGATAGCGTGTCCATCACCCTTAAAATAAACACGGAATGAAACGATCGTTCCACACTGATATGCTTTTCACGCTGATTCATGACCATGACCCGAAGCCCGTCCCCCACTTTTAAAGGAAGTAGGTGATTAAACAGCAAGCTGTAAAATAAGCCGATCAAACAGCTTGTTAACCTCACATTGTCATTCAGATATAGTTTCCATGCGATCCCTTTCAGGAAGAACGAGACAAAATAGATTCCGAGTACCAATAATAGAATGACAGGGTGTGCAAGCATCTGCTGTACGGTTTTCATCATATAGTCTTTGTCGAAATAATAATAGAGTAAGATGAAAAACAAAACCAATAAAAGGATTCTCACGCCATTTTTGGCGAGTTTATATGATTTGTTCATGCTCTTTCATCCACTGAACCGTTCTTTTCATTCCTTCTTCAAAGGAGACGGAAGGAGAATAGCCGAGAACCTCTTTCGCTTTCGTGATATCCGCACAAGTTGAAGTGACATCCCCGACTCTCCTGTCGGTGACAAATGCCTCCAGGGACGGAAAGTGCCTTCCCAGTTCATGTATCAGGCTTTCCATTGAAATGGGCGTACCGTTTCCAAGATTGAATGTTCCTGACTCTTCACTTCGGATCGCCCTGTATGTCCCATCCACAATATCATCTATGTACGTATAATCCCTCTTGTTTTCCAGTCCATAGATGGGAAGTTCCTGACCCTCCATGAGCTTCCTTATAAAAGAATAAATCGCCATGTCCGGTCTTCCCCATGGTCCGTACACGGTAAAGAAACGAAGGATCGTCATCTCCAGACCATAAATGGACGCGTAGGCTTTACAAAACGATTCGGCACTGTACTTCGCCGCTGCATACGGCGATACCACCGCACCCGTGGCATCCTCTTCTCTGGACGGGGTGTTGTCTGTATTGCCGTACACAGAGGAGGAAGAAGCAAAGACAAATTTCCTGACGCCGCTCTCCCCTGCCATCCTGAGCGTATTGATCGTCGCTTTGATGTCATAATCGACATATTCATTCGGGACATGCAAAGAATGGGAAACGCCGGGAATCGCAGCCAAATGGACCACACAGTCCGCTTTGAATTGCTGGAACACTTCCTGTAATTCTCCTTCATCCTCTAATAAATCCTTATGAAGGAAAGAGACCGGTCCCTTTTCCTGTACAGAGGATAACTGTCTCCTTTTCCTTTCAGGGGAGTAATAGGGATGAAAACTGTCTATGATCATAAGCTCGTGCTTCTCTTCAATGAGCTTCTTTGATAAATGCGATCCAATGAAGCCGGCACCGCCTGTAACGATAATCTTCAATTCTTACACCTCAAACCATTCCGAATTCATCATTTCTATATTGTACCTTACCTTGCACATAAAGTGAAAAAGGGCTGACCCCAATTGGCTAAAATCCACCCTACTGAAAGAGGGACTTCACACAAAGATACAGGGTCAACCCAAATGACTATTTATTCGCTTTCGCCATCACATCGTTCAACATTTTTTCCAGGTTCGTTCTGAGCGTTTCTGCTTTTTCTTTATCCTGTGACTTAACAGCTTCTAAGTAGCTTTGAGCATCCGTTGATAGAGATTGATAAACTTCTTCACCCATCAGCCTCTTGATATCAGAGGAGATAAGATCGATGAACAGCGCACCTTCCAATGCCGTGATGGCTGACTTATCTTCTCCCCAGTACTCAGCGCTCTCCTCGTATTCGTGCAGGGCGATTTTGGAGAATCCGCGAACAAATGCATGATTCACCGCTTCAGGGTCGATGGTTGTCACATCCGTCTGCAGGTCAAATTGGTTGTTGATGAATTCTGCTTCTTCAGGAGCGTTGCCTGATAGATAACTAGCAAGAGATTGATAGAATGCCCATCCCTCTGCTTGTTCTGCTTTGGCCGCTTCCGCATCTTCCTTCGCTTCTTCAGAGGCTTTCATGGCATATCCGTTTGGAAGGGCCCCTGCTGCAAGATAGAAAGTTTTCATCAACGTCTTGTCGACGACTTGCTTTCCAAGTTGGAAACCGAGCTCATCATCCTCTTCGACGGCCTTTTCCATCTCATCGAATCCACCATTTATGGCATCGACCATATTCGTATCATAAGCCTGATCCCTTTTTTGAACCGTTGATTCAAGAATTCCATAAAACTCTTTCGCTTCTTCTATTTCTTCGCTTACTTCTTCTTTATTTCCCCAGTTTTCCGCTACTTCCGTGAACTCATGTTTCATCGTCGTATAGAAAACTTTTTGCATTAATTTATCGAATAATTGTGCGACCACCACTTGATCAAGGGAACCTTCCTTACCTGCTTCAAGAGCAGTGGAAATATGCTCGTCTACAGTATCTTCAAATTCCTGATCACGCTTTTGCACAAGTTCCTGTAAATCATCCTGATAGATGGATGTCACTTTATCAAAATCGACTTCTTTATCTTCTTTCGCTTTGGAAAGCTCCGCCTTGGCTTCTTCGAAAGAAGCAGAGTAATCCACATTCTCCTGTTCAGCTTCATCTTTCTTTTCCACTTGCTTTGAATCCGCTGAGGCAGGTGCCTTTTCCTCACTGCTTTTCTCATCTGTTCCACAGCCTGCCAGAACAGAACCCGTTAATAGGAATGCAGCAAAGATCTTCGTTAAGTCTCTCTTTCTCATATGTATATACCCCCCGACTGATTAAATGATAATGATTTTCAATTCCATTAAAATTATATCGAGAATGATTCTCATAGTCAACGTTTTTTAAAAAAATTAATATAGGGGACTATTACAGGCCATAAAAAAACACCGTGGCTGATGATCAGCCACGGTCTTTCAGTTGAAATCCTTATGCGTGTTTATTTAATAATTCTGCAAGTGCTTCCTTAGGTTGGAAACCGATTACTTTGTCTACTACTTCGCCGTCTTTAAGGACAACTAGAGTAGGGATACTCATAACCCCGAATTTACCTGCTGTTTCCTGGTTTTCATCAACGTCCACTTTGACGATTTTCACTTTGTCGCCCATTTCGCTATCCAGCTCTTCAAGAACCGGTGCGATCATTTTACAAGGTCCACACCAAGGTGCCCAGAAATCCGCCAGTACCAGTCCGGAATTTGTATCAGTTGAGAATGATTGGTCAGTTGCATGTGTAATTGCCATTTATATGCGCCTCCTAAAATCTTTGAATGTAACGTAAGTATATCACCGTTTTTTGGTGGATGCTATATTTCTGCTCGTAGGTAATATTCCCTTCTGAAAACGGAATATACTGTAGAAGAAAAAATAAGGCGCAGCCCGTGATCCAGCTACGTCCTTATTTGTATTCTATAGTATGTTCATACCCTGTAACCGTTCCTTTAAAACGTCAGGACAGATTAAGAAGAGGCTACTTTAAGTTTTTTAAATTCTTCCGTCAGCATCGGTACCACTTCAAAGAGGTCCCCGACGATTCCGTAATCCGCTACGTTAAAGATATTCGCTTCAGGATCTTTATTGATCGCAACGATGACCTTGGAATTCGACATCCCCGCTAAATGCTGGATGGCTCCGGAAATACCGCAAGCAATATACAGGTCAGGCGTTACCACTTTCCCCGTTTGACCGATCTGAAGGGAGTAGTCACAGTAATCTGCATCACACGCTCCACGGGATGCTCCTACCGCTCCACCAAGTACATCGGCAAGTTCTTTAAGAGGATTGAATCCATCTTCACTCTTCACTCCGCGTCCGCCGGCAATGATGACTTTCGCTTCAGAAAGATCCACACCTTCGCTTGCTTTGCGCACGACATCTTTAATGATCGTACGTAAGTCTTTGATGTCTACCGATAGAGTGGAAACATCCCCTGTGCGGGACTCATCTTTCGCTAATGGTTCGATGTTATTCGGACGGATCGTCGCAAAGATCACTCCGTCTGTCACGATTTTCTTCTCAAATGCTTTACCTGAATAAATCGGTCTTGTGAAGACGAGGTTACCGCCGGCTTCCTCAAGATCCGTAGCATCTGAAATCAGCCCTGTGCTAAGTTTACTTGCCACTTTTGGGGACAGGTCTTTTCCAAGTGCCGTATGACCGAAGATGATGCCTTCAGGCTTCTCTTCCTCAATGACTGAAAGGATGGCTTGTGAATAGCCGTCTGACGTATACTGTTCCAGTTTATCGTTTTCAACGACTACCACTTTGTCCGCACCATATTGAATCATTTCTTCCCCTAAAGCGCTTACACTCTTGCCAATAAGAACTCCGACGACTTCTCCGCCTTCAGATACTGTCTTCCCTGCCGCAATCGCTTCAAAGGAAACATTACGTAATGATCCGTCTCGAACTTCTCCAAGTACTAATACTTTTCTCGCCATGTTAAATTACCCCCTGAATGTTAGTTATTACGTTGATCCTGGCTTATATAACTTTCGCTTCGTTGCGAAGAAGTGAAACAAGCTCCGATACTTGAGCATCCAATTCGCCTTCTAATACTTTACCGGCTTCCTTCTTCGGCGGAAGGTAGATTTCGATTGTTTTGGTCTTTGCTTCTACGTCATCTTCTTCTAAGTCGATATCATCCAATTCCACTTCATCCAAAGGCTTCTTCTTCGCCTTCATGATTCCAGGAAGGGATGGATAACGCGGTTCGTTCAACCCTTGTTGGGCCGTCACTAAAAGTGGAAGGGATGTTTCAATGACTTCTGAATCCCCTTCTACGTCACGGGTAACGGTCACTGTTTCACCATCGATTTCCAATTTCGTGATGGTTGTTACATAAGGAATATCAAGCTGTTCTGCTACACGAGGTCCGACTTGTCCAGATCCGCCGTCGATGGCAACATTACCTGCAAGGATCAAATCGACTTCCTGCTCTTTTAAATAGTGAGCGAGGATCTTCGCTGTCGTGAATTGATCTCCATGATCAAGATCATCTTCTGTATTGATAAGGACCGCTTTATCCGCACCCATGGCTAAAGCCGTTCTCAATTGCTTTTCACTTTCTTCCCCGCCGACTGTCACGACCGTTACTTCGCCGCCATGTGCATCACGGACTTGAATCGCTTCTTCGACAGCATATTCATCGTAAGGATTTATGATAAATTCAGCTCCGTCTTCGGCAATTTGACCGTTTTGGATCGAAATTTTCTCCTCAGTATCAAACGTTCTTTTCAAAAGTACATAGATGTTCATTCGTAAGTCCCTCCTAATAATGTAAACATTCTTTCCCTTAAAAAGATTTCGACAATTTAACCCCTTTGAATGGGCAGCATTGACATGCAATACTGCCCCTAACTAAGAGTTTACTATATTACTAGAATGTATTCTAGCCTTTAAAGTGTGGTTCTCTCTTTTCTACGAATGCTGAAATGCCTTCCTTGGCATCCGCCGATACAAATACCTCACCGAAAAGATCCGATTCTCTCATGACGCCTTCATAGAAGCGATCATCTTTTGTGTAGCTCAACAGCTCAATCGCTGCCTTCATCGCTCCCGGGCTCTTCTTCGCAATCTTATCGGCCATTTCCTTCGCTTTATCGAAAAGCTGGTCTTCAGGGTATGCCTTATTCGCCAGTCCCCATTGAACCGCTTCTGTCCCGCTGATCGGCTCGCTTGTCAACAGCATTTCTGCTGCTTTCGCTCTCCCAACCAGTTTCGGAAGGCGCTGTGAACCTGCAAATCCGGGAACAAGTCCAAGTTGCAGTTCAGGCAATCCGAGTTTCGCATTTTCACTCACCAGTCGGATATGACAACCCATGGCAAGCTCCAATCCACCACCCAGAGCAGCTCCGTGAATGGCTGCAATGATCGGTTTCGGGAAATTCTCCATACGTTCAAAAACGTCCTGGCCTTTTTTGGCAAGCTGCGAGAATTCCTCACCGCTTTCAATCGTCGTGAATTCCTTAATGTCGGCACCTGCCGAGAAGAAACGTCCTTCACCTTTCAGCAAGATGACCCTGACATCCTTGTTCGTTTCAAGCTCATCAAGAACCGAATCAATCTCCCTGATGAGTCCACTTGCAAGTGCATTAGCTGGAGGTCTTTGAATCAGGACCGTTGCTACTTGTCCTTCTAAGACCCATGATAAACTTTCCATCTCTCATCCCCCTAAACGAAGTTAGTTCCTGCCGCCACATCCATGAAGCAATAATTTGTGTATAGCAGGGACTTGAGCTACCAAATCATATTTCTGATCGTTCATCACCCATGTCGTCGCCATTTCATCCAATGTTCCAAAGATCATTTGGCGTGCCAGCCGGACATCGAGATCATCCGAAAACTCCCCTGATTCAATTCCGCTGATCAGGACCTTATCGACTAATTCCAGATAGCCCTTTAATACATCGTTGATTTTCATGCGGATGTCTTTATTCGACTGTCTGAGCTCGAGCTGTGTGACGATGGCCAGATGATGATCATCCGACAGAATCCTACAGTGATTTTCAATCATCACTAATAATTTCTCTGAAACTGTCTGTTTTCCTGCAATAACTTCCTCGATTTTTTCGACAAAGAGTACCATTTTCTCTTTGAACAACGAAATCAGGATATCTTCCTTATTTTTAAAATAAAGATAAATCGTTCCGTCAGCGACCCCTGCTTGTTTCGCGATCTTTGACACCTGGGCCTGATGGTAACCATTTTCAGCTATTACAATAACAGCAGCATCGATAATTTGCATGTATTTAGGTTTATTACGTTTCATATGTTCTGACCTGCCTTAACGAAATATGAATGACCATTCATTCATATTTTTATAATAAAAGGTTTCCCGTGGATTGTCAAGAATCGATCCTTGTCCAATTCCTCGTCAAAAAGAAAAAGCTCAAAGTGTATTCATTCAGCTTGTTTTCTGTTCATCTTCTACCTTCTGTCGCTCTTCTTCCACAAGGGCCCTCCTCAGGATCTTCCCGACAGCCGTTTTCGGAAGTTCACTCCTGAATTCGTAAATCCTCGGCACTTTGTATGCAGCCAGGTACTTACGTGCGTACACATTGAGCTCCTCCTCCGTCAGGGATTCCCCTTCTTTCAACACCACGTACGCTTTGACGGTCTCCCCTCTATAAGGATCGGGTACGCCTGCTGCGACCACTTCCTGGATGGCAGGGTGCTCATACAGGACCTCCTCAATTTCACGGGGATAAATGTTAAAGCCGCCTGCTATGATCATATCTTTCTTACGATCTACCACGTAAAAATAACCCTTTTCATCCATATAACCCAAATCACCCGTTAACAGCCAGCCATCCTTTAACGTTTGTTCGGTTTCCTCCGGACGGTTCCAATACCCCTTCATCACCTGAGGGCCTTTTACGACGATCTCACCGATCTCATTCGGGGGCAGGGCTTCGCCAGTTTCCAGTGAAAAGATGGCACTCTCCGTACTTGGCCAAGGGACACCGATGCTTCCCTTGATTCTTGCTTTATCCCAAAGGAAATTGGAATGGGTGACAGGGGATGATTCTGTGAGTCCATATCCTTCTACAAGCTTTCCACCCGTTACCTCCTCGAATTGCTGCTGGACTTCCACCGGTAAAGGGGCGCTTCCGCTGAGACAGGAATCGATGGATGACAGATCATAGTTCTTTACATCGGGATGATTCAATAAACCGATATAGATGGTAGGGGCACCTGGAAATAAGGTTGGCTTATGTTTCTGAATCGTCTTCAGCGTCGTTTCAGGATCAAATTTAGGGAGCAGGATCATCTTATACCCCTGCATGACCGAAAGAATCAGCACCGCCGTCATGCCATACACATGAAAGAATGGAAGGATCCCGAGCATTTTTTCTTCCCCTTTTTTACACTTATAAAGCCAGGCATCACACATGGAAGCATTCGCTACCAGATTCTTATGGGTCAGCATGACTCCTTTCGGGAAACCGGTTGTGCCGCCGGTATATTGAAGCAGGGCCAGATCATTTTCGAAATCGAACTCTTCCGGTGTGACTTCTGCCCTCGCTGTCTTCATGATTTCAGTGAATAAATGGTTTTGACCCCTATGGTCCACCTTCACCACGATACCATATTGCTTCTTCTGGATAAACGGATAGATGAGATTCTTTGGAAAAGGAAGATAATCTTTGATAGCGGTTACAATAATGTGCTCAAGACCGGTATTTTTCATCACCTTCGACACTCTTGGATAAAGAATGTCCAACGTGAGGATCACTTTCGCACCGGAATCCTTCATTTGATATTCGATTTCTCTTTCCATATACAATGGATTGGTTTGTACCACCACTCCGCCCGCGTAAAGGGTGCCGTAATAAGCAATGACGGATTGAGGGGTATTCGGCAGCATGATCGCCACCCGGTCTCCTTTTTCGATCCCCAGCGTTTTAAGATAATGGGCGAATTTGAGAGCCGATTCATGTAATTCACGGAAGCTTATTTCTTTCCCCATGAAGTGGATCGCCGCTTTATTACCGTAAAGGGAAGCAGCTTCGGTTAAATAGGACTGTAATGGTTTCTCCGTAAGGTCTAGTTCTTTTGGGATTTCTTCCGGGTATTCTGCAAGCCATGGTTTAGTCATTGTAATCCCTCCTTCATAATTTTTAGAAAATTTCTTCTATTCATTATTATAATATAAGGGGACTTCAGTTACAATTTCAAATACAACCCGACCGTACTTTCTGCCTATCCCTCAGGCTTGACCTTCCTCACAATCCCTTTTTAAAAATGAAAAAAGACTGCCTATTTCACCATATGACAGTCTGTTTGTACATTAGTATTATTTTAGGATTATTTCTCTCTCATGATTCTATATAGTCTACTGTTCAAGTAAAGAACAGCATATAGATGATCCCAACCAGTATGAACACCCCGCACAGGGTGAGCAGAACCTTCGCCAACGTTTCCATATTTCCTCTCCTTACGATATACCGGCTCCTATGACATAGGATAACCCGACTGAAATGACGAGCGAAATGAAGCCTACCGCCCGGTTATCATTTTCAATTTCTTCATCGATCCTGAATTTCGGCGTCAGGAATTCATAGATGAAATAGCCGATCAACAGGAGAATGAAGCCAAATACACCCCACCCGATCGTGGTCAGGATCGTATCATTATGGCTGATGGAATGTCGGAAAATATTCGCTATCCCGAATATTTTCCCGCCTGTTGCCATCGCCACAGCCAAATTTCCTTTTTTGATTTCTTCCCAGTTCCGGTATTTGGTCACCAATTCAAAGATCGCTAAAAACAAAACCAGGCAAAGGATGACCACACTATAATTTCCCGCCGTCTGAACAAATTCATTTTCCCAAAAGTTCTCCATTGTAAAGCTCCCTTACCCTCTTTATTTAAACTGAACGACCGTGACGCCCGTTCCACCTTCACCTGCATCCCCGAAACGGATGTTTTTGACCGACCGGTGGTTCTTCAAGTACTCCTGCACTCCCTGTCTTAAAGCTCCCGTCCCTTTTCCATGGATGATGGAAACGCGTGGGTAGCCAGCAAGAAGAGCGTCATCGATGTATTTCTCCACTCTTGATAGGGCATTTTCAAAACGTTCTCCCCGCAGGTCGAGTTCGAGGCTGACATGGAAGTCCTTGCCTTTCACCGTAGCCAGCGGTTTCGTTTCCACCTTTTGTTGAGATTGAATGAATTCAAGGTCTGATTCCTTCACTTTCATCTTCATGATGCCCATCTGTACCTGCCATTCCTTCGCAGATACCCGTTCGACCAGATGACCTTTTTGATCAAAGCTCAGGACTTTGACTTCGTCACCAGGTTTCAATTCATGTTTTGACCCTGTGGCTTTCTTCTTTTGCCCCGTCTTCAGCTTAGGTGTGGCGTCCTCAAGCTGCTTTTTTGCCTGGATCAGTTCATGCTCTTTGATCTGGGCAGACTTTTCCTGCTGCATCTTCCGGAGATCTTTGATCACCTGCTCAGCTTCCGCCTTTGCCTTTTCAACGACTTCACTGGCTTTCTGCTGTGCTTTTTCGTAGAGGGTATCCTTCTTCTCGTAATACTCCATCATTTGCTTCTGCATATCTTTGTGCATTTTCTCAGCCTGTCTCAGCAGCTCGTGGGCCTCCTCAAGCTCCCGTTCACCCTGGCGCCTGCTGTCTTCAAGTGAAGCGATCATATTTTCGACTTCTTTACTATCGGTGCCGATATGGGATTTCGCACGTTGGATGACCGGATCCGAAAGTCCCAGTCGTTTGGAAATATCGAACGCATTACTCCTTCCCGGTACGCCCAGGAGCAGCTTATACGTGGGACTTAGTGTTTCCACATCGAATTCCACACTCGCATTCACGACACCTTCACGATTATATCCATATGCTTTCAACTCAGGATAATGGGTAGTCGCTACGACCCTGGCCCCGGTTCCATGGACTTCATCCAGGATGGAAATCGCTAACGCCGCACCTTCCTGGGGATCCGTCCCGGCACCAAGCTCATCGAAGAGCACCAGACTCTCATGGTCGACTTTTTTCAGGATGTCGACAATATTGACCATATGGGACGAGAAGGTACTCAAACTCTGTTCAATCGACTGCTCATCCCCGATGTCAGCATAGATATGCCGGAATACGCCGACCTCTGAACCATCCAAAGCCGGGATCGGAAGACCTGCCTGTGCCATGAGGCTCGTCAATCCCAATGTCTTCAGAGTTACGGTTTTCCCCCCGGTATTGGGACCGGTGATGACAATGGAAGAAAACTCATTCCCGAGCTCGATGTCATTCGCCACCGCCTCATCGATCGGAAGCAGGGGATGACGGGCCTTGTTCAGCTTCATCCGTCGTTCGTTATTGATCGTCGGCTTAGATCCCTTGATCGACCGTCCGAACTTCGCTTTGGTAAACATGAAATCCACGTCAGAAAGGACATTCACGATCAGAAGAAGTTCTTCCCCGGATTCCTGGACGCTTTCAGACAGCTCCTGAAGGATTTTTTCGATTTCCGTCTGTTCTTTCAAGCGGAGCTCCCTGAGCTGGTTATTCAGCTGAACGATCGCTTCAGGCTCGATGAATAACGTCTGGCCGGAAGAGGATTGATCATGGATGATCCCGCCGTATTGACCTCTGTACTCCTGTTTGACCGGAATGACGTAACGATCATTACGGATGGTGATGATCGCATCTGATAACATTTTTTGCGCGTTGGAAGAACGGATCATCCGTTCAAGCTTCTCCCGGATCCGTCCCTCATTCGCACGAAGCTGCGTACGGATCGTGCGAAGTGTTTCACTGGCAGTATCGAGAATTTCCCCATTGTCGTCCACGACTTTCCGTATATCCTGTTCCAATTGCGGAAGCGGGATGACCGACCCCATTTTCTCTTGTAGAAGAGGGATTTCCACCTCTTCCTCGAGGAGTTCTTCCACAAAGAGAGTCAGCTTACGGCTTGCCCGGATCGTGCTCGCCACCTGGACGAACTCGGACGGGGAAAGCATACCGCCGATTTGAGCACGCTTCACGTGAGGCCTTATGTCAAAGATCCCGCCTAAAGGCGCATGCCCCTTCAACCGGAGAATCGTCATCGCCTCATCCGTCTCATCGTGAAGAGCCGTAATCTCTTCGTATTCCACTGACGGCATGAGGGAGGATACCCTTGCATGACCGAGTGCAGATGCAGCGAATTGCTTTAATAATTCTTTGATTTTATCAAACTCCAACGTCTTTAATACTTTAGCATTCACGGAATGTATTCCACCTTTTATCAGTTTCGCTTAATATATTGTAACAGCTCATTTTTATCCCATGCATTGATGACCGTGTCTTTCTTGATCCATCCTTTACGGGCAGTGCCGACACCGACTTCCATAAACTCCAGGTGATCGATACTGTGAGCATCTGTATTGATGACGAGCTTCACACCCTGTTCCTGGGCCTTGCGGATATTTTCAGCAGAAAGATCCAGACGATTCGGGTTGGCATTCAGCTCAAGTGCCGTACCGGTTTCTTTCGCCAATTGGATAAGAAGATCCACATCGACGTCGTAGCCTTCCCGTCTGCCGATGATCCTGCCGGTCGGGTGGGCGATGATATCCACATGGGTACTCTTCAAGGCTGTTGAGAGTCTCTCCATGATTTTCTCTTGAGGCTGTGAAAAACTTGAATGAATGGAAGCTATGACAAGGTCCACTTTTTCCAGAAGATCATCATCATAGTCCAAAGTCCCGTCAGGCAGGATATCCATCTCGATTCCCGAAAGGACTTCGATATCATCATACTTTTGATTGATTTCTTTTATTTCCTCGATTTGTTTCAATAAACGCTCTTTCGTAAGGCCATTCGCCACCCGCAAATACTGTGAATGGTCCGTGATGGCCATATATTGATATCCTTTGGCTCGGCACGCTTCCACCATTTCCTCGATGGAATATGCACCATCCGACCATGTCGAGTGCATGTGCAGGTCGCCGTTTATATCCTTCAATGTGAGGAGAGGATAATCCTTACTGAACTCTTCCACTTCTCTTCCATCTTCCCGGAGCTCCGGGGGAATGAACGGCAGGTTGAAATAATGATAGAATTCTTCCTCGGTCTTAAAGGTCCTCACTTCACCGGTTTCACTATTCTCCACGCCATATTCACTGATCTTCTCCCCGCGTTCTTTGGCCAGCTGCCGCATGCGGACATTATGATCCTTTGATCCTGTGAAATGATGGAGGGTCGTCGCAAATTCCTCAGGCTTCACGATACGAAAATCAATGCTGACGTCCCAATCGTACTTAAGGGTCAATGAAACCTTCGTATCCCCCGCAGCAATGGTTTCAACGATATGAGGCAATGTCAAAAGCTCTTCCTTCACCTTTTCGGGACGTTCGGTCGAAATAATGAAATCAAGGTCCTTGATGGTTTCCCTCATCCTTCTCAAACTTCCGGCTCTCGAGTAAGTCCCGATGCTGTCCATTTGTGAAAGATATCCCTCGATCTCTTCCGCAATCCCCATCATGAAACCAATCGGGAGGCGGTCGGGTCTTTTTCCGACCTGTTCGATGGAAGCGAGGATCTTTTCTTCCGTCTTTTTCCCAAAGCCTGCAAGCGCCTGTACCTTATTGGCTTTACACGCCTCTTCCAGGTCTTCGATCCCTTCGACCCCAAGCTCACTGTACAGCTTAGCGATTTTCTTCCCGCCAAGTCCAGGCAATTGAAGAAGGGGGATCAATCCCTGTGGGACCTCCTCCTTCAATTCTTCAAGAACCGAGGATGTCCCATCGTTTATGTACTCTTCGATCACCCCTGCCGTACCTTTTCCGATCCCGGAGAGTTTCGTGAAATCACTGATTTCCTGTAGGCTCCGGTCGTCATTTTCAAGTGCCGCAGCCGCTTTTCGGTAGGCGGATGTCTTAAATGAATTTTCGCCTTTCAATTCCATATATATCGCAATTTTCTCTAATAATTTTATAATATCTTTTTTATTCAAGAGATTCACCCTCTATCTTAGATTTAACGAGTAAGGATCCTTTCAGCTTCTTCGTTCGCTATAAAAGCAAAAACGACTCCATCTATATAGTAGCAAAATTGATATAAAAAGAAAAAAGACTGACTTATAAGATGAACAAATCCGCCTGACCTTCCTGCCGGATTATTGGTTGCATACTTATAGTCAGCCCTTATTCAGGCTACATATTCAATCCACCAGGATTTCACCATATCGGAGAAAACCGGGGTATGTTTCACCATCGCTTGCGCAATAAAAGAGTTATTGATGAATGTCTGAACCGACTCGATCGGCAATAATACCGCAATGAATAAGAGAATGAATATCATTAAATATGCTTCTATAAAACCCAGTACCCCGCCGCCAAGGATATTCAGCTGCTTCAAAAGCGGTAGATGGGCAACAAAGTCGAGCATCGAACCAATGATCTGGAGGATGATCCGCACCGCGAAGAAAATCACAGCAAACGCAATCACCCGGTAGTACGCCTGATCTAAATGGGTCGATTCAAAAATCATATTCAGCGTGGACTGCTCGTCCAATTCAGGATACGGAATCCATAAAGTCAGCTTGGGTGCAAGCTGATCATAATATATGTATGCTACAATGAAAGAAACGATAAAACCGAATATGTGGATGACCTGCAAAATGAATCCACGTTTCAAACCTATTAGAAATCCTATCACCAGGATGATCAACAAAGCTAAGTCCAACATCTTTTTTTCAATCCTTTAATCGTTTAATTTCCCGTTCAAGCTCTTCAACTTTTTCTTGAAGTTTGAGATAATCATTTACGGCATTCACCGCTGTCAAAACGGCGAGCCTGCTTGTGTCGAGAGATGGATTCATGGAGTTGATTTCTCTCATTTTGTCATCCACTTTTGAACAGACAAATCTTATTTGACTTGTTGATTCAGTCCCAACAATCGTATATTGTTGACCATATATGTCCACAGTGGTGCGATTTTTTTGTACTTCAGACAACCTGAAAGCCCCCCATTCATAAGAATCCTACACATAATCATACCATGAAATCTTTTGATTTTGGAAGGAATTTGTCACATAAGGTCACATTTTTTATTAAATTCAATCATATTGTCAGAAGGAGAGAGAAACTTGGCCAACACCGTCATTCAAACAACGAAAGAAACCATTGAGAAAATGAAAGGTCACTACCGAAATGTACTGGTCGAAAAGCTTCCGCCGGGGGCCCTATTTGTAGCAAAGCCATCCGGCTGCACGATTACCGCCTACAAATCCGGAAAAGTATTGTTTCAGGGGGCAAATGGGGAAGGCGAGGCAAGCCAGTGGGGAACCAGCGCCCCTGCCAAAGTGAAATCCCCTTCAAAAGGCACGACGTCCCTGCCTGAAAACTTCGCCGATTGGTCCGTCATCGGTTCAGATGAGGTCGGGACAGGAGACTTCTTCGGCCCCATCACCGTGGTGAGTGCCTACGTGAAAAGGGAGCACCTCCCACTCATGAAGGAACTCGGGGTCAAGGATTCCAAAAACTTATCCGACCCTCAAATCATCAGCATAGCAAGGGACCTGATCTCGACCATCCCTTACTCTCTGCTCATTCTCCACAATCCGAAATACAATGAGATGCAGGAAAAGGGCATGACACAGGGAAAAATGAAAGCACTCCTTCATAACAAAGCCATCCTGAATCTACTTGAAAAAATGGCACCGGAACTGCCAGAAGGCATACTGATCGATCAGTTCGTCGAAAAGAATACATACTTCAAGCATGTCTCTGCCCAAAAGAAAATCCAGCGTGACCGCGTCTATTTCAGCACAAAGGGAGAAAGCATCCACCTAGCCGTCGCAGCGGCATCGATCATTGCCCGTTATGCGTTCCTAAAGGAAATGGACAAGCTGAGTGCCAAAGCGGGCGTCGACATACCGAAAGGCGCCGGCAACCACGTCGACGTGGCCGCAGCGAAGATCATCAAGCGAAAAGGAATCGAAGAATTAAAGTCCATGACCAAATGGCATTTCGCGAATAGCGAGAAGGCGATGAAGTTAGCGAGGAAATGAGGAAAAGCCGCATGGGATGCGGCTTTTTTTGTTGGGGTGTGGGTTCAGCTGCTGAATGTTTTGGGGGAATTCAGCTGCTGATTTTTCACTGTTTTTCAGCTGTTGAATTTTGAACGTATTTCAGCTGTTGAATTCCGTCGCATTTTCTCCTGTTGAATTCCGGGCATATTTCTCCTGTTGAATTCCGCCGTTTTTTCTCCTGTTAAATTCCAGCCATATTTCTCCTGTCAAAACTCCCCCTTTTTTTTACCAGACAAACAAAAAAAGATGCCAGACCATCGTCTGACACCTCTTTTCACAAGCGTGATTATCCTCTTAATTCGGCTCCCGCTTTTTCTTTCACGGCAGCGAGTACGTTATCATGTACTTTCACTACTTCTTCATCGGTCAATGTTTTCGCCGGATCGAAGTATTTCAGGGAGAACGCAAGAGATTTCTTGCCCGCTTCCATATGCTCCCCTTCATAAAGGTCGAAGACGGATACTTCTTTCAGAAGTTTTCCTCCCGCTTCTTTGATGATGGAGGCAAGATCCCCGGCTTTCACCTCTCCGTCCACGACAAGGGCGATGTCTCTTGTGATGGATGGGTGACGGGGGATCGGCGTGTAAACCAATGCCGGTTTATCATAATGGAAAACAGGTGATGCCTTCAGTTCGAAGACGTATGTTTCGTTCAGGTCCAACTCCTTTTCCGCTTCCGGGTGAATGGCTCCGACGAAACCGATCACTTCGTTGTCGAGTATGATCTCGGCGGTTCTTCCCGGATGCAAACCATCTACGGCTGCCTGACGGTATGAGATGGCTTCAGACACTCCCATTTCTTCAAACATCCCTTCAAGGATTCCTTTGGCCACATAGAAGTCAGCAGGCTTTTTCTCTCCCTGCCAAGGATGGAGATGCCATAGTCCGGTCAGGGCTCCGGCAATATGTTCCTCTTCTTGAGGAAGCTCTTCTCCCGGTTCCTGCAAGAAAACGGATCCGACCTCATAGAACGCAAGGGAGTCATTTTGACGGGCTTTATTGTATGAAAGCACTTCAAGAAGCTGCGGGATGATGCTTAAGCGGAGGTTGCTGCGCTCTTCGCTCATCGGCATCAATAAACGGACAGGTTCTTTGACGTCCAGGGCGTATTGGGTTGCTTTCTTGTCGTTTGTCAACGAATACGTGATGGCCTGGAGGAGTCCCGCTCCTTCTAGATAACGGCGGACCCTGCGGCGTTTCAGCTGGTGGTTTGACAATCCGCCGGCCATGGATTCTCCCTCGGGAAGAGTCATTGGAAGGTTGTCATAGCCATAAAGGCGCGCCACTTCTTCCAGTAAATCTTCAGGGATGGTGATGTCCCCTCTTCTTGTAGGAGCAGTTATGACAAACGTTTCCCCGTCGACTTCCCCATCGAATTGCAGGCGGCGGAAGATGTCTTCGACTTCGTCACCCGAAATGGAGGTTCCCAGTGAAGAGTTGATTTTTTCTAATGTGATCTCCACTTTAACCGGCTCAACGTCCAGTTCGTTGAATAATACGGTGCCTTCAAGAACGTCCCCGCCGGCATATTCTGCCATCAGCCCAGCGGCTCTTTCTCCTGCTTTCAGGACACGGTTCGGATCCACGCCCTTTTCATAGCGGGTGCTCGCTTCACTTCTCAATCCGTGGTCCTTGGAAGCTCCTCTGACAATCCGGCCCGTGAAGTATGCAGCTTCCAGAAGCACCGTCGTTGTATCATTCTGAACCTCTGAATTCGCTCCACCCATCACGCCGGCAAGGGCAACGGGTTCAGTCCCGTTTGTGATCACAAGCTGGCTGCTTGACAGGGTTCTTTCCGCGTCATCCAGGGTCACGAATGTTTCGCCATCTTTTGCACGGCGGACGAGGATTTCCTTGGATCCAAGGCGGTCGTAGTCAAACGCATGAAGGGGCTGACCGTACTCCAATAATACATAGTTCGTAATATCGACCACATTATTATGCGGGCGGATTCCTGCTGAAATCAATGCGTTCTGCATCCATAGGGGAGATGGACCGATTTTGACATTTTTGATGATTTTAGCACCGTATAGAGGATTATCTTCTTTCGCCTCTACGGTAACTGTTACATAATCCGATGCTTTCTCGCTGCCTTCGGATACCTCCGTTACAGGTAGCTTTACGTCACGATCGAGGATGGCTGCCACTTCATACGCCACTCCCAGCATGCTTAAGCAATCTGAACGATTTGGCGTTAAGCCAAGTTCTAAAATCGCATCATCAAGATTCAGTAGTTCAACGGCATTTCTGCCTACTTCAGCATCATCCGAGAACACATAAATTCCCTCTGCATGTTCTTTCGGTACTAGCTTTCCTTCTACTCCAAGCTCTTGAAGGGAACAGATCATCCCGTGGGATGCTTCACCGCGAAGCTTGGCTTTTTTGATTTTGAAGTTACCCGGAAGGACCGCTCCAACTTTCGCGACAGCCACTTTTTGACCTTTTGCCACGTTAGGTGCTCCGCAAATGATTTGGACCGGTTCTTCTTCGCCGACGTCCACCAGGCATTTATTTAATTTATCCGCGTCAGGATGTGGCTCGCATTGTAATACATGGCCGACGACCACATTTTTGATTTCTTCGCCGATCCGTTCCACACCTTCGACTTCGATCCCGCTTCTTGTAATTTTCTCTGCCAACTCTTCAGGTGTGACACCTGACAGGTCTACATAATTTTCTAACCATTTATATGAAACAAACATGTGTTAGTACCTCCTATCGTTTTTCTTTTACTCTTCTGTTCCGAACTGTGTCACAAAGCGAGTATCGTTTGTGTAGAAATGACGGATATCGTCAATTCCGTATTTCAACAAGGCAATGCGCTCAGGTCCCATACCGAATGCAAATCCGGTATATTTCTTCGAATCATATCCTGCCATTTCAAGGACATTCGGATGAACCATCCCTGCTCCGAGGATTTCGATCCAGCCCGTTCCTTTACATACGCGGCAGCCTTTTCCGCCACAGATCTTACAAGAGATATCCATCTCGACGGAAGGCTCTGTGAATGGGAAGAAGCTTGGGCGTAAGCGGATTTCGCGGTCTTCCCCGAACATTTTCTTGGCAAACACATTCAGCGTTCCTTTCAGATCACTCATGCGGATGTTTTCATCGATGACAAGCCCCTCGATTTGGGTGAATTGATGGGAGTGCGTCGCGTCATCGGTATCGCGGCGGTATACTTTACCCGGACAGATGATCTTGATCGGGCCTTTCCCTTTGGCGAGCTCCATCGTTCTTGCCTGAACCGGTGACGTATGGGTACGCAGCAAGGTTTCTTCCGTGATATAGAATGAATCCTGCATGTCACGGGCAGGGTGACCTTTCGGAAGGTTCAGTGCTTCGAAGTTATAGTAATCCTTTTCCACTTCTGGACCCTCGGCAACGGTGTAGCCCATTCCGATGAACAAGTCTTCGATTTCTTCAATGATCATCGTAAGCGGATGGTGATTACCCTTTTTCACAGGACGGCCCGGTAGTGTGACATCGATCGTTTCAGATTGAAGCTTCTTTTCAACCGCTTCTTTTTCAAGAATGGCCTGCTTTGCTTCAATGGTTTCTGTGATGGCTCCACGGACTTCATTCGCAAGGGCCCCCATTTTAGGACGCTCTTCCGCCGACAGTTTGCCCATTCCTTTTAAGGCTTCGGTGACAGGTCCTTTTTTCCCTAAATAAGCAACACGGATATTGTTCAGCTCTTTCAGATCCTGTGCTTCGTTCACCTTTTCGATTGCTTCTTGTTGAAGGGATCGTAATTTGTCCTCCATTATTCTTCCTCCTTTAATGTATATCCTCCGAACGGGTACCTTTTTAGAACAAATAAAAAAACCCCATCCCAAAAAGGGACGAGGTTTATATCGCGGTACCACCCTTATAAGCATATCCACCAGGGGACATACTCACTTCATTCGGATAACGGCTTTGCCGGAGCATCTTTACATTCTGATCAAAAGAATGGTCCCGATGCCAACTCGAGAGGTGAAATGTTCACACCATGTTTTCTTAAGGATGCTTGCAGTCTTAGGCATCCTCTCCCTTGAAGAAGGTCATGTGCTACTTTCCTCTTTCAACGTTTTTAAAGTTATATGTGCATTATTATAGTGAATTTCACGGCATAATTCAAACCTTTTCACGAAATTCACTGCCCATTTTTAAAATAGTATAATAAAATCCCTGCCGCTATCGCTACGTTCAATGATTCACTCTTGCCGTAAATAGGGATGTAGAGATTCTGATCCGTTTCTGTTAAAAGGTCCTTCGACATGCCATTTCCCTCGTTTCCTACAATGAGGGCATATGAAGAGCTAGGCTGGATCGTCGTATACTCCACTCCATTTTCCAGAGCCGTCCCATACACGGGGATGCCGCGTTCTTTCAGTGCCGAAATGGTTTCAGGAAGTTCCTTTCTGACAATCGGGATATGAAAGTGGCTTCCTTGTGCCGAGCGTAATACTTTTGGATTATAAGGGTCAACCGTCCCTTTCCCTAAAACGACCATATCCATCCCTGCCGCATCGGCTGTGCGGATGATCGTTCCAATATTCCCGGGATCCTGGAGGCCGTCGAGAAGCATCAGGGTTGAAGCCCTGCCCAGTTCATGCTCAGCTTCTTTTTGCTTACAAATGGCAAATACGCCTTGTGATGTCTCGGTATCGGTCAGGACTTTTCCGACTTCATCCGAAACCATGGTGATGGACACATCGTCCACTGTCCATTTCTGTGGAAGATCGATTCCTTCCACAACGATCAGCTCAAGGACCGTATCCTCCTGCTTCAATGCTTCTTCCACGAGATGAAAACCTTCAATGATATATGTACGGGTGAGATCCCGTTCCTTTTTGGTCAATAATTTCTTCCACTGCTTTACAACAGGATTTTTCGAGGATTGAATATACTTCAATCGTATCCGCTCCTTTAAATGACTATTCAGGGTCTCATTATACCTTAACTTTCTTACATAATAAATTCAATTTGAGACAAGATAACAATGAATTCCTCATCCTATCGAAAAAGGAGAAATGTGTGATGAATCTTAACTTACGAAAAGCGATCATACACAACGTATCTGGCAACAACCAGGACGAACTGAGAGACACCATCGTTGACGCCATCCAGGGGGGAGAAGAAAAAACCCTTCCAGGTCTGGGTGTACTTCTTGAAGTCTTCTGGCAAAACGCCGATCCCCAGGAACAAAAAATGGTCCTTGAAACACTGGAGGAATCATTGCAGCAGCAACAACCGCAATAAATGCATGGGCAATCCTTTAAAAAGGGTTGCCCTTGTTTTTATTTCACCATTTAAAATTCCCCCTTGATTTTGTTTTAGCTAGACTCTTTCGGTGGTAATGAAAAAATATCACAGAAAAGGAAGGGGAAACGGATGTATGAGTCAAAATAAAAGCGCCTTATTGATCATCGACATGATTAATACCTTTGATTTCCAAGGCGGAGAGGATTTATACGAAAACACATTGAAAATCGTCGGAAACATTCACGAATTGAAGAAGCGGGCAAAGGAAGCCGGGGTACCGGTCATTTATGTGAATGACAATTACGGGCTGTGGCAGGACAATATGAATGACATCATTGAAGAATGCAAAAAAGGAAAAGGGGAAAAGGTGATTGAAAAACTGCATCCCGATACGGACGATTATTTTATCATCAAGCCGAAGCACTCCTGCTTTTTCGGAACGCAGCTTGATATTTTGCTTCATCAGCTTGACGTAGGGAACCTCATTTTAACAGGAATCGCCGGTGACATCTGTGTCCTGTACACAGCCAATGATGCCTATATGAGGGAGTATGAAATGTCGATACCAAAGGACTGCATGGCTTCGGAAACGGATGAAGACAATGAAAGCGCCGTCCGCATCATCAAAAAAACGATTGGTGCGGATATGACCTTGTCGGGTGAAATGACGTTTTAAACACAAAAAAAGAGACCCTGATGTACAAGGGTCTCCTTCATTACAATCAATCAAACGTAATCTTCGCCACTGTATCACGATCAAGCTTCTTGATCACTTCGGTAATCAGTTTAACGGCATTTTCGTAGTCATCACGATGCAACATCGCTGCATGGGAATGAATATAGCGCGTTGCCACAGTGATGGACAAGGCTGGGACTCCATTCGCTGTTAAGTGGATCGCACCTGAATCCGTTCCACCGCCGGCGATGGCATCGAATTGATACGGGATATTATGCTCATCCGCTGTATCCGTTACAAAGTCACGCAATCCTTTGTGGGAAACCATGGACGCATCATACAGGATGATCTGTGGACCTTCACCCATCTTGCTTGACGCTTCTTTATCGGAAACACCAGGAGTATCCCCTGCGATTCCAACGTCCACGCCAAATGCGATGTCCGGCTGAATCTTGGCAGCCGACGTTCTCGCTCCACGCAGACCCACTTCTTCCTGTACCGTACCGACACCATATACAACGTTTGGATGCTTCTCATCCTTCAGGTTTCTCAATACGTCGATGGCGATCGCGCATCCGATGCGGTTATCCCATGCTTTCGCAAGGAGCATCTTCTCGTTATTCATCACCGTGAATTCGAAATGAGGGACAACCATATCTCCCGGCTTCACTCCCCATTCCTGTACTTCTTCGCGGCTTGAAGCACCGATATCGATGAACATATCTTTGATATCGACCGGCTTTTTACGGGCTTCAGGAGGCAGGATATGTGGCGGTTTGGAACCAATCACACCCGTTACTTCCCCAGTGCTAGTCACAATCGTCACACGCTGGGCAAGCATGACCTGTGACCACCAGCCTCCTACGGTTTGAAAGCGCAGGAACCCTTTGCTGTCGATTTGTGTGATCATGAATCCGACTTCATCCAAGTGGCCTGCCACCATGATCTTGGGACCATTCTCATCGCCGACTTTTTTTGCGATCAGGCTCCCGAGATTATCTGTCGTCACTTCATCTGCAAAAGGCTCTATGTATTTCTTCATGACTTCCCGTACTTCTCTCTCATTACCCGGTACACCTTTTGCATCGGTCAGATCCTTAAGCATTGTCAATGTTTCGTCTAGTTTTGCCATTGTTTCGACCCCCTAAATGTTCATTCCCTTTCATTATACTAAAATCTGTGTGATTCATCAAAATTTCCTGAATCTTCTTTACTATGAATGGGAAGAATCCATTGATTAATATCCTTCTTTTTGGCGATTATAATTCACTTCATTTTTCTTCACATAGGCATCGAACACTTCTTCATGGGAGAACCCGAGCAGCTCCCCAAGGTATACATAGTGTCTGAATAACTCCTGGAAATGTTCAACCGAACGTTCTTCGGCAAAGTGGTTGGCATATTTAAACACGGTTAGGAATTGCTTTGTCACATCTTCATTCGCATAATTCGTCTCTCCCAAGTCAAATTGCTGGATCCCGATTTCAATTCCAAGTGACAGGATGAAATGCACGCCGTCGACGAATTCTTCCAGGATCACGTCCTTAGAGGAAGATGGTTTCGTGCTCCAGAATTTGAAGCTTCTCGTTTCGTTTGCCAGTTCCCCCACCTCGACGAGCAGGGCAAGGATTTTCTTATCGATCAAATCTTCCTTTTCCAAACCGTGTTGCTCTTCGATGTGATGATCAAGCTTTTTCTGCATATCCAATAACGTTTCAATATTCATTTTAAAACTCCCCGAGGCATTTATTTTTTGACTCACCCTCTTAGTATGACAAATTTTCGAGCAAATTTTAAATAATATGAAACCTTTTTCTGTTTTCATCGTAAATAATAGTGGAAGAAATATGCCTATGGAGGTAATGGTTATGCTTTGGCTTATTCGGTTAGTGATTTTTTTCCTTATTCTTTATCTTTTATATAGCAGCGTCAAATACATCATAAATCCAAAGCGCAAACTGGAGCTTGCCCAGGAGCAGAAACGTTTTTATTTTCTCGATGATCAGGAAAATGTCCGTAAAAATTTTCACATAACGTACAAGGGCGTCCGATTTGAAGGGGAGAAATATCTCGGGGCGACAGAAACGTCTTTCGAAGTGGTTTCCATCTTCGTCTGGACGAAAAATGTCTCCTCCTTAAAAGGCCTCACCCGGGAGGACTTCGAATACCTGCAGAACGAAATCAAAGAACGTTACCCCAACGCGAAACTTGATTGGAAAAGTCCGATTCACGAATTCCTTCAAAAAAACCAACAAAAAAACGACTAGCAGAGCTGGTCGTTTTTTTGATTTTATTTACCGGGAAAAAACTCCCTCCACTGAATGACCCTTACTTTTTCTCTCAGCAGGTAAAACAGGACGATAAGTGCGATGAAGATCATAACGAGAATGGGCGGGGAAAATTGTTTGATGTATTGGCCGAATACCGTGTAAAAAAACGCCAGGGGAATGTTGGAAAGGACGGAGGCACGAACGAAGGGTCTGAGCTCCTTCTTTCGCTCGAGCAGGCAAAGGTTAAGGAGCTGATAATGGACAAATGGGATCAACCTGAGCACCGCGATCTGGCCCGTGGTGAGGGTGGCATTCCGTCCGAACCATTTTTCCTTCAGCCTCAGAAGCTTTTCATAAAAGGATTTGAAGCCTTTGATGACAAAATAAAAAGTGACAGATAAGAGCGTTAATCCGATCAATGAATACAACGTGCCGAAGAGGCTTCCGAACAGGACCCCTCCCGCCATACAGACAAGGGCGACGGGAATGAACAGAAACTGCCTCAGGACATGAAATAAGATAAACAGAACAGGAGCCATATATCCGCTTGATTCCATCAGGGCGAATGCAGCAACCAACCGTTCGTCCATGGCTAACGCGACCTCCTTCTGCTTTTCTAAGCTGTTTCTACATACTCTCTATATCGTATGTCAGGGAGACGGGTTAAAGAATGAAAAACTTTGGTTGCTACAGTTTCGCGTTCAGCCAGATGAACAGCACGCAGTGAAGCATGACGAGGAGTGGAATACCAATGGCGAACTGTTTATGCCTGGTTTTATGACGGTAGATTTTCATCCCTATGTAAGCCCCTACGCTCCCTCCTACAATCGCAATCTGCCACAATACCCGTTCGCTGATCCGGTATTCGTGTCGCTTTGCTTTTTTCTTATCCCTTCCCATGACCGTAAAGCCTATGAAGTTGATGATAACGGCATATAGATATAAAATCCCTGTTAATGTATCCATGATTTCTACCTGCTTTCTGGTTTGATTGATATAAGAACATTATTCTCAAACTACCTAAGTACCTTAGATGAGTAAGTAGTAGTTGATTTCCGCTCCAGGATGCTCGCTTTCCGCGGGGCTGGCGGTGAGCCTCCTCGGCTGCGCCTGTGGGGTCTCACCTGTCCGGCTCCAACGGCTAGCCCCTCGAGGTCATAAGTTAAATGGTCCAAGAAGGCAAAAAGCGCCTTCTAGGTCCATCCACCTTATGCTTGTCGGGGCTGAGCAAGCCGTCTCCGCTTTTCGAGCTGTCCAGCTATTCCCGCAGGAGTCGAGCATCCTTCCGCTCCAATCAACTTTTCAAGCATGTATCCTTAAAGTTCAAAGATAAGTAGAAAATAGCTTCGTTTCAAGGAGAAAAATTTTGTTTTATATTAGATTTTTCATTATCACTTTTTTGCTCTATCTATTAAAGATAGTGAGGTGAGCTACGTAAACTTCGTCGGGTATCGTACGTGAATGGGGAAGCGAAGCTATGGAGGTGTTGGATAACGCTAGCAGTTCTCCTCCCCATTATTCACACCTAATCGATTCATCCTTAGCAGACCTTATGTACAGTACTACAAAATGATAAAAAGAGATTATAAGAAAGGACCGGCCAGTGGCCAGTCCTTTTGATCTGCTAACTTAGTCAGCAGGTATTATTTGTTTAGTTGAGCTTTAGCAGCGTCAGCTAATTGGTTGAATGCTTTTTCGTCAGAAATCGCAAGCTCAGCAAGCATTTTGCGGTTTACTTCGATACCAGCAAGTTTCAATCCGTGCATTAGACGGCTGTAAGAAAGACCGTTCATGCGTGCAGCCGCATTGATACGTGTGATCCATAGTTTACGGAAGTCACGTTTCTTTTGGCGACGGTCACGATAAGCATACATGTATGATTTCATGACTTGTTGATTTGCTACTTTATATAAAGTATGTTTTGAACCGAAATAACCTTTGGCTAATTTAAGAACTTTTTTACGACGTCTGCGTGTTACTGTTCCGCCTTTTACGCGTGGCATAATAATTCCCTCCTGTTTCTATTACTTCTTATTTTAGGTTGTCAAGCATATGACGAATGCGTTTGAAATCTCCTTTAGAGACAACAGCCGCTTTACGTAGCTTACGCTTTGCTTTAGTAGATTTGTTTGCGAATAAGTGGCTTGTGTAAGCGTGTGAACGTTTAAGTTTACCAGAACCTGTTTTCTTGAAACGCTTAGCTGAGCCGCGGTGAGTTTTCATTTTTGGCATGATGCTTTTCCTCCTCGGGTCCTTTATTTTTCGTTAACTGGTGCAAGCACCAAGAACATACTGCGACCATCCATTTTCGGTTTTGATTCAACGGTTGCTACATCTTTACACTCATCACTGAAGCGATCCAGAACGCGTTGACCAATTTCTTTGTGCGTGATCGCACGACCTTTAAATCGGATTGACGCTTTAACTTTGTCTCCTTTTTCAAGGAACTTACGAGCATTACGAAGCTTTGTGTTGAAATCATGCTCATCAATCGTAGGGCTTAGGCGCACCTCTTTAAGATTGATGATCTTCTGATTCTTACGTGCTTCTTTTTCTTTCTTCTGTTGTTCAAACTTAAACTTACCGTAGTCCATGATACGAGCAACGGGTGGTTTTGCATTTGGAGCAACAAGAACAAGATCAAGGTTTACACGTTCAGCAATTTCAAGAGCTTCATTCTTGGATTTGATTCCAAGCTGCTCACCGTTTTGATCGATAAGACGTACTTCACGGGCACGAATCGTTTCGTTTAAGATCATGTCTTTGCTAATAATTAGCACCTCCAAGGTTTATTAAAAGAATACACGGCTTTGGCCGACGCACTCGCGTCCTTTTTTGCGTGCAACACACAAAAAAAGATGCGAGTGTCGAAACACCCGCACCTGATTATTAAGCATATATTAATGGCTTTAATAGTCAATCACATACCTGTAAACAGCTTTAACGCGTTATTCAGGTGAGAAGCGGGTAGCTTCTGCTTGTACCAAACTGTATTCAATTCACCTTAGATACTATATCACATGACAATACCGCTGTCAAATAATCATTTAATATCACAACGTATTTCATAATATCAGACATCTTAGGAGAGTGCAACAGTTTTTTTGAAATTTATACGGGAGGGACGGACCTCCAACGGAAACATTATGGTAAACCACAATGACCATTTGGAGGTCCGTCCCTCATCCGATTTTATCGATTCGCTTCTTTTGTGATGTGGCCAATGAATTCATCAAGGGAGATAGTTTCGGATTTTTGCTCTCCGTATTTACGGACGTTGACGGCCGTTTCCTTGATTTCATTGTCTCCCACCACAAGCATGTAAGGAACTTTACTCATCTGTGCTTCACGGATCTTGTAACCGATCTTTTCATTACGGTCATCGATATCCACACGAAGTCCTTCAGCCTGAAGCTTTTCTTTCACTTCTTTCGCGTAGTCGAAGTGAACATCCGGAGAAACCGGGATCACCTGAACCTGCGTTGGAGCGAGCCATGTCGGGAATGCTCCTTTGTATTCTTCGATCAGGAAGGCCACGAAGCGTTCCATAGTGGAAACAACCCCACGGTGGATAACAACCGGACGGTGCTGCTTCCCGTCTTCTCCAACGTAAGTCAGATCAAAGCGCTCTGGAAGTAAGAAGTCCAATTGAACTGTGGATAATGTTTCTTCTTTCCCCAATGCCGTTTTCACTTGAACGTCCAGTTTAGGGCCGTAGAATGCCGCTTCCCCTTCTGCTTCGAAGTACTCGACATCCAGCTCATCCATCGCTTCCTTGATCATGCCCTGTGCACGGTTCCACATCTCATCGTCATCAAAGTACTTCTCAGTATCTTCAGGATCACGATACGAAAGACGGAACGAATAGTCATTCAGATCAAAGTCTTTGTATACTTCTTGAACAAGGCGTACAACACGCTTGAACTCTTCCTTGATTTGGTCGGGACGCACGAAGATATGGGCATCATTCAGAGTCATCCCGCGTACACGCTGCAGGCCAGAAAGGGCTCCAGACAATTCGTAACGGTGCATCGTGCCAAGCTCAGCAATACGGATCGGAAGCTCACGGTAGCTGTGGATGCCGTTTTTGTAAATCATCATATGGTGCGGGCAGTTCATCGGGCGAAGGACAAGATCTTCATTATCCATCTCCATGACAGGGAACATGTTCTCCTGATAGTGATCCCAGTGACCGCTTGTTTTGTAAAGTTCTACGCTACCCATGATTGGAGTGTAGACGTGGTCATAGCCCAGACGCTCTTCTTTATCCACGATGTAACGTTCGATGATGCGGCGGATCGTCGCACCTTTAGGAAGCCACATCGGCAGTCCTTGTCCCACTTTTTGCGAGTTCATGAATAGGTTCAATTCTTTCCCGATCTTACGGTGATCACGCTCTTTCGCTTCTTCTAAAAGGCGAAGATGCTCCTCAAGATCTTCTTTATTGAAGAACGCGGTACCGTAAATACGTTGAAGCATTTTATTATCGCTGTTCCCGCGCCAGTAAGCACCGGCAATGCTCAGCAGCTTGAATTCTTTGATTTTATTCGTAGACGGGATGTGGACCCCACGGCAAAGGTCGAAGAATTCACCTTGCTCGTAAATGGAAACCTGCTCCCCTGCAGGAATGGCTTCAAGGAGTTCAAGCTTGTACTCGTCTCCGATTTCCTCATACATTTTCTGCGCCTCGTCGCGGCTGACTTCTTTACGGATCACTTCCAGGTTTTCACCTGTGATCTTCTTCATTTCCTTCTCGATCACCGGAAGATCCTCCGGAGTGAACGAATGCTCTGAATCGATATCGTAATAGAATCCGCCTTCAATGACCGGACCGATCCCTAGCTTCGTTTCTGGATATAAACGTTTGATGGCCTGTGCCATTAAATGGGCGGTACTGTGACGAAGGACTTCAAGGGCATCCGCTGATGGAGCCGTCACGATTTCAATTGCTCCATCTTCTTGAATTCCTGTACGCAGGTCGATCATTTCACCATTTATTTTTCCAGCCAGCGCCTTCTTCTTCAGTCCCGGACTGATGGACGCAGCAATCTCTTCTGTTGTCGTACCCTTTGGAAACTCCTTGACATTTCCATCAGGGAACTGCATTTTCACTACTTCTGACATGTGATTTCACTCCTTAAAATATCGTTATAAAACATAAAAAACCCCGCCCCTTCACGTTTGAAGGGACGAGGTTAATAAGTAAACTCGTGGTTCCACCCAACTTCTCACTGTCTTGGTTTTAAAGACAATGACTTCATTGAAAACGAATAACGACATTTAGCCGTCAATCATTACTGTGAATCCTTTATGATTCCGTTCATGATTGAAGTTCCGAGGTGGTAAATATCACTACCGAATTAGGAAGCTTGCAGCCAAATGACTTCCCTCTCTGTGAATGGAATAGGAATATTGTTGTCCTCATCATAACCTTTATTTATTGACTTATTATGTAGGTATTATAATCGGTTATGTGTCGAAAAGCAAGCCTATTCACTTGCGATATCCCACGAAGGATACAGAAGCGTGTCGGGAAAATAATTCAACGGCAAAAGCTCGATCCGTTCTTCAAAAATATTCTGAAGGGTCCTGACCAATTGATGGTCCCCATTCCCATACACGTGGATCTTCCGTGGGGCAAGGGACAATAATGGGGCGATGGTGTACGAATCCACATATAAAGGGTGATTGGTCAGGAGCCGTTTATCAATCGCCTTCGTCAGGTCCTGCCGGGTCAGCTCTTTCATGTCTTCATCAAAGAAACGGAAACCATATCCAGTCGAGTAAAGATGAATCGTGAGCACCTTCTGCTCCCTGGACGCAAGATACTCCCGGAGCATATGCACGAACATCTGATATTCCTGTTCCATCTTATATTCATCGATGGCCAGGTCCACCATCAGGAGCAGCCTCTCCTCCAGCTTCTTCAGCCTGAACTTACTGAACGAGTCGAATGATATGGGCGCCTTCCCTTCCAACAAATGTTCCAGGCTGTCACGAACGTATCCCCCTTCGTCCCATTCGCCGATCAGCTCGATCAATTCGGGCCGCTCCCCCATCCTCATCTCTGATACGATTTCTAAAATCTGATTGATTTCATCACTATCTTCATAGAAATAATTTTCCCTCAGGACTGATTCGGACCAGTCCATGCATTTATCATTCAAGACAAAGCGGGTCACCCCGTTGAACAGTTTTTCTCTCTCCTTGAAAAAGGGGGAGACCTCTATCGTCAAATTATAGTGCCTTTTATGTTGAAAGAGCGTTTCATGGAACCATGATTGGATGAACTCTTTATTGAGGTATTCTTGAAGCTTTATCGCATCACTTTTTTGCTTGAAAATAAATTCAATCAAACTTTCTCGCCTCCTTAAACCCAATTCCCTGATTTATATATATGGGAGGCTTGTATAAATTAGAAGTTGATGAGGGAATTTCTTTTTTGTAAGGGGTGGTGCTTTATACGTAATGGTGAAGAGATCGGTCGGTTATGAGGATGATGGGGTATTGGTTTGACGAAACCCGATGGTCGGTTCGTTGATTTTTGTGAGTTTGAGGTGGTATGGTCGTTTGTTGGGGTTATTTGTCGGGTTTCAGGTCGGTGGTTAGGACGATGTGGGCAGTTTAACGTGGTTTTGGTTGTTGGTGTAGTTATCCAGACCAATTTGGCGTTGAATCCTCCCTACCGTTGCAATAAATCCAGCCGATTTTGCCGATAATCCGGCCGTTTTGGACGAGAATCCAGCGGAAATCCCGCTTAATCCAGCCGCTTCCTGTAATAATCCAGCCGAAAGCACACAGAATCCAGCTTTTTTCCAATAATCGGAAACACAATCACATACCACCCAACCAAAAAAAAGAGAGGATCATCGCAAGCAATCACCTCTCTTTCAACCTATTCTCTTCGATTACGCCCATCAATCAACACAGGCTTGGACAGATATTTGATCCGCTCCATGATCCGTGCAGCCTTCAGCTTCTCTTCTTCCCCGCGCTGACTGTACGTCAGATGATGAGTCAGCTCGTTGAAGTTGAAGTTGGAAGTGAAGAAGGTCGGCAGATTCTCAAGCATCCGGTACTGGAGGATCGTTCCGAGGATTTCATCCCTTCCCCAGCTGGACATCGTTTCCGCGCCGATATCATCCAGCATGAGGATCGGTGCCGATTTCACCATCTCAAGCTTTTCATTTACCGTATTATCACCGAGTGATTGTTTGATCTCCCTGAAGAACTCGGGAACATACACGATAAGAGAGCCGATCTTTTTCTCGGCGAGTTCATTGGCCATGGCCCCTAACAGATAGGATTTGCCCACCCCGAACTTCCCATAAAAATAGAGGCCCTTCATTTTTGTGCCTTCCGTATAGGTCTCGACGAAATTTTTCGCCAAACGCACAGCTTCCAGGCGGCTTTTCGAATCAAGGTCGAGGGTCTGGAAGGATGCTTGTAAAATATCCTTTGGCACATACAGGCTTTTGATCAATCGCTGGGCACTCGTTCTCTCATCATGGATGACTTTACGCGGGCAGCGGTGGTAATCGATGTCGATGGTGTTCCCCCTGATCACCAGATGGGGGTCATAGCCTTGCATCATGTTTTTACATTCCTGCAATGAAGGGCAGTACCGGCACTCCTTGCTTTGGGAAATGTATTCATACAGCTTCATCAGGCTTTCGTTGACCATTTCAGTTGTTACAAGGCCTTCGTTCCTCCGGATAAAGTCTTTTACGTCATTGTTTTCTAAAATCTCTTTTTTCATTTGTTCATATCTCTGTTGAAACGAACCAGAAGTCGCCAACCTTTTTAAGGTGTTATTGATTCTCTCCACCGTATTGTTCACCTACTTCCGAAAATTTTTAAGCTCTTCCTCGAGTTTTTTCTTTTCAGCTTCGAAATCGTATTCGTCAGAAGAGGCATCGGCTTCGTTCGACGTTTCCTCTTCCTTGAACCACTCAGGAAGTTTCTCTGTGCGGATCGGCTTTCTCCGCCTGTTCGATTTGGTTTCCTTTTTCCCCTCAGCCCACTCAAGATACTGCTTGTGTTCCTTTTTCGCCAGATTCATCGCTTCGCTTGCCGAGGTCACTTTTTTCCTGGACCAGTGGGAGGCAATCTTCTCCATGTATCCCTTTGTCAGTTTCATGTCGGTTTTTAACAGCACATATTGGACCAGCACATTCATGACGCCGATCGGCAGCTTCTGTGACATGAGCACTTCTTCAACCGCCTGGAGATCCGCCTTTGAAGGAGATCCGCCATTGGAAATGTCCGATAATACATCCTTCGGGGACGTTGTTTCCAGGTATTCAATGAGCTCTTCTTCCTTGGAGAGCGGTTTATCCCGTGGGGCAGGTTGTTTCGTTTCCATTCTCGCAGTCAAGTCAGGCAGTTGATCACCTGTCTGCATGCCATACCAGTCCCGGGCGGTTTTTCGTAACAATTCGATATCGATCGTATCGTCCGCATCCAGTGAGCTTAGTACGATATTCTTCATTTGAAGAGGATCGATCCCGTACAGATAGCTCAGTTTCAATACGGTTTCCTTCACTTTTGGCGTAAAGGCTTTGCGCGGGACCATGGATTCGGATAACCCGGACAGTAACAGTTGAAAATCGAAATCGACTTCGTCCAGGGCAAGTCCATCATTCTTGCCGTATTTCATATATTGTTCACCAGACGCGGTTTCGGAATCCATATTCGCATCATGGTGTAGAAAATTAATTTGTTCCGACCTAAAGACATCCTGAAAAGAACGGGTAATGTTGGTGTACTGATGTTTATCAGCAGACACATCCGTGAAAAATTTCTTCAAACGGAGATAATGAGTCCTCCCGATCTTCCGGTATAAATACACATTCAGCATGCCATCGTGAAAGAATTCCTGCGGCGATAAAGGCGGCTGCAGTTCATAAAGAAAACGGCGCTCTTCATGGTCCTTTTTCTCAAAGGTCTTCAACAACCCGATCCCTTCAAGCTTCATCCGTGCCTCATAGACATCCTGAAGATTGACCGAAAGAACGTTCATCAGATGATAATGGGTGGATTCGGTCGACCACAGCCGATTTTCCTCCACTTCGCCCCAAAGACTCATATAGAGGCTGTAGCAAACGGAACCGATCAGTGGCTGGTATAGAAATGTGATGATTTTCCGGTCATATTCCTGAAGCATCCCATGGGTCCCTACCGTGTAATGATCGATTGGCTGTATTTCATTCCAATGCTTCTTCATAGCGTGATTCTACCTTTCAATACATAAAGAGAAAAGAGCTAAAGAATACCATCTTCAGCTCATTCTTCTACTCTTTTTTGATTAATTCTTTCAATTCATCTATAAATACATTGATATCTTTAAACTGTCGATATACGGATGCAAAACGGACATATGCCACTTCATCTACTTTGGCAAGGTGATCCATGACCATCTCACCGATCTTCACGGATTCCACTTCAGAGGCACCCTGATTACGAAGGTCCTTTTCAATATCCGTGGAGATCTTTTCTAATCTTTCAAGAGGAACCGGGCGCTTCTCACAGGCCTTGATCAATCCTCTTAAAATCTTTTCTCGACTAAACTCTTCTCTTACCCCTTCTTTTTTCACCACAATTAAAGGAAGCTCTTCAACCTTCTCAAAGGTCGTGAAGCGAAACGTGCATTCTTCACATTCTCTTCTTCTCCTGATCGAACGTCCTTCATCAGCAGGCCGGGAGTCGACCACTCGGGTACCATTATGCTGGCAAGACGGGCATTTCATAATATCAGCTCCGTTATTACATACTATTACTTTCATCATATAAAAAAGCTGCGACATACACAAGCTTCTATGGGATTTACCGTTATTTCACTTTCCTCAATTCGCTGTCAAGCTTCTGATAATAATGGCAGATCTGCGCTTTTAACACCGTATATGTACCAAAGATCTTCCCTTTGTCTGCACTCACCTTGAAATCGACTGCCGTTTCAAGCGGCCTCACCGTAATGACCGTGGCCACGATGAATAATTGAGGCGTTCCGTTTTTCCGGACCGTGATTTCCCCTCTGTCCTTGGACTGGGAAATCACCTCATACTCCGACGATGAGAATAATTCCAGTACCGCATTAAATACACCTTGGTGCATCGATTTATAATAGTGTGATTGCAGCTCTTTATCTTCATGCTGATCGGACGTTTCACACTCCGATTGAAATCGCTTTAACAGGGTACGTATTCCACTCATATCAAGTTCCTCCCTTTAGTTACCCTTATTTTACACGAAAAGGCAAGATTGAAAAACCCATAAGTGCACCTGCGAAGGCGCGAAAAAAAAGAGATGCATGAATTCACGCATCTCTTCTGAGTTATTATCGATTAAAGGGCTTGAGCCTGGGACTTCTTCATTTGTACAGGACCCATTCCACGCGGCAATTCAATCGTTTCGCGTGTGTCAGCACCAAGAGCATCTGCAATATATTCAGCTGCGATATTAGGATCTAAATCGCCGCACGTATATACATCAATACTGGCATAACCATGTTCAGGAAAACTGTGGATAGTTAAGTGTGATTCAGAAATGATCACGACTCCACTCACACCTTGAGGAGCAAATTTATGGAAAGCTACCTCACGCACTTCTGCACCTGACTTAAGCGCAGCATCTACGAATGTTTTCTCAATTCCTACTACATCGTTTAATTTTTCAAAATCGCAACCCCATAATTCCGAGATTACATGACGACCCATTGTTTCCATTTTCGTATTTCCCCCTTTGACATAATTTTTTTCGTCAAAATGAACGAATCCTTTGGCAAAATCTTAACTACCACGGGGGAAAGTTAGTCCGAAGAGGTCCTAACCCTTTAAGTAGTTAAATCAGTATTCATTTGCTAATAAGAAGTTCACGAAAAATAGTATACTTTGTTTAAATCTCTTTTGCAATAAATTTTTACAAACTTTTTTTAGTGGGGTTGTCAGGATGAACTCCCCCCGGCCCCTCCTTTTGTAAAAATAACAAATTTCACGAAGATAGTCTAATCATAAGAAAAGAACGCACCCGAAAAAGGTACGTTCTAGCGATTTGATTTATTGTTTATATTGGTTCTTTCAAACGTTGACTTCTTGTTTGGCGTTCATTTTGTTGGCGACGAATTTAGCCAGGTCCACGACGCGGCATGAGTAGCCCCATTCGTTGTCATACCAGGCCAATACCTTCACTTTTCGGCTGCCCATCACCATGGTGGACAAACCGTCGATGATCGCGGAATGAGGATTTGTATTGAAGTCGATCGACACCAATGGTTCTGTCGTGTATTGAAGCACACCGTGCAGGGAACCAAGGGATGCCGTGATGAATGCATCATTGATTTCCTCGACGGTTACGTCTCTTTTTACATCCACGACCAGATCCACTAATGACACGTTCGGAGTCGGCACACGCAGCGCCATTCCGTGAAGCTTCCCGCTTAATTGTGGCAGGACCAATGATAATGCTTTTGCAGCACCAGTCGTTGTCGGGATGATCGATTGCCCGCACGCTCTCGCTCTTCGTAAGTCCTTATGAGGATTATCGATATTTTTTTGATCGTTCGTGTAAGCATGGACCGTCGTCATGAGACCGTTTTCAATTCCAAACTGCTCATCCAGCACTTTCGCTACAGGAGCCAGACAGTTCGTCGTGCAGGAAGCATTGGAAATGACGCTGTGTTCTTCTATATTTAATGCGCTTTCATTTACGCCCATCACAATGGTAACGTCTTCATTTTTACCCGGGGCCGTCAGGATGACTTTTTTCGCTCCTGCTTCTAAGTGAAGGCTCGCTTTGTCTTTTGAATTGAATTTCCCCGTCGCTTCGATGACGATATCGATGTTCAGTTCATTCCAAGGTAATGCTTTGGGATCACGATTGCTTAATAGCAGGACACGTTTGCCGTTGACGATGAGTGCATCGTCCTCTGTCACGACATCCGCCTGGAATGTACCATGATTTGTGTCATACTTTATTAAATGAGCTAACGTTTCAGCCGGGTAGCTTGCGTTAATGGCTACAACCTCTAAGTTATCCTCTAATATCGCTTTTCTGAAAACCATTCTTCCAATACGTCCAAAACCATTGATTGCAATTTTCGCCTTCATAAATCCGGCTCCCCTCTATATTAATGTTATACTTATATGTTTATTTGCTAAAAATAGTATAACATATTTGGAGAATTAGTTAATAAGTATTTTGCGGATTTTAAATGTTTTATAATTCTGACAAATAGGCTTATTGTATGTATATTTTTGTGGTTTGGAAACATACTTGATTTCAAATGTTGACGGTTAATAATTTGACGGGGCATGTGCTGGTTGAGTTCCACTCCAGGTTGCTCGCTTTCCGCGGGGTGGGCGGTGAGCCTCCTCGGCTTTAGCGGGGTCTCACCTGTCCAGCTCCGGCGGCTAGCCCCTCGAGGTCATAAGCTAAATGGCCCATGAAGGCAAAGAACGCCTTCCCGTTCCATTCATCTTATGCTTGTCGGGTCTGAACAAGCCGCCTCCGCTTTTCGAACTGTCCCACGTTTCCCGCAGGAGTCGAGCAGCCTTCCGTTACACTCAACATGAATATTATGACGGTACCAATAATTGATATCAGATCATTCCAATACTCTAACCCTCTTAGACAAAATAAAACCGACAAGGGTTTCTTGTCGGTCATTTGTGATGTTATGGTTGCAGGTCCCATTCTGTTAATAGTGCTTCGAGTTGTTCTTTTGTCTCATGCAGTGATCCGTTGTTGTCGATGACTGCGTCGGCGAGGTTGACTTTGTCTTTGAGTGGGAACTGGGATGCGATTCGTGCTTCTGCATCTTCACGGTTGAGATGGTTCCGTTCCATTAGACGTGTCAGCTGTGTTTCTTCGTTCACGAATATGACCAGGGTGCGCTCCACCATCCAGGTCAGGTCGCTTTCGAATAGTAACGGGATATCCATGAAAATCGTGTTTTTCCCGGATGCGATGGCTTCATCCTTGTGCTGAAGCATCATGGTCCTGACAGCTGGATGGACGATGCTATTGAGTTTTTTCCTTTTTTCTTCAGAGTTGAAAATGATTTGACCGAGTTTTTCCCGATTGATGGTTGGATCGTTTTCGTGCAGGATACGTTCACCAAATTCCTCGACGATTGCAAGGTAAGCCGGCTGGCCGACTTCTACGACCATACGGGCAGCCAGATCTGCATCGATTATCGTATATCCTTTTTCATGTAACATGGTGGAAATGGTACTCTTACCACTCGCGATCCCACCTGTTAATCCTATAATAGTTGCCATGATCGTATCCTTTCTTCCACCAGCTGCTAAAACCGCAGGATCCCGATCAGGATGAGCAAGACTCCCGGAAGAAACGAGACGCGGTGAATCCAGCGCAGATGCGAGAAGAATTCCCCCATCTTCAATCCCGAGAATAAGAAGGTAAAGCTCATCACAAAGATCGCTAGGGTAAGCATCACTGGCGAGAAATGTAATAAGGCGGCACCGATTCCGGCACCGAAGGCATCGAGTGACAGGGCGATCCCCAGCATGAATGCTTCGATCCCGGTAATCGTACCCGATTTATCAAAGTCCGCCGTCAGCGGCCTTCTTAATATTTGTATCACCAAACCTATGGATTTGATTTCAAAATTGATCAGTGTTTTTTCGTGTGATAACACCGTTTCCTTTTCCGGTCTGAAGAACTGGTAAAGAACGGCTGCGCCAATCACGACAAGGATCAGTCCGCCGATCCTACCTGCCCAGACCGTGGTGATGATGGACCCGATGGTTTGACCGAGTAGCATGGCCAGCAATAAAGAGCTCGCTGAACAGATCGAAATGATGCTGATTGATTTTGTAGGGATTTTCACTTTTCGCAATCCATAAGTTAAACCGGTGCTAAAACTATCGAGACTCACAGCAAACGCCAGCAGTAATAAGGAGATTGTTTCACTCATCTAATAGCCCTCCCAAAAATCATTACAATACTATATGGTAAGGGCTTATCAAATGTTAAACGTTCTTTCTACCGCTGACAGCGGGGACAATAATGAGTCCCTCTCCCTGCTGAGACTTTCTTCTCGATGGGGGTGCCGCAGTTTCGGCACGGCTCATCTTTTCTGCTATAAACATACAGGTTCTGTTGGAACATCCCCATTTGTCCTTGGGAATTCACATACGACCGGATCGTGCTCCCGCCCATGTCGACGGCTTCGGTCAGGGTGTGGACGATCTCCCGGTGCAGCCCCTCGATCTCTTTTTCAGACAGGGACTTGGACTTTCGGTCGGGATGTATCCCTGCACGGAATAGGGCTTCATCCACATAGATGTTCCCGAGGCCGACAAGGACCGTCTGATCCAGTAACGCAGCTTTCACGATCCGTTCCGTCCTGCTGAGCTTTTCTGTCAAATAGTCCGCCGTGAACTCAGGTTGAAAAGGCTCGGGTCCCAGCTGAAGGAGGGGAAGCTGCAGCAGTTCCTCCCCCTTCTTGAAAAGATGCATCGTTCCAAACTTCCGGACATCACGGTATCTCAGCTCCGTACCGTCCGTAAAGTGAAAGATCACATGGGTATGTTTTTCAATGGGATCATGCTGATCTGCCAGATTGTACTTCCCTTCCATTCTCAAATGAGAAACAAGGGCAACATCATCGCAATAAAAGATCAAGAATTTCCCTCTTCTTCGCATTTCGAGAATTTCCTGGCCTCTCAAGCTATGAATGAACTCTTCCGTTTCAGCGTGTTTGACCATTTTCGGCCAAAAGACGCTGACGTCCTTGATTTTCTTACCCAGGATCAGGTGTTCCAATGTTCTTCTGACCGTTTCTACTTCAGGCAGCTCAGGCATTGTGCCACCTCCTTCTATATAGAACTACTTCGCGTCGTACCATGTTTGTCCGTATGAGTAATCAACTTTCAATGGAACCTCAAGCTCCATCGCGTTTTCCATCACTTCAGGCACGATTTTCTTCAACATTTCGATTTCATCCTCAGGCGCTTCAAAAATCAATTCATCATGCACCTGTAACAACATTCTGGATTGAAGATTCTCTTCCTTCAACCGGGCAGCCATGTCGATCATGGCTTTCTTGATGATATCTGCTGCACTTCCCTGGATCGGTGTATTCATCGCTGTACGTTCTGCAAAGCTTCGCAAATTGAAATTACGGCTCGTGATTTCAGGAAGGTAACGGCGGCGATTCATCAGAGTTGTCACATACCCTTTCTGTTTCGCATCCTGGACGATATCATCCATGTATTCTTTCACGCCGGGGAAGCTTTCCAGGTACTTCTTAATGAATTCCCCTGCTTCTTTACGCGTAATGTCAAGGCTTTGGGACAGTCCGTAATCACTGATCCCATAGACGATTCCGAAGTTGACGGCTTTTGCATGCCTTCTCATATTGGACGTGACCTCGTCCTTCTCCACTCCAAAGACGTCCATCGCGGTTTTCGTATGGATATCCATATCGTTACGGAAGGCTTCAACCAATTTCTCGTCTCCTGCGATATGGGCAAGGACCCGCAGTTCGATTTGAGAATAGTCGGCAGCGAACATGACCCATCCCTTCTCAGAAGGAATGAACGCCTGACGGATCTTTCTCCCTTCTTCAAGGCGGATCGGGATGTTTTGAAGATTCGGATCCGTTGAACTCAGTCGACCCGTTTGTGTAAGGGCCTGGTTGAAACGCGTATGGATTTTGCTTGAATCTTGATGCACGACCTTCAATAACCCTTCCAGATAAGTCGATTGTAACTTCCCTAACTGACGGTAATGGAGGATATGATCAATGATCTCATGCTTCGATTGCAGCTTTTCCAAAACGTCTGCCGAAGTGGAGTATCCCGTCTTTGTTTTCTTCACAACCGGCAGACCCAGTTTTTCAAACAGGATCACGCCGAGCTGCTTCGGAGAATTGATGTTGAAGCTTTCACCTGCCAGCTCGTGAATGTTCTTCTCCAGCTCTTCCAGGCGGAGGGCAAGTTCCTCCTTCATAGTCTGCAAACGCTCCTGGTCGACTTTCACTCCGGTGAATTCCATTTCGGCAAGAATGAGCGCAAGGGGTAATTCCAGCTCCATATACAAATCATAAAGATCGTTTTCTTCGAGCTCTTTCATGCAGGTGTCCTTCAACTCGTGAAGAATGACGGCCTTCCGTGCAAGGTGCTCGGATAAGACCTCAGTGGAAGGAACTTTCTGCTTGGCCCCTTTACCATACACCGCTTCATCCGACTCGATGGAAGGCTGACCATGGCCTTTTGCAATCGACGCAAAGTCCTCACTCGATTCAGAAGGGTTGATGATATAGGATCCCAACAGCAGATCGAATCCGATGCCTTTGATGTCGATCCCTTGCCGCTTCAGTGCAACAACCGTTTCTTTCGAATTGTACACATACTTCTCATTCGATTCGTCTTCTGCCCACTTCTTGAAGACTTCTGAATCCAATGCCGTGTCGAGGGTGAAAAAGATCGTCCCTTTCTCATTGTGAAGACTCATGCCGATGATGTCCCCAAGGTGATAATTCTCTTCCAGCATCTCGATGTAAAGGGAGCTTTCCCCTGAAAGATGCTCTTCTTGAATGGATTCCACCACTTCAAAGGAAATCTCATCAAGTTCCTCCGGCTCCTCTTGAGTGGATTCCCCCATTTTCTCAAGCAGGGAATTGAATCCGAGATCCCGGTACACTTCTTTCAGCTTTCCTTCATTCCAGCCTTCATAATTCAATTCTTCAACTGTAATCTCGATGGGAGCTTCCCGGAGAATCGTAGCCAGTTCTTTACTCATGATCGCCTGGTCCTTATTCTCTTCCAGCTTTTCTTTCAGTTTCTTTCCGCTTACCTGGTCAATGGATTCCAGAAGTTTTTCAAGGGAGTCGAATTCCTTCAGAAGCTTGATCGCCGTTTTCTCACCGACACCAGGGACCCCGGGGATGTTATCAGAGCTATCCCCCATCAGGCCTTTCATGTCAATGATCCGGTCAGGAGTGATTTCCCATTTTTCTTTTATGTGCTCAGGGGTGTATACTTCGATATCCGTGATCCCTTTTCGCGTGATGCACACCGTCGTATCCTTGGAGCTCAGCTGGGTTAAATCCTTATCCCCTGAGTATACCTTTACTTCGAAGCCGTCGGATTCCGCCTGCAGGGAAAGGGTTCCGATGATATCATCCGCTTCATAGTTTTCTTTTTCATAGCGTTTGATCCCGTAAGCATCCAACAGTTCACGGATATAAGGGAATTGCTCGGACAATTCCGGCGGGGTTTTCTGCCTGCCGCCTTTGTATTCTGTGAATGTTTTATGACGGAATGTCGTTTTTCCCGCATCAAAGGCCACGAGGATATGAGATGGTTTTTCGTCTTCCAGTATTTTTTGCAGCATGGTCGTGAAGCCATATACCGCGTTTGTATGTACGCCCTTGTCGTTGTTTAATAAAGGAAGGGCAAAGAATGCACGGTAAGCAATACTGTTACCGTCAATCAAGACTAATTTTTTGGACATGTAAGTACCTCCTGTAAAGGCTTCTGTTTCTATACCTTCATTCTATCATGTTGGGGAATGAAAGGAAAAACGGGGACCTTGTCGGATATGAATCCTTCTATAAAAAAAGAACCCTTGAAGAATGGTCACGACCACTCTCAAGAGTTTCTTCATGTTATTCCGTATACCCCATCAACAGCCTTGCATATGGGGAATCGGATGGTAAGATGATCACCGTTTTATCATCCACTGTTTTCTTATAGGTTTCAAGCGTCTTATACAAATCATAGAAGCTGGGATCTTTCGAGAAGGATTTGTTGTAAACCTGCGCGGCTTCAGCTTCTCCTTCGGCACGGATGACATTGGCATCCGCACCCGCTTTGGCAAGCAGCTCCTTCACTTCACGATCGGTCTCTGCCGTCACCCTTTGTTTCTCGGCATCCCCCATGGAGAGGTATTCCTGGGCTTTGGATTCACGTTCTGAAATCATCCGTGTATAGACGGAGTTTTCATTGGCTTCAGGCAGGTCCGTCCGCTTCATGCGGACATCCTGGACGACGATCCCGTATCCGTCCCGCTTCAATAATTCATTTACCTTGTCGGTTACTTTATCGTTCAAGCTTCCCCGTGAAGACTTCTCATCATTGATGATTTCGTCATACTCCAATTGCCCGAGCTCTGAGCGGACCACGGAGTAGATGAACTCTTCCATCTTTGTCTCGGCGTTGATCACCGTTCGGGCATTTTTGATCATTTTAAGGGGATCTTCAATCCGCCACACGGCATAGTTATCGATGAGCATCCGCTTTTTATCTTTTGTATTGATCTCGGCTTCTGTCACGTCGTATGTCATTTGATGCTTTGGAAGAGTGGTCACCGACTGGATGAATGGGATCTTGTATTTCAGACCGGGATCTTTATCGATCCTCACCACTTCCCCAAACTGACGGACGACTTTGTATTCACCCTCTTTGACAATGAATAGACTCGTAAACAGAAGAAGGAGAAGAGCGATGAGGATCACCAGAAAGATACCCAGTTTCGTATAACGCTTCCATTCGATCGGTTCTTTTTTCTTAGAATTGATGTCGAACACGTTTTGATCACTCATTCCCTTCACTTCCTTCCTGCTCCACTTTAGGAACCTGATTCTCCATCTGACGGATAGGGAAGTATTTCAGGGTTTCGCCGCTATCCTTCATAATATAGATTTCTGCATTTGGCAGAACATTTTCAAGGGTTTCCAGCACGAGACGCTTCCTTGTAATCTCAGGATTCGATTTATATTCATTGTAAAGCTTATCGAATACGGCTACATCTCCACGGGCCTGCTCCACACGTGCGATTTTATCCCCTTTGGCTTTTGAGATGATGGCATCCTTTTCACCTTGCGCTTCATTGGTTCGTTGATTACGATATTTCTTCGCTTCATTGATTTTCGTATTCATCGTTTCCCTTGCATCCGTAACGGCGGTGAAGGCTGAGCGCACCTCTGCATTCGGCAGCTCCACATCCTGTAATTTAACTGCGAGGATGGAAATACCGATATCGTAATCATCGATCAGCTCAGTCAGTAAATCCCTGACATCCGCCTCGATTTCGGCCTTACCCGACGTTAAGGCGTCATCGATCAATGAGCTTCCTATTATGCTTCTTAATGAAGATGAAGTCGCATCGTACAGGATTTCCTTTGGATTATCCGAGTTGAATAAATAGCTTTCCGGATCCGTGATTTTCCATTGAACGACGAGATCGGCAAGGACGATGTATTCATCTCCCGTGATCATTTTGGTTTCTTTCGGAAAGTCTTTGATCTTTCCGTCTTTTTCTTCATAACCAAACTGGAGACTGAAGGTTTCCTTTGACAGCACTTCCACGGATTGCATCGGCCACGGCATCTTGAAATGCAGCCCCGGCTCCACAACCGGTTCGCCCGCTTCCCCGAACGTCAGCACCAGTGCTTGTTCTGATTCATCCACGGTATACCAGGACGTGAGTAGTACAACAATTAGAATAATGGCTGCAAGCACCATTCCCGCTACCATATAAACACGCTTCAAACTCATATGGACCCTCCCTTTTCTATCTCTATATCTTATTTTCTGCTTACTAAGATATACGGGCGTAAGACAAAAAGGTTTCAAGAATATTAAGAGAAGATGACAGGTAATAAAGGTGTGGAAGATAGAATGGATTTTCAGCACAGGAGAAGGCAGCGCTTTCAAAAAATAAAAAGCGAAAAGACGAGAACGGGGTTGGTTCTCGCCTTTTCTTAACACCTTGGATGAAGGGGTTTCACTTAGTATCGTAACACCTTATTGTTAATTGGATTTAAACCTAATGTAAACTCAATGTAAAATAATCGTAAACATACTAAGGATTTCCTTCCAGTACACGCCTAATGGGATGACCATTTCTTATTTAATGTGACCGTGAATGTCGTTCCTTTATTCACTTCACTCTCCACTTCCACATTTCCCTCATGGGCTTCCATGATATGTTTGACGATGGCAAGGCCTAAGCCCGTTCCACCAGAGTTACGGCTCCTCGCTTTATCGACACGATAAAAGCGTTCAAAGATGCGGGGAAGTTCTTCAGGACTGATCCCCATCCCGTTATCCTTCACTCTGACAAACACATTGTCCGGATTTTCGTCTACCGTAATCTCCACGGTTCCGCCTTTTGGAGTATACACAATGGCATTGCTGATCAAGTTGATGAACACCTGTTTTAACCGGTAAGAATCGACTTCAGCCGTTCCCCTTGAATCAAAGGAGGTCTGAAGGGAGATGTTTTTCGATTTCGCTTTTTCCTGTAAAATCGGCATCACATCTTCAATCAGCCCTGCCACTTCCGCTTCTTGAATGGAGAGCTCGAATCCTTGCTTCTCGATTTTGGACAGTTCCAATAGGTCTTGGATCAGGGATTGAAGCCTGTCACTTTCCATCAGGATGATATCTAGAAACGATTTTAACGTATCGGGATCATTCATCGCCCCGTCCAGTAACGTTTCCGAGAATCCTTTGATGGAGGTGATCGGCGTTTTCAGCTCATGTGACACATTTGCGACAAAATCTTTCCGCATTTGTTCAAGCTTTTTGAGTTCCGTGATGTCATGGAATACGACAACGATCCCTTTCCATTCGTCATTGCTCCCGATGATAGGGGCACCGTACACTTCATAATGCTTTCGATCGAGTTTATGAGGAAGGAGGATCTGTTTCCTCAACCGTTCCTCTGTCATGAAGATTTCCTCCACAAGCTTATTCACTTCCTGATAGTGGATCACCTCATGGTACCGCACTTTCTTCAACTGACTTTCCTTCAAATTGAAGAACTCCCTGAATGTCCTGTTCGTCAATACGACAAAGCCGTTATGATCGATCAAAAGAAGGGCACTTCCCATGTTCTCGATCAGGGTCGTCAATCGATTTTGCTGCATGTCCTGGGCATTCACCATTTCCTGAAGATTCCTTGCCAGTATATTGATAGAGGTACTCAGCATACTCGTTTCATCCAGCCGGTCCTCATAGGTCCTCGCCCGGTAATTCCCCTTGGCGAGTTCGATCGCCACGTTGGTCGCGGATTCGATGGGCTTGGTATACCTCACAGTAATCCTTGAACCCAGTATGATAATGAGGACCAGGGCAAGGCCCAGTGATATGGACAACACAAACCAGATTTGCTGGGTCCCTTTTTCAATGGCTTCGACCTCGGTACTCATAATGAGCAGGCCCATCATTTCATCATTGGCACTTCGTAATGGATACCAATAATACCGATATTCTTTTCCTGAAGTGACGAGTTTTTTATGCTTCTGCTTGACATCCCAATTCTTTTGGATTTCCTGTATGACCCTCTTTTGCTGGGGACCGACCAATGATTCCAACGCTTCTGTATCATGAACCACTTTTCCGGTCTTGTCGACAATGGTAATCCTGACATCCAATATGTCACTCAATTCCTGGATCATATTCGGATTGATGTCTTTCGGTGTTCCATTTTCTTCAATGGAGCTTGCCAGCAACCTGGCCTCTTTCTGTACCCTAGAGTTAAACGTATCTAAATAAAAGTTCTTAAATATCTGGCCGAGAAGCAGCCCAAGTCCTATTAAGACAGCGATGATTAATGTAATTAGAGCAAAAAGAAGCTTTGTCCTAAATTTGGTCATCGATTTTTAGGCTCCTCCAATTTATATCCCAGACCCCGAATGGTCTTGATATAGGTAGGTTTTTTCGTATTGGATTCAATTTTTTCCCGGAGGTGGCTGATATGGACATCCACAATTCTCGTATCTCCGGCGAAATCATAGTTCCATACCGCACTCAAGAGCTGATCTCTCGTCAATACTCTGCCTTTGTTATCCGTCAGGTATAAGAGAAGCTCGAATTCCTTCGGTGTCAGTTCAAGCAATTCGCCCTGGAAATACGCCTCATATTGCTCAGGATACACCTTTAATTCCCCGACTTCCTTGTAATCGGTCGGTTCCTGGGCAGCCGGTTCCGCCGCTTCCTGAATGGCCTGGCTGCGTCTAAGGATCGCCTTCACCCGCGCCACCACTTCACGCGGGCTGAACGGCTTTGTCATATAGTCGTCTGCTCCAAGCTCCAGCCCAAGGACCTTATCAAATTCATCATCCTTGGCCGTTAACATCAGAATCGGAATATTAATCTTACGCTGCCGCAGCTCCTTACACACCTCGATCCCATCCATGGTAGGAAGCATCAGGTCGAGGATGATCAAATCAGGGGACTGTTCGATCGCCAGGTCCCTGCCCTCTTCGCCATCATGTGCCGTTGTAACCGAATAACCGGATTGCTCCAGATTGTACTTTAAGAGTGTTGCAATAGATTGTTCATCATCGACTACCAAGATTTTTTTGCTCATTTGTTGTGCCTCCATACAAAAGAAAATTAACCCCAACATCCAAACGTTATGTAATTGTACCTTCATTATAATATAAATCCCGGCGCTTACCATCATATTAAGAGATTTAACACTTTTTAGTTTTCTTCAACCTCTCGCTCTACTCTATTATATGATGCACCCCGACCTCTATTTCTATCATATTTATGCATAAAAAACTATCATGAGTT
>NZ_NTUP01000073.1 GCF_002561455.1 Bacillus sp. AFS015802 | reverse complement strand
GCTCGACAAAGAAAAGCGGAACACCCTCACTAAAAAGGCCGCCCTTCCCAGAAGAGCGGCACCATTCTATTGCGTTTTTGCTTTTAATTGACTATGGGCATCCTCGATGACTTCATCCGGAGTGATGTCCAGGAGAGACTGTCCTTCTCCCTCGGCACCGGACCATTTCAAATGAATGAGAAATTCGATATTCCCATCTCCTCCAGTGATTGGGGAGTAGGACAACCCTGCGATATGATAGCCTTCTTTAATCGCCAACGTCATGATTTTCTCGATGACCATCTTGTGCACGGCGGGATCCCTTACGATCCCTTTCTTGCCGACCTGGTCCTTCCCTGCTTCAAACTGTGGCTTGATTAAAGCGACACAGTCCCCGCCAGGCACCAGTAATGTTTTCAGTACAGGCAATATCAAGGAAAGGGAAATAAACGATACATCGATGGATGCAAAGCTTGGCATTTCCCCTTGAAGATCTGCAGGGGTAACGTAACGGAAGTTGGTTCTTTCCATGACGACGACCCTCTCATCCTGTCTTAGCTTCCAGGCAAGCTGGTTGTACCCTACATCAAGGGCGTACGACATCTTTGCACCGTTTTGGAGAGCACAATCCGTGAATCCCCCAGTGGAAGCACCGATATCAATCATCACTTTACCTTCCACATCCACATCGAAGACTTCAAGGGCCTTTTCAAGCTTCAAACCGCCCCGGCTCACATAAGGGATGACTTTCCCTTTCATGGTGAGCGGGATATCTTCACTTACTTTCTCCCCGGGCTTGTCCAGTCTCACTTCATTGGAATAGACAAGACCCGCCATGACAGCCCGTTTCGCTTTTTCTCTTGTATCAATTAATCCTCGTTCTACAAGGAGTACGTCTACACGTTGTTTTTTTACTTTCATCATTAAGCCCTTTTTTGTTTTTTTGGTGTGATCGTCAGAATGCGATCCACTACGTTTTCTTTGGTCATGCCGATTTCGTTCAATAATTCCTTCACGCTTCCATGCTCGATGAAGTAATCCGGAATCCCAATGCGGTCGATCACGGCGTCGTGGAAGCCTTGTTCCTGCGCAAATTCAAGGACGCCGCTTCCAAAGCCGCCTTGAAGCACGGCTTCTTCGATCGTCAACACAGGCATTTCCTCTTCCAGGATCCCTTTCAGCATACTCTCATCCATCGGTTTGATGAAACGTGCGTTGACAACCCGAACGGAAAGTCCCTGCTTTTCAAGGTCTGCCGCCGCTTCCATGGCCATCGGGATGGTCGTTCCAAACGTCAGGATCGCTGCATCGGACCCTTGTTTCAATACTTCCCACGTCCCGATCGGTATGGTTGTCAGGTCAGGATCCATAGGCACTCCATACCCGTTTCCGCGTGGATAGCGCAAAGCGATCGGACCGTCATTGTATTGAAGGGCCGTATTGACAAGATGTTGACCTTCATTCTCATCCTTTGGCATCATCAGGACCATATTCGGTAAATGTCTTAAAAAGGCGATGTCGAATACGCCTTGATGCGTTTCACCATCCGCCCCGACCAATCCGGCACGGTCGATTCCGATGAAGACATTTAAGTTTTGGCGGCAGATATCGTGGACCACCTGATCATATGCCCGTTGCAGGAAGGTCGAGTAAATGGCCAGAAACGGCTTCATATCCTGAGTGGCAAGTCCTGCGGCAACCGTGGTCGCATGCTGCTCGGCAATCCCCACGTCGAACATCCGATCAGGGAATTCTTCCGCGAATCCGAGTAATTTGGAGCCTACCGGCATGGCTGGTGTTATCGCAACGATCCGTTCATCTTCACGGGCAACCCTGCGGACCGTCTCACTTACAAGTCCGCTCCAGGAAGGCGGTGCGTTCACCGGCTTGATGAGATCCCCTGTATCGATCTTGTAAGGGCCCGTTCCATGCCACGTACCCTGCTTGTCTGATTCTGCAGGCTGAAACCCTTTTCCTTTTTTCGTGATCACGTGTAACAGGACGGGGCCTTTTGTTTTTTTCGCATATTGAATATTTTCAGACAGGTCATTATAATCATGGCCATCGATCGGTCCGAGATAGGTGAATCCAAGTTCTTCAAAGAACATGCCTGAAACGAATAGATACTTCAAGCTGTCTTTCACCCTCTCTGCGGTACTCGCCAATTTACCGCCAACAGCTGGGATGCGCTTCAGGATGTATTCCATCTCATCCTTTACCCAGTTGTATTTGCCCGCTGTACGCAAACGGCCAAGTACACTGTGAAGGGCCCCTACATTCGGAGCGATGGACATTTCATTGTCATTTAAGACAACGATCATATCCTTCTTTTCATGACCGATGTGATTAAGTGCTTCAAGTGCCATTCCACCAGTCAAGGCACCATCACCGATCACAGGGATAATATAGGAATCTTCTTTCTTGACGTCCCTCGCGATCGCCATACCCATGGCTGCCGATAATGAAGTGGAACTATGACCGGTTTCCCATACATCATGCTCACTTTCATTCCGTTTCGGGAAACCGCATAACCCCTTATATTGACGGAGGGTATCAAATTGACATGCCCTCCCGGTTAAGATTTTATGAACATACGATTGGTGACCAACATCCCAAAGGATTTTATCTTTTGGACTGGAAAAATGTTTATGAAGGGCAACGGTTAATTCGACCACCCCTAAGTTTGGACCAATATGACCGCCAGTCTTCGATAGATTCTTGATTAAGAATTGGCGGATCTCTTGGCTGAGCTCTTCCAATTGTTCATTCGACATGCTTTTTAGAAAAGAAGGCTCCTTTATTGATAATAAATCCATGGGGTCCACTCACTTTCATCACTAAATATTTTGTTTCTCACGCTTATAACCCTTTTTCTTGTTTCTATCTTTTTTGTCTTTTTTATCTTTGATCAAAACGATATGGAATCGATCTTCGAGGAATTGTAGAACTTTACCAACTCTAAATATTATATCCTTAGAATAGGTGATAGCAAACGTTTTTCCAAGCGCTTTGCCTCCGACCGTCAAAGATGCGATGATACTTGTCAGGGTCACGCTTACGATATATTCCTTCAGGGAGCCCCCTTTGAGGTGAAAGGAGACGGCGAGCTGAATCAGTACGATGGCTGATGCCGTCCCGCTTATGATCCCTGAAATATCACCGATCACATCGTTACAGAAGCTTGCAAATCGATCTGCGTTACGAACGATTTTAATCGAATATTTTGCCCCGTACACCTTTTTGGCCGCCATGGCATGAAAGGGGGTTTCATCAGCCGCTGTTGAAGCGATTCCCAGCATATCAAAAAAGATCCCGATGAAGACGATGATCAACACGACGACGAGCCCTGTAAACCATGCGACACCGTTCAAAACCATATTTGATGTGACTGAAAAAATAGCCGCTAACACAAATGTGATAACGGCAATGCTGACACTCCACTTTATTGAGTTTTTCATTGTTTCATTCATTATCGTTTAAACACACCGTTTCTATTGTGTAAATAGTTTGTTTTATATGTAATTGGGGGGTCATATAAAGAGTAAAAATTGCAGCTTAGGTCCAGTAGGTTTTCCCAATCAGGTACCGGATGTTGCCATACCGGCGGTTTCCCATTAAACCCGACTTAGCCGCGTCACCACAAGCTAGACTGGATTACCACTTAGTCCGCACTATAATCCTCTTTATATGTCCGAATATGAACAGTCTAGGAGTTTTCCTCAACAGTCCTTAACGCAATCCTTAGCCTCTTTTGCAAAGAGGATTTCATATGGGCGAAAAAGCACATATCAATGGCCAACTGATGTGTACCCTGTAACCATAATCCCCTCACTCTTCACTCAAGGCAGGCTACGCTGCTAGTGATTCATCACATCGCAGGTTCATACTTTGTCCTCATTGCATATGCTTAATGCCAGCATGAGAAACAAAGCCTCCGCGGCTCGCGGGTCAACGCCCACATGCCATTGTGGATCGCCCTCAAGCCTTACTCCCAGATATGACCCAAAGCTGGGCGCCTCAAGCCAATTCCAGGAACTTCATCGATGTGCCCTTTAGTGGATTTTTAGGCCCACCTTCAGGATTGGTGGACTGACTAGAATACTGCACCACCCCAAAATTTATTCTAATCGTATTATAACATATGTTAAATCTTTTGCTCAAATACTGATTGGTTTTAATGATTCCTTGAAACAATCATTCGGGCAATTTCTGCAAGAAGGCTCGAATCCACGGGCAGCTGTTCAAGGGATGTCAACGCTTCGTCCAGGTGGAAATGAAGCTTCTCCTTAGCCCCTTTCATCGTCAAAAGGCTTGGGTACGTGCTCTTATGTTTCGATTCGTCGCTCCCGACAGGTTTACCAATCATTTCTTCCGATCCCTCTATGTCAAGAATGTCGTCCTGAATTTGGAAGGAAAGGCCGATATGGTAAGAAAATTTTTCAAGGAGCTCAAGTTCCCCGTCTGACGCACCGGAGATGATCCCCCCGGCCAATACACTGAATGTAAGTAACTTTCCCGTCTTATGGACGTGAATGTTTTCAAGCTCTTCGACAGTCAACTGCTTATTTTCCCCTTCAATATCGGCGACTTGACCCCCGACCATGCCTTCAGGACCGGCACACCGGGCGAGAAGGGCGATCAGCTTCGCCTTGGTATCAGCTGTCAGGGTCCTGTCCTCTGCTATGAGCTGGAAGCTGTATGTCAGCAAACCGTCACCGGCTAAGATCGCGACGGCTTCTCCGTAAATCTTGTGATTGGTGGGCTTCCCTCTCCTTAAATCGTCATCATCCATGGAAGGAAGATCATCATGGATCAGTGAATATGTATGGATCATTTCAAGGGCCGCTGCAGTATTGATTCCTAGCATCAGGTCCTTGTTAAAGGCCTTGATCGAAGCTAACAGGAGGATGGGACGTATCCTTTTCCCGCCTGCCTGCAGGGAATAAACCATTGCCTCCTTCAATACACGGGGCACTGATAGGCTCTCGACGGCTTCAACCATATGATGGGTTATCCGTTCTCCATGCTCCTGTTGAAACTCTTTCAATGTAATGGGAGAAGTCACTCTTTATTCCCCCTCATCCAGATCAAAGGATTTTTCCCCTTCATCCGTCATCATTTTGGTTAATTGGTTTTCTGCCTTTTGCAGTGTATCATGACAGTATTTCGAAAGGTCCATCCCCTTTTGATAAAATTCCAGTGCCTTCTCGAGGGGAACTTCCCCTTCTTCTAATTTCTCGACAATCTCTTCCAACTGCTCCATAGCCATTTCAAACGATAATTCATCTTTAGACTTTGCCATTTCGTTCACTCTCCTCAACGGATTCAACTTCACAATGTATTTTTCCATCTCTGACATTGATCTCGAGGCGGTCGCCTGCTTTCACTTGCTGAGATGATTTAATCAAGCTGCCTTCATCCTGGTAAACCAGGCTGTAACCCCGGTCCATGATTTTCAACGGACTGAGGGCATGCAGGGTGGACAATGCTGAAGTGAAACGATGGTTCTTTTCTTTCAGCACTTGTTTAAACTGCTTCTCGAGCCGTGTACGCATAAATAAGACCCGTTCATGCTGCATCGTGATGAGCTGTGATGGGTGTACACGCTCGAGCCTTGAATGAATACCGGACAATTGATCCCGGTTTTGTTTCACTTGCAAACGAATCGTTCTTTGAAGCTGGTCTGTCAGCCGGTCGACGGTCTCGATCTTTTGCTGATAGAGGTTTCGGGGATTTCTTAAAGCATACGATTTCGTCAGACTATTTAAGCGGCTTCTTTCACTTTGCAGTTTTGTTTTAAAAGCCTTGATCAATCGCAGCTTACGATTCATGATCCTCTCCAATAAATCATCGATATGGGGAACCGCTAATTCACCTGCAGCCGTCGGGGTGGGTGCCCGAAGATCCGCCACAAAGTCGGCGATCGTAAAGTCCGTTTCATGTCCTACCGCTGAAATGACAGGAACGTCGGATTCCACGATGGCTTTGGCCACGATCTCTTCGTTAAAGGCCCACAGCTCTTCAATCGACCCGCCACCGCGACCGATGATCAGCACGTCAATGTCCCCGAGTTCATTTACCTTCCGCATCGCCCCTGCAATCGAACCTGCCGCTTGATCGCCTTGGACCAAAGCGGGAAATACAAGGATTTCCCCAATCGGATAACGCCGTTTGATGGTCGTGATGATGTCACGGATCGCAGCACCCGTCGGGGAGGTGACGACAGCAATCCGTTTCGGGAATTTAGGGATCATCCTTTTTCTGCTTTGCTCGAAATAACCTGCTTTTTCAAGCTTCTCTTTCAGCTGCTCATATGCTAAATAGAGTTCACCAATCCCATCTGGCTGCATTTCCTTCACATAAATCTGATATTGCCCGCCTGATTCATATACGGATACGTCTCCGCGTATCAAGACATTCATTCCATTTTCCGGTCGGAATTTCATGGATTGATTATGGCTTGAAAACATGACGGACAGGATGCGGGCCTTTTCATCCTTCAGGGTAAAGTACATATGTCCGCTCGAATGTCTTTTGAAGTTGGAGATTTCCCCGCGTACAAACAGATTGGACAGGTGGGGATCTCTATCGAATTTTCGTTTTATGTATTTTGTCAGAGCTTGTACGGTTAAATAACGCGATTGATCGAGTTCCATGCTCACTGACTCCTTTGTTACTTGCCTATTCTAATGGATTTTATATGCAGGAATACGGAAAGGGACCAGCGATGAGCCGTCCCTTTCCTCTTATGTTACGTATATTGTACTATTTTTTAACCGTTTTGGCGATTCCGGAGAGCCCATTCTGCCGATTTCACAGTATTATACAGAAGCATGGTGATTGTCATCGGGCCGACACCACCTGGAACCGGCGTGATTTTACCGGCCTTTTCCTTCACCTCTGCAAAATTCACGTCCCCACATAGCTTGCCTTCTTCATCACGATTCATTCCCACATCGATGACAACGGCGCCTGGTTTGACGTCTTCAGCACCGATCAGGTTCGCCTTCCCAACGGCAGATACGATAATATCCGCCTGCTTTGTGTAGGAGGACATATCATCCGTTTTCGAATGACAATACGTCACGGTCGCATTTCGATTCAGGAATAAGTGACCTGCCGGCTTTCCGACAATGTTACTTCTTCCTAAAATGACAACATGTTTCCCTTCTACCGGAATATTTTCATATTCAAGCATCTTCATGATCCCGAGTGGCGTACAGGAGTAGAAGGTATCTTGATTGGTGACCATCTTTCCGATGGAAACAGGATGAAACCCGTCCACATCCTTGGATGGAGAAATCGTCTCAATCACCGTGATCGGGTTAATATGCGCCGGGAGCGGCAGTTGAACGAGAATCCCATGGATATGATTTTGGCCGTTCAACTCCCGGATCTTATTCAGAAGCTCATCCTGGGTGAGACTTTCTTCATACTGATAAAGCTCTGAATGGATTCCGAGATGACTGCAAGCTTTTCTCTTCATTTTCACATAAGAATGAGAGGCATGGTTGTCCCCGACGAGGATGACAGCCAAGCCTGGAGTGACTTCCTGTTCCTTCAGCTTTTGAATCTGACTCCTTAATTGCTGCCGATAGTAATCAGCAATGAGTTTACCATCAATTATAGAAGCTGACATTCCAATCGCCCCCTGTTTTGTTAGGATTGACTTACCTTTGAAAGAACACCATTGATGAACTTGCTGGATTGATCATCCCCAAAGATCTTTGCAATTTCAACGGCTTCATTAATGACCACATTATTCGGAACATCTTCCACGAACAGCAGCTCGTACACTCCTAATCGTAAAATATTGCGATCGACTTTCGCCAGACGGTCAAAAGACCATTTCTCCAGATTTTCACGGATATGTCCATCGATCCGTTCCTGATTCTCAATGAACCCCAGAACAAGCTGTTCCAGATAGGCATCCATCTTCTCTTCTTCTTCCAATACGTTCGTTAACGCTACATCGGGCTCAATCCCACTCATATCTATTTGAAATAACGCCTGTAAAGCCTTTTCACGGGCAACTCTTCTCTTCATGATATACTTACTCCTTTTATTCCATCAATTTTCATACCTTTGATAATAGCACAAACCAAGGGCAATACGCACGCCTATGTAAAAAAATCAATATTCTGACAAGAAAAGCGGAGGGGCTTTGCCAGAGGCGACAAGCATAAGGCGAACATACCGGAAAGGCGTTCTTTGCCTTTTTGGTATGTT
>NZ_NTUP01000072.1 GCF_002561455.1 Bacillus sp. AFS015802 | reverse complement strand
AGACTGACCTAGTCGTATGAGACAGTAATAAAACACCTTCTTAGGCTGCCATGCCACCAAACTCTATTGGTGTGTGGTAGCCTAATTTTTCTTGTATACGCTCTTCATTATAATATTTCATGAATTGATCTACACGTTCCTTTACTTCTTCTCGGGATAGAGAATTGAATTTAACATACTGAAACTCCTCTGATTTCAGGTTAGAATGAAAAGATTCAATGACCGCGTTGTCCCAACAGTTACCCCTGCGTGACATACTACTAACCAGATTCTTCTCTTTAATCCGATTTTGATAGGCATAAGAAGAATACACGCTGCCTTGATCCGAGTGGATGATCACTCCTTTAGGGTTTCCTCGCTTTTTGAGTGCTTCACTCAAGGTATCAATGACTAAAGGGACTTGTTGGTGAGTATAAAGCTTGTACGCAACGATTTCATTATTAAATAAATCCATGATTGTTGATAAATATAAGGTGTCTGGACCATATTGGATGTAGGTAATATCCGTCACCCATTTTTGGTTAGGTTGGCTTGCAGTAAAATCCCTCTTTAATAAATTAGGAGCGACAATAACGGATTCCCCCTGAGACTTCCACTTTCTCTTTGCCTTTACTCTACATTGAAGATGATATTTCTGCATAATCCGTTGAACAGTATTACGGTTTAATTTGATATGGTATTTACGCTTTAACAGCTCTTTAATTTTACGGTGGCCATATCGGTACTTTGTTTTTTCGCAGAGGAGGATAATCGTTTGTTCCTCCCTAGACAACTCTATTGGTTGTAAAGATGCCCAGCGATAATAAGTAGATCTGGGTACATTTAAAGCAGCTAAAATAGCTGATACTGTATATTTTTTTCGTAATGTCTGTACTAGTTGGAGGACGATTTCTTTTTCAGCTCCTTTTCGATCTCCAAATACTTTTTTAAGATTTCATTCTCCTGTCTTAAATGATTCATTTGATGTTCTTTTTTCTCTTCTTCACTTGAACTATCAGGCCCATGTCCATACGAATATTGTTTTCCAATCGGCTGGTCAAATCGGTGGACTTGATTTTCACGATACCATTTCATCCACGTTTTGATTTGAGAAACATTTTTAATCCCATACTTCTCCATGATTTCTTGGTTTGTCAACTGACCACTCATTTTATCTTTAACTACTGCCCATTTAACTTCTTTTGAATATACGTTTTTGCCCATGCAAAAACACCTCCGAATTAGTACTTTGTTTAAGTGTACCATTTCGAAGGTGTTTTATTGTGTCTCATTAATTTAGGTTAGTCTA
>NZ_NTUP01000071.1 GCF_002561455.1 Bacillus sp. AFS015802 | reverse complement strand
GTAGGAAAAGAGTAGCTCATAGGAGTTACTCTTTTTTGTTTTGATTTTTGTTCGAAGAACTTAGTGAAAGAGAAGTTGTTTTAGGAAGGGAGGGTCTACCTGTTGACGAAGAAGGGAATTGGATGTGGGGTGAGTGTAATGGTGTGGACGTCGCAAAGAAAATTCGACACCCCGGCACGACTAATTGAAAAGGCGCATAATAAATCCCAACTTAGCATGAAAAACATATATCCCGCACGATAAACATAAATTCGACATGATTCCCATCAGATTCCGCATGAATTCTTTCCCAAAGCTGATCTTAACTATCAATCTATAAAGTGAAAAACTCAATTTACATAGGGGGAAGGAGTAAGGGGATAAAATATAAACGGGGAATCTTAAAATGTGTACTCTACAATGGGTCTTAGCACAGTTCTTGCCCATTTTAACGGAATGAATCAGTAGCGATCACCATAGCTACGGAATACTTTTTAGCTTCTCAAAATGAATAGGATAAACAACATATTATGATAAAGCATTCACGATCAGTCATCTAAACAAATCCAATATAGATATTGCTATTAAGTTGATGTTTGTGATATTATTGATTTTCCGCCTTTTATATGAGATCTACTAAATTTAACTCTTTTAGGCTCTTTTAAGTGTTTAATAGCTTATAAATAATAAAAGTTAATAAATATTTGAAAAGAAGTTGACTTCTACGAAGTTAACTGGTAAAGTATTATTTGTTGCCGCAAACAAGCAGCAAAACATGAAAAACTTGATAAAAACTTCTTTAAAAAGTTGTTGACAACAAGTT
>NZ_NTUP01000070.1 GCF_002561455.1 Bacillus sp. AFS015802 | reverse complement strand
CATTAATTTAGGTTAGTCTATGCCTCATTATCGGCAGAGCGGGTTTTATTTTTGTACGAACAGGGTAGGGGACAATAGGTGTGATAATATACAGGAGGGAAGGTGACAATATCCCTGCGCATTTTTACCATGGCCCCTGCCACCCTTTATCCGTTACTGATTGGTTTTGCGCTTTTTATTGAACTGACGTTGTGACTCAGTCAGCGGTTCATTTGAATACTCTTCATTGTAACCGGCACCCTGACCCTGTGCTTTCGCTGCATTCATTCCGTTTATTACATGGTTTGCTTTACGTTTCGCCAATGTAGAACACCTCCATAAGGATAGAATGCCACCATCCGCTACTCTCTATTAAAGGAAAAGGCTAACAGATTTATTTTATTGGAATAATGTTTTAGGGAATCTGACACGATTTGACAATGGCGGAAATGTTGTTAAATCAATCTTTTTCTCGTACGCCAAAGGAGTTTAATCATTTAGATAAGTAAAACTTATCAAAAACAATAACTTTATTGTTATTTACTTATGTAATCGCTTGTATTAAGATGGAAATGTGAGAAAAGTTCGTTTAAAACGAAAACTTTTCGACTTATTGTGTGATGTAGTTTAGAGGGGGAATCGAAATGGCAAAGAACGATGTATTTAATGCACGATCTTCTTTCGAACTAGAAGGAAAACGTTATCATTATTATCGTTTAAAAGCGCTTGAAGAAGCTGGAGTAACAAAAATTAACCGCTTACCTTACAGTGTAAAGGTATTGCTCGAATCTGTACTTCGTCAATTTGACGGACGTGTCATTAACAAAGAACATGTTGAAAACCTGGCAAATTGGGGATCCGCCGAAGTGAAGGATGCAGAAGTTCCATTCAAACCTTCACGTGTCATCCTCCAGGATTTCACTGGTGTACCGGCAGTCGTTGATTTAGCGTCTCTACGTAAAGCAATGGCTGATATCGGTGGGGATCCACAGAAGATCAATCCTGAAATCCCTGTTGACCTTGTCATCGACCACTCTGTACAGGTAGACAAATACGGTACAGCGAATGCATTGCAAGCCAATATGGACCTTGAATTCGAACGTAACGCAGAGCGTTATCAGTTCCTTAGCTGGGCACAAAAGGCATTTGAAAATTATCGTGCCGTTCCACCTGCAACAGGGATCGTTCACCAAGTAAACCTCGAGTACTTAGCGAATGTCGTTCACGCTGTTGAAACAACAGAAGGTGACTTTGAAGCATATCCGGATACGCTGGTTGGTACTGATTCTCATACGACCATGATCAACGGTATCGGTGTACTCGGATGGGGTGTAGGTGGTATCGAAGCAGAAGCAGGAATGCTGGGTCAACCTTCATACTTCCCAATACCTGAAGTTATCGGGGTTAAACTTACCGGTGAGCTTCCTAATGGTGCGACCGCTACAGACTTAGCCCTTAAAGTAACACAAGTATTACGGCAAAAAGGCGTGGTAGGGAAATTTGTTGAGTACTTTGGTACAGGTGTCGCAACATTACCTCTTGCCGACCGTGCAACGATTGCCAACATGGCTCCGGAATACGGCGCAACTTGTGGATTCTTCCCGGTTGATTCTGAATCACTGGATTATCTCCGCCTGACCGGCCGTGACGAAGACCACATCAAAATGGTTGAAGAATACTTGAAGAAAAATGACATGTTCTTCACTCCTGAAAAAGAAGAGCCAACTTACACTGATGTGGTGGAAATTGATCTTTCAGCAGTGGAACCAAACCTTTCTGGACCAAAACGTCCACAGGATTTAATTCCTCTTTCTGATATGAAAGAATCTTTCCATAAATCCATCACAGCTAAAGAAGGCGTTCAAGGCTTTGGTCTGGATGCGTCTGAAATCAACAAAACAGCCAAGTATACAACTGAAGATGGTAAAGATGTTGTGATGCCAACTGGTGCGATCGGTATCGCTGCCATTACATCATGTACAAATACATCGAATCCATATGTTATGTTAGGTGCCGGTTTAGTTGCGAAAAAAGCTGTGGAACTTGGAATGAATGTTCCTGATTACGTTAAGACATCTCTTGCACCAGGTTCTAAGGTTGTAACTGGATACCTGAGAGATTCAGGACTATTATCTTATCTGGAAGATATCGGATTCAATCTTGTCGGTTATGGTTGTACGACTTGTATCGGTAACTCCGGTCCACTTCGCCCTGAGATCGAAAAGGCTGTTTCAGATGCCGATTTATTGTTAACATCCGTCCTTTCAGGTAACCGTAACTTCGAAGGTCGTATCCATCCACTTGTGAAAGCAAACTACCTTGCTTCACCACCACTTGTTGTTGCTTATGCACTGGCAGGTACTGTGGACATCGATCTCCAAAAAGATTCTTTAGGTAAAGATAAAGATGGAAATGACGTATTCTTCAAAGATATCTGGCCGTCACAGGATGAAGTGAAGGATGCTGTCAAATCAACCGTTACTCCTGAATTATTCCGAAGAGAATATGAGCATGTTTTCTCTGAAAACGAGCGTTGGAATGAGATCAAAACAAGTAATGAACCACTTTACAGCTTTGATGACAAATCAACATACATTCAAAATCCTACATTCTTTACAGGTCTTGCGACTACACCTGAAGACATCCAAGGCTTAAACGGACTTCGTGTTGTCGGTAAATTTGGGGATTCAGTTACAACTGACCACATTTCACCAGCAGGTGCCATCGGTAAAGATACACCAGCAGGTAAATACTTACGTGCGAATAATGTAGAGCCTCGTGACTTTAACTCTTACGGTTCCCGTCGCGGTAACCATGAAGTGATGATGCGCGGTACGTTTGCAAATATCCGTATCCGTAACCAAATTGCTCCTGGTACTGAAGGTGGCTTCACTACTTACTGGCCTGAAGATGAAGTGATGCCAATGTATGATGCATGCATGAAGTATCAACAGGATGGAACTGGATTAGTGGTTCTTGCAGGAAAAGATTACGGTATGGGATCTTCCCGTGACTGGGCAGCGAAAGGTACGAATCTTCTTGGTATCAAGACGGTTATCGCTGAGAGCTACGAGCGTATCCACCGTTCGAATCTTGTGATGATGGGTGTGCTTCCACTTCAATTCAAGAAGGGCGACAGCGCTGAATCATTAGGATTGACTGGTAGAGAAACAATTTCTGTCAATGTAACGAACGATGTAAAACCTCGTGATATCCTGACGGTTACTGCGGTAGCTGAAGATGGATCAAAAACAGAATTCGAAGTACTTGCCCGTTTCGATTCCGACGTAGAAGTGGACTACTACCGTCATGGTGGAATTCTGCAAATGGTTCTACGTAACAAATTAAAAGCATAAAGGTTTTAAGTCCCGGGTTTCCCGGGGCTTTTTTATTCCACGTGTATCATTCCATTCAACCCCCTCCCAAAAATCCATGACTAAAGAGAGACAAGCCGACATAAGATGAAAGTAAGAACATTCTACGAGAGGAGAGCACTCCTTTGAAATCCATTTTTGGTGTTTTGCTTGTCACTTTATTCATTTTCTCATTCTATATAGAGAATAAATCCGACCCCGGTTCCTTCTCGGAAAGCACGTTTCAACAAGGGGAGACCTATAACCAGCTCATCGATATAGAAGATGGGGAGGTTCCTGGAACAACTTCTGTTGAAAACGATCCCGGACCGAACGTAGGGGATCGTGCCATTGATTTCAAACTTGAGACCTTAAACGGGGATTCCATCACATTGTCTGATTTGAAAGGAAAGAAAGTCATTTTAAACTTCTGGGCTACATGGTGCCCTCCTTGCAAAGAAGAAATGCCTGTAATCCAGGAGTTCTATGAGAAATATGGCAAGGACGTGGAAGTATTGGCCATCAATATCGATCCTCAATACAACGTAAAAGAATACCAAAAAGCAATGGGGCTGACATTCCCCATACTTTTGGACAGGCAGGACAAAATCAACAACGCCTATGACATCCTTACCGTGCCAACCACCTACATCATCAACGAACAAGGCATCATCATCCACAAACAAATCGGAGCCATAACAAACATCAACTCCCTTTCATCCATGTTGAAATGATGAAGTGAGGGACGGACCTGCCAATAAAAAGCTCCTACATAGGTGCTCGAGCACATCCATCTTGATGATCTATTGTGACCTTTGTTTAAAATATCTGACATTTGGATATACTATTTGTACAAACCACAATAGAGAGCGAGGGGATGGAATTGCGCAGACCGAGAAAAAAATCTTTTGCGGACCTGGTCAAAGAAAACAAGCAGCAGCTGCTGTTGGATCAGGATGCGATCGATGCCATTGAAGAACGTATTGATGCCAGACTTGAAATAAAACGCCCTATAGGCAAAGCCGAGTAAGGAATTACGAGGCTTATTTTTTTTGCCTAAAAATAATTCTGCCAATTATTACGCCTTTTCTTCCTTCTTATTTTGGTAATCATACTAGTAAGGGGGGAAGTATATGAGTAATTCTAAAGGAAGTCCGAATCACTTTGCACCAAACCATATTGGGACACAATCGAGAGCAGCTGGCGGCAACAAAGGGAAACAAATGCAGGACAAATCAGGTAAACACGCACAAGTCATCCAAACCAAGGGTGAATAACGCTTTACTGAGAGTTCAAAAGGGACGCGCCCAAGAGGTCCGTCCCTCATCATATTGAAACAGGAGGAATGCAGGATGGCATGGGATAAACCAAATCCGGATGATCGCAGTGATAATGTTGAGAAGCTTCAAGGGATGGTTCAGCATACGATTGAAAATATAGATCGGGCTGAAGAGTCGATGGCTTGTACGGACAGTGAAGAGCAGCTTCAGTCCATTCAAGCAAAGAATGAGCGCCGCAGAGAGAGCCTCCAGGCTTTCCGCAATGAAATCAAAGATGAAGCGAATCAGAAAAATCGATAAGAGATGAAAATTCATTCACCCGGACAGAAAAAAGCTACTGGCCCTTTCTGTTCGGGTGATTATGTTCAGAAGCCCTTTTGGTCAACAAGTGGCAAACGGTGACATCCCAGAAGAAGCCAATTAATTCTAAGACTGTTGCTTCTATGATAAAATGAGAAAGGATACTGAATAGATGAGGTGTAAAGGATGCAAATTGCAGAAAAAACGATTGAAGTGCGTTATGCAGAGACGGATCAAATGGGGGTTGTGTATCATGCAAACTACCTCATATGGATGGAGCTTGGTCGTACACAGCTGATAGAAGACCTAGGCTTTAAATATGCCGATATAGAAAAGGAAGGGATTCTATCACCCGTTATTGATTTGAATGTAAGCTATAAGTCACCCGTTCGATATGGGGAAAAAGCGTTCATAAAAACATGGGTAGAAGAGTATGATGGACTGCGTGTTACCTATGCGTACGAAATCTATAACGGCAAGAACCAACTGGCCATCACCGGACAATCGAAACATGTATGCGTCAAGCAAGAGAACTTTCGACCGGTTTCGATACGAAAAATGTTTCCTCAATGGCATGATGCGTATGAAAAGGCAAAAAAATAATACTTACATAGAACTTATGGTTCAGATTTGGCAAACAACAACAACTTCTAAGAGGATGTAATTGGAAAGGAAGAGGGCCATGGCATTCGGACTAACCAAGGAAGAGCTAAGAAGGTGGAAACAACGAGTGAAGAATGGTGAGATTGCCTTTCTTACCCACTACTGGCTGGATGATCGGTTTCCTGATGCACGCACTGTGACGAAAGTGGGCTGCTGTGACATCGATGAATTATCCCGTTGGGGAGAAAAGTATGGTTTGAAAAAGGAATGGATTCATCAAAGGGAGGATGGCTTCCCCCATTTCGATCTGTTAGGGAAGACCCAGTATGATATCCTCGTTAAAGAGGGCCTTCACGAGCATATCGATCGTTTCATTCATAAGTAGCTGTCAATGCTGTAAATAGGAAAAAGGCTGGCGGAATGCCAGCCTTTGGTGCACGTTATTTTTTGTACTCGTATGCAGGCTCTTGAAGGTTTTGGTCAAACTCAACATATAAATCATGACCATCAAAGAACCATAAATCTCCCTCTTCAATAAAGAACTCCCGATTTTCGATTTCGATTCGTTCACCAGCGTCCACCGGCTCGTCTTTGTTCACTCCTAATGAAAAACCATCGTGAAGAGGGCTGGAACCTCCGTACCGCACGTAAAAACGAACTTGTTCGCCTTCCTCAACAAGCATTTCGTTTTTAAACCACGTAAGAGCTTCTTTCGAAATATGTATGTTCATGGATGAGACTCCTTTCTCTACAGCTATTTTCCAGAGTGTTTCTGGACAAAGAAGGTTTCATCTCATATTATATACATAGAGAAGCCGGAACATCTACTAATACGCAAAAAGGATGAAATAAGTGAAAACACAAACGTTATTATATTACATTGGGGCATTTATATTTGCCGGACTGGGAGTATTGACTTTTTTACAATTGCATAAAGCGAAATATCAGATTGAAGCAGGGACATTCATTGTGATTGCTGCCCTCATTTATTATGGGATGGTCAATCTATTCTTTAAGGGGAGCCGCAAGACGTTCCTTTTGGCCAACACATTGTTGGCTATCTTAGCGCTAGGAGGCATATTCTTTAATTCAATGATCTTCGGTGGACATTAAAAAACGGGCTTTCCATGATGGAAACCCGTTTTTTACGTCGCTTTTGATTTCAATTCGGTAAGCCGTTCACCATATGTGATACCATTTCTTCTTCCGTGTTTGAGATCATACCATTTTTCCTGGCAAAATCGAGAGGGTAGATCCGGTAGTTTTTATAGTGATTCTCGGAGACAAAGGTAGGTTGAAATTGAATGGATGGAAACGAGATGGAGGAACCGGCGGGATTCATCTTCTTCTCAATCTGAACCGTTACCATTCCCCCGATATCCTTGTAATCATCCTTTTGACCTGAAAGGAAATTCCCAAGTGAATAAACGACAACGGCATCCCGCCCGTCACTCGTCTTATAGGTCTGGATTGGCTGAAGCACATGGGGATGGTGACCGAATATGATATCAACACCGCTATCCGTCAACACCTTTGCGAGCCTTTGCTGCTCCTCAGTAGGGAAGCGTTGATATTCATTTCCCCAATGAAGGCTCATGACCACTAAATCGATGTCCATTCCTTTCGCTTTCTGGATTTCCTGGATCATTTTTTGTTCATCGATTAAATTGACTAAATACTCTTTTCCCTCGGGGACAGGGATCCCATTTGTTCCATATGTATAGGAAAGAAGGGCAAATTTTATTCCATTCACATTAAACGTACGAATTCGATTTTGGTCTTCACGACTTTTAAAGGCACCTACATATGGCATGGACAGTTTCTCGTAATAGTCAATCGCACTCATAAGCCCTTTTTCACCCTGATCCAAAGAATGGTTATTGGCAGTGGTCACAGCATCCACTCCCACCTCCTGCAGGGATTTAACTACCTCTTTCGGACTGTTGAATAATGGATAACTCGAAACTCCAAGTTCCACACCACCAGGAGTTGATTCCTGATTCGCAATCAGAAAATCGGGAGTAGAAAGCATTTCCTTAATGGGAGAGAACATGGGTGTGAAATCATAACCAGATTGATTTTTCGCATCATTATAAACAGTATCATGTATAAGTATGTCTCCTATTGCAGCAAGGGAAGCACTTGCCTTGAACGACTTACCAGATGCCTGCACCTCCCTGGTCGAATGCAGGAGGGAAGTGATCTTTTCTCCTCCAGAAGGGGTGTTCCATTCGGAATACTGTTTAGTTATAAGAAAACCCATCACCAATAGCAAAGGGAGACAGATGGCCATCCCTGTTATTACCCTCTTTTTATTCATATCCATCATCCTTTATGTATTCACTACTCCCATTTTACAAAAAAACAGAGAGGAAAGGATAGTAGTTTAGAAAATTTTTGAAGAATATAATCATTAATATAATCATTTTTTGTAGTGCTTCATCTATCTAATGAATCTCTTTCATCTTTATCCAATGACAGTAGGGCTATACCTTCCGAATCATAAAAAAGCAACCTATGCAGCAGGGGGTACCGGAGATCCGGTTACCTGGTGCACAGGTCGCTTTCTAACTAAAGCCATTTTATTTTGGGTTCGGTTTTATCTTTGATCCGTACAATATTTGCACGGTGCCTGTATATGACAAATATGGTCAGGATGCCTACAACAATGATGAGGGGAATATCTCCAGTCAGACATGAGTACGTGAAGGCGAGTACCGCTGCTATCATGGAAGAAAGGGACACATACTTTGTTAGATACAAACAAATGAAGAAGACGGCCAGTAAGATTAAAAATAAGATGTAATTATAGCCCAGAAGGACACCGGCCGAGGTTGCCACGGCTTTTCCTCCCCGGAAGTTTGCGAACACGGGATACATATGACCGATGACGGCAAATACCCCGGCGAGTAGCATATGTACATCACTTTCGAACATCAACGGGAGCAGGGTGGCGAGGGTGCCTTTTAGGATATCCATGATGGTTACGATCATCCCGGCTTTCACGCCAAGGGTTCTGAACGTATTCGTCCCACCCAGGTTTCCACTTCCATGTTCACGGATATCTTTTCCGTAAAATGTCTTACCGATCAGTAAACCTGATGGGATGGAACCTAATAAATATGAAAGTACAAGTATAAGGGCAAAAATCATCATCACTGCTCCTTTTTATAAAACTAATCCGTTCTTATTTTAACATGTTTTCCCTGAGAAGGGGAGAAAATAAGCGAAAAAATTAGGACCTGTTCATAAAAGTAGATAATATTATAAAAACTCCTCCTTCATCAGCATCAATTTAACGGAAGTATGTTAAAATGGACACACTTTACATAGTTGAAATGAAGGTGTTCACAGATGCAAATTCTCTTGTCAGCTTTCCAATGGGTGGCTTTTATGGTGGCAGGCTCGATTGCCGCTCCCATTGCGATTGCAGATTTATTCCAATTGTCTCCTCCCGATACTGCAGGGTTCATCCAACGGACGATATTCGTTTTGGGGGCAGCGAGCCTTATCCAGGCATTGGCCGGTCACAAACTTCCGATTAATGAAGGACCTGCAGGACTGTGGTGGGGTGTTTTCGCCATTTATGCAGGGTTTTCCGGGACTCTATACAGCAGTCATGAAGAAGTGCTGACCGTGCTGCAGGGAGGGATGATCGTCAGTGGAGTGATTTTCTTCATCCTTTCTGCCACAGGGCTTTTAAAGAAATTATCCACCTTATTTACACCGACGATCACGTTTATTTATCTGATGCTACTGATCCTGCAATTAAGCGGTTCCTTCATCAAAGGGATGTTCGGAATCCAGCATGAAGGACAATCCTTGGAGCCACTTGTCCTTTTTGGAAGTGTTTTGACGATCCTCGCAGCATTATATTTTTCAAGTCACAAGCGGAAATGGATACAGCAATATTCCATCATCCTTGCCCTGATTGCCGGATGGCTCATCTTCATTGTCATGGGGCTTTCCCCGGGTACTACTGTTTCAGAAAGCTGGTTTTCATTACCCCAAGTGTTTGTCTTCGGGCCACCTGTGTTTGATACGGGAGTCATCGTGACTTCCATATTCATCACTTTCCTGTTGACGACCAATATGATTGCTTCCATACGGGTGATGGAAGAAGTCATGAGGGCAAAGGGGCAACCGACATATGAACGTTATACGAAGAGCGGATTTGCTTCAGGACTGAATCAGCTGTTCGGGGGAGTGTTTTCTGCCATTGGATCTGTTCCCATTTCCGGCTCTGCAGGTTTTGTATCAGCGACGGGAATGTACTCGATCATCCCCTTCATCATCGGCAGCGGAATTATCATGATCATCAGTCTGATCCCCAAAATCATGAATCTATTCGCAAGCCTTCCCGCTCCTGTCGGGTATGCCGTGACAACGGTCATTTTCATCAGGATGGTCGGGCTTGCCCTTTCCGAATATCGAAAAGAAGAAGACGTTGAACGAATTCATTTTGTGGCAGGAATCTCCCTCATTGTGGGAGTGGGAGCCATGTTCGTTCCGGCCAGTGCTTTTAAGGATATGCCGGTCGTCGTTGCATCCATATTGAATAACGGCTTGATACTCGGGACCATTACGGCTATTGTGGTGGAACAAGCTATCATCAAGAAATATAGACGTCATACCCAATCCGGCAAACCGTAGTTTGCCGGATTTTTTATTATCTGTCGGAAAAGAGAGTTTAAGGAACTCTACCGTATGTCCATGCCATATTCATCACAAACTAGAATGATTCATGCATATCCTTTTACAACATGTTTACCTCTTGTATAATGAGGGTATCCCTTCTATGTTTAGTAAAATTTCTCAGATCATAAAGCAGGTGGAAAAAATGATTGAATTTCAGAATGTCACGAAAGTTTATGAAGATGGTACAGAAGCCATCAAGGGCATTAACTTAACCATCCCAAAAGGAAAGCTAATTGCTTTGATCGGTCCAAGCGGATGCGGCAAAACGACTACGATGAAGATGATCAACAAACTCATAACTCCTTCTGGGGGGACCATCCTCATTGATGGAAAGGACACTTCAGAAACGGACGAAGTCGAGCTCAGGCGGAATATTGGTTATGTCATTCAGCGTATCGGGCTGCTTCCCCATATGACGATTGAAGAAAACATCAGTCTCATCCCCCGTCTGAAAGGGTGGAAGAAGGAAAAATATGAGGGTCGTGTAGATGAACTACTTCATCTGGTCGGTCTCGAACCGGATGTCTACAAGAAAAGGTACCCACTCGAATTGAGCGGCGGACAGCAGCAGCGGGTTGGGGTGATACGCGCCCTTGCAGCGGAACCCCCGATCATCCTGATGGATGAACCGTTCAGTGCCCTGGATCCCATCAGCCGGGAACAGCTACAGGATGAACTGAAAAGCATCCAAAACACCATACATAAGACGATTGTATTTGTTACACATGACATTGATGAAGCGTTAAAGATCGCCGATGAAATCGCGGTCATGAGGGATGGCAAGATCGAACAGATTGCGACACCGGCGGATCTTTTATCAGAACCTGCCAACGAGTTCGTCCGTGCCTTTATCGGTGAAAGCCGACTGAACGTCCCCGTGAAACCGAAACAGGTACTGGATATCATGAAGGACGATGGAAATGGATTTCACCTCATGCTGAATGAACCGGAATACACATTGATCCCTTTTGATGCAAGCATCCATGAAGCAGCAAGAATACTCTTGTCATCCGGGAAGCCATACCTTATGGTGACGAAAGACGACAGGAAGATCGGGGTCGTCACATCCAGTGACATCCTCCGTATTGTAGCCTCAGAAGGGAAGAAGGAGGCGGGCTCTTTATGAATACTTTTTCCATCCTGTTCATCCACACCATTTCGAACCGCTCCGATGCTATCGTAACGGGACTATTTGAACATCTTTATTTATCCTTTGTATCGATTTTCATCGCAATTGCAATTTCACTGCCACTGGGTATATACATATCCCGAAAGAAGCAATCGGCTGAATTCTTTATCGGAATCACAGCGATATTTCAAACGATCCCGAGTCTGGCCCTTTTCGGCTTCCTCATCCCCCTTCTAGGGACAGGGAGTGTCACGGCTATCATTGCCCTGACGGTATATGCCCTTCTGCCGATCCTCAGGAACACCTATACAGGGATCATCGGGGTGGATGAAGGTGTCATCGAGGCGGGCAGAGGCATGGGCATGACCAACTCCCAGCTGCTCTTCAAGGTCGAGCTCCCACTGGCCCTTCCGTTTATCATGGCGGGCATCCGGACGGCCACTGTCCTGACGGTCGGTGTTGCCACACTTGCTACCTTTGTTGGAGCTGGGGGGCTGGGGGACCTCATATACCGCGGGCTATCCACCTGGAATAACGCCCTGGTCCTTGCCGGTGCCATTCCCGCTGCATTACTGGCGTTGAGTTTTGATTTTTTATTAAAGATGCTTGAAAGAATGACTACACCTAAAGGCTTAAAAGCAAGAAAATAAAGGTTAATCCAAAGGAGAGTAAGAATGAAAAAGAAATTACAAGGATTTATTTTATTCATCATCGTATCGATCGTGATTGCAGGCTGCGGAAATGGCGGCGGAAAAGATACCATCACCGTTTCAGGAAAGATGTGGACAGAGCAATTCATCCTGACACAGATGATGGCTGAGCTTCTGAAAGAAAAAACAGACCTGGATGTAAAAGTGGAAGAAGGATTGGGAGAAGTTTCGATCCTCACACCCGCTCTTGAAAAAGGGGACATCGACGTCTATGTCGAGTATACCGGTACCGGACTTGAAGCGGTTTTGAAGGAACAAGCAAAAGAAGGCGCATCAGCGGAGGAAATTCTTTCACAGGTGCGTAAAGGGTATGAAGATAAGTTCGATGTTACCTGGCTGAAGCCCCTCGGCTTCGAAAATACGTATACTCTTGCTTATACAAAGGATCAGGACTTTGATGCTAAAACCTTCTCTGACATCGTACCTCTATCCAAGGATCTTAGCTTCGGTGCACCCCATCAGTTCTATGAACGGGAAGGGGACGGATATGATGCTTTCGCTGAAGCCTATGGATTCGAGTTTAAAGCGAAAGAAAGCTTTGACCCGAACATCATGTATGAAGCGGTCAAGAACGGGGATGTAGACATTATTCCAGCCTTTACAACCGATGGACGAATCCAACGTTACAACCTAAAAACGACGAAGGACGATAAAGGATTCTTCCCGCCATACGATGCTGCACCAATCATTCGTCAAGAAGTTCTGAAAGAGCATCCTGAAGTAGAAAAAGTGCTGAATGAACTCGCAGGCCAAATCTCCGAAGAGGAAATGAGCGAGTTGAATGCGAAAGTCGATATGGATAAACAGGATCCCAAAGATGTAGCGCGTGATTTCCTCATATCCAAAGGGTTGATTAAAAAATAGCCATCAGGTGTCAGGCAGGAAAGTCAGGAATCGTGTTGCAAAGCGGTCCCTGACTTTCTTCCTGGCACTTCCTTTTCATTAGATAATTTTATAAAATTTTGAAAAATTGAAGGGGAATATGGTATAAAAGAAGAATAGGACTTAAGATATGGTACAAGAATATAACGCAAACGATCAATAAAGGAGTGGTAAGCCCCAATGGAAAATCCAACACGGCAGGAAATCGGAAATATATTAAAACGATCAAAACGCATTGCGGTAGTCGGTTTGAGTGATAATCCTGCACGGACATCTTATATGGTTTCAAAGGCAATGCAGGATCAGGGATATGATATCATCCCGGTTAACCCAACCATTGAATCGGCTCTGGGGGTAAAGGCTGTATCCTCTCTCCAAGAGATAGAAGGACCGATCGATATTGTCAATGTATTCCGTCGCTCGGAATTTTTGCCCCACATTGCAGAAGAATTCGATCAAATCGATTCAAATGTTTTTTGGGCACAACTTGGTGTAATGAATGAAGAGGCTTATCGCTTTTTAAAGGAACGAGGGTATACGGTCATTATGGATCGCTGTATTAAGGTTGAACATGCTTTAACCAAATAATTCTCACTCGTAGCAAGCGGCTCTGACCGCTTGTTTTTTTATCGGACAGGCATACTGTAAATGAAGGGAAAACCAATGGGGAAACAAAGCCTATTCCTGCCTGTTCACGGAAATATCATTTGCGAAAATCAAATAAAACGCTACAATAAGCAATAGTGGTTTACCTGAAGGATTTGACCAAAACAGGTAAACGAACAAACGTTCTTGTGTTATAGTTAATAGATACATAACCAATAATAGCTTACAAGAGCGAACAAATTATGGTTAGAGATGTTTTGAAAGGGGAATGTTCGTGGCCAACCAGAATAAGACCATGGATTACAATGATGATGCCATTCAAGTATTAGAAGGCTTGGAAGCCGTTCGGAAGAGACCAGGAATGTATATAGGCTCTACCGATTCAAGAGGTTTGCATCACTTAGTATACGAAATTGTCGATAACTCAGTCGATGAAGCTCTGGCGGGCTTCGGAAATGAGATTATTGTTACGATACATAAAGATAATAGCATCTCGGTCCAGGACAAAGGCCGGGGAATGCCGACGGGTATGCATAAGCTCGGAAAACCGACACCAGAAGTCATCTTGACCGTCCTTCATGCTGGAGGGAAATTCGGTCAGGGTGGTTATAAAACAAGCGGCGGTCTGCACGGTGTAGGGGCCTCGGTGGTAAACGCCCTTTCTGAATGGCTTGTCGTCACGATTGAACGGGATGGGATGAAATATGAACAGCGATTCTCCAATGGGGGTAAGCCCGAGACGACCCTGGAGAAAATCGGGAAAACAAAGAAATCAGGGACATGTATCCATTTCAAACCCGATCCCGGTATCTTCAGTACGATCACATATAATTATGAAACCCTTTGTGAGCGTCTAAGGGAATCTGCTTTCCTCCTGAAAGGGTTGAAAATCGAGATCATTGATGAGCGTCATGATCAGAAAGAAGTCTTTCACTTCGAAAGCGGGATCCAGGCATTTGTTCAATACCTGAACGAAGAAAAAGATGTCCTTCACAACGTAGCCTTCTTTGAAGGGGAACATCATACCATCGAAGTGGAATTTGCTTTTCAATTTAATGACGGGTTCTCTGAAAACATCCTGTCCTTCGTAAACAATGTCCGTACAAAAGACGGAGGTACCCACGAAGCGGGAGCCAAGACAGCCATGACCCGTGTCTTCAATGAGTACGCCCGTAAAGTGGGGATCCTGAAAGATCGGGACAAGAATCTTGAAGGGACCGACATTCGTGAAGGACTTGCGAGTATCGTTTCTGTACGTATACCAGAACATCTACTTCAATTCGAAGGACAGACAAAAGGTAAGCTCGGTACAAGCGAAGCACGATCAGCCGTTGATGCCGTCGTTTCAGAGCACCTTCTCTATTTCTTAGAAGAGAACCCTGATACCAGTTCCCTTCTCATCAAGAAGTCCATCAAAGCGGCCCAGGCCCGGGAAGCGGCACGTAAAGCAAGGGAAGATGCCCGGAACGGAAAGAAGCGAAAGCGCTCTGAAACCGTCCTATCCGGGAAGTTAACACCTGCACAATCAAGAAATCCTCAGCGTAACGAGCTTTATCTGGTGGAGGGAGATTCAGCAGGAGGTTCTGCGAAGCAAGGCCGAGACCGCAAATTCCAGGCGATTCTTCCGCTGCGGGGAAAAGTCATCAATACAGAAAAAGCGAAACTTCAGGACATCTTCAAAAATGAAGAGATCAATACGATCATTCATGCCATCGGCGGCGGCGTCGGTCCTGAATTCAATGTGGATGACATCAATTATGACAAAATCGTCATCATGACGGATGCCGATACAGACGGGGCTCACATACAGGTTCTCTTATTGACCTTCTTCTACCGGTACATGAAGCCATTATTGGAAGCAGGAAAAGTATATATTGCGCTTCCTCCCCTATACAAAGTAAGCAAGGGAGCCGGTAAGAAGCAGAAGCTTGAATATGCATGGACGGACGATGAACTTCAAGGGGCCATATCGAAAGTCGGAAAAGGCTATATGATCCAACGCTACAAAGGTCTGGGGGAAATGAACGCCGATCAGCTATGGGAAACGACGATGGATCCCGAAACACGTGCGTTGATCCGTGTTCGTATAGATGATGCGGCACGTGCTGAACGCCGGGTGACCACTCTGATGGGTGATAAAGTAGAACCGCGCCGTAAATGGATCGAAAGCAATGTAGCCTTTGGATTAGAAGAAGACGGCAGCATTCTGGAAAATGAAAACATTACGGTCCGAGAGGAGGGGTAATACATGACAACTGTAGAACGATATCAAGACTTACCTCTGGAAGAGGTGCTTGGCGACCGATTTGGACGATATAGTAAATACATCATCCAGGAACGTGCATTACCCGATGCGCGTGACGGATTAAAACCAGTACAAAGACGTATTCTATACGCTATGTATGTAGATGGAAACACCCAGGAGAAGGGCTTCAGGAAATCAGCGAAAACAGTCGGTAACGTTATTGGTAACTATCATCCCCATGGTGATACATCCGTGTATGATGCCATGGTACGGATGAGTCAAACGTGGAAGGTCCGTAACTACCTGGTTGAAATGCATGGTAACAACGGTAGCGTGGACGGGGATCCACCTGCAGCCATGCGTTATACCGAAGCACGCCTTTCTGCGATTTCCATGGAGCTTCTCCGTGATATCGATAAAAAGACCGTGGAGTTTGTTCCGAACTTCGATGATACATCAAGTGAACCGACCGTATTGCCGTCCCGGTTCCCTAACTTACTCGTCAACGGCTCCACTGGGATATCGGCAGGATATGCAACCGACATCCCGCCGCATCACCTTGGTGAAGTCATTGATGCTGCCATCATGCGCATGGAGAAGCCCCAAAGTACAGTGGAAGACCTCATGACGGTCTTAAAGGGGCCGGATTTTCCGACAGGCGGTATCATCCAAGGGGTGGACGGTATCAGGAAAGCCTATGAAACCGGAAAAGGGAAAGTCGTTGTACGCGGGAAAGCAGATATTGAAAACATCCGCGGAAGCAAGCAGCAAATCGTCATAACGGAAATTCCTTATGAGATCAACAAAGCGAATCTGGTCAAAAAAATGGATGAATTCCGAGTAGACCGTAAAGTGGAAGGGATTGCAGAAGTCCGTGATGAAACCGATCGTGACGGAATGCGCATCGTCATCGAATTGAAGAAGGATGCTGATGCAACCGGTGTCCTGAACTATCTCTACAAAAACAGTGACCTTCAAATCGCCTATAACTTCAATATGGTTGCCATACATAATAGACGCCCTAAACTGATGGGACTTCGTGAACTGTTGGATGCTTATATTCAGCACCAAAAAGAAGTGGTGACCAACCGGACGAAGCATGACCTAAGTAAAGCGAAGGATCGTCAGCATATCGTGGAAGGTCTGATGAAAGCCCTGTCCATTCTGGATCAGGTGATTGCCACGATCCGTGCCTCTAAAGATAAACGGGATGCAAAGGATAACTTAATCCAGAAATTCCAGTTCACAGAAGCCCAATCAGAAGCGATCGTCAGCTTACAGCTATATCGATTGACCAATACAGATATAACGGCTCTGCAGGCTGAAGCAGAAGAATTAGCGAAAACGATCAATGAACTGACGGCTATCTTAGAAAGCGAAGGCAAGCTCTACAGTGTGATTAAAAAAGAATTAAAGGCGATCAAAAAGCAATTTGCTGACGCCAGACGAACCCAAATCGAGGACAAAATCGAAGAAATCAAGATCAACCTGGAAGTACTGATTGCCAGTGAAGATGTCATGGTGACCGTGACACGGGATGGTTATATAAAACGGACCAGCCTCCGTTCTTATTCTGCATCAAACGGTCAGGATCTTGCCATGAAAGAAACAGACAGGCTGTTGGGACAATACGAAATGAACACAACGGATGTCCTCCTGGTATTCACTAATAAAGGGAATTACATCTATTGCCCTGTCCATGAGCTCCCGGATATCCGGTGGAAGGATCTTGGTCAGCACATTGGGAACATCGTGCCGATCGACCGGGACGAACAGGTCCTGAAAGCCATTCCGATCAAGGAATTCGATCCGGCGCATTACTTATTGTTTATCACGAAGAACGGCATGATCAAGAGGTCCGAGCTTCCTCAGTACAAAGCACAGCGGTATTCACGTCCACTTGTAGGGATCAATCTCAAGGGTGACGATAAGCTGGTGGATGTCCACTTAACAGACGGGACACGTGATGTATTCATCGCCACACACTTAAGCTATGGTCTTTGGTTCACAGAAGAAGATGTGAACATCGTAGGACCAAGGGCGGCTGGTGTGAAAGGGATCAACCTCAAGGATGACGATTATGTCGTATCCGGCAAGATGGTAAAAGATCCATCGAAAGACTTCATTTTCTTGGCTACACAGCGGGGTGCCGTGAAGAAAATGAAATTAGCCGAGTTCGAAAAGACCACCCGTGCCAAGCGCGGTGTCATCATGCTGAGGGAATTGAAGTCCAATCCGCATCGTGTCGTAAGCATAGAAGTGGTGAAAGACACGGATAAGGTGGGACTGATCACGGTAAAAGGAAAGTCAGAAGAAGTATTTGTCGCAGACCTTAGACCGAATGACCGTTACTCGAATGGATCCTTTGTCATCGATGAAGGTGATAGCGGATCTGTCTTTGAAACATGGTCAGAATCACCGAGGAATGATTCAAAAGAATAGCTTCCCCAACAAACGGCCGGAACCATTTCTGGCCGTTTGTTTGTTTATATGGGTACGAATGTATATAGAATGTATATTCATTCGTTATTGTTGTACAAAACCGGTGTATAATTGTACAACAATTAATATTCTTTCAACAATATGAATTTATCAGTTGAATGAAAATCTATTTTTTGATAGATTAAAACAGTGTCTGAATGGGTAAACAAACATAGGTTCATACATTATTTGTCATAAACTAAAACAACTGGGAGGTACATTTATGGAGTTATTAACAAGTATCGTAGGCACCTTAAATGACTATATGTGGTCATACATATTGATTGTGGCCTTGATCGGGTTGGGCCTTTACTTTTCATTGCGGACCAGATTCGCACAGTTCCGTTACTTAGGGGAAATGGGAAGGTTATTAACAGATAAGACAACGATTTCCTCAGAGGGAAAACGAGGCATCTCCTCTTTCCAGGCATTCACGATCAGCACCGCTTCCCGTGTCGGTACCGGTAACCTTGCCGGAGTGGCAACAGCGATTGCAGGCGGAGGACCGGGAGCGGTATTCTGGATGTGGCTCATAGCACTTCTTGGCGGAGCAACAAGCTTCGTAGAAAGTACACTTGCTCAAATCTACAAAGTAAAAGACGGAAAGGACGGATACCGCGGCGGTCCTGCTTACTATATGGAAAAGGGATTGAACGCCCGCTGGATGGGAATCCTGTTCGCCGTCATCATCACCTTCTGTTTTGGTCTTGTATTTAACTCGGTACAATCCAATACGATTTCACTCGCTATGGAAGAAGCATACTCATTTGACCGTATGACAGTTGGCATCATTCTGGCTGTACTGACCGCCCTCGTGATCTTTGGCGGTGTCAAGCGTATTGCCAGCGTCACACAAATTGTCGTTCCGATCATGGCTGTACTTTATCTGATTCTTGCATTCTATATTCTAGTCACGAATATTACCATGCTTCCAGATATGTTCGTCGTCATTTTCGAAAATGCATTCGGTATCCGTGAAGTGGCAAGCGGCGGAGTCGGCGCAGCCATCATGATGGGGATCAAACGCGGTTTGTTCTCGAATGAAGCCGGTATGGGTAGTGCGCCGAACGCAGCTGCCTCTGCAGGAGTCACACATCCGGTTAAACAAGGACTCATTCAAACGCTCGGGGTTTTCACAGATACTTTGCTGATCTGTACGGCAACTGCTTTCATGATCATCTTATCCGATCAGTATACAACCGGAGTCGATGGAATCCAACTGACACAGGCAGCCTTAAGCTTCCACGTCGGTGCATGGGCGGATACCTTCGTCGCTGTCGCCATATTCCTGTTCGCGTTCAGCTCGATTATCGGAAACTATTATTATGGTGAAACCAATATTGAGTTTATCAAATACAGTCCGGTTACCCTGTTCATCTACCGAATCGCGGTTCTCGGCATGGTGATATTCGGAGCGGTGGTTAAATTGGATATCGTATGGAGCCTGGCAGATCTATTCATGGGTCTTATGGCCATCATCAACCTGATAGCCATCACATTGCTCGCCAAAATTGCCATAGCAGCACTAAGGGATTACAGAGAGCAAAAAAGGCAGGGGAAAGATCCTGTTTTCTACTCCAACTCCATTAAAGGGCTAAGAGGAATCGAAAGCTGGGAAGCAAAACCTGAGACAAGAGAACAGTAATAGCAAGTTGGGACCAACCTTTGAATGGGTTGGTCTTTTTTTATGGATCATTTAAAAAGAAAGAGTATATGGATTACATAGAATTTCCTTCTTTGGTGAAAATAATAATGAATAATGATCAACCAAGGAGAGAGAATCATGAGAAAAGAATTACTATTTGCATTCGGTGCTTTCTTCATTATGTCGCTCCATGCCATAGCCGGGAATTTTCCAGCCCAGCCGCCGGAAAAGCAGCCTGTAAATGAAATGACCGTAGCAGTTTATAAAAAAGATGTAACCGGCGATGGTAAAAGGGATACAATCACACTCAAAGCGATTCCATTTTCTCCTGACGCCCTGTTTCTAAAACAAATCTGGGCTGACATTAAAACGTCCAAGGGAAGTGACCTCCGAATCGATTATGAAGGTGGCTTTGAGCCTAAGATTCAATTTGTTGATTTAAATCATGATGGAGTGAAAGATATGCTGTATTCATCTGCAACGGGTGGAAGCGGCGGCCTTTACAATATGGCCCTCCATACATTAGCACATAATAAGCTGGTTGATATCGGTCTGCCTGATCCGCTTACGATTCAAGCCCAGTTTGAGGATGAATACAAAGCATCCATTACGTTTGTGGATACAAATCAATCCTACACAGTCGACTTAAGCGACCGAAAAGAGGATTATGAAAGATTGGGGATTTACACCGACGGAAAATTAAATGAACCCATGGAATTGATGGTTGGGCCTTATGCCTTTTTCGAACCGGCCAGAATCTTCGGGAAGTCAGGAAAAGGGCTGAAAGGATACCAGCAAATAAGCGGAGCCTATCATGCTGATGGGATCGGTACAGCCACTTCATACTGGTATTATGAGGATGAGAAATGGAATTTAATGAAAATCAAATGGAAGGAAAATTAGAGCGGAACCGTTTATAGGCTGCTGTCATACTCTGTTGTAAGCCCATTTTCGCAGAAGGAGGCTGACAACATGAGTGAATTTAAGCCCGAAAAGTTAGCCGTTCAATACTTGCCGCCTGCATCCATTTTCCATCCCATCGATAACAGGAAGTATACGTTGACTCATTCCGATACGACAGGGGAACTGTTCTTAAGTGTCGGCTGCTGCTATGATTTGGAAAAGATCAACGCGGCCATGAGGGACGAAGTGTTAGCGGAATGGAGACGGAACCTTGGTCAATATACCCTTACCGGGACCGTCTATGTCAGTGGGGGAGAATTCGATCAACAGCTTTCCAACGTACGATTCATGATCTTCAAAAAGGAGCTGCCACTGGCGCTCGCAGCAATGGTGAACGGGGATAAAGGCTTTTACACGTACTTTCCATGGCTCCTGGATGCACCAATCATCATTTGTTTCGAATCGGTTTACCCTGAATATCAGCAAACGCTTTATTTTGGAACACCAAGACAATATTTACTTAAATGAGGCACAAGCATAGAGAGGACTTTATGGACTCTTTATGCTTGTTTTTTATCTATCAGGCACACAAGCGGGCAAGGGATCAGAGCGTTTAGATGAAGTCAAAAGTTTTACTGACGATAAGCATGCCGGGAAATACCAAAAACGGCTTATATATTATGTAAACTATCAAGAGAGGATGTTTATACAGCACCGGGAAGGAATACGGATCTAATAGCTGGATCGTATATTTATGTTTAAGATGTGACTTTAGAATAGTCAGATAATAGTTGGCTGAACGATGAGGTCACTGAAAAACACGCTCAATCAGCAGCACATCATGAATTTACGGACTGTCAGGTTGATGACACATATAATAATGCCGGGCAAACAAAAAAATCGCGGCAGATTTATAACAAACGTGCAATCATCATGATTTTTTCTTCCGTCTCATTATAAACAGTATACTTGTGATACGAGACTGAAAATGATTATTTTATTCAGGTTCCTATAAGATACATTATGTTAACTGGAAAATTAAATATAATATCTCTAAATCCGTCATAATCTCTATCAAATACTCCCCCATTAGTTAGTTAATGAAGCCTTTTGCTACGCATCTTTAAATAAAAGATTGTTTTAGCTTACCATCCCTTTTTACATCATTTAGACAATTCCGAAGCTTGAACAAATTGACCATCATTTCATTTCACACTAAATAAATTCTCATCATAGAATATAGATAAAATCTACACCTTACATTCACAAATTGGTTAAGAAAGCTGTGATTGACAAGATGAAAAATAATAAGGATCATCACTTTTCATTTCAAAATCTACAGGAAACCGGGATGTCATTTGACCAGGTCTTTGAACATATTGTGAAATTCATGCAATCAGAGCCAAACGGACACTATCGATTAATGGTTGGGACTGATTCTCAAGTTCATCACTCACATACCACCTTCATAACAGGAATTGTGATTTTAAATGAAGGAAATGGTGTGTGGGCATGTCTAAGAAAAGTATTAATCCCAAGAAGAATGCTGCAATTGCATGAGCGGATCTCATACGAGTTATCATTATCCGAAGAAATTGTTTCGCTGTTTACTGAGGAAAGAAAAAATCAGTTAATTGATATCGTCCTTCCTTACATTTATGTTGGTGCCTCGTTTACTATGGAGGGTCATATTGATATCGGAAATGGAAAGCAGAATAAAACGAGTAAGTTTGTAAAGGAAATGGTTTCAAGGATGGAAGCCATAGGTGTGGAACCGAAAATTAAACCTGATGCTTTCGTCGCTTCCAGCTATGCGAACCGTTATACAAAATAAATGATCTATCAGCCCTCACATTTTTCGACATTAAAAATACTATATTATGTAAGATTACTAGAATCATGTAAAAGGATGTCTGATAATGGATAAGAAAATGAATGTTCAGCTCTCCCCTCCCTGGATCACCTATTTTAATGAATTGAAAAATACAATCGGAACAGATCCCGAAGTAACAATGGGACCGCTGATTCCGGTAGATTCACAATATATCGCCATCGTGACCACAACAAATAATGAAAAAGCTGCCGCCTTGGCAACCCTCCTTGACCCATCCATTGAGTTTGGTAACGTCACTTTGACCGTGATTATTGTAAACAATGAACAGGAAATCGTGACGGGGCTCCCTTGCCCACTCCGTTCATTTGCAGTAGCAGAACTTGTTCAAGTCGCCCTGGAAGGAAATCCCTACTTTGAAAGAGTAGTGGTCAAACCTCAGCTCCCTGGTGGACCAAACGCTGTTTACCCCGTATTTAAAGCCGAGGTTATCCAGTTTTTTAACGATGATATATCGAACCTTTGTAATAGCTTTACAGGTGTAGCTTCAACTGTTTTCAGCGATGTTATGAAAGATGATGTTTGCGGTGTAGCAATCTTATTTTCTACAGATTGCGAAGAATAACAAAACGCCTGGAAAGGTATTTCCAGGCGTTTTGAAATATTTTATCTTTGATTTTCTCCATATATCTCTTGTTTTCTACCTTATTTGCTTAATTTTCCTGAACGGAACATGTGTTCTTATCTGATTTAACGTCCCTTTTTCATTGTTTTTCTTTTTGTTTAAAATGTTCCCTCAGCAGGAACTTTTGAATTTTCCCACTTGCATTACGGGGAAGCTCATTCACAAATACATATTCCCTTGGCCGCTTATAATCTGCCAGCAGATCTCCACTCTTCAAAAATAAATCAAGGTCCCCTGATGAAAGAGAAGGATTTTTCGATACCACTACTGCTAAAACCTGCTCTCCCCATGTATTATCCGGTTGACCGAGGACGGCGACATCCAACACATCTTCATGAACATGCAGGGCGTCCTCTACCTCTCGCGGATAGACGTTCTCCCCTCCTGTAATCACCATATCATCCACCCTGTCAGCCACATACAAATATCCGTCTTCATCCATGTAACCTAAGTCACTGGAGTGGTACCAGCCTTTATACAACGCTTGATCCGTCGCTTCCTTCCGGTTAAAGTATTCAAGCATCGTGCATGAGCCCCTGACGAGGATCTCCCCGACTTCACCGGGTTTACATATATCTTCAGGATCAGAAGGGCCATTCTCAGAGGGTCTTACCACTCGTATTTCATGGTTATAAGCGGCACGACCGGCGGAACCCGCCTTCGTTAACTGTTCATCCTGAAGCAGGAACGTAACCGCTGGCCCCATCTCGGTCTGACCATACGCCTGGATCAGGTCGACATTCATCGTTTCCTGTAGAGCCCTGACAAGAACTGGCGCCATCGGGGCAGCCCCGTAGAGACCGATCCGGAGTGATGAAGTATCATACTCCTCCACCCCATGTTGGAGAAGCATATTCCACATGGTCGGTGCCGCGAAAAGATTGGTGACTCTCTCACGTTGTATGACATCCAATACCGTCTGGGGCTGGAACTGATGAACGATGATATTTTTCGCTCCCGCTTGTACCCGTGGAAGGAAACAGCAATGAAGTTCGGCACAATGGAACATGGGAGCTGTAACAAGTCCGATATCATTTGGTGTAAGCCCCATGACCGATGTACAGATCAAACTCTGCTCCGCCATATCCCGGTGTCTGTGGAGCACCCCTTTTGGTCTGCCGGTGGTCCCGCTCGTGTACATGATGGCATAAATGTCCGTTTCTTCTACTGAAAAATCAGCAAGTGCGGTGGAACAAGGACTCACTACCTCATGATAGCTTTGTGCAAATTCCGGCGCTTTGTCCCCCACATACCAAAAAAGGGTCTGAGGAAAGTTCTTGGATATCCCTTCAATCGGTTGGGAAAGAGCTTCTTCAAACAGTACGACCTTAGGTTCTGCATCTTCTAAAATAAAGTGGATTTCCTTTCCTTTCAGACGGAAGTTAATCGGATTGATCACGGCACCGATTTTCCCGCATGCAAAATAGACATTGGCCAACTCCAATGTATTGAATAGATACGTAGAAACCCGGTCCCCTTTCCTTACGCCTGCTTCCAATAGGGCATTGGCCACACGATGGACTTCATCCTGCCACTCCCCAAAGGTTAACCGTTTACCAGTCTTCTCTTCTACGATTGCCTCCTTATTGCGGAATTTCATTACCGTTTGATCAAAAATAGATCCAGTGGTTGCGTACATTTTTTTCCTCCTTATTAGTAAGGTGTTCCATTCTGACACATTCCCTATCCATATTGTTCGTGACGGGTGTCCCTTTCCCCTCCTTGATATCAGATAATTCAGAAATATATCACGAAGAAAAAACCATCATCTCTAAATGGAATAGAAATGACGGTTTTATCAAAATCATGAAGCTTTTTGCTCCCTCACCACAACATTCAACTTTCGTTTAGATAACACATTAAAAAAGATATTCAGCCCAATCGCGGTTAAACTGCCGGCCACGATTCCGTTATCCGTCAAGATGCGGATGCTTGTTGGCATTTGAGCAAACAGTTCAGGGACAGCCGTTACCCCAAGTCCCATTCCTACAGAACATGCGATGATCAATAGGTTCTCCTGTGAAGCAAAATTCACGTGACTCAGCATTTTAATTCCGTACGCGACCACCATACCGAACATGGCGACCATCGCACCTCCCAATACTGAAGCGGGAATCACAGTGGTAAGTGCACCGATTTTCGGGACCAAACCAAGGATCACAAGGAAAGCACCCGTTGCATATATCACATTATTCCGCTTCACACCCGAAAGCTGTACCAATCCGACATTCTGGGAATACGCCGTATACGGAAATGCGTTGAATAATCCACCGAGGACGATGGCCAGTCCTTCTGCACGATACCCTCTTGCTAAATCTTCTTCTGAAATCCTTTTATCAGTGATATCCCCAAGGGCGAAATACACACCCGTTGACTCGACCAGGCTGACCATGGCTACAAGAATCATCGTGAGGATGGCTGTTATTTCAAAGGTCGGCATCCCGAAGTAGAATGGTTTAGCCATATGAAACCACGAGGCATCACCAACAGCACTGAAATCGACTTTTCCGAGAACAAAAGCGACGGCCGTTCCTGCCATCAGTCCGAGTAAAATGGATACTGAGCGGACAAAACCTGTAAAGAATTTATATAAGAATAATATGAATAACAACGTTCCAAACGCTAATGACAGATTTTCCAATGAACCAAAATCCGCACTCCCCTGACCGCCTGCCACATTGTTCATGGCAACGGGGATCAGTGTGATCCCAATGATGGTCACGACAGAGCCCGTCACGACAGGCGGGAAAAAGCGGACGAGCTTCCCAAAATATTTACTGATCGCAATGACGAATAGACCTGAAACGAGAATCGATCCGTAGATGGCAGAGATCCCATACTGACCTCCAATCGCAATCATGGGCCCGACTGCCGTGAACGTACATCCGAGAACAACCGGTAGTCCGATCCCGAAGAATCGATTACTCCACACTTGCAGCAGGGTAGCGATTCCACACATGAAAATATCGATGGATACAAGATACGTAAGCTGTTCTCCCGAAAGTCCAAGGGCCCCTCCGACGATCAAGGGGACAATGACCGCACCTGCATACATGGCAAGAACATGCTGGATACCAAGTGAAGCCAGTTTAAGAGGCTGATTCTTCATGATACAGTCGCCTCCTCTTGCTTAAATTGTACTTCTCCGTTTTCAAGGGACTCTATTTCAGCTAAAGATTCCACTCTATAGCCAGTATCCCGGACAATTTTTCCGCCATTTTGAAATGACTTTTCAATGACAATTCCGATTCCGGCGACAACCGCTTCCGCCTGCTTCACTAAGTCGATCAACCCCAATGCTGCCTGCCCGTTTGCCAGGAAATCATCGATCAATAAGACTCGATCATTTTTTTGTATGTACTCTCTTGAGATGGAAATGGTATTTTCTTCTTGCTTGGTGAATGAATAGACCTTTGAAGTAAGAACTCCCTCAGTTAGCGTCAACGATTTCTTTTTTCGTGCAAAGACTAGTGGAACATTCATCTGAAGGGCAGCCATCACACCTGGTGCGATCCCTGATGATTCAATGGTCAGTATCTTTGTGATTCCTTCCTCTTTGAAACGATGCGCAAATTCTTTCCCAATTTCCATCATCAGTTCCGGATCAATTTGATGATTTAGGAAAGAATCGACCTTTAATACCGTTTCTGAAAGGACGACCCCCTCCGCTTTGATCTTATTCTTTAATACATTCATGAATGAACCGCTCCTTTACCTGTTGTAGATACTAAAAAACCCAAAGGATTTGTGCTCACATCAGAGTGAGACAATGACCTTTGGGTTAGGCAAAGAGCGTCCATAAAGACGCACCTATCATTGCTCACCCATAGTCGGATCATTTACGGTAATCCGGTAGAAACTCGCGGGCCATATCCCCGCTATTATATGAGTGAAAAATAAATATGAATTTGATATTGGTTAGTATACCGGCAACTCATCCATTTGTAAAGACTCATTTCCTAACATTAAAAACAAATTCAGTGTTAAATGTTCGTGAAATAAGAAGGTGTTTCTAATGATTCCCTTTTCAAAGGGAAATAGGTTCAGAAAATATCTTATTGATAATATAGATAAAAAGTCATATCTTCAATGGTCAGAACTATAATCATATTATGTAGTGATTTTTCATCCTTATTGGATAACAGGAGGGATTCTATGAAACAAAATGCCGTGGCCATAGGTCTAAAAGTATTTGCATGGTTTTTATTTTCCGCCGGTAGTATTACCGCAATGAAATTGGATGTTTCTAAATCGGGTATTTTCGGGATCGAGGATATGACATCTGCCATTTGGCTGCTATATCTTCTTTCTTTAGGAGCAACGATGTTTTTCTTAGGATTAAGTGAAATTGTACATTTGAATCAGCAAAAAATAAATCAGAGCCTTGTAGAGGGCCAATCATAATCTTCATAGATGACAGATGAGTAAAGCATGGGAAATTTATACTCCCCATGCTTTACTCATTTTCAATTACCTCAAGCTTATACGAAAGTTCTCTTAACAGCTTTCTTTTTTCCTTTTCAGGTAAATCCGATGCTTTGATATCCTTTCTCTCAGAAGAAATGATTGCAAGCTTCTCGATGAAAGAATCATCAAATGGTTGAGATAGTTGATTCGTAAGCTTCTTTGCTAAGAATGGACTTGCACCACCTGTAGATACAGCGATGGTGAAAGTTCCTTTTTGTGTAAAGGAGACCATCTGCATATTTCCACAATCCCCATCGTCCACTACACATAATAGCTGGTTTTCCTCGGAATACCTTTTCACCTGTTCGTTCACCCATCGTTTGTTTGTGGCAGCGATGACGATAAAAGCATTCCGTACATCCTCTCTTCCCACTTCTCTCTTGATCCAGGAAATCTTATTCTCTTCATGCAGTACTTTGATCTCATCGACTATCTCCGGACTGATGACGGTAATCCTTGCTCCCTGCTCATAAAATACAGAGAGCTTACGAAATGCCACTCTCCCTCCACCCACAATCGTTACTTGTTTACCAGAGACATCAATCATGACTGGCAGCATAGTTTTCTCCTTTTGCCCAAAGTGACTCATATACCCTGTCCAGGAACGCTTCTTCCACAAGCGGATCATAACCTAAATAATTCCCGAGTTTGATATGTTCATTATTCGTTCTCTGTATTTCCTTTTCAATTCCCTTCATCAGTAACCCGGTAAATAAAAGATATGGGATGAAGATGACGTTTTTATCTGAATGCCTTACAGACTCCAAGGTTTCTGTAAAGCTTGGAGAAGCTGCTGTTAAATAGCATGTTTTCACAGCCTTTAACGTGGTTCTACTGTGAACAAGCGCTGCAATGGAATCAAGATCTCGCCTGACATCGGGGTCAGAGCTCCCTCTTCCAATTAATACAGCGATGGCAGAGGAATCAATCGATATGGCTTCCTCAATCTTTTTAATGACACTTTCGACCATTTTATCGTGAATACCTATGGGACGACCGTACTTCACATGAATAGCCGGATAGGCATCCCTGCATTTTTGAATTTCATCCGGGATATCCGTTTTGGCATGGACTGCTGTCAGAAGGAGAAGGGGAACGACCGATATATGCGTCGCTCCTTTTTCAACGCAAACGGTGAATCCTTCTTCTATGGAAGGGGATGCAAGCTCTAGAAAGGTGATTTCCTGAATATCGGCCTTCACATGTTTCTGGCATCGCTTGATAAAGGATACCGCCTCTTCCCGTGCTTTCTCAACCCGGCTGCCATGACAGACGTACAGGACTGCATGCTTCATCTATAAAGCCTCGCTCATGAGCATTTTCTGTTCGAACCATTGAATCTTCTCCCGATACCGTACTACTTCTCCAACGATGATCATGCTTGGATTTTCAATTTTTTCGTTCTTGACGATATCGACGATCGTGTCCAGCGTCCCTGTGACGGTCTTCTGCACGTCTGTTGTTCCCCAGTGAACCAGTGCCACAGGGGTTTCTTTGGATTTTCCGTATTTGATGAGCTTTTCTTTAATATAAGGAAGGTTACTGACACCCATATAAATCGCAAGAGTATCGATTCCTTTCGATAAACCTTCCCATTTCTCATCTTCCAGTTGATTGTTTTGTTTATGGCCCGTCACAAAGGCAACACTTGAACTGGCATCCCGGTGAGTGACGGGAATCCCTGCATAGGCAGCTGCGGCGATTCCTGACGTAATGCCAGGGACGATTTCAAATGGGATCCCTTTTACCGCACACGCTTCCGCTTCTTCTCCTCCCCTTCCAAAAACAAATGGGTCCCCTCCCTTCAATCTCACCACCACTTTCCCGCTGGAGGCATAGCGGACCAGGAAGTGATTGATCGTTTCCTGTTTCATCGTATGGTAGTTTGGCAGTTTTCCACAGTAGATCAAGTCCGCCCCCTTCTTGGCGTATGAGAGAAGTTCTTTATTCACCAATCGGTCATACAGGATGACGTCTGCTTTTTGTATGGATTTTAATGCTTTCACCGTTATCAGTTCCGGATCGCCCGGACCCGCTCCCACTAAATATACCTTCCCCATTGTCTTCCTCCTTATGATTTGATGATTGTTTCCTGTTCATGCAGAACGAACCCTGCACCATTTCCCCGGATCCTCCGCTTCTCATATAGAGAAATATCCACGACATCCGGCTTTTTCAAAAAGTACTTCTCAAGTTCTATCTCCACCAGGTCAAAGGCTTTTTCATCTGATTCAGCCGCTACTACGACGATTGTCACAAAATCACGTGCCGTGACTTCAAATCGATACAAATTCATCTATCTTTTCCTCCTTATGCTTCTTGAAGCAGTTGGTCCAACGATTCCTGAAGGGGAGATGTCCCGACCCGGTTGATGTAGTCAAAAAAGGTTTCTCCCTGTTCTTTCGTTTGTTTAAAATGGATCAATAATTGCTTCACAACTTCTGTCAGATTGGAGGCTTCCACTTTTCCCTTCAACTTTTCATTCAGTTTCCCGCCGTCTTGCAAGGTCCCGCCTACATAGATTTCAAAAGCTTCGATCATTTTTTTGTCTTTGGTTCTCATTTTGATACCCTGCAGTCCGATATCTGCAATCTGTCGCTGTCCGCATGAGTTCGGGCATCCAACCATATGGATCCTGACCGGTACATCCAAGGTCAATTCCCGATCGAGCTCGTTTGCGATTAGTCGCATCCGCTCCTTCGTCTCTACCAGGGCGAGATTGCAGTATTCAATCCCTGTGCATGATACGGAATAACCGATAAAGGACAGTGGACTCGTTGAAATTCGATCAAAAATCTTCTCGGAAAGCAGAGCATCCACATGCTCATCTGGTATATTCGGAATGATGAGATTCTGAGAATTACAGTTTCTGAGTTCACCATTTCCGTATTTCTTTGAGATCCTGGCAAGTTCAAACACTTCATCCGAGTTCAGCCTGCCGACCGGAACATTCAGCCCAACGTAATTAAGCCCTTCCTGTTTCTGGGGATGGACCCCGTAGAAGTACCCCGCGTTCCATCCTTTCACTGCATCGGTCCCTGCCGGGAGGAGTTCTACATACTCCAGTAACTTCTCCTTGAATTTCTCCGGCCCCCAGTCGGCCATCAGGAATTTCAACCGTGCCAAATGGCGTTTCTCCCGATAACCGTAATCTCGGAAAATGGTCGTAAGGGCAACCGTCACATCTTTCACTTGATGAGGGAGGACGAATACATCCAGTTCCTCTGCAAGGAATGGTCTTGCTGACAACCCTCCCCCGACTTTCACATGAAATCCGGCCACTTCCTTACCGTCAACCTTTTTTCTAGCAGGAACAAAAGAAACACAGTTGATTTCAGCATTTGATGCATTATTGATATTTGCAGAGATTGCGACTTTATACTTTCTTGGAAGGTTTGAAAAATCTTCATTATGCTGGAAGAAATCATATACTTCCTTCACAACGCTGCGTGTATCGAATAATTCATCAGGGTCGATTCCAGCCAGTGGATTTCCGACGATATTACGAGTAATATCCCCGCATGCCCCAGCAGAAGATAATCCGACTTTCTCCAATCGCTTGAAAATATCCGGGATTTGCTCGATTTTCAGCCAGTGGAACTGGATCGCCTGGCGGGTAGTGATATCATACACATCCCTGCCGTATTCCTTACAGATGGAAGCAAGCTCCCTTGCCTGATCGTACGATAATATGCCGGAAGGGACATTGACCCTCATCATGAAATACCCGTCTTCCTTTGGTCTTTGAAGGTAAAGTCCTGCCCATTTGAATTTATCCCATTCTTCTTTCGGGATGGATGAGAATCCGTTTTCTGCATAATACGGAATATCATCGAATATCTTCAATCCGTCTTTTTCCAGCTTCCATTGTTCCGTTTTGTTCAATTTTTCATTTGACTCCCATGATTTCTTATATGCCATGATTTCCTCTCCTTATATCAATTGTTTTTGCTTTAATTCCGTCAAAAGAATTTCTACACATTGTTCAATTGAGTTCTTCTCTGTATCCAGGACGATTTCCGGATTTTCCGGTTCTTCATACGGAGCACTGATTCCCGTGAAATGGGTGATTTCTTGTTTGCGGGCTTTTTTATACAGCCCTTTTGGGTCCCGCTTTTCACATTCCTCCAGGGAACAGTGTACGTATACTTCCAGAAATTCTTCAGGTCCGACCAGGCTTCTCACAAGGTCCCGATCTTTTCTGTAAGGTGAAATAAACGCGGTGAGCACGATTTGACCACTATCAATGAAGAGTTTCGACACTTCCCCTATCCGTCTGATGTTTTCTTTACGGTCGTCCTCGTTAAAGCCCAAATCCTGGTTCAATCCATGGCGGACGTTATCTCCATCCAGAACGTACACCTGCTTTCCCTGATTAAAAAGGGAGGCAGCCAATGCATTCGCTACTGTCGATTTACCTGAAGCAGATAATCCTGTGAACCAGAGAATGAAACTTTGATGACCATTTTTATCCCTTCTTTCCTTTTTTGTGATTGTCGACTGATGCCATACGATGTTCTCTTGTTTACCACTCAATCTATCTTCCTCCCCGTCCGGTTATTTGGATTCTTGTTTCAGACCACTGATCAATACTTCAATTACTTCTGGACGACTGAAAGTGGATGGAGGGACCTCACCGTTCCTAAGCATTCCTCTCACTTTGGTTCCTGAAAGGATGACATGATGCTCTTTCCCGTGAGGGCAGGTCTTCGTCGTTGCCATCCCTTCGCATTTGTTGCAGTAGAAGCTATGTTCGAAGCGAAGGGGAGTGATCCCGATTTCTTCTTCCGTAAACTGATCAAAGATTTTTTGTGCATCATAGGTTCCGTAATAATCACCGACACCAGCATGATCCCGCCCGACAATGAAATGTGTACAGCCATAGTTTTTCCGGACCAACGCATGAAAGATCGCTTCCCTTGGCCCTGCATATCTCATAGCTGCAGGAAAGACGCCTAGAAATACACGGTCCTTCGGGTAATAGTTCCTAAGAAGAACATCATAGCTCTTCATCCGTATTTCCGCTGAAATGTCATCCGCTTTCGTTTCACCCACCAGCGGATTTAAAAATAGGGCATCCACCGTTTCCAAAGCCGTTTTCTGAATGTATTCATGTGCCCTGTGAACGGGGTTTCTGGTCTGGAACCCGACAATCGTTCTCCATCCCTTGTCTTTGAACCTTTTACGTGTTTCAACCGGATCGAATGTATACTCCCTGAAAGGCTTGGAGAGCCTTTTCACAAGTGTAATCCTGCCTCCGACATACACATCACCACGATCGAATAGTTTCTTTACTCCGGGATGTTCCCCGTCCGTCGTTCCATAGACAAGAAGGGCTTCTTTATATTTGTCAGGTTCGTAGATATCCTCCACATCGATAATCCCGTATGTTTCTCCTTCATAGACAAGCCGGCTCCTTTTCCCTATCTGCACAAAACCAGCCTGCTCCCTGTCGATGGGCAGAGTGATGGGAATGCTCCATACACATCCGCTCTCAAGCCGTAATGATTCCACCACGGTCTGATAATCCCTTTTGGTCAAGAATCCTTCTAAGGGACTGTAAGCACCGATTGCAATCAGTTCCAGATCACTCAATGCGATTTCGTCCAATGGTATTTCCTGCTGAATATCCTCATAGGATTCTTGAGGCAAGTAAGATTGAATAAGCACTCCTCCGTGTGGCTGTAAACTCATGTAAAATATCCTCCTTAACATATTTAAATAATCGGAATTAAAATCAAATTCCACCTCCATCTTCATGGACAGACCGTCTTTCCTCGTTAATGACCCTCATCAGGGACAGCGCACCTACTGTGGAAATAATGACGCTAATCGGTACGACAATTGAGTACAGATCACTATCGATCAACAGTTTGACCAAAAAGTATGAAATACTGAGTGAAATCAATGGGGAGACCACCCAGATTTTGACGATTTTTTTGACGATTTTCTTTTGCAGCATGTGCTTGCCGTTTTTAGCTACACCCAAACCAATGATGGATGAGGACGTAACCTGTGTCAGAGGGATCGGCAATCCATACAGAGAGCTCAAGATGACGAGGAAGGCTCCTGTTGAGGAAATGACAATTCCTTCTGCCTTTGAGTATTGCGTAATTTTCTTGCCGTTTGTTTCGACTACTTTCTTTCCCAGTAAAACAGCTCCGAGTGCAACAAATGCACCACCAATCAAGATTCCACGCGAAGGTGATATCAGCCCTGCCCCGACCAAAGGACCAACGGCATTGGCAACATTATTCATCCCTGCTGAGAAAGCTTCAAAGAATCCAGCGATGATCAACAGATAAGCAAGCCACTGTTTATCAAAATGAAACCCCCGCTTTTCAAGCTGGACCAAACCTAATCCGGCAAGGCAGGTCACGAAAAAGGCGATGACAGGGACGATAACCCAGAAAGACATGATCGTAATAAGTGATTTTACATACAGAACCTGATAGGCTACCCCGACTCCTACCACGGCTCCTACCGTGACCTCACTCGTAGACAGCGGAATCCCGATCACATTCGCCAGAAATAGTGAAATCGTTGCAGATAACAAAATAATGAGTACAATTTTGATCGACAAAAGATTTTGCGGGATGATCCCTGAACTGATTGTCTTGACAACTTCTCCACCACCGAGAACCGCACCGCTCAAAACACCTGCAGCACAAATCCACAATGCAGTCCTGATATTCCTGATCGCTCCCGCTCCGTATGCAACCCCCATTGATGCTGCCGCTCCACTGGCACCAATGTTCATGGCGAAGAACAAGCTGATGATAAGGGCAGAGATTTCAAGCAAAGCTTATCCCCCGTCCCCATGCAGGCCGCATTCTGTCTTCCCTTTTCCTTTCCATCTTCCGGAGCGGAGATCATTGATGTCGAGGGACGGTGAGGTACAATGGAAACAGCCTATACTCGGATAACCCTGATCGTGAAGGGTGTTATATGATAGATTATGTTTATGGACGTATCGCCAAATCTCCTTCCAGGTCCAGTGAATCAACGGACATATCTTGACAGATTGAAATTTTTCATCTTTATTAATGAATTCAATGTGTTGCCTTGTAGGGGATTGTTCTCTCCTTAATCCAGATATCCAGGCATTTCCCTCCGATAATGTTTCTTTAAGCGGATCCAGCTTACGTATTTGACAGCATTGGTTCGGGTTGGTTTCCCATAATTTATCCCCATAGGCTTCAGCCTGCTCCTCAAGGGTCAGTACAGGCTTTTTCATATGGATGGTCAACCCTGGATAAGTCTCCTTCACTTTCTCAATGATTTCATACGTTTCTTTGAAATGAACCCCTGTATCAAGGAACACGATGGTCGCCTGCGGCTGTACCTTGGATATGAGATCGATGAGCACAATGCCTTCAATCCCGAAACTGCACGCATATACCACACTTTCACCATAATGATCATATGTCCATTTCAGAACGTTCAACGCCCCTTTGTAGACCGGATCCACTTCAAAGTCCAAGGTTGGCTTTTTCCAAGTCCGATACGTTAACATAGGACACTCCTTTCCCTGATGCTTATCCAAAGAAAAAGAGGCGGTAACAGAAAATACAGGGAATCCCTATATTTTTGCTACGCGCCTCTAGTTTGTCTAGTCAGCTTATTTGATTCGTACTTTTTCATTTTTCTCTAATTGAATGACTTTGCCGTCTTGAACGACAATGGTGATCGAACCATAATTCATGGATTCAAGCATGGACTGGATTTTCTCTGCCACTGCCTCAAACTGTGCCTGTTGACCTTTTTCTCTTGTCACACGATTCCCCCAATTTTCGTCTTATCCAGTTCATTCAAAAAGAAAAAACAACCTTCCATTTTGGAAAGTTGTTCAGGTAAGGATACCTTATCTTCCAAAATGGATAAACATTTTGCTGGAATTAGCACCTTACAATACGTAGGTTGCTGGGCTTCACAGGGCCAGATCCCTCCACCACTCTGGATAAGAGTTATTAATTTTAATATTCTAAATAATATCACATTCCCGAAAGAAGTCAACCCGACTTTTTCGATCGGATTTATGTCTTTTGACTTATTTTTCTTTCAACGTCCGATCTCTTTATGTTTATTCGATGGAAATTGGATTTAAAACACTATTTTGAGAAAGCACGATTTCGTTCACAGCTGACTATTTCCTCAATGATCCATTAGCTCAAAAACGACTTTCCCCACTATCACATTTTTTTCAATCTGATTGACTGCAGTGATATTAAAATGAAGAAGGTTATCCTGTTTATCCAGCATTTCTGCCCGTAAGGTAATCACATCATTCAACATGACCATCCCTTTAAACCGTACGGAGTAATCCTTGATAAAACCTTCTGCATAATGGGGACTGAACAGTTTTGATACATTGCCCATCGTCCACATACCGTGGGCGATGATTCCTGGCAGACCCAACTTCTGTGCTTCATCATCGATCGTGTGAATAGGATTATAATCCCCCGATGCCCCGGCATATTTGATCAAGTCGATCCTCGATACCGGGTCTAACTCGACAGGAGGAAGTGAAACTCCTGCATGAAGTGACCGTAGTGTTGTTGTCATTTACTCAACCTCTTTCTAACAGCTTCTGTAATAATGACAATGGCTTCGGAAGTGAAAATCCTTTTGCCCTCGACATCTTCACCCACATCTTCTATAACAAGGAACCCCAGTGTCCCTCCTGAACCGTTTCGCTCATAATAATCTTTAATTTCCGTGTAACAGTGGATGGTTTCACCAACACTCAAAGGCCTTTCATACTGAAACGACTGTTCACCGTGAATCAATCCCACGTTTGGTAAATGAAAGCCTTCGATTGTACCGTACTCCAACACTCTTGGAAAAGTGGGAGGAGCGATGTTTCCACCAAATCTCGAGCGCTTCCCGGCATCTTTATCCATATAGATGGGATGGGGGTCACCAATGGCTTCTGCAAACTTACGAACGGCACCTCTTTCCACACAGTTCTCAACGGGAGCCGAACGTTTTCCGATAAATGACTGAAACATATCTTTCACCCCTTTTAGTCTTTCGGCCCTCCTGCTACATAAAGGACCTGTCCATTGACGAATGAAGACTTTTCATCTGCAAAAAAGGCCACTGCGTTCGCAATATCTTCAGGCAGTCCGCTTCTTCCCACAGGGATTCCCTTCAGGCTCGCCTCTACCAATTGCTCAAATGTAATCCCTATTCGTTTCGCCGTCTCTTTCGTCATCTCGGTTTCGATGAATCCGGGTGCTACCGCATTGGTCGTGATTCCAAATGGTCCGAGCTCAATGGCAAGGGTTTTCGTAAGCCCCTGAAGACCCGCTTTTGCTGTAGCATAATTGGCCTGGCCACGGTTCCCGAGTGCAGAAGTGGAAGAAATATTGATGATCCGACCATACTTTTGTTTCACCATATACTTCTGTGCTGCCTTCGCTACATTAAATGAACCCTTCAAATGTACATCCATGACGGTCTGCCAATCATTCTCGGTCATTTTAAATAGCAGATTATCCCTGATGACGCCTGCATTATTGACGACAATGTCAAGGGAACCAAAAGATTCATACACTTCCTTCATCGCATTATCCACTTCCTGTGATTCTACGACATTGGCCACTTTTGTATACAATTCATACTGCTTAAGTTCATCACCCGCTTCATTCAACGCCTCTTCATTCACGTCGATGATGGCCACCTTTGCTCCTTCTTCAGCCAGGAGCCCCGCGATCGCTCTGCCGATCCCTCTGCTTCCACCCGTCACCATTGCCACTTTTCCTCTGAATCGTTCTCCCATTCCTTTTGCCTCCTTGTAAAATTATACAAATTGCCCCAGTTTCACATGCCCTTTTAATAAATTTCTTGAAATGATCAGTTTTTGGATTTCATCGGTTCCATCATATATGCGCCATAACCTTGCCTCACGATACCAGCGCTCTATGGGAAGTTCCCTTGTGTAGCCCATCCCCCCGTGAATTTGCAGGACACGGTCGACCACCCGATTTCCCATATTGGATCCGTAGAGTTTTGCCATGGATGCTACATGGCGGTTGTCTTCTCCCTGATCGAGAGTGAAGGCTGCATTTAACACGAGCCAGCGGGCAGCTTCAATCTCCACGGCAGAGTCGGCAATCTGCCATTGAATTGCCTGCCGGTCGGCGATAGGTTTTCCAAAGGTCTCCCGTTCTTTCGAATAGTCGATGGCCATTTGAAGAAGGCGTTCTGCTGCGCCCACCGCCTGGGCACCTACGATCCATCGTGCGAATCCGATCCATTCCAAGCCCAGATCATAGCCCCCATCGATTTCACCAAGGATGTTCTCTTCAGGAACCCTTACATCGTCAAAAATAAGGCTCGCCGGTCCCCATTCACCCATCGTATGGATATATTCGGATTTCCAGCCCATACTTCGATCGGCAATGAAGCAGGTGACGCCTTCTCTCCCGGTACGACGATGTTTTTCTTTATCCGTGACGGCCATGACCATGACAAAATCTGCTTCGTTTCCACCCGTAATGAACGTTTTCTCTCCATTTAAGATCCATTCGTTTCCGTCTTTCACGGCTGTGGTCCGGATATTACGGGTATCAGATCCCGCTCCTGGTTCAGTCATGGCAAAACACGATTTCTTTTCTCCATTAATAGTGGGGATCAAGTAGTTTTTCTTCTGTTCCTCGTTGGCGTAATAAAGTATGTTATCGGCATAGCCTCCAAAGGAGAATGGAACAAAGGTCTTGGAGATTTCCATATAGACGATCGCCATCATCATTTGACCGAGATCTGCCCCTCCGTATTCCTCCGGAGTATTGATGCCCCAGAATCCGGCATCCTTCGCCTTCATTTGCAGCTCTTTCCTTTTTTCTGGAGAGAGGCTCGGCTTTCCCTCCCTTTCATTTCGGAGCACTTCATTTTCTAAAGGGATCAATTCTTTCTCTACAAATCGGCGGATGGTCTTCTGGATCATCCTTTGTTCATCTGATAAGCGTAAGTTCATCATTCTTCCCCCTTTTATTATAAAATCATGGTTGCAGGATCACTTTTCCCACTGTTTGTCTTCCCTGCATGAGGGAATGAACCTTACCCGCTTCTTCCAATGGAAATACGTGTCCGACTGTGACCTTTAAATCACCGCTCGCCACATAATGAAAGATCTCATGCAATGTTTTCTGGGTCAATTCGGAATCCCTCATCAAAGGAGGAAGAAAAAATCCGGTAACCGACTGATTCCTTGCCATTAGAGAGGATGGATAGAATCTGCTTTGCTCGCCGCTCGCGACACCGTAAATGATGAGCCTTCCAAAGTCGGCGAGGCATTTTAACGTTTTGTAAAAGACGTCACCACCTGCCATCTCCAATGCAAGATCCACACCTTTTCCTCTTGTCGCATCCAATACTTTTTTCTCCCATTCTTCCTCTGTATAGTTGACCAGTACATCTGCCCCCATATCTTCTGCAAGGCGTAGTTTTTCTTCTGTGCTGGCAGTGGCAATCACTTTACCGGCACCGAATCGTTTTGCGAGCTGAACGGCAAGGAGCCCTACACCACCTGCCGCAGCATGAATCAGGACCGTCTCACCCCGCTCGAGTCTCCCAAGCGTTTTCAAAATATGATACGCACTCAATCCCTGTACAGGGATTGCGGCCGCTTCCTTGAAGTCCAAGCCATAGGGAAGGGGGATGATGGATCGTTCATCTGTCACGGCATATTCTGCATACCCACCTGAATCCATCATCGCTACAACCCGATCTCCTTTTTTGACCTTTGTCACACCATCGCCAACTTCGGTTACAATCCCGGCTACTTCTGCACCAGGAATGTATGGAAGAGGTGTTTTAACCACGTATTGTCCTTCGCGCCGGGCCGTATCCGCATAATTGACAGCAGAGGCATGCACTTTAATCAATACTTCTCTCCCTCGGGGTGAAGGGATGTCAATGTCCACATTCTTCAACACATCGGGACCACCGAACTCCTTGAATTGGACCGCTTTCATCGATACTCCTCCTAATTCCCCGAAAAGGATGGGGATCTTTTTTCTTTAAACGCTGAAACTCCTTCTGCATGATCTTCCGTTGAAATCATCAACGTTTGAGTGATTCTTTCCTGTTCCAGTATTTCATCCAGGGTCGTGGTGAATGAACGATCAATCATTTTTTTCATCATTCCGTAGGCTTTGCTCGGACCCGAAGATAATGTAGCAGCCAGCTCATCTGTTTTTTCTTCCAAACTATCAGCCGCCACCAGTCTATTAATCACCCCTAATTCATACATTCTCCTGGCTGACACAGGTTCTCCAGTAAAGAAGAACTCCTTTGCAAGATGAGGACCGATCAACCGTGGGAGAAAATACGAACCCCCTCCATCAGAAATGAGCCCTACTTTAGAAAAGCTCAGTGCAAATTGACTGGTTTCTGTGGCAATGATTAAATCACAGGCCAGTGCTAAATTAAATCCGGCACCTGCGGCGAAACCATGGACGGCGGCAATGACCGGCTTCTCTATTGTTTTGATGGCTTTGATACATGAATTCAGAATTCCGATATGTTCATAGACTTGGGCAGACGTTGCTCTTCCCATCGTTTTCACGTCGCCACCGGCAGAGAATGACCTTCCCGCTCCGCGGATCACGATCGCCCTGATCTCTTGATCCCGTCCAGCCTCTTCCAACGCTTCTATCAATCCCGTAAGCATGAACTCATCAAAAGAATTCAAGCTGTCTGGTCGATTTAAGGTTACATTCAACACCCGGTCATTCTTTTCGACTAATAGTGATTGCATCCTATTCATCCCCTTATATTTTTTCCCTGAAATCAAATGCTGCCTGATTACCCAGGGTAATTAAAGACGCGGCAAACCGATCGAACCCCGAAAAACGGGCATCATTTGTCTGCCCCATCTTAAAACGGTAATAAATTTGCTGCACAATAACCGCGAGCTTAAAGTAGGCAAAAGACAAGTAGAAATGAATGTGGTTCACGTCCCTGCCGCTTTTATTAGCATAATCTTCGATAAACTCTCTTCTGCTGTAAAAACCGTCCATGATGGTAACCGGAGGCTTTCCGAGGCCGTATTTCAACAATTCAGGGTCATCTTGCTGGATCCAATACCCCATAGCGACTCCCAAATCTGCAAGGGGATCTCCGACGGTCGCCATCTCCCAATCGAATAATCCCACCATGGATGTCAGGTCTTCAGAAAACATACTATTGTTTAATTTAAAGTCATAATGAATGATCGTGGACTCAGCATTTTCCGGAACGTTTTTGATCAGCCACTGTGTCAGATGATCTACTTCACGAATCTCGCTTGTCTTGGAACGTTCATAGCGATTGATCCACCCGTGAACCTGTCTCTCCATAAAGTGTTCGGGTCTGCTGATTTCGTGTAATGAGGTTTTGGTATGATCAATGGAATGAAGCTCAACCAATCTTGAAACCATTTCTTCCGAGATTCTCTTGCATACATCAGGTGTCACATCCAGATGTGGGGGAAATGATGTATCGAATACTTCCCCCCTTTTTCGTTCCATGATGAAGAAGGGGCTTCCGACTATCCCTTCATCTTCAGAGAATACATAGGGTTTTGGTGTAACGTCGAATAAAGGGTGGATCTCTGAAAGGATCCTGAATTCCCTTTTCATATCATGTGCCTTTGGTGCGACGGGCCCTAATGGGGGGCGCCTCAAAACCCCTTCCCATTTTCCCATTGAAAGCAAATACGTTAGATTTGAGTGACCTGCAGAAAACTGTTTAATACTCAACTTTTCTTGTTGCAGATCAGGGAAATGCTCAACCAGGAAGTCATGTAATTTGCTTTCATTTAATTCTTCTCCTTTTCTGACTGAAACCGTTTCATTTTCCATCCGCACGGTCATTTTACCCCTCCTAGATTCAAGAATATTCAGTTTTCTCAAAACGTAAATGAGTGTTTAACTGGTTTTTTAACAGGTCAGGGATTGCTTTGCTGCGTTGTTCCTGAAAGTCAAAATACACAATGACCGCGTTTCCCCTTGCGATCAGTTGATGAGTTTCCGCACACAGGATATCATGGTCTAACTGAAAACTCTTGGATCCGATTTTGGAAACATAGGTGGTGATCACAAGTTCTTGATTGAAATAACCCTGTGATACGAAGTCACATTTGGTGGAAGCCAGGATAAACCGCCAATCCTTCACGTCCATATCGAATCCGATGGTTTGAAAGAATTTAATTCGCGCTTCCTCTAAATAGACAAAGTAAGTGGTATTGTTGATATGCCCCAGTGCATCTGTTTCGCAGAACCTGCTCTTTACGGTGATAGAATCCATATATCCGCCTTCTTTCATCATAAATACTAACCAGTCGGTATGTTAAGAGAAGAGGATAGCACTAACCGCTTCTCCCCTCTATTCTGTTTCAATTCCTTTTAAGACCATATCGACAAATGTTCCTGCTATTTCTTTATCCGTTTTCGCCCCACCAGGCTTATACCATTGATAGCTCCAGTTCATCATGCCGAGTATTCCAAAGGCTACAACGGAAACGTCAAAGTCGCTTCGGAAATCTCCGGACTCTCTTCCTTCTTTCAGGAGCTTTTCAATATTATAGCGGTACATATCCCGTTTGGGTTCGATTTGGTCCAAGCTTTCATCGCTTAAGTGTCTCATCTCCCTGAAAAAGACTTTGGCACTGGCTCCCTGTTCTTTGATGTCCACGATGGAAAGATGAATGATGTCAAAAAGTTTCTCACGGAAAGATTTACTGTCATCTTCCAGGATTCTTTCCTGCTTGGACAATAAGCCATCTATATATCTCACATGAATTTCCTTTAAAAGCTCTTCTTTACTCGAAAAATAATAGTAGAATGTTCCTTTTGTTACCCCGATGGATTCGACGATATCCTGAATGGACGTGACGGTAAAGCCTTTTTGATCGAATAAACGTACTGCTTGTTCTGTCATTTTTTCTTTCATATGAAGTCCCCTCAATCTGCAAATATCACCTGAATTATATCACATTTTCCCGGAGGGCCCTCCTTAAAATCTTGCCTACACTCGTCTTTGGAAGTTCATCCCGGAATTCAATGATCCTTGGGACTTTGAATGAAGATATATTCTCCTGACAGAACCTGATCAATTCCTGTTCTGACACCTTTTCCCCAGCCTTTAAGACAATCACGGCTTTCACGGTTTCTCCCCGATAGGAGTCAGGGACCCCGATCACAACCGCTTCCTGTACTAAGGGATGTTCATAAATCACTTCTTCCACTTCCCGGGGATACACGTTATATCCTGAAGCAATGATCATATCTTTCTTTCGATCCACGATCGATACATACCCTTCATCATCCATCCGGGCAATATCCCCTGTGTATAGCCATCCATCACGAAGGGCGTGGGCGGTTTCTTCAGGTAAATTCCAGTATCCCTTCATGACTTGGGGACCTTTGATGATCAGCTCTCCAATATCTCCTGGAGGTACTTCCTTCATACCCGTCGCTAAGTCCACTACCTTATAATCTGTAGACGGGAGGCCGATTCCCACAGTCCCGGGCTTTCTTTCTGCGAAGGCGGGATTACAGTGGGTCGTCGGGGAGGCTTCGGATAAACCATACCCTTCCAATATCTTTGCCCCTGTTTTCTTCTCGAACTGGTTTAATAGTTCAACAGGCATGGGGGCACTGCCGCTGTTACAAAGCTTGATTGAATGAATTCCATACTCTTCAGCAGAGGGGTGATTCGTAATCGCCACATACATGGTCGGAACTCCAGGGAACAAAGTGGGTTTCTCTCTTTTAATGGTTAATAATACTTCTGAGAGCTCAAACCGTGGCAGCAGGATCATTTCATTTGCAGAATAGATGGAAAGATTCATGCATGAATTCATTCCAAATACATGAAAGAAGGGAATCACACTCAAACTTCTTTCTTTCCCTGTCTGAATGCTTTCTTTAAAAAAGAGCTGACTTTGCATGACATTTGAAAGGATATTGCTATGTGTGAGCATCACACCCTTGGACACGCCTGTTGTTCCACCTGTATATTGAAGGACGGCCACATCTTCTGGGTGTATTGATATGTCAGAATTGCTTCCATCTCCCACCTTTAGAAACTCTTCAAATGTATAGTCAGAGAAAGGATTTTCCCCTTGAAAACTGACGACAATGATCGTTTTCACCTTTGTTTCCTTTTGAATGGATTGAATCATTGGATAAAAGCGGTCCAATACAACGATAGTCTCCGCCCCGGAGTCATTTAGTAAATGTATGAGTTCCCTTTCCACAGACATTGGATTCACCTGCGTAACAATCCCGCCAATGGTAAGGATCCCATAATAAGAAATGACATAATGGGGACAGTTAGGGAGCATGATGGCCACCCGATCTCCTTTCTTCGCCCCGATATGCTGGAGGGACGAGGAAAACAATGTAACGGCATCTTGAAGGTCACTATATGTCATGCGCTTCTGATAGAAACTAATACATGGGTAATCAGGGTAACTTGACACGGTTTGTTGAAGCATTTGGGGTATTGAGAAATCAATTGCTGGGATATCAGTGTCGAACGATTCAGGATAATGAACGTGCCAGGATTTAGATGTCACAAAATCATTCCTTCCGTTTTGATTATTCAGCTGCCACTGTATGGTTCTAATAGATCAATCCACCACCATCAACAGATAACGTGGAACCGGTGATAAAGGAGGCATCATCCGATGCCAGGAACAAGATCGCTGATGCCACTTCATACGGGTTTCCAATCCTCCTGAGGGCATTCGATCGAGAAATCACCGACCATTTCCTTTCATCCTGTTTCCACCCCTCAATGATGTTTGTATCGATGACTCCAGGAGCTACAGCATTTACCCGTATACGATCTTTTCCGTACTCCAATGCGGCATTTTGCGTCAACAATACCACTCCGCCTTTTGCCGCATTATAAGCTGATACGTATTTTCTCCCCTTTAAACCCAGAAGACTCGAAACGTTCACGATGACCCCGCCCTTTTTCATCAGTTCCGGTACGCTATATTTCATGCCAAGGAATATGCTCTTTAAGTTGGTATCAAGGACATCATCCCATTCCGTTTCTTCCAAATCGACACTCCTGACTTCCGACTGCCCGATTCCGGCATTGTTAACGAGGATATCCAAACTTCCGAAATGCTCGACCGTTTTATGTACGAGCTCTTGCATGCTTTCACTGTCTCTGACATTCGTCCTTACATACAATGCATGGCCATTCTTTTCCCTGATGAGTCTTACCGTTTCCTCCCCCCTCGATTCATCCAGATCTGCCACGACGACTGACGCCCCTTCTTCAGAAAATCTTAAAGCGGTCGCACGTCCTATTCCACCGCCTCCTCCAGTGATGATTGAAACCCTTCCCGATAGCCTCATATTCAATCACTCTCTCTTCCTAGCTCTCTACCGGAGAGGCTTTTTGATATTTTTTCAGTTCTAATTTTGCGAGTTGGGCACGATGTACTTCATCAGGACCGTCGGCAAGACGTAATGTACGGGCATTCGCCCATTGTGCGGCCATTGAATGATCCCCTGATACCCCGGCAGCCCCAAATCCCTGAATGGCCCGGTCTATCACTCGTAACGCCATGGAAGGGGCCACTACCTTTATCATCGCGATTTCCTGTTTGGCCATTTTATTCCCGAGGGTATCCATCATGTAAGCGGCTTTCATGGTCAGAAGGCGTGCCTGCTCGATTTCAATACGTGAATCAGCGATCCATTCCATGACGACCCCCTGACTTGAGAGCGTCTTTCCGAATGCTTCCCTGTTTTGAACACGCTTACATAAATCTTCAAGTGCCCTTTCCGCTGCACCGATCAAACGCATGCAATGATGGATCCTGCCTGGTCCTAATCGGCCTTGCGCAATGGCAAAACCTTTCCCTTCCGCCCAGATCATATTTTCCACAGGCACCCGCACATCGGTAAAGGTGATTTCCCCGTGACCATGAGGAGCATGATCGTATCCAAAGACAGGCAGCATCCGTTCGATTTTCACACCCTCCGCGTCCAAAGGGACGATGATCATCGATTGCTGGTCATGTCGTCTTGCATCAGGGTCTGTTTTCCCCATTAAGATGGAGAAGCTGCACCTGGGATCCCCAGCGCCGGAAGACCACCATTTCCTGGCATTGATGACGTATTCATCCCCGTCCCGAACGATGCTTGCCTTGATATTTGTGGCATCTGATGAAGCGACTTCCGGCTCCGTCATCGAGAAACAGGAGCGGATCTCACCATTTAGGAGGGGGATCAGGTAACGCTCCTTTTGGGCAGGGGTGCCATAACGCTCCAACACTTCCATATTGCCTGTATCCGGTGCGTTGCAGTTGAATACTTCCGGACCGATCAATGACCTGCCCATGATTTCGCAAAGCGGTGCATATTCCACATTACTTAATCCAGCCCCATACTCACTATCCGGTAGAAATAAATTCCATAACCCTTGTTTCCTTGCTTCGGTTTTTAATTCTTCCATGATGGGCGGAACTGAACTCCAGCGGCTGTTTTGCCTGTTTAATTGCTGTTCGTAAAGTGATTCATTCGGGTATACGAACTCTTCCATGAAACGGGAGAGTTTATTTTGATATTCTTGTACTTTTGGAGAATAGGAGAACTCCATGACATCCACCCTTCCTTATTAAAAATAATCTGATTACATCGCTGATGAGCCGCCATCCACTACAAGAACCGAACCCGTTACAAAATCAGATGCACGGGAAGCAAGGAAAAGAGCCGCTCCCTTTAGATCATCTTCGCTGCCGAATCGATTTAACGGCGTGCCTTCTAAAATGGCTTCTCCTGCGTGGGAGAGGATTCCCTTCGACATCTTTGTCGGAAAGAAGCCTGGTGCGATTGCGTTAACATGGATTCCACGTGATCCCCATTTCACGGCAAGGTCCTTGGTGAAATTGATGACCGCTGCTTTACTTGTGCTATAGCCGATGGCATCCATATACCTTGGGTCCGTTCCTTGAAGCCCTGCTACAGAAGCGATGTTGATGATTTTTCCTGACTGTTGTTCTAACATCAGCTTTCCAACGGTTTGTGACATAATAAAGGTTCCATTCACATTTACGTTCATGACTTTATGCCACGCCTCAAGGGGCATTTCTTCTGCAGGTGCCCCCCACGAAGCTCCGCTGTTATTCACCAGGATGTCTATGCGGCCAAACACTTTTTCGGTTTCATCCACAACCTTCGCGACGTCTTCCGGATCCGTGACATCACACTGAAATGAAAGAGCTTGAACGCCCAAACCCTCTAAATCCTTTTTGACTTCATCACATGCTTCTACATTTCTCGAACAGACAACAACATTTGCCCCTGCTTCCGCAAAACCGGTCGCGATCTGCTTTCCAAGACCCCTGCCGCCACCAGTCACCAGTGCCACCTTACCGGATAAATCAAACAATTCTTTTACATGCATTTTCCTGCCTCCCTATGTCATACAGTCATTCACACACCAAAGATACTAACCGGTCGGTATGTTACTTCTATAGTAAATAATATAGTCTGAATTTTCAATCATAAACTCTTAAAAAGAAAAAATTATCCATTTAAAAAACCGGCTCATTGGAGGATGAGCCGGCCTGACATTTAAGCTTCAGCTTCAATCATTTCTTTATTATAGGTCTCCGTATCCAGTTCTCCCGTTACCTTACTCGTGATGATACCCGAAGTCATTGCACCACTCACATTAACGGCTGTCCTGCCCATGTCGATTAACGGTTCGATTGAAATCAAAAGACCCGCTAACGCCACCGGAAGATCCATGGCAGAGAGGACGAGGATAGCGGCAAAGGTAGCACCACCGCCAACTCCGGCAACACCGAAGGAACTGATGGCAACGACGACAATGAGCGTGAAAATAAATGAAGGAGTAAATGGATTGATGCCAACCGTCGGTGCGATCATGACGGCAAGCATGGCCGGGTACACACCGGCACATCCATTTTGCCTGATGGATAATCCGAAAGATCCCGAAAAGTTGGCAATCCCTTCTGATACACCCAGTTTATTCTTCTGGGTTTGAATGTTAAGTGGGAGTGTCCCGGCACTAGACCTGGACGTAAAGGCAAAAGCCAATACGGGAAGTACTTTTTTCACGTATGTGACCGGATTCAGTCCCGTAAGCGTCAATAGTATCAAATGGATCAAGAACATGATGATAAGGGCGATATAGGACGCACCTACAAATTCACCCAGTTTCATGATGGCATCGAAATCACTCAGAGCGACTGTTTTCGCCATGATGGCAAGCACACCGAATGGCGTCAACCTCAATACGAGAGTCACGATTCTCATCACGACTGCATAGATGGACTCCACGATTTTTTTGAAGAAATCCGCCGCATCTGGTTCCTTACGCTGAACCCCTAAATAGGCGACACCGATGAAGGCTGCAAAGATCACAACAGCTATGGTCGACGTGGCTCTTTCTCCGGTCAAATCAAGGAAAGGATTCTGAGGCAGGAGCTCCAGGATTTTCTGAGGGTAGCTTTGACCTTCTAAAGCCGCTGCCCGCTCCTCCAGTTGAATACCTCTTGCTGCTTCTGCATTTCCTTGATCGATTTGGATGGCTTCCAAATCGAATGCCGCGGTTGTTGCGATTCCCACTGCAGCCGCCACAGCAGTCGTACCGACAAGCAATCCGATGATCAATACAGAAATTTTCCCTAGATTAGAAGATCGTTTCAATTTTGTAAAAGCCGATAATATCGACACAAACACGAGGGGCATGACAATCATTTGAAGCAGCTTAATATAACCCGTTCCGACAATATTGAACCATTCAATCGATTGGGTGACATTTTCATCTCCTGCCTCATACACCCACTGTAAACCGAGACCAAAAACAATTCCCAGTCCGAGCGCGGCAAACACCCGTTTTGAAAACGAAACATTTTTTCTTTGCATATGAAATAGTACACCAATGAGAACAAGAAACACCAAAATGTTCAACAAAACAAACCAGACATTCATTCAAAACCCTCCCTCTTATCGTTGATGGTGATACAAGTTAGACCGGGGTCTACTGTATAGTATGATTGGGGAGGGCAAGATATGTTGCTTTGTCCGATAAAAGTTCATCTACATCGATTGTAAAAGACTATCCTGGACCGATTGAAAAAGCGAACGAGTTTGTTCTGGTCGTTTCGAAATCGCTGAGACGACCGCTACACCATCTGCACCTGCTTCCATTACCTCATGGACATTCCCGGAATGGATCCCACCAATCCCGACCAAGGGGAGATGGATTCCCTTTGCCCTTATGGATTCAATCACCTTGGGTCCTTTAACGATTCTACAATCAATCTTTGTTGTCGTATAAAACATCGGGCCGACCCCCAGATAATCCGCACCTGACTCTAATGCGAGCCTGGCTTCCTCAACATTATGGGCTGACACGCCAAGAAATTTATGCCCGATTTTTTCACGGACTCCCTCAACGGATTCGTCTTCTTGCCCTATATGTACACCATCTGCGTCCAATAACAAGGCTAGCTCCACATCGTCATTGATGATGAAGGGAACACTGTACTTTTGGCATAAATGCTGGAGTTCAAGGGCCAGCTCCATCATGGGCTTTCCTTTCAAACAAGAACCCCCCTTCTCACGAAATTGATACATGGTAATTCCGCCTGAGAGTGCCTCTTCCAATACTCGGGCAGGGGATCTTTCACAATTTTGACTGCCCATCACGAAATATAGCTTTAAGCATTTTTTAAGATTCATATTTTCACCCCTTCATGGTAGGCCCAATGATTCGTTGGCCCGTGTCCACTCCCGATCCCGAGTGAATGTGAGATGGCAGCTGTGATAAATTCCTTGGCAGTCTGGACTGAGTCAAAGACGGTGTTCCCTTTTGCCAATTCTGCCGTAATGACCGCAGAGAATGTACAACCTGTTCCATGGGTATGGGGTGTAGAGACTCTTGGACTCGTAAACTCATAAAATTCTTTACCGTCATAAAGTATGTCAGTGGCATATGATGATTGCGATTGTGACTGGTGACCGCCTTTAATGATCACATGTTTTGCCCCCATCATGTATAGGTCTTCCGCAGCTTTCCGGCAATCATCTACATTCCGTATCTCTCTTTTCGTTAAAGCTTCTGCTTCAGGAATATTGGGCGTGATGACGTAAGCAACCGGAATCAGGCGATTGATCAATGTTTCTATGGAATTGTCTTCTAATAAAGAAGCTCCCCCTTTCGCAATCATAACAGGATCCACTATAAGCTTCTCCCATCCAGAGGAGTTGGCGAAATCGGCAACAGAAGCAATGATCTCATCATTCACTAACATTCCGGTTTTTACGGCTTGGGGAGGTAAATCTTCCGCTACGGAAGTCAATTGTTCCAAGACTACTGATGCCGACAATGGATATACAGCCTGCACCCCTTTTGTATTTTGAGCTGTAACGGCTGTAATGGCAGACATCCCATAGACATGACACTCTTGAAACGTTTTTAGATCTGCCTGAATGCCGGCTCCCCCACCGCTATCCGACCCTGCAATCGTCAACGCTTTATGCACCATCTGTGTTCACTCCTCCTTCACCCAAAATAACGATGATAAACTGATTTTGCTTCCTTAATTTCTTTCGTTCCATGAACAAGCGCCCGTCCATCATAAAATAAGACTATTTGGAGGGAATCGACTTTGAATCGGATCAAATAAGGATTCTTTTCCACCTGCTTGCCTTGGTTCTCAAGTGTTCTTGAAATGTCCAAGAGATCCATGGACTCCCTTGATAAAGGCCGTATTTGCACGGAATCCCGTCCACATAGGACGGCCGTTTTGGTTTGGTTCTCATATCGAAGACTTGGGTACGTCCGATGAGTGCCGCATGATAGACATTCCTCTCTTTTCAACTTCCTCACATCCAGTGAAGTATGTTCATTTTTCCATAAATCGAAAGAGACGACCTTATGACTGAGAGATTCATAGTCTTCCACCAAAATCTTTAGGGCCTCTGTCGTTTGATGGGCAACCACCTGTGAGACGGCTGGACTGATGATTCCTGCCGTATCACAGGTCAATCCCCCCAGCGGCACTTCTTCGATTAAACAGTGAAGACACGGTGTGACATCGGGAAGAATCGTGAATGAAATCCCATAGCTCCCTACACATGCTCCATAGATCCAGGGGATGGAACGTTTGTGGGATACATCATTCATGATCATCCTCGTTTCAAAATTGTCTGTAGCGTCGATGATCAAGTCCACACCCAGGGCCAAGTTCAATAACTCTTCAGGCATGATATCCAGAATATGTGCTTCAATATCAACCGTTGAATTGATTTCTTCCAGTCTCTTTTTGGCAGCTATTGCCTTCGGGAGCCGGCTTCTTGCATCTTGTTCATTGTAGAGCTGCTGTCGTTGCAGATTGCTCCATTCGACGTAATCACGGTCCACGATCGTCAGCTTTCCAATGCCGGCGCGAACAAGGACTTCCGCGTTCGCCGTTCCTAAAGCTCCTGCGCCGATGACCAGCACATGCTTATCCTTTATTCTTTCCTGGCCAACTCTTCCAATAGGTGAAAATAAGATTTGTCTTGAATATCTCTCCTCATTCAAACACTCATCCCCTCCATCGGACTGCTGGCTGAAGCATAGCGCTTTCGTGGAATTCTTCCGGCTTCATATCCAAAACGGCCACCTTCGATCGCAAGCCTCATGGCATTGGCCATCTTGACGGGATCTTTCGCTTGTGATACCGCCGTGTTCAACAACACAGCATCCGCACCAAGCTCCATAGCATAAGCAGCATCAGCGGGGGATCCGATTCCGGCATCCACGATGACCGGTACCTTTGCCTGCTCAATGATGAAACGAAGGTTTACGGGGTTCACAATACCCTGCCCCGACCCGATCGGGGATGCACCGGGCATAATGGCATGTGCACCCAGCTCTTCCAACTTTCTCGCAAGAACTACATCATCGGAAGTATATGGGAGTACCGTAAATCCTCCTTTGATCAATTCTTCCGTTGCCTTCAGAGTTTCGATTGGATCGGGCAGTAATGTCTTATCACATCCGATGACTTCCACCTTAATCATGTCACAAAGTCCCGACGCCCTGGCTAACTGTGCATGCCTCACCGCTTCGCACGCAGTTTTTGCGCCAGCCGTGTTCGGTAATAACGAATAGCTCTCCAAGTCGAGTTTTTCCAAGAAGTTTGGTTGATTGGGCTCGAATATATTCATTCTCCTTACCGTGAACGTAAGAATTTCTGCTCCAGAAACCTCGACCGCTTCCTTCTGTATATCAAAATCAGGATACTTCCCTGTCCCTAACAAGAATCTCGAATGAAATGAATGGTTTCCGATTTTCAACATATCAACCGCCTCCTACAAATTGGACCAGTTCAATGGTATCTCCATTAGCAACTGTGACCTTTTCATGTTCGTTTGTTCGTAAAATGATGTGATTATGTTCAACCATAACCGTTCGATTCTTCAGTTTGAAATGGTGTACAAGATCATCTATCGTCATGACATTGTCTGGCACGGTAACCAGCTGTCCATTTATCTTTACTTCCACTTTCTAAAACTCCCCCCGTGTGAATGTAGTAATTGGTTCTCTTCGCCTTCCAACAGGTCAGCCATCATGACCCCTGTGATGGGAGCAAGGAGAATACCATTCCGGTAGTGGCCCGTTGCGACGGAAAGCCCTTCCCACTTTTCAATCCTTCCAATGATGGGAAGTCCTCCTTGTGTTTGTGGCCGTATACCTGACCAGGCTTGTTCCCACTCAGCATGGATCAAGTCTGGTAAAAGATCTGTAGCTTTCTTCATTAAACTCATCAACCCGCTTACGGAAATGGTTTCATCAAAGGTATGAGGGTGTTCTGTTGCTCCAATTAGAAATCGCCCTCCCGCCTTTGGAACAATGTAGCATCCTTCAGTGAAAATGGTCCTCTCCACCAATTTCCGGGAATATTTCACCGAAAAGCATTCCCCTTTTACCGGAAAAGCGTGAAGAGTCACACCGATCCTCTGCATTAGAGATTGACTCCAAGCACCGCCGGCAACGACTATTTCAGAAGCATAATAGGGACCGAGGGATGTGTTGACTCCCGTTATCCTGCTTCCTTCAACGATGAAGTCATAGACATCCGTATACTCCTTGACTTCAGCGCCTAATCTGACTGACGCAAGCCCCAACGCGTTTGTAAGCTTTAGGGCCGAGACGTTCCCATCACGTGGAATGAACAAACCGCCTGTCGCCTTCTTAGAGAGAAGGGGTTCGAAGGCTGAGAGTTTTGGAGAGGGTAGCCATTCGACCCCTTCATCCTGATCCATTTCCGAAGCAGCACTTAATAAATTCTGTTCCTCTTCCTCTGTCCTTGCTACTTTGACCATCCCATTTTCCATATATTCAATATCCATACCTGCTACTTCTATTAATTCCTGTGCAAGATCAGGGTACATATTCCTGCTGTTCTGAGCCAGGCGATAGAGGGGGCTTCCCCCGTTCAGCTCCGTATGAACCCCTAGCATTCCCGCTGCAGCTTTTGAAGCTCTGGATGCCAATTGTTTCTTCTCGATCAGCAATCCTTTTTTTCCTCTTTTGGAAAGCTGATACAGAATGGAGCAGCCGATCACACCTCCACCTACGATCAATACATCATATTGTTTCGCCAAGCTGTTTCCCCTCCTTATGGATTGCCTGATAATAAGCCCGTGCTGCTTCAAGAGGGTCTTCTGCAAGAAAGATACCTGATAATACCGCGATACCCTTAACACCGGTTCTCACAATATCTGCAACTCGCCCTGGTGTCATACCCCCGATGGCGATAACCGGAAGTGGAATGCTCAAAACGATTTCTTCCAAATTGACAATCCCAGTGCCTTTCTTCCCTGGTTTCGACGTTGTTTCATAAACATTCCCGTATAGAAGAAAATCTGCTCCTTCTTCACATGCCAATCGTGCTTCTTGCATGCTGTGCACGGATGACCCGATTTTCAAAGTTGGAAAACGTTCCTTCACAAGACTTACAGGAGCACTATGATGTGAAAGCTGGACTCCTCTCGCGTGTTTCATATAAGCGATGTCTGCACGGTCATTGATGCACAGCTTCCTTAACGGAATACCGGCAGCTGTTAATTCATCAACGGTTTTAATCAATTCCGCACCTGTCCAGCTTTTTTCACGAATATGAAGCATATCGAGATAGGGGTGAATGGTTTTCGAGATGTTGACCAATTCTTCCCTTGATTGCTGACCAGTGGAAATGACGTGTAGTCGTCTTCTGTTTTCAATTTCCATAGCGAACATCTCCCGTCGGAAATAGTGGTAGATAATTAGAAAGGACGTAACTAACGAAAATCATGAGTATGATGCTCCCGATAAAATAGCCATCAAATTTCGAAAATCCGACTTTGTAGAAATAGGTTCTCTCCCCATCACCTTCAAATCCTTTTGTTTCCATGGCAACTGCAATTCTGTGAGCCCTCCTGATACTTTGTGCCAGTAAGGGGACGGAATAGGACGGAATGTTATGCAATCGTTTCTTAAAGCCCTGTCGTTCACGGGTGCCCCTTACTCTCAAGGCATTCCGAATGGTAGTGAATTCTTCCATCATGATGGGGATCAGCCTTATACCGGCCATAAAACTATAAGCATACTTCGGCTTAAGACCCAATTGCTGCATAAGTGAATAAAACAGCAGGACAGGTCTCGTCGTAAGAGCAATTAAGAGGCCTAATATAGCGAATAAGAATGCCCTCAATCCTATATGAATTCCTCTATAAAAACTCTCCTCTGTCACTTGGATCATCCCCCAGGTAAGCCACGTCGTCTCTCCTTTCCCAAACATGATCATCGAGGATGCCGTGGAGAGAAAGACAAGGAAAAATGGCTGGACCATCAATAGCACTAACCTCCTAGAATATCCAGAGAACCACCACAAATAGAGGAAAGCGAACAACGTCAAATACACAAGCCAGTTCAGGTAATGAACGAATAGTAAAAATAGAAAAAGTGTGATCATCACGATCAATTTCATACTCGGGTTAATGTGATGGAGCCATGTGTGTTTATGAACGATTTCCATATTCATAATGCTTCACTCCTCTCTGCTTCTACATCCACATCTTGAACCAATCTTCCTTTTTCAATGGTCCATATCCTGGTTGCGAAGTGTCGGATGATTCTAATATCGTGAGTCACCATCAATATGGTGACGCCTTCACGCTGTAACTCCTGAAGCATCTCGATCAGTTCGAATGTATGATGAGCGTCCTGTCCGAAGGTTGGTTCATCCAATAACAGAATCTCCTTTTTGGGAACGATGGATGCTGCTACACTCAACCTGCGTTTTTGACCCACGGATAACGAATAAGGATGATGTTGCTTAAATGAACGAAGGTTAAATCGTTCAAGCAGCTCATAAACCTTTCTCTCCACAATCTCTTCATTCAAGTTCTTTAACCGGTAACTATAGGCTGCTTCGTCATAAACGGAATGGGTGACAAACTGTAATTCGGGATTTTGAAAAACGAACGCACACTCTTTGGGAACCTTTTTCCCTTTCACCTGTAGTCCGTTTAATTCGTACGTCCCGCTTGTATAAATGAATTTCATTAGACTGTGCAGTAGCGTTGACTTCCCTGCACCATTCCTGCCTGTAATGGCAATCCATTCCCCTTTACGAATCGAACCATGAGGAAGATGAATCTTCTCTTTTTTTTTGAATATAGCCTTTGAAGTCCTCCATTCTTGCAATCACGGGTCCGAACGAGGGAATCTCCCTCATTTGACGGGATGAAAGATACTCCTCCCACGCTCCCGGGTACCAGACACCCAAGTTCTTCAACATATCTTTGTAATGGTTCAGGATCCACTCTTTCGCTCCATCCGCCATAATGGTTCCATTTGAATCGAAAAGAATGATTCGATCGATCATGTTAAGAACGTGATCAAGTTTATGCTCTACGATCACCAGGGTTTTATCTAAACAGATCTCTTTGATTGTTTTCCAGACAGACTTTGTACTTCCCTCATCCAATAATGAAGTCGGTTCGTCCAGGAACAAAGTATCGGGTCTCATGGCAAGCGCAGAAGCAATGGCCAATTTCTGCTTCATGCCCCCTGATAATGTTGAGATTTTCGTATGGGGATCCTCAAGTTCCAGTCCCACCTCCGATAGCAGCCGTCGTATTTCTCGTTTCATCTCTTCACGGGGAGTCTGCAAATTCTCCAGCACGAAGGCCAATTCTTCATCCACGAAGGGCATACAAAATTGCGAGTCCGGATCTTGAAATACATAGCCAGAAGAATCAGATACCTCCAATATTGAGGCTCTCATGGGAACATCCACAGATCGGGGGATCACCCCTGATAAAACGTGGAGAAGGGTTGATTTACCACATCCTGATGGCCCCAATAGCAATACTTTCTCCCCTTCATTGATTGACAGGCTGACATCATTAAACAGCTTTTTTTCCGATCCTGGAAATGTAAGTCGAAGGTTTTCGACATGCATAAGCATCACCCCTTTACTGGTTCAATACATCGTAATCATCCTGACTTGCACGTCTGACTAGACTTGTGACTCCGGTTTTCTCGAGGGCCATGACCAAATAAAAAGAACCTGCACCTGCGATGACAATGGACCCCAGTAATCTCGCAACCACAAATAATAACAAATTCCAAAAAACCAAATCCCCCATATACCCTTTCATGTAATCCATGAAGATGGAGCCACATGCTGACCCGACCGCTGCAAAACATATAATCGAAAGATCATAGCGTCTATATTTCGTCACGAAGAAAATCAATTCTGCCATTAACCCTTGAATGACTCCGAATAAAAGGACCTCGAGTCCCCATTCAGAGCCCATGAGGAACTCTCCAGAAGAAGCGGCGATTTCGGCTAAAAGGGCGACGCCCGGTTTACGGATGATCAAGAATGCTACTGTGGCAGCCATGAACCACATTCCATAGATGAATTGATCCGCATGCAAGCCGATTGGTTTTAACAAGTTATAAATTGGCCCCCAAAGCTTATAGATGACACCGAACATGATGGAAATGACCACCGTCACTAAAATGTCTGTCAGTTTTAATTTAGACATGTTGTTCACTCATTTCTTTACCTGCACCCAGTGCATGGTGAAACGGCCATTTTTCAAGGGTGTAAGCCATCTCCCAAAACTGCCATTCGTAAATGCTGCTCAAAATGAAATTTTCCTTCATTCTTTCTTTATCACATTCGGTCATGGTCTCTGCCAATTCATCAAGCCGATGGATCTGTTCTTCAACTATCTCTTTGAACCACTCCCCACCGTATGCCTTAATCCATTCCTGATAAACAGGCTCTTCCGGTGTGCATGATTTCAAGCGTTCCCCTATCTCATAATAAAGCCAGTAGCATGGGAGGATCGCTGCCAGGATATCGGCCAGTCCCCCATATCGCGCGGAACGATACATATGTGACGTATAGGCATAGGCTGTAGGGGCTGGTTTAAAATTATTTCTTTCTTCTTCCGTGATGCCTAATCTCTTGGAGAAATTTTCATGAAGTGAAAGCTCTGCTTCATTGGTCCCTACAGCGTGCGATGCCATTCGTGATGTCGTATGTAAGTCCAATGCTTTTGCCGCACCAAGTGCCTGCACCTTCGAGAAATGTGAAAGGTAATAGGCATCTTGCAAGAGGTAGTACTTGAACTTCTCGATAGGGAGCGTTCCATCCCCGATCCCTTTGACGAAAGGGTGAGAGAAGCTCGCGTCCCAAATGTCATTGACTTCGTTTCGTAACACTGATGAAAATGTCATGATTTCCTGCTCCTTTTCCAGACGACCCGAAATGGGCAACAAAAAAAGCCACTTTCCATTATGCATACAGCATACAGAAAGTGGCTTGAGATCAGAATGATAGTATTGTATTCTTTGCGACCGTCAAACACCACTTCCCTCCGCTGGTCTCAACCAGATCAGGTTCAAAGGGTCTTAAAGTCACACTTTAATCTCAGCCTTTTCGAAGGCACCCCTAGTGGATCGTCTTATGAAATTTTGTTTTCGATGCTATCGTATCATGATTCATTGAGTTGTCAACATAAAAAAACAATACCATCATTCTTAATCGGATTCCATATGGCTGTCGAACTCAATGACAGCAAAAGGTCATGCAAGTTAAATGTTATGATATATTTTTTTATTAAAAATTTCGTCTGTTCGTTTCTACATCCCGATCAAATCCAAATAAACATTCAATATCATGCAAAATTATAAAAAAGAGGGACGGACCTTCAAAAAGGTCCGTCCCTCTTTTTATTTAAACCATCCTTTTTCTTTGGATTGTGTGATGGCTTCGATTCGGTTTTTCACTTCCAGCTTGTCGAGTATGGTGGAGATATAGTTCCTGACCGTACCTGTTTTAAGCTTTAGTTCATCGGCGATTTCCTTAGTGTTCTTTCCATCGGCAACGAGCTCGAGTACTTCTTTTTCACGGTCTGTGAGTGGATTTTCTTCGCTGTAGACATCATCCATCAGCTCCGGTGCATAGATACGCTTACCATCCATCACAAGCCGGATAGAGTTCGCCAGTTCCTCACTTGGACTGTCCTTCAACAAATACCCTTTCACGCCACCCTTTAATGCCCGCTGAAAGTAGCCTGATCTGGCAAAGGTGGTAAGGATGATCACCTTACAATCTTCCCCTTTTAATTCCTCTGCCGCTTCAAGTCCTGTCTTTTCAGGCATTTCAATATCCATGATACAAATATCCGGCTTCAATTCATGAACGAGGGAAATGGCTTCTTCTCCATTGCCTGCTTTTCCTACCACTTCCATATCATCCTCAAGGCTCAGTAGAGACCCCAATGCGCCCAACAGCATCCGCTGATCTTCCGCAATCACAATTCGAATCATTCCATTCCCTCCCTGTCTGTCTGCTTGATTACTTTCGGAACCCGCATGATCAAGGTGGTACCATCCACCGAAACGATGTCAAGGCTCCCGTTGACAAATTCCAACCGCTCTCTCATCCCGATCAAACCACTGCCTTTGGACTGAGTATAGTCACTCCCGATCCCCACACCATCATCATTCACCACAATCGTCACTTCTTTATCGGATTCTTCAAAGATGAGTTCGCAGTAAGAGGCCTTGCTATGCTTAACCACATTCGTGACAGCCTCTTTTAGGCACATGCTTAAAATATTCTCCATGAAGAGTGATGATTGAGGGAGGGAAATGTCTTCACTCATGCGGAATTCGATTTCAGCCGCCTTTAAAAGCTGCTTGATCCGGACAATCTCATCCTTCAAACGGATTCCCCTCATCTGGGAAACCATCGTTCTTACCTCACTCAAAGCGGTTCTCGCCGTTTGCTGAACATCCTTTAATTCATGTCGTGCCTGTTCTGGATCTTTATACACCAATTTCCTGGCCAGATCACTTTTCAAACCGATCAGAGATAGCTTCTGTCCCAGCGTATCATGAAGATCCCGAGCAATCCTCTGCCGTTCCTCCTGCTTGACAAGGTCCGAAATGCGCTTGTTTGCATCTTCCAGCTGGTCTTCAAGCTGTACTTGTTTGTTCCGATTATAGATATTGAAGGGCAGAAGGATGACGCTGATCCAGATGATCAGGATGAATGGAAATTGAGACAGGAACAATTCATCCTGCAGAACGAAGTTATAGTTGATGGAAGCAGTCGTCAGTACAAGATGGATGATATAAAGGGTCAAAAAAGCAACCCGATTTTTTATATTCCCATTGTAGTAAGCAATGTAAAAAGCGAAATAGATGAAATTAAACTGAATGGTCATGGTGATGGAAATCGCAATCAATATCGATGTCCATAAATACACCGGCCAATCCTTCGAAATAAAAGCAAAACGTAAAGAGATAAAAAAAGCGATGGTCAAAGAGATCCCGACGGCAATTTCAATCGTTGAAGAAGACTGAAAGATAAAGTAAAAGGGCAGGATGCTGATGATGCTCCATATGTATGGTGATATCCCTGAGCCTCTTTGGATATTGATTATTTTTTTCGGCATTTGCATGCTGAATACCTCTTTTGCTTTCAAAATTTTGACTATGTCTCCTATATTATTACATAGATGAACCTGATTTTCATATGTAGACCATGAGAAATTGTATACCTTTAACGGCTCTGTAATCAGTGACTAGTATTTCCGATTTTGAATTCTTTTTTGCTTCTCCATGACCTCATAGGATTTGTGAATGATGTCTGTTAAGACATCACCTTTGTAGATTCTTCCAATTTTTGTATTCTGTTGATAATATTCTACGATTTCATCCAATTTCTCTGACGTTTCTCTATCAACCCTTACATTAAGCTGCATTTTTCCTTGATCTGACAAGGTTCGCACCCCTTTCCTATCATGATGATATCATCTGCTATCACTTTGTTATCACTAGTATATCAAATGCTACAAGTGATATATACAGTTCAAATGTCATATTAAACTAAAACATTATGCCGCATTTTTGCTCTTAAAGAAGCGAGAGTGGTTGATTTCCACTCCAGGTGCTCGCTTTCCGCGGGGCGTGAGTTGAGCACCTTCCGCTCCAATCAACTTTCAAAGTATCACCAGGGACTTGTTAGATTGCATATGTGAATAATCGGCTTCAGAAACAACATCACTCTTTGCGGATAGCTCCTAAATCTATGGATACCGAAAAAAACCCGGGCACATACGGCCCAGGCTGTTCAAACCACATTTAATTGTTTTCGATCATGACTTCCACCGGCTTGATATCCATTTCCACACCTAGGAATGAATAATCATCCTTGTTTCCATCCTTATATCCCCAGAACCCCTCTGTTCCGCTTCCTTTTCTAAATGTAAGTTCAAACCCTTCCTTCTCGGAAAAGCTGTAACTCTTTACCTCATCCTGCCGAGCGTTATCTAAGAGACTGTAGCTCAAATAGTTTGTAAGTGTCGCGTGCGGTGTCAATACTCCCATATGAGGCGCTGTGCTAGAATTATAGTATTCATAGCCTTTTGTCGACATTTTGTGGTCGCTGATTGAGAATTCTTTCGATTCTACATTGTATTGATCACCTGATGTGATCCACGATAAACGGATATCTTTATACGCATGAGTAGATGGTGACAGATCTGACTGACTTAAATCCACTAGTGATACACCACCTCTTCCTTTTACTTCAACCGTCTTGGATGCGTTATCCACGATCAGTGCGGTGTCCTCATCGATTCCATAAGATAACTCATTTTCATTTCCATAGACTGCTGTCGTTGCAATCAGCCGGCCCAGTCGTGCTTTTTTATCAAAGTGCTGGTCAACGATGCCATATGGGAAGAATCCAAGCCCCTTCTCAAGGTACCCTGGTCCGCCTTCTTGCTGGGACATACCATCATAGTTTTCCGTAAACCCCTTTGATAGTGTGTCGTAGCTTCCACCGCCTGCAATCATCACATCACTCATGATGGCGGCTCCGGCACTTGTACCACCCAGGACCGCTCCATTTCGGTAAATTTCCCACATACTGCTGAGCGCCTGTGATTTCGTTCCGTCTTCGTTCAATAAAGATTGTGTGATATTCGTTTGATCGCCTCCCACAAACCAGATCCCATCATACTCCAGGATGCGTTTTGCAAGACCAGGGTCATTCTTATTGTCCATCCAATCTTTTTCATTTTCTTCCGTCCCTTTAAAGTCATGATTGGATATAGGAAGAATATCGATGTTTTCCGCCGGTACGCCATATGAGGTCAAATCCTCTTTAAAGGCATGTGAGGACTTCAAACTGGAACTTGCTGCCGGGACGATCCCGATTTTTCCATTTTCACCGGCACGTTTAATGAATGCGTTATAAACCTCTTCATTGCTGCTGCCTAAAGCCCCACCGACGATCACCAAGCTTCCTTTTGTTTCAGGATCAAAAGAACTCTCGGGAACGTCGAGCGTAGATTCCTTAAAGTCTTGTTTCAGCCGATCTTTCCCACTAAAGTTGACTTTCACAGGAGATACATCCATTTTCACATGCAGGATGGAGTAGGAATCTTTTTGACCATCCTGATAACCCCAGTAGCCATTCGTTTCATCCGTTTGTTTGAATATAAGCTCAAAACCATTTCCTTTACTATCATAAAGATAGCTGGATACTTCTTCTACCGCTTCATTGTCTACCAACGAATAAGAAAGATAGTGCGGCAATGTCCCGTAAGACGATAAGACCCCGGTGGCCGGAAGAGGTTTAAAGTTGTAATATTCATAGTCCTTTGTTTCAAGCTTATCCTCAGCTATGGTGAATTCTTTCGTTTTCACCTGTAGCTCATCACCCGGTGAGAGATAACTGATATCAAGATCACGGATCCCGTTTTCGGTTGTAGTTGAGCCTGAAGTATCTACAATGGTCACATTGGTTCTACCCAATACGGAAATGGTCCCTTCCTGATTGTTCACAACCATCGCCGTATCCTCATCGATTCCATAGGCTAAATCATCAGCTGTTTTGTAACGTAACGCCGTGGCGGCTAACCTGCCGAGGCGGGAGCGTTCATTGAAATGTTGATCGACAATCCCCCATTGAAAGAATCCCAGTCCCTTCTCAATATAGACTGGTGCATATTCATCTTCAGGATTAGATACGTCCTCTGTTGTAAATTCCTGACGGAGGCCCCCTAAGCTGTCTCCACCCGTTATCATCACGTCACTCATGATGGCGGCTCCGGCGCTTGTCCCGCCAAGTACGGCACCTTTCCTGTAAATACCCCATATTTCTTCCAGAGCTTTTGTTCTTTCCCCATTCTCTTTCATCAATGTATCGGTGATTTTCAGCTGGTCACCACCGACAAACCAAATGCCTGTGAGTTTTTTTATCCTTTTGGTGATGTGATGATTTTCAGCGTTTTTCTTCCATTCACTTTCATCCTCTTCTGTCCCTTCGAAATCATGAGAAGAAAAAGGAAGGATTTCTATGGATTTTTCATCCACTCCATATGACATCAAATCTTCTTTGAATTGAACGGAAGATTTCATAGAACCTGAAGCGGAGGGAATGATCCCTATCTTGGCTTTCTTCTTTCCTCCGGATAATTCAATGAACTTTTCATACACATCCGAGTTACTGCTCCCTAATGCCCCGCCGACAATCACCAGGTTCCCTTTAATGTTCTTTTCATTCTTTTTGGCCATGATTCCAGTAGTAGCCATACTGCCGATCACTGCCAAAACAGTCAATACAACGATTCCTCTTTTCAATTTTCCCCAATAACCAATCATCAACCATTCTCCCTTCCATTCACTCTTTCATAAAGTTAACATGCAAATTCCATGCCAACTCTGAAATCTCTGAATTATCAGTCATAAACACAAGAATGGGTTCTAATTGGACCTTTCTGGCCACCCAGACTTTTACCCAATAATAAAAAAGCATCAACCCCTTTCTTCAGAAATGAAGGGGATGATGCTTTCGAATCACTTTACGCAATATGTTCCACGCAGTAGGCAAGGAGGAGTCTCTCTTCGTCTTCTTCCAATTCAAAGTCCAGGAAGGACTCCGTGTTTCTTTCAATAATCGCAGATTGTACGAGCCTTGCTCCATTCTCGTCCCGAACAAAAATGGCTTTTATATAAATACCCTGTTCTGAATACAGTTCATCATCCTCGGGTACTTCGATATCAAGAATCACTTCATAACGATCTCCACTTAAGATACCTGTAGGATCTTTCAGTTCTTCAGCATGGTGCTTGGTAATATTCATTCATCTAACTTCCTTTCAATGTGAAACATGTTTCTTTCATTCTCTTATTATACACCTAACTTTACTCATTTAAAAACGTATTCAGTATCTGCATTAAAAAGGATATGAATAGGCTTCCTTCTAAAACTTCGCTATAATACAGATAGAGTCATCGTGTAAGGAGAGATATGAAGTGAACTCTAAAGAAATGCAAGAAAAAATCATCCGAAATTATCAGAAGGACGAACATATGATGATCCTTGTGTTTGCACAATGGTGTGTGAATCATGACCTGGATCCCGCTGAACTTTATCGAAGGGCCTACCCTCATCAAGGAAAGAATCCTGCACTGCAGCAAGGAATCGACTTGACCGTTTCCAAAGAAGAATCCGAAGAAATTCCAGACGCCACATTACTCGGTGTCCTGTCCCTATTCGGAAATGATGACCTGGCCCATGTGGTGACAGAAGAAATCAATGAGCGCACCACAAAAAATAAGTAAAAAGCCAGAGAGGGACGGACCTTCACCAAGGTCCGTCCCTCTTTGTTTCTTCACATGAAGTCAAAATAATAACGAATGATATGAAAGAAGATGGGCGAAGTATATGCTAAGCTGTCCACGCGATTGAGGTAGCTCTCTTTTAAGGCGGCAAATCTTTCTTGGTCACCGATGAGGAGATCCCGTTTCAATACTGAGATCGTCAAGCTGCCTACAAATCCGCTGACGGCGATGATCAGCCCTGAAAGGATCCCGAATTTCAAATCAAGAGGTGTTAAGAATGGGTAGATGAAATAGGATACTCCTGTGGTAACGAGGATCGCTGCAAAGAAACCTTCCCAGGTAAGGGCGGGATTAGCTGTCGGGACCACCTTTCGCTTTCCAATGTAGATGGACACCACAAACTGAACGATATCATTCACTTGAGTTAGCACGACCAGGTAAAGGACAAGATTTGCACCAAATTCAGGATTTGCAACCTGATAATAAGCGAGGTGACTCAAACCAAATACCATGAGCATAAGCCCCCATTGAGTAGAGCTTACGGATCGAAGGAAGCCCAATGTACCCTTTCCCAGCAGCCTGGGCAGAGGTAAAAGTAAAAATACGTATACAGGAATAAACACAATGAACATCCCATACCATCCAATATATATCCAGTAAAACTGAATCGGAATCGATAAATAAGCCCATAAAAAAATTCGCCGGTCGGCTTTTCGGGTTTTCATCATCGAGAAATATTCCTTGAGGGAAAAGAAACAGAGAACCATTAAAGATAACATGGATACAACAGGATTGAACAAGGTGGCCAAACAAAAGACCACAAACATTCCCCACCACGTTTTAACCCTCAGGGAAATCCTTGAAAAGTCTCTCTCCTTCTGATTTCTCTTAATCTGCAAAAATAAGACATTCACAACGAGCAATCCTATAAAAATAATGCATAAAGTCCAAATGGCTGATTCCATATTCATCCCCCTCATCAAATGACCGTATTCAAGTGATTCATTTATTGTATAATTAAGCATATGGGAAATTCTACTACTTTAAAAGAGGGAATGAGATATGCAGGGGAAATATATTTATATTTTACTGACAGATACGGGAACACTGTTTACAAAGTCCATCAAGAAATATACGAAAGCACCTTACAATCACGCGTCGATCTCGTTTGACCGTGAACTGAATGAGCTATACAGTTTTGGACGCAAACACCCCAGCAACCCGATAAATGGAGGATTCGTGAAAGAGGATATCTTTCAAGGAACATACAGCAAATACCCCCAAACTACGTGTGTGATCTATCAATTGGAAGTAACCGGCCGTCATATCGAAAAGATGAAGCGTGTATTGAATGTATTTAAAAGAAGTCGAAATAAATTTCTCTACAATCTTTTGGGGGTGTTCGGGGTATCGATGAATGAGCCTGTTGAATTCAGCAACTCCTATTTTTGTTCTCAGTTTGTAGCAGAAGTCCTTCAACGCTCCGGCATCAAACTATGGGATAAGCTGCCCGCCTTGATCACCCCGGAGGATTTCAGGAAGCATCCCCAACTGCACCTTTTGTATGAAGGGAAATTATTCGACTATGAGCCGGTCAAACGGAAAAAGGCAAAATAAAATCCCCCTTCGAAATCGTTCATTCAAAAGGGGGATCTCCCATTCAGTTCTCATCAATATGTTTCAGGAGATTAAAAAGGAACTCATAAATAAGACCGTAAACCTCAAGCATCAGAAGTCCTTCATGAAAATCGGCATGATCATTCAAAGTGAAATTCAAATCCCATAACCCATCTTCCCCATTAAACAAAAGATCAAAAGAGGAATCATCTTGAAGGACCTCTTCCAGGTACCCTTCAATCTGACTACGATATTTCTTTTGGAGCTTTAATCCAAGCATGGCATCATAGGTACCGAACACGTCGTCCACTTCCACAGAAACAGCTTCCACTCCAATGACGGAAAACCATTCAGATTCAAGGTAAACGAACTCATTTTTGTGTTCTTTCAGGTATGCGATTGGCTTATTAAGAAATTCGACAGTTTCTTGATTGATAAGTTCTTCCGTTTCTTTGTCACAACGCTCGATGTACGCATTCTGAAATCGCGAATCGCCTTTCGCGGGGGTCACGTCCTCTGCATGGAGTATTCCGTGCTTCAACGCGTACTCTCTCTCCAGCTCATACAAAGGAACGGTTCCCTTGGATTCTTTTGTTTCTTCTATGAATTGCTGCAATTTTTTCCTCAACATACTTTTCCCTCCATGAACATTTCCTTTTCTACTTCTTGTATGGACTACTCTAACTGTAAGTATACCGGACAGTGATCGCTGCCCAGGACAGGAGAATGAATTTCCGCACTTTTTATTGCTGGGGATAAACGAATGGAGACAATAAAGTAGTCGATCCTCCAGCCAATATTCCGTTCACGCACCTTATTCATATAAGACCACCAGCTGAATGCATCGTCCTCTTCAGGATGTAAAAATCGAAAGCTGTCGACGAACCCCTCTTGGAGCAGCAGCGTCATTTTCTCCCGCTCTTCATCCGTAAAACCTGAATTTCCCCTGTTTGATTGATCATTTTTCAGATCAATCTCAGTATGGGCCACGTTTAAGTCCCCACAAAGAATAACCGGTTTATGGAGATTCAATTCAACGAGATACACTCTTAATGTATCCTCCCACTCCAGGCGTTCTTCAATCCTTGAAAGATCCCTTTTTGAATTCGGAGTATAGACATTCACCAAATAAAACGAATCAAATTCGCATGTAATGATTCTCCCCTCTGACTCGACCTGTCCTTCTTTGAATCCATAAAAGACAGCCAAAGGTTTCTTTTTAGTGAAGACCGCGGTACCTGAATATCCCTTTCGCTGGGCGTAGTTCCAATATTGGTGGTATCCATCCAGATCCAGTGAAATCTGGCCTTCTTGAAGCTTTGTCTCTTGAAGACAAAAAATATCTGCACCCACTTCATAAAAGTAATCTAAAAAACCTTTTTTCACACATGCCCTAATTCCATTTACGTTCCATGATACCAGCTTCATAGTAATCTACTTAACTCCTTTTCGCACATCATTTCTCCTTATTATCCTACCATAAAATCAATGGTTATCACTCATTATACTAATATAACAATAGCAAAACGCATTTATTATATTAATATAACTACTATCCTTACCGGAAATTTTTGCACTATAAAAACCATGCCTAAGCATGGTTTTATCGGTTATTTACTTAATCGGACGTCGGTTTTGTCAACCAGATAAAAACGCAATGACATTAAATCATCGCGTTCCCGAGTTTACTCTGTTAACTACTTTTTTATAAACGTATTTATTTCCTGAAAGATTTCTTCTCTTATCGTATCCACCTTTGAAAAGTCCATTGCTCTTATATAGATGGCTTCAAGTTGTTCGCGAAGTGATTTCGCTTCTTTCAGATAGGAGATGGCTTCTTTCATTTTATCCTTATAGGCTTTGGTCGTCCGTTCTATCTCCACAGCGTATTTTTCATCTGTCCCTTGAGTGATACATCTTTCATACATATCGATGATTTCATCGGATTGCCGCTCAGGAAAATATTCATGTGGCGAAGTGCTGTCGAAAATGGCGATTCCTTTTTCTCTGATAATCAACATATCCAGACTATTCGGATCAAATCCACAATGATAAACCTCTACATCATAGCCTTTCTCTTCACCGGCAGAAGCAATTTTCTTTAACATCGTTGATTTTCCGGATCCCGCACGGCCTTTTATAAAGTAGCGCTTATCTACATCCTCTGTTAAATTCTGAATGTAATCAACTGCCCCATCAGGAGTCGCCGCACCCAAGAAACGATGTTTGATTGTGGAGGATTTAGAAAGGCTCTTATCTTCAAAAAAGTGTGAAATTAACTCATTAGTCAATTCATTCGCTTTGGTGAAGTCCATATTGGAAATGTAGATGTCTTCTATGTCGTCATGGGCACTCAGAGATGCCGCAAATGTATCGTAAGCCTTCTGAAAGAGGGCGGAAATTTGATCGTTTAAGCGAAGAATGTCTTCCTTATGATCGGACAGCTCTTCCCGGTCCCATGCCACTCCCAGATTCACATACTCTTCAATGACACCGGGTGCTTTAGGTTCTATAATATGAGGAGCCGTACCGTCCACAATCCCCACACCGAACTCAGGGAGGAGAACACCTTCGATGGATTGATTATCGGAAGCACAATGCAGATAGTCCACCTCTATCCCTTTTTCATGGAAGCGTTCCCCAATTGACTTCATCAGGGAGGATTTCCCCGTCCCTGGACCGCCTTTTAGTATATATAGCCTTTCCAGACCCGCTAACACCGAATCATATAGACTGTAAAAACCTTTGGCCGTGTTGCCTCCAGCATAATAATGTCGAATCTTTCCTGTCACGGAATCACCCTTTCACATCGTTTAATTAAACATATGTCTCGGGACCTGAATAGGTGAATACCCAAAATAAATCTGTCAACTCTTGAACTTTAAAAAAGCACTTCCACGAATGGAAATGCTTTTTATATTCTCTATCAGTCGTCTCCGTTCAGGAAATCCCCGATTCCACCAAGTATGCTTCCCTCACCGGTGGAACGGCCGCCACCTGGAGCATTTGCATAGATTCTTTCCGCCAGACGACTGAAAGGAAGGGATTGAATCCATACGGTACCCGGACCACGAACGGTAGCAAAAAATAACCCCTCCCCACCAAGGAAGGCGGATTTGATTTTGCCAACATATTCGATATTGTAGTCTACCTCTTTTGTCATGGCTACCAGACAACCCGTATCCACCCGTAATACTTCCCCCGGCTGAAGCTCTCTTCTATAAATGGTTCCCCCTGCATGAAGAAAGGCCAAGCCGTCTCCCTCAAGCTTCTGCATGATGAATCCTTCCCCACCAAAGAAGCCTGTTCCTAATTTCTTTTGAAAATCGATCCCTACAGACACACCTTTTGCTGCACAGAGAAAAGCATCTTTTTGACAAATCACTTTTCCGCCCAATTCACTTAAATCAACAGGGATGATCTTTCCCGGATAAGGAGCTGCGAATGATACATGCTTTTTACCCATGCCTTCATTTGTGAATACGGTCATGAATAAGCTTTCGCCTGTCAGTATGCGTTTCCCCGCTCCCACAAGCTTGCCAAGAAAGCCTCCTGTACCGCTTCCCTTTGCTCCGTCCCCAAAGATCGTTTCCATCCCGATACCATCTTCCATCATCATCATACCACCGGCTTCGGCCACTGCGCTTTCACCAGGATCCAACTCTATTTCGACAAACTGCATATCATCCCCGTGCAATTTGTATTCGATTTCATGTGAATTCATTCCCTTTTCCTCCTCCATTTACAAGCATCATTACCTATTCTTCATGGAGAAGGCATATCCCTTCTTCAAACCCATTTTCAAAATAGTAAGATTTCAAAACCAAAATCCCCTCCGCTAAAATGCTCCGCGAAGGGGAAAACTTCCTTATGGTCTCGGAATATTCTTACCATAAAATATTTCATCCATTTCCATTTTTACTTTGTCTGTAATCTCATCCACTTCATCCTCTTCCAGCCTGTCCTTTGTATAACCAAATAAATAGTTATTTAAATCAAATTCCTTCAACTTGCATTTTGTGTGAAAAATATTTTGGGGATAAACATTCACATCGATCATATCGTATTCATCTTTGATTTCCTCCGGGATATAATTCTGAATGGAATTGATATCGTGGTCGATGAAAAGTTTTCTTCCGTTAATATCCCTTGTAAATCCCCTCACCCGATAATCCATGGTCATGATGTCCGTGTCGAAGGAATGAATCAAATAGTTCAATGCTTTAAGGGGGGAAATTTCCCCGCATGTGGACACATCGATATCGGCCCTGAATGTAGAAATCCCTTCATGTGGATGATATTCAGGGTACGTATGGACCGTGATATGACTTTTATCCAGATGCATTGTCACACCGGATGGCAAAGGACCGGGCGATTCATCAAAATGCTCCGTCGGCACCTCGACAATCGGACCTTCCGATACCAGGATCGTCACACTCGCCCCCTGGGGAACGTAGTCCTGCTTCGAAATATTCAGGACATGGGCCCCGATAATATCCGAAACATGTGTAAGGATCTTCGTCAATCGATCGGCGTTGTATTGCTCATCAATGTACTCAATATATGCTTCACGTTCTTCCCGGGTCTTTGTATAACAGATATCATACATATTAAAACTTAATGATTTCGTTAAATTATTGAACTCATGCAGTTGGATCCGTTCTTCGTGAGATAATTTCATTTTGCATTTCCCCTTATATGTAATAGTTGTTAGTATGCCTTATTCATTTATCTTACCCAGAGCCAACCATACTAAAACAGCCAAATGAGGTTGAAGATCGTGTAGAATGGGTACTGAACAAAGTGAGTAAGCCTTTCTTTTTTACTTCATTAATTTTTTGGATACAATGGAAGGTAGAATGGAGTGTTAGCATTTGAGACGATTATTTTTTCTTATCATGATCATTGTGATTGCCTATATATCCAAGCCCGCTTGGGAAGAGAAAGTGGAAGCGACAGGTTTCGATTCTGTCCTTTCTAAAATTGAAGAAATGAAGAACAATCCTAAAGTACAGGATGCCTTTGATCAAATCTACCAGGAAGTGAATCTTCTTCTGATAAAACTGGACGATTCTTTCCGGGATCTCGAAAAACCCTCTGAAGCAAATGAAGAGGAACCTGTAGAGAAGCCGACCTTGACTGTACCCAGTGAGCAAATGTTCTCAATCTATAATATCGAACTCGGGGATTCCAAAGAAAGTGTGGAAAAAGAGCTCGGTGAAGCCAAAAGAAAGTCCAGTAATGAATATGGTGTTTCGTGGTATGCCTATCATGAAAATTATCGCAATTTCTTAATGGTCTCCTATGATCAAAACCAACAGGTGAACGGCCTGTTCACGAATCAGGATCTCCTATCCTCCGATTCAGGGATTAAAATGGGTGTCTCCAAAGAAACGGTACAGAGTGAACTTGGCAAGCCATTAACAAATATCCGGAAAGGACTCACGTTATATCAGCTGCAAAATAACGGAGAACAGGATGTTTACCAAGTCGACGGCAGCTACGTGACCATCTTCTATGATAAGCATGAAAATGACACCGTCACGGCCATTCAGATCATCAGCGAAAATCTCGAAGCAAATAAGAAAAACTTCTATTCGGATGCAAGTCCCGAACTAAAGGAAGGGTTTGAATTCCAGCTTTTTGACCTGACCAATGCCACCCGTGTCGAAAAAGGACTGAACGTTCTATCGTGGGATAGTCAAGTAAGGGACACGGCGAGGAAACACAGTTTGGATATGGCGGAACAGGATTACTTCAGTCACACTAATCTTGATGGGCAGTCCCCCTTTGATCGCATGGAAGAAGATCAGATAGCCTTTCGCACGGCCGGTGAAAACCTTGCGTACGGTCAGTTAAGTTCCATCTTCGCCCACGAAGGACTGATGAATTCCAAAGGTCACAGAGAAAACATCCTGCAGACACACTACGAGCATTTAGGGATAGGGGTCGCCTTCAACGAAAAATCCCAGCCATATTATACCGAGAACTTCTATAGTAATTAAACCTAATGCCGAAGCGACTATGCCCTTAGCCGCTGGAGCTGTATGAAATAAAAAAGCAAGCGGATCACATTTTCCCGCTTGCTTTTTTCATTATTTTAAAGAGTTGTCGATTGGATTATGACTTCGTCGATGGTATCTCGCATCCATTCTCGTCACAGGCCATCCCTTCCGTTCCAAGGGGCTTGAGAAGAGACGTCTTCGCTTCCTCTTCCCACACTTTTTGGATCGAACTTAAAAATACATCACTTGGCTGTGCACCTGAAATCGCATACTTACGATTGAGTACGAAGAATGGCACACCTTGGACACCGATCTGTCCCGCTTCAGCTTCATCGTTTCGAACCTCTTGAGAAAAATCACTTCCATTCAGGACGTCCTTCACTTCCTCTTCTTCTAACCCGGCTTGTTTCGCTAATTCGACTAGAGTATCCCGGTCACCAATATGTTTAGACAGGGTAAAGTGAGCATACAGCAGGATTTCAGTCATACTTGCTTCTTTCCCTTTCGTTTTCGCATACTTCGTCAGGCGATGAGCATCAAACGTATTAGTCGGAACACTGGTATCAAAGCGGAAATCAAGCCCCACGGCCGCCGCTTGCTGGCTCATACTATCCGTCATGTTTTGAGCTTGCTCGAGAGATGTCCCATACTTTTTCGAAAGGAGTTCCTGAATACTATATTCCGTATTGACGGGAGCGCCCGGATCCAGTTCAAAGCTTTTGTATTCTATTTCAACCTTATCTCTATGGGGGAAAGCCTCCAATGCCTTTTCTAAACGGCGTTTTCCTATATAACAGAATGGACATACATAATCTGACCAGACTTCAATCTTCATTCTTAACACCTCTATCATCGTTTTTAATTCATACATGATCGTATCATAGAACCTGCCTTCTTACTCAGGATTTGCTCATGAATCAATGATGGGGAGGCTTTCTCCTTGTTCTTCTTTTTACTCTCGCTGCATGACATCGATCACAAATTGGAAACCCAAAGTTCGGTGGAAGCTTCTTACCACATTGTCGGCATGTATGGGTTAAACTCGTGACCTCTGTCCTGAGACTTTCGTGAACGCCTTCTGCAATTTCACCCCGGACCCTTTCCCAGTAATAGGCTTCCGTCTGCCTGCCCAAGCGGTATAAAAACAAGAGATGAAGTCCGACAGCCTTATACGACACTTCTTTTTGCTCAAGATTTTTATTCTTCAGTTCAGGTTCCGGCAGTTCTTCACCGCTTACAATAGCATGCATGCACTCGAGCCACTGCTCTGTCAACTGCGCTTCCTTCTTCGAGAAAGGGAGGTGGAGGAATCCGTAAAGGTCATTAAGGGAAAGCTTTGCTTCAATATCTGTTCCGCGGATTAATTCATAAAGCTCCCTTTCTTCAAAAAGTGTCGCTTTTTCAGTTCCAAAAGGACTTTTGAACTTGTCCCATAAGTAGAAGAACGTGTCCATATCATGGTAATACGATTGAAAGCGGTCGAACACTCCACTGGTGGGAGCGATGGCAAACGTCTCAAGTGGTTGGTCAGGCTGCTCAAGGAGCTGTCTCATCACTTTGATATCCTTCGTAAAAGCTACTTTCCCCTGGTTGTACATCCCTTTTCGCCCCGCACGACCCGCAATCTGCTTTACCTCCTGACTCGTCAGCCTTCTCCTTCTCGTACCATCAAATTTATCCGTTTCAAGAAAGACAATCCTGCGTATCGGTAAGTTCAACCCCATCCCGATGGCATCGGTCGCAACGATGACATCCGTTTTCCCCCCAAGGAACTGCATCATCTGCTTTTTCCTCGTTTCAGGAGGCATGCTTCCATAGATCATGCTGACTTTATGTCCGTTATTTTGCAATCTTGAAGCGGTATCCAACACCTTTTTCCTTGAAAAACAAACAACGGCATCCCCTCTTTTAGCATGTCTCAACTGAAATTCTTTCGCCTCTACCTCAAGGGGGGTGTCCCTTTTATAATGATGGATTTCGACGTTCCCGTCCCCGACTAATCCCAACAGAAGTTCCCGGACATTTTCACTTCCTATAATATGAACTTCCTTTGCCCTTGCTTTAGTAATGGCACGATACCAGGAAAACCCCCTATCCTGATCGGCAAGCATCTGGGATTCATCGATGACCATCACTTCATATTCATCTTTTTCACGAAACATTTCTACAGTTGATGACACATGATTGGCCAACGGTACTTCTTTTTCTTCTTCCCCCGTTTTCAGGTTGCATGGTACGCCTTCTGCATTCAATGTATCGAATACTTCCAGGGCAAGGAGGCGAAGAGGTGCCAAGTACATGCCGCTTTCGGCTTCTTTCATACGGCTGATCGCCTGATGGGTTTTCCCTGTATTGGTTTCACCGATATGAAGGATATAGTGAATATCACCTCTGAACGAGGGGCTATACTCACGTCCGAAGATGTCTTCCAATATTCGTTCTTCTTCTTCCTGCTTCCGTTTTAATTCAGCTAATTCAGCCGCTTTTCTTTCCTCCCGCTTCTCGAGATCTTTTCCATAAATCGAAAGGTGAATGTCGGCATCAAAAGGAATTTCTATCAGTCTTTGTAAATCGTCCATGTCTTCCTGCTGGATCATCTTGAAAAAAGTGGACTTTAACGTCAGGAGGAAATGATGACTGAGTCTGCTTAGTCTTTCTTCAGAAAGTTCCTGACCGAATATATTTTCATAACCAGCCTTTAATTCTTCGGGCATGTGTTGAAAGAGCGAGCGATAGACGATCTGCTCGGTGTGGTAAAAGACAAATCGTTCATAGGGATAGAAAAAAGTTTCATATTCCCATACATGCCCATCCCAATGTTCGCTCTTTTTGTGGATCGAGCCGGTGAATTCCGTCAGAAAGTCAGAAACAGTTGTGAAGGAACCCATGATAAAACGGCCTTCTTCTTCTAATTTCTCCTCCAGCATATACGGCTCAAGAGGTCTGTATTTTGTTTTCGTTCCGATATCGCTTATACATTTATCAGCGAATAAAAAACGCAACTCTACATACCAGTGATCCTTAAGCTTGTCCATTTGATCCTGAATAAAGGAGAGGAGCTGTTTTTGGATGTCTTTCTGAAGAACAGCCTTCTTTTTTTCTTCTTTTTTCTTCAGATATTCTTCTCGGACCCGTTGATGCTTCTCCTTCCAATCTTGTTCAGAAATTGGATTTTCATTTAGCCAGTTTAAGATATGGAATGGTTGAAACTCCCTGATTTCATTTCGGTACAACTTATTGATCAACTTTTTATCGGTACCTTCAATATCGTATCCTTTCTCACGCAAAAAGGCTTTCTTATGACTGCGAAGGACATCGTTTGTTACTTTATTCAGCCAGATATTCAGCCAGATTTGATGAAAAAAAGCGCTTCTTTCTGTCAAATATTCTTGAAATGACGGGCATTTTTCGTGTTTCTCAAGAAAGAGTCTCACATCTTCCTCTATTTTACGTTTCGTTTCCTCTATGGCTTCTTCTCGAAGTATGTGAAGCTTTTGCATGATATAACTCCTTTTACGTTGTACAGATTCATTTTTTAGGTATGCTTTAGTGTATGTAGTTCTTTTCCATCTAACAATTCTTCTTACTCAAATAAATCATTATAACACACGTGCCCTATCTTCCTGAATGGATACATGATGATTACGCTCCCCCTCTTTCGATTGCTTTTCCAACAGCCATCGTCAATTCTTTTGTGAGCTCTGCAATCATATTGTCAAAGGTGGTTTGAAGGAGCTTTGCCAGTGGACTGGTGGATTCAATCGATAAGCTTCCTGTCATTCTTGTAAGGGCACCGTCCAGTTCTTCTGCTTTAAAAAATCCTGCTCCTGTGAACCTTTGATTAATGCCATTTAATGTGAACCTCACTTCTGATGGTTCATTCCAATCTGTAATCAAAACCTTCACATGAATCTTTTTCTTCACCATGCCGTAATGGACATGGAACTCCCACGTCGATTGACGATCAGAGTGCATAACATGCTCCTTGTATCCCGGAACAAGAGGTGCCCATGCGTCCATATTACGAATAAACGTCCATACATCTGATCGTGATCCACAGACATTCATCTGATATATCCCATTTCCCATTAGAGTACCTCCTGCCTTGGAATACAGGTGGTCACCCCGATCCACCGGTATTTCAATTTTCATGCCAGCCTGCCGCACATCGGTGAATACTATGAATGGGATTGGAGTATTATGACTGATGAATGGAATAAATAAAGAGGCATCGATGATTCGAAGCCTCTCTGGGGTTATAGGACGTTCTTGACTATATGGATCACTTCATGAAGTTCTTTCGCTTCATAATCCGGTACGACCTGTTGAGGCGTTTGCCCCCGGCGATTAATCCAGATCGTGGTGATGCCCATATTGGAAGCTCCCAGTATATCGGTATTTAAGTTATCCCCGACCATGATCACTTCTTCCTTTTGAAGCTGCAGCCTCTCGAGGGCATGTTCGAACATGGCACGATCCGGCTTTCCTTTACCGACTTCGCCTGAGATGATGACTTCTTGAAAATAAGGAAGGAGTTCAGGTGTTTTATCAAGCTTGGTGTTCTGCAGATGAGGGGAGCCGTTCGTCAATAACAACAGTTGATACTTCCCATTCAACTCCTGTAACACCCGGAATGTATCTTCATATACGTAAGGCCTTTGGTTTCTTTCCTGACGAAATTTCTCCGATAATTCTTCACCGAGTACGGAATCCTGGATACCTAACGTTTGTAAGCCGATGGTCCAAGCTTTTTTACGATAAGCTGGAACGATTTCTTTCAATTTCAGGAAGCGCTCATCATGATCATCCAGAAAATCCCCCCACAGTCCTTCAAAGGGATTGATCCCGATATTCTGCGTGAACTCATATGTATCGTAGCTGGCATACAGCTCCCTGGCAGCTTCCCGGACACTTGACTCAAGTGCTTTTGGATCAGTACCCGCTTTCGAATATGCATAGTTGCATGTAGCTTTGAAGGCTTCTTCAATACTTTTGGAATCCCATAATAATGTGTCATCTAAATCAAACAGAATGGCTTTGATCATGTACATCTCTCCCTTTACAAAATTCAGCTTATAGATTAGATTACTAGCTATTTGTCATTTAGTAAATAAGGATAATAAAATCATATTACACGTTATTTTTAGCACGATTAGGGAATATAACAAAAAACAGCGTCTAAAGAGGTGAAATGGATATGTGGATTGTATATGCAAGTATTGCCTTAGTCGTCATTGCCCTGATTATGTTGGGTACAGCATTAATGAAGACACTCAAAACAACCCGTCCGATTGTGAATGAAATGAATCAAACGGTAGCCAACATTCAATCGAGGATGGATAACATTTCTTCAGAAGCATCACAGCTTCAAGAAACCCAGGGAGAGATCCAAGGGGATATCCAATATAAAAAGACGACCATCACAAGCACGATTGATGAAGTAAAGCGAACACCGGATGTACTAAAAGAATTTTTCAGAAGTATGAAGAAGTAAAACCCTCTCACCTTGCCTTTTGCAGGGTGATTTTTTTCATGAAATCAGTATACATAATAAAATTATAGTTAATATAATTCCCTTTCCTTCCTCCCCCTTCTGAATCATGGTACAATCGACTAAATCACGACCGTGGAGGAGACGCTATGAAAAAGTGGGCATTTGTTTCAGATTTCGATGGCACCATCTCTAAAAAGGACTTCTATCACCTTGTCCTGGAGAAATACTTTAAAGAAGGAGAGGCCTTATTAATAAAATGGAAGGCCGGGGAGTTGAAAGACATTGATTTCTTGCGTACAGTCTTTTCGTCGATTCATCAAGACGAAAGGCAAATCATTGAGGATATACATTCCCTCGAAATCGATGAGCACGTCACTTCCTTCATCCGCAGGGTTCAGGCTCAAGGAGGAGATTTCTACATCCTAAGTGCAGGGACGGACTATTATATCCACCATGTCCTTCAAAGACACGGCATCAAAGATGTAAAAGTATACTCGAATGAAGGCTATTATGAAGAAAAGAATGTACATATGAATCTCAACCCCGAGCACCCTCATTACTCAGAGCGGTATGGAATCGACAAGTCCAAAGTGATCATCGACATGAAAAAAGAGTATGAGACGATTTATTTTGCCGGTGATAGCGAGCCGGACAGCCACCCGGCTAAAGCAGCGGATGTAACCTTTGCCATGAAGGCATTGCAGGGCATTCTTCATGCACAAGGAACTCCTTTTGTTGCAGTGAATGATTTTCATGACATCGACCGTTACTTAACAGATGCAGGTATACTGAAATAAATCGTTTTGCACATTTGAGTCATGCATGATACACTTATCTTGCCTCTCCCGAACATTCGCTTGTTGCGGGACACTTAACCATGTACGGACGGGAGGGGCCTCGATACATAATGACAATGACTGAATTCCATAACGGGATTCGGTCTTTTTTTGTATTTTTCGTGAAAAATAAAAAAGCCAGCCCCCGATTGGGAACTGACTTGAGATACTAAGGTTAGGAGCCACATTTGCCGTAATTTGATATAAGAAAGTTTTAAACCACCACTCCTCAAAGTGGGTGTTTGCAGAAGGTTTCCTGTCGTCCTCAGATCGTGGAGGCTTGACATTCCAACTTCGATGTAAAACTCCCTATTACAGTTTAAAGGTTAAAACTTCGTTATGATTACGTACAACGCAGCCTGTATTAGTATAATACAACATCACTTGAATTATTTCAACTGTTGTTTTCTTCAAAGAGAAATGCTTCCTAAAGAAAGATGAAAACGAACAAAGGTCCGTCCCTCAACAATTATGCGTCGAATACTTCGACTTTCTCCATTACGTCGCCGTTTTTCATTGATTTGGCGATCTCGATTCCTGAAGTCACTTTACCAAAGACTGTATGGACTCCGTTCAGGTGAGGCTGTGGCTCATGTACGATGAAGAATTGGCTGCCTCCTGTATCTTTACCTGCATGGGCCATGGATAAAGAGCCTTCTTCATGCTTATGAGGATTTCCTTCTGTTTCACACTTGATTGTGTAACCAGGACCACCCATACCATTCCCATTCGGGCACCCGCCTTGACTTACGAAGCCAGGGATAACACGGTGAAAGCTTAACCCGTTGTAGAATCCTTCATTTGCTAATTTTTCAAAGTTTGCTACTGTTCCAGGTGCTTCATTCGGAAATAAATTAAATTCAATTTTTTCACCTGTCTGAAATTGTATGTATCCTTTTTTCGCCATTGTTAACAGCTCCTTTTTAATATAGGTCATTCAATATAATATCATTGAAATTTTCTCGTGTCACTTTAAAGGTTGTATTGCTCCCTATCCTTCTTCCCAATTTTTTTAAACTTATCCATACAGGTTGTCATTAAGCCCCCCTCGTGATGAATAAGCTTTATAGAAGTCATTTATCATTATAGGGAGTGGACGATATGATCGAAAACTTATTAAGCGGCATTTCCATTGATCCACAAGTCACCGTGCTCGTTCCTGTACTATGGGTGCTCGGGTATGCACTGAAGAGGACGCCTCATATTCAGGATTGGCTGATCATCTGGATCCTTTTACTGGTAGGTGTCGGTGCAAGCGGCTGGACATTGGGGTTTGATTTTAACGGAATCGCTAACGGATTTATCGCAACAGGGGCTGCCATCACTACTCATCAATCTGTGAAACAGACGTTTTTCGCCCGGGTGAATGATCGTAATAAAAGAGACAAGAAGAAATAGGGATAAAAAGGGACTGGTTCATAGGTATCTGATTGACAGCTTCCTTGACCAGTCCTTTTGATATGCCCCTATTTTGCTAACACTTCTATAAATTCCCTCATATAGTCAGGAAGATCAGGTGGTCGGCGGCTGGAAACAATGTGACCATCGGTAACGACCGGTTCATTCATCCATATTGCCCCTGCATTTTCCATATCATCCTTTATTCCAGGTGTACTTGTAACCTTTACTCCCTGAAGAATCTTGGCGGAAATCAATACCCATCCGGCATGGCAGATTTGCCCGATCGGTTTCTTACGTTCATCCATGTCCTTCACCATAGAGATCACTTCATCATAACGACGGAGTTTATCAGGGGACCAGCCTCCCGGAACCAGGATGGCATCGTAATCTTCCGGATTAATGTCTTTAAACGCAAATTCAGAAACAATCGGTACTCCGTATTTCCCGATATATTCCTCGTTCGCATGTTCTCCAACAATATGTACAGTCGCGCCTTCTTCCCGTAAACGCAGGACAGGGTACCACAACTCCAAATCTTCGAAATCCGCACTGACTAATTGAATGACTTTTTTACCAACTAACTTCAATGCAATTCCTCCTTCCTTATCTATATACATTGTCTAAGTTAAAAGCAGATATTGCAACCGATAACCTTAATTATAGGGACTATACTTCTTAATCGCTTTAATGATTGTTTTCGTTTGGAAATAAGACACAATGAAGGCAGTTACGGTCATGATAGTTCCAAAAGTATATATAAGTTTAGAAAATTGCTTGAATGAATTTTTTTTCAAGAGATTCACCCTACCTTTAGAAAAATTTAGAAATCTTCCCCTATTATTCCCATTTTGAAGAGAAGTATGATTGGTATGGACAAGCCTTTCTATCATATAACAACGAGCAGCGTCATATCCTGATAATACTTTACCTGAAAGGGGTGAGCTGATGTATTACCCATCCTACTCTTCGATGAACCGGGACATGAATGGCGAAACGTGTTCATTGCCTTTTTGTGCTCAAACAAGTGATCGTGCCCCTCTCTTTATCGCGGAGGCTTACGATAACGTTCAGAAGAAGATAAACACCGTCAATTTAGAGGCATATAGGGGGAAATGGGTCATTTTATTTTTTTATTCCAGCGATTTCACCTTCGTGTGACCGACTGAATTGGCAGCGGTCGCTGCTATTTACCCTAAAATCCAGGCATTACAAACTGAAGTTCTTGGAATAAGTACAGATAGTGTTTACGCCCATAAAGTGTTTACGGAAGTATCCCCTTCTGCATCCAAGGTTCCATTTCCATTGGTGAGTGACCGAAATCATCAAATAAGTAGAGCGTATCGAGTATTGAATGAACAGGCAGGAGCAACCTTTCGAGCCACCATTATCATCGATCCGGAAGGGATCATCTCTTCAAAAATGATCTACCCGCCTGAAGTGGGAAGAAATGCCTATGAAATAACAAGGATACTGGAGGGTATCCAATATGCAAAGAAGACGGGGACAGGGGTTCCTGCCAATTGGCTGCCGAGCCAATCCGGAATTCAAAAGAACCCTGACTTTATCGGAAAAATATAAAAAAACGTCCCGGTCATCGGGACGTTTCATATCATTTTTCCAATAATTTAATCAGTGCTTGGGTACCACTGTTCTCTTCACCTTGAGCGGCGAGCTCCTCATATAAGGAAAGGGCTAACTCCAACCCGGGGGTCCTTAGTTCCATTTTTTCAGCTGAATCAAGGGCAATCTTCAAATCCTTGATAAAATGCTTCACATAAAACCCTGGAGCATAATCTTCTTCCATCATCCGCGGAACCAGATTACTCAGGGACCAACTCCCTGCTGCCCCGGATGTAATGCTTTTCAGCACATTTTCCGGATTCAGTCCCGAATTTTTCGCGTAAAGCAGGGCTTCACTGACCCCCATCATGTTCGAGGCAATGGTAATCTGGTTGCACATTTTTGTATGCTGCCCCGCTCCTGCTTTTCCTTGATAAACGACATTCGAACCAAGAAGTTCCAAGACGGGTTTGGCCCGTTCAAACGTTTCCTCTTCCCCTCCTGCCATAATGGAAAGCCGCGCTTCCCTGGCTCCGATGTCCCCTCCCGAAACGGGAGCGTCCAAAGTGGATATTCCTTTCTCCCTACCTGCTTTAAAGATGGCCTCTGCTAATGCCGGAGAAGAAGTTGTCATATCAATGGCTATGGAACCCTGTTTCAAATGTTGCAGAATCCCTTGCTCCCCAAGGTATATTTGCTCTACATCCGAAGGGTACCCAAGGATGGTAATAACGATATCCGAAGCTTCAGCCACTTCCTTCGGTGTATCTGCCCATTTTGCACCGCTATGTATCAATTCTGATGCTTTTTCTTTCGTACGATTGTAGACAACCATGGGAAAACCTGCCTTTAAGATATGACCGGCCATACTTTTACCCATAACCCCTGTGCCAATAAATCCAATGACCGTTTCTTTCGTTACGTTCTTCATTCCATACATCCTCTCTTGGTTAATCTTCTATGTTTATTTTCATCCAGAATGTAAGGTTTGTCCACTCCTTCCTACTATTGAAATCCTTGTTCATGTTTAAATTCATGTCCGTCGGGAAAACAAAGACCATAGTAATCAAACGAACCAATAGAATGGAGGAGAAGAAATGAAAGTGAATAAAACCTTACTTGTCGGTGCAACCGTTACGGCTGGTTCACTCGGATGGATCCTGTCATCGAAAGAAAAGCGTAATCAACTGCACAATGTAAAAGAGGGATTGGTGACGAAATTCAAAAAGAGAAGAAAAGAAGATCTTCCCGTTGAAAAAGGCGGACACCCGGATCCTTCAAATATTGAAGACAATTCCATGGTAAGTGAAGGTGCCATGACATCCGTTCAATACTACAACGAGCAAAAACAAGATTAAAAAAACTGAACGCAAGGATTGCTCTCCTTGCGTTCAGTTTTTTCTAATTTAGGGAGAAAAAATAAACAGTGACAAACAAAAGAACGATGGTAGCCACCACAGTCATCATCTTAATGAAGGCGTCGGCTGATACAAATGTCTGTGTGTTAATATGTTTCCTGGTACGATAATAATTCATGGTGGATCCTATAATGATGGCTAAGCCGATGAAGATGGAAACAGCACTTATGCCCGCAGCGATTCGGTCTTGAAAGGGATCACCTTGAAGGGAATTAAAATGTAAACTTGTCGTTAAAAATCCAATTCCAATGATGGCAATGGCTGTACGGATCCACGCCAAAAACGTCCGTTCATTTGCCAGGTGCTGCTGAATATATTTTGATTCATTTGTTTCTTTCATGATGGATCACTTCCTTGGTTCTTCCATTGCAGGCCAACATCCCAATCGGTTTTGGTATGTTGGCCCTGTTGCTGCTGTCCTAATGGAAACTTCATAGGGTGCCTTAAGACCGGCTGATTGAACTCACACCAATCAGCGAACGGCGCATCGGTTTGGACCTGTTTCCATTTCACGTTTTTCTTCTTCTTCAGGATTGATTTTACCCATGTTCGTTTCACGGATTTTCTCGTAGCTATTAGGTTGTGGAGGAAGGTTTTCTGTGACTGTCTTTCTGAATTCCTCTTCATCATCGATATTTAAACCATGATTTTCTTTATACAAATCACTTAAAAGATGGGATATTGAACCATCTTCATTCATTTCATCTATAGTCATAAAGTGTGCCGGAAGGACGATTAAATCATCCGGCAGATTTTTGTATCTGGAATACAATGTTTCTCTCAAGTCCCCTACCCAGTCTTCAGCTTTGCCCGCTAAGTCAGGTCTTCCAATCGAATCGATGAATAGAATATCCCCCGTCAATAAATAGTGTTGATCTACGATGAACGACGTGCTGCCGATTGTATGACCAGGCGAGTAGACAGCTTCGATCACCGTATCCCCCACCTTGATATCTGTGTCATCATTCACTTCTTCATAGGTGTACTGAACTTCTTCAGCATCTTTCGTTGGCAAATAATACGTTGCATCAAATTCCTGGCTTAAAGATCGTCCACCGGTAATGTGATCCGCATGGAGATGAGTATCAAGTACCGCCTTAACGGATAGTTCATGATCTTGAATGAACTTCTTATAAGGTCCGACGAGACGGCTTGGGTCAATGAAGGCAACCTCTCCGCCAGATACGATGGCGTAAGATAAGCACCCTTTCCCAATTCGTACGAATTGATAAAGTTCGCCACCTGCCAGGTCCCCGATCTTAACAGGCTCAAGATATTCACTCCATGCCTGCATGCCCCCTTCAACAGAATAAATATTATCCATTCCTGCATCCGTTAGCATCTCTGCCGTTTTAGTCGAAGAGTTCCCTTTGGCGCAAATGACATAAATGGCTTCATCGTCCGGTAATATGGATTGAACCGATTCCAGATGATCTTTCAACTCAGAAAAGGGTTTGTTAATGATCTTAACGTTTTTCCCTTCTACTTTCCAATCGTCAAAGGCTTCTTGGGGACGAACATCCAGAATGAACATTCTGTCTCCATTCATGATTTTTTGTGTAAGCTCTTTGGCTGTTACATTCTTAACTGTCATAACATACAATCCTCCCTTATATTTATTGTTGTTTCATCGTTTATACAATATCCTACATTTCATTTTTTAAACCTGACGGGGTATATAAATTGTGAGATCGAAATATAAAGTCTAAACAAACGTTATTCGACTTCCCCTTCCCAAGCAAGCATCCCGCCTTCCATATTTATAACATGATACCCATGATAATCAAGAAACTTAACGGCCCGGCTACTTCTCCCTCCTGATTGACAGACGACGATATACTCTTTCTTCTTCTCTAATTCATTCATACGAAATTCCAGAAGCCCCAACGGAATATGAATACTGGTCGGGATTTTCCCATTCCGTACCTCAGCTGCCTCACGGACATCGATGATATTGACTTGTTCTCCAACCGATAATCGGCGTTGTACTTCATTGCTCATAATTGTTTCCATTCATGATCACTCTCTTTCAGTATGTTTTAAAGAAATTAATGAGACCAGGAATTCATTCCTCCCTTAACATTCGTTAAAGAGGTGAATCCTTTCTTTTCCAGGAGTTTACATGCATTGGCGCTTCTCATTCCACTTTGGCAGATGACAATGACTTCCTTTTCTTTGGATAATGTGTGAGCGCTTTGTTGTAAGGATTGTAATGGCATATTTTTAAATTGTTTAATGTGATTTTGCTTGAATTCTCCTGGTGTACGCACATCAATAAACTGCTTGTTCTTATCGCCGAGCATTGATTTTAATTCCACTGTAGAAATTTGCTTACTATTTTTACCTGGTTTCTTCAACATGACATATAGAAAAATAAGTACAGCTAAAACAATGAATCCGAGAAATTCCAATTTAAGCACCTCAACTTTTTTTATAAAATCGTGAATGTCACCCATTCACTATCTACCCCTTATAATATACCCATATAGGTATAATGTCAACAATATAATACACTTAGAGGACTTCTTGTATTTAAAAAAACCGACTCAATACGTAGAGTCGGTTTGGTTTATTTAAAGATAATAATAGTATCGTTTATGCGGGCCTTTAAATGGGGTGTTCACGATCTGTCCCCCGAGAAACCCTAATCCGAGACCGATTAATCCTGCACCGATGGGATTTATTCCATACCCATAACCACCAGGAGGCACATAAGGTGGCGGACCGTAACCCGCCTGGGGGAATCCCGTGGGTGGATATGGATATCCCTGAGGACCGTACATTTGTGGACTGGCGTATGGCCCCTGATTATACGGTGACCCCCCACTCCCTCCCCATGGACCGTAACCCTGTGGCCCACTTTGGACATTCATGTCATTCCCAAGGTTCGGCAATGACCCTGAATTAAATAGGTTCATTAAATTCTTTGTGTTTATGGTGCTCCTCTCATACATGTTCGTCACTCCTCTTTATTAGCCTATTATGAAAAGGAAAAAGGGGAAGGGCAAATGTCCCAGTTGATGTAAATGTAGAGGACAACGACATCCGTTTAAGATCATTTTTTACCTTGCTGGTTTCCATGATAGAATAGTGAAGGATAATAAACGGGGAAAATCGTAAATCTCACAAAAAATTCACTATTTTTATTTATAATGGATTCTGATGCAACTTCTTATATCAAAAGGCAGGGAGTAATGATGATGAAACAATGGAATGTACTCATTGTGGACGATGAAGCGGAAATGAGACAGCTGATCAAGCTGTATTTAAACAGGGAGCATTATTTCTGTATAGAAGCTGAGAACGGATTGGTTGCTCTTGATCAACTGAATAAAACACATGTCGATCTGATGATCGTGGATATCATGATGCCATTTATGGACGGTTTCCAATTACTTGAAGAGGTTAGGGAGAAAAGTCAAATCCCTTTCATTTTCCTTTCTGCCAAAGGCGATGATCTGGACAAGATAAAGGGGCTAAAACTCGGAAGCGATGATTATATGGTCAAACCGTTCAACGCTGAAGAACTTGCAGCACGCATCGAAACCATCCTGAGAAGGTCATACGGCATACAAACGACTCACCGCTCCATGGTCGAAAAATTTGGTCCTGTTTCATTTAACCTGGCATCGAGGACCGTGTCAGTCGGAGAGCTTTCACCCCGTTTAACATTAAAGGAATATGAGCTTTTCTTATTCCTTGCCCGCAATCAGGGACGGGTGTATAAAAGGGATCAGCTTCTTGATCAAGTATGGGGAAGAGACTACGAGGGCAGTGACCGGACGGTTGACACACATATTAAAACATTAAGGCTGAAATTAAAGAATTACGGTCACTTGATTGAAACGGTCTGGGGACTCGGCTATAAATACGAGGGATCCGTTTGAAAAACATAAACCTTACTCTTAATAAGAAAGTATCGCTCCTATTATTGAGCAGCCTTTTTTTAACGATTGTCTTTTCGTTTCTTTTCATTCATTTTCTCTACAAGGATCTGTATATAGGGACCGTGAAGGAATCCCTTCTTTACCAGGGACAGAGGACAGCAGCCCACTACCATTATGGGGATGTCAGCGGGAATGTCAAAGACAAGATCCTTTGGTATAACGTCATCTCTCCCTATGAGGTAACGGTGGTTGAAAAGCTGGATGATTTAGGAAAGAGCTTTCCTTTCCTTATTGATCAGGAGCCCTTGATCAATCCAACAGACAAAAAAGAATTGGCTAGTGGGAATCATGTCATGAAAGAAGGATATGTGAATGAGTTCAATCGAAATGTCATGGGAGCCATCTTCCCTCTGATGAATGAAGATAAGCTCATGGGATATTTGTTCATTTACATCCCTCTCGCTGAAATGACGGAAGTCTTCAGCAAGGGGATCCCCATCTTGATACTGGCAGGAGTCATGTTTTATTTCGTGCTTTTCTTATCATTCAGTCTTCCCTGGACTCCTTGTTCAAGCCGGTCAGGGAAATGCAAAGATTCTCCAATAAAGTGGCCAATGGGAATTTTACGGAGCGTCTTAACGTCACCACCCGGGATGAAATGGCTGAGCTTGCACTGACCTTTAACAGTATGGTCGACTCTTTGGAGCATCAAGAGGAACGAAAAAGGCAATTCCTTTCGAATGTAGCCCACGAACTACGGACTCCCCTCACCTACATAGGGGGGTATGCTAAAGCTTTGACTGACAGGGTTCAAACAAATCCTGAAGAAATAGAAAAAAGCTTACATCTGATCCAAAAAGAATCGATACGTATGCAAAAATTAATTTCCGAGCTCCTTGAATTGAATAAGCTGGAAGATACTTCATTTTCATTGGATATTGAACCAATGGTCCTTTCTCAATTCATAATGGACTCTTTAACACTCGTACGCCCTCTTGCACGGTCGAAACAGATTGACATTCACCATACTTTGAACGAGGACTCGATCATTAACGGGGACCCCAACCGGGTGATGCAGGTATTTTACAACATTTTAGACAACGCATTAAAATATTCCCCTGAGGTAAGTACCATTTCCATCGCTTCTTATGAAAAAGATGGCAAGGCTGTTGTGAAGATCCAAGATGAAGGAATCGGGATACCCTCCGGATCCCAATCACAAATAGGTGAACGATTTTTCAGGTCGGATCTCTCAAGAACCAGAAATACAGGGGGATATGGTCTCGGTCTGTCCATTGCCAAAGAAATCATGCATAAGCACAATGGAACCTTGTCTTTTGAAAGTGAGGAAGGCATCGGAACAACGGTGTATCTCTCGTTTCCATTACTTGAAATATAAAAGACTGAGTCGGCTGACTCAGTCTTTTATATTATCCGAACAGATTTTTGATGGATTTAAAGAAATTTGCGATGGCCTCTAATAATCCGCTAAAGAAATCCGAGACTTTCTGTCCGAACCCCTCATCGTTCACAATATCCTTGATCGTCGTTTGAATATCCTTTGTTAAATCATCGAGTTGCTGTTGAACATTATCAAAATTAATATCAAGTGAGCGCATTTTTTCAAATAGATCAATCAGTAATTGACGATCCTCTGGACTTAATTCAATGTTCAAGCTTTGAAGTTTATCTTCGACGATTTTCTCGACTTCCTCTTTCGTCGCCGGGTCTTGCTCGGCAATTTCCTTTTTGATTTCGGTCAACAATTTACTGATTTCTTCCTTATCGACACCTGCTTCCTTCGCAAGTTCGGTTGCCACGGATAACTCCTCATTCGCCACTTCCATTCGGACGGTATCAAGCTTCTCTCCACTGACATCATACGCTTTATAAATACCGACTAATGCAGAATGACCGCTTACCTTCACTGGAGAAGCAACATCCACGACCGCATTTTCGACTCCCGCTGTCAAAAGAGCATTGGAGTACATTGAATTGGTTACTTCCGTGATGTTCTCCGGTGTCACGATATTGACCTTTAACCCTTCCCCTTTATCTTTACGAGTGATCATGGCAGAAGAGAACATTCGTGCGTTCCGGTTCTCACCTTCAATATATTTGACAAGGTCCTCACCTGTTGCAGTAAACTCCTCCACTTCCGTTCCTTCGTCCATTCCCAATTGCTTTTGAACCTCTTTTTTCTGCTGGCTGGAAAGTGTTTCTCCATATACAACGATAGGCAGTCCGAATTTTTCATTAATGCTTGCTTTATCATTATCTGCAGCTGATGCAGGCTGAATACCGCTTACCATCAATGAACATAGTAAAACGATTCCAATAAGCTTTTTCATTTGAATTCTCCCTTTTTTTCATGATGGATAGATGTTAGAACACATTCATTCATCCATTGTACTAGTCTCATTGAATATGTTCATCCATCTAGAGTCTTATTTCTATCTATTATATAGACGAAAGGGAATCTCAGAAAGTTACAAGATTATTTGATACAAGACAAAAAATGCTTAGTTCTTTGTATCATGACTCTTCCCGTTTCAAGAAGTGTCATGATGATCAGAACTAAGCATCATACTTTATAAGATATCAATCCAGATTTTAATAGCTGTTCCCAAAATTAATACTGCTAAAATCATCTGAAGAATCTTGGTATTCATTTTCTTTCCCGCCATTGCTCCAAGCGGAGAGGCTATTAAGCTTGCTACCACCATAATCATCGCTGGTAAATAATCCACTTGCCCCGTCGAGATCTTTCCTACTGTAGATCCGATGGAAGAAATCAGTGTAATGGCAAGAGAGGAAGCAATCGTCATCCGTGTCGGTATCTTAAGGACGACTAGCATAATAGGAACCAATAGGAATGCTCCCGCCGCCCCCACAATACCTGCACCGACTCCAACGATGAGAGCAAGTATAGCCGACAGCCATTTATTAAAGGTTACATCCTCCAATTTCACATCGTCTATCCCTTTTTTGGGAATGAACATCATGATGGCTGCAATGAGGGCCAGGATTCCGTAAACGATGTTAATTCCCGCTTCACTCATGAATTTAGAGCCATAACCACCAACGAAACTACCGATTAATATACTTACCCCCATATACGTAATGAGTGTTTTATTCAGGTAGCCCCCTTTGCGGTAGGCCAATACTCCGCCAAGCGTGGCAAAAAACACTTGAACGGCACTGATGCCTGAGACCTCATGAGCGGTAAATGAAGCTACTCCCAGCAAAGGTGGAATATACAGGAGCATCGGGTATTTAATGATACTTCCTCCGATTCCCACCATCCCTGATACATAGGAGCCGACAAAGCCGATTAAAAAGATTGTAATGATAAATGCCAAATCCATTGTGAGCCCTCCTCTTCTTGTAAAATGGGAACCGGCTATGCTGGTTCCCATCCGGAAATGATTTCTAAACTACTCGTTTATTATCTTACAGCACAACGATTTGGTCCGATTTCCATCTCACGCTGCTTTTCTTCATCGGGAGTGACTTTCCCCATGTTTGTTTCACGTATTTCCTGGTAAGCATTTGGTTGAGGAGGCAGGTTTTCAGAAACAAGCTTTCTGAACTCTTCTTCACTTTCAATGTTCAAACCGTGGTTCTTGGCATATAATGTCCCAAGCTTCTCACCTACAGAACCGTCTTCATTTAATTCATCAATGATCATAAAGTGAGCCGGTAAAACGGTAAGCTCCATGGAAAGGTCTTTATAACGTTTGTATAGACTTTCTCTCAAGTCCCCCACCCAATCTTCTGCTTTTCCGGCAAGATCCGGTCGACCGATACTGTCGACAAAAAGAATGTCACCTGATAACAGATATTTTTCATCAATCACGAAGGAGGTAGAACCGATTGTATGACCTGGTGAATACAGGGCTGAAATCTCGATGGTTGTATTTCCAATGACGACTTGGTTTCCGTCTTCAAGTGCCGCATAGTCAAATGTCACCTCTTCAGCGTCTTTAGGAGGTAACCAATAAGTCGCTTTCGTTGATGCTGCAATCGTACGTCCACCGGAAATATGATCGGCATGCAAATGCGTATCAAAAACGTTTGTGATCGTTACATCCTTTTCTTTTGCGAAATCGATGAATACATCAGCCATACGGGTAGCATCCACGATTGCGGCTTCGCCGTTTGATACCACCATATAGGATAGACAGCCTTTACCTAAACGCACAAACTGATAAAGCTCTCCCCCATTTGATAAGTCACCCACTTTGACAGGCGCTAAATGCTCACTCCATGCCTTCATTCCGCCTTCAAGATAAGAAACATCCTTCCCTTCATCTGAAAGCATTTCTGCTACCATAATCGAGGACCCTTCTTTTGCACAGACGACAAGAATATCTTTATCCTCAGGAAGTTGATCCATGATTTCTTCAACCCCATCTAAAAGGTCGAAATAAGGAATATTCAAGTATTCAAATCTCTCCCCTTCGATTTTCCACTCTTCAAAGGCATCCGCATTACGAACGTCCAAAATGAATAATTCTTCTCTTTTCATTACTTTTTGTGCCACTTCTTTTGAATTCATTGCTTTAACAGTCATCCATTATCCCTCCTGAAATAAATGAATTATTTAATATCCGATTCTACGTCAGCCGTCCAATCACTCATGCCGGGAACGACATTGATTACATTCTTAAACCCTTTCTCAGCTAATAATTGGGCTGCCATGTCGCTTCTGTTTCCTGTTCGGCAAACAACATATATGTCTTTGTCTTCATTCAATTCACTCATACGGGTTTCAAGTTCGCCTAGTGGAATGGATATTGCACCGGGGATATGTTTGAAAGCATATTCCGCCTTTTCACGAACATCCAGTACAACCATATTTTCGTCGCCCAGCTTACTTGCTAATGTTCCATTGTCTGTCACAGAGTCATGCTTACGCTCAACAGCTTCTTCACCACTTGATTTACGGACGAAGTGCTTGAGGACGTCCCCTTCTTCGATTGTGCCGAGATATTCATGACCTGAACTCTTTGCCCAAGCTTGAAGATCTGCCTTAGATCCTTTGTCTGTTGCCTGGATTTCAATCACATGACCTGCTTCCATATCCTTCATGGCTTTTTTGGTTTTTACGATCGGCATTGGACAAGCGAGTCCCTTTGCATCTAATACGAAATTTGATTCAATACTATTCATATGATTCATTACCTCCAATTACCTCATAGGGTATATTTACGAGCAAAAAAAATTTAGATGAATAAGTTCACGTTTCCATTTTCAGCATCCGCTAAATACGCAGCTACTCCCGCATATTCAATTTCTTCCAATAATTCGTCTTTGTGTAAACCTAATAAATCCATTGTCATGGTACAAGCAACCAGTTTGATGTCCTGCTCTCTTGCCATATCAATTAAATCAGGTAAAGGCATGGCATTGTGCTTCTTCATAACACCCTTGATCATTTTGGGACCCATGCCCATGAAGTTCATGTTTGACAATCCCATTTTATCTGCGCCACGAGGCATCATTTTCCCAAACATTTTCTCCATAAATCCTTTTTTCATAGGTACCATCTCTTCTTTTCTTAGTGCATTCAATCCCCAGAATGTATGGAAAATCGTTACGTCATGATCGTAAGCTGCAGCCCCATTTGCAATGATATAAGCTGCCATCGCTTTATCGTAATCTCCGCTAAAGAGAATGATATTGGTTGTTTTTCTTTCTGACATTGTATCTCCTCCTGTTGTTTACTCCAGGGGGTATATTCCCCCTCAAAAAAAATTAACCCTTTTTAATCCAAAATGTAAATACATCATTTTCTTCATTTGACTCGAGCAATTCATGCCCAGTGGATTTAGCCCATGCTGTCAGGTCACTCTTTGCACCCTTATCCGTTGTTTGAACCTCCAGAATTTGACCGGATTCAATTTCTTTGATGGCCTTTCGAGTTTTCACGATCGGCATTGGACAAGCTAACCCTTTTGCATCTAATACTTTATCTGCGTTCATTAATAATTCCTCCTAAAATAATGTTTTAAAATACCTATAAGGGTATATTATATGATATAAAAAAAGTTGTCAACCCTTTTTCTTATCGACTCTTCACTAATAAATTCACTGCTTCTTTTACAAGGTCTTCAGTACTTTCACCAGTCTCTTGTGAATCCCGTACGCACTCAACAAGATTCATGCTAACAATTAAGCCTACGGAACGGTCAAGAGCTGTTTTGGCTGCGGAAAGTTGCGTAATAACGTCTTTACAATCTTCGCCTTGCTCCATCATTCTAACAATTCCCCGGAGCTGCCCTTCAACTCGTTTGATCCGATTCTTAATTTGTGCATTGTATTCCATCCAGACACCTCCTGCTTACTTGTTGTTTTCTTGCTACATCCACCATAATATACCCTACAAGGTATATAGTCAAGGGGGTATTCAAACTTTTTTTCAAACTAACATAAAAAGACCGATCAGCGATCAGTCTTTTCGTGCATTGATAATCTGACTAAATCAGAAAGAATGTGGTTTGTCTTTTCGCCATATATTCCAGCCGATTCTGAATGAAGGCGACAGGTTCTTCTAAATAGATGGGGATGATCTGATTCCATTCAGGAATGTATTGTTTGATATTAAACTCCATGGCATAGCAGGTATTGGCTGTTAGAGGCAGATCTCCTCTGATGGGAATATCGGCTTGTTGATCGTATAAGCCGATCAACGCACCTGCTTCATGACAGTGATTCCCTAATGGATGGGAATAGAGCATCGCATCGATTTCTTCCTCTCTTGCCATTTTCATCGCTCCTTGAAACACTTCATTTCCAGTTCTCCCGACTTTCATTTCCTCGGTTATGATATCCTCGAACCTTAAAGCGGTTTGCAGCGCGGATTGAAGACCCTCAGGAGCTTCCTCCTCGCCTGGATGGAGGACATAGGCAAGCTGTTGGGTATCGGTTGTCAGACCGAGATAAAGAATACCGAAATCCAAATGAACGATATCGCCAAAACGAATAATTTCACCTTCTATCCGGTCCATATCAGAGCCTTTTCTTTGCAAATCGACCGTAGGATAAAAAGATGTTTCCATACCTGTATCCAGGACACGCTGCCGTATCCAATCCACAACATCTTCAGTCGTAGTGATTCCCGGATGGATCACGGCGCTTGATAACGCTTCTTCCGCAATCATTCTACCAAGCTCTGCAATCGTCGGGTAAGCCACTAGTTCCTTGGGTGATCTGATGGAGAGCCAATCCACAATCACATGTTGGGCAGATACGAATTTATGTGAGTGCTCGTCTAATAGCATCCTTAAATGTTGGTAGTAGGAATGACTCAATCCATCTGCAGCAGCGAATGTCGATGAATAATTCAATGCAATGGTATCAGGGTTATGTGCCTCGACAAGGCGTTTAAGACATTCCCATTGATCACACTCTTCAGGATTCCAGGCTCTTTCATAAAACGGTTCAAAATTAGGATTGGGATGCAGCACCCACTTTTTGAGGTGCTGGCCAAGATCTAAATAGAACACGAGGATCGTCAATCTTCTCGACCCGTCTACTGATGCTGGATAAAGACTCTTCAGGACAGGATCTTCATTATATTCTCTGCCGACTGTGATCCACATGTCTACATTGTGTTTTTTCATTATGGAAGGTAAAAGTGTGTTCAGTCGATGAAACAGCCAACGATTCTGTGTTTCTTCCCTTTTCTTTAAGGGGAGAATGGCAGGTAGATATTTTTTCTCACTTTTCATTTGGACTACTCCCTCACTATATTGTTTTTTTTTACACTTTCGACAAAATCACACATTTTCCCTTCCGAAATTGAAAATGACCATTGAAGAAGTTCTCCAATGATCATTCATACTGTCTATGTATACCCTTTTACTCGTAGACTTCCTCCCCTTCGAATATTGCTTTCTGAAGATAATCTGCAAATTTTTCAAGATGAGAAAGAGAACAGATATCCTCTTCTAATAGAGGGACTCTGTATAAAGCTTGTTCTGTGAACTTCTCCTGCATCAGGTGCAAATAAACTTTTTCCTGATCTCTTCTTTTTTGCAAAAAATCCCCATCGGCTTGCTTTGGAAGGATTTTATTAATGACCAGCCCCCCAATAGACAGTGAATGTCCTGACATCAATTCAATCGCTTTCTCTGTTTCAAGGATCGGCAGCCTTTCGGGTATGAGGACAAAGATAAAGCCAGTCTTCTTTCGATCAAGCATTACCCCTCTTACTTTTGAAAATTTTTCACGGCGTTTTTGAAGGATATCGTAAATCGGATCCTCAACCGGCTCACCATCATTCAAAAGCTGAGAGTAATTCTTGTTTGTCTTCTTCCTTCTTTCAAGCATGCCATCCATCCATACTCCCATTAATTCCGGAAGAGATAATAGTCGAATCGTGTGACCGGTGGGGGCAGTGTCAAAAATGATTTTATCGAAATCATTGTCTTCTTCAAGGATGATTGAAACGATCCGATCAAAAAGGGCTGCCTCTTCTGCCCCTGGTGCAGAGGCGGCCATGTCGATTTGCCGGTGGACTTCATTTACCATATTGGACTTTACCATTCCTTTAAGATTCCCTTTTACTCCGTTGATGTATAGACGTGTTTCTGCATCAGGATCGATTTCGATCCCCCATAAATTTTTCAGTAACGGTGTCTTGTATCCATTGACTTCCTGATGAAATATATCCCCCAGATTATGAGCGGGATCTGTCGAGATAATCAACGTTTTCATTCCCATCCTGGCAAACATGACAGCCAGTGCCGAGGCAGTCGTCGATTTCCCGACTCCCCCTTTTCCTCCTATAAATAAAATGGATTGCTCCAATAATTCATCCATGTCTTTCTCCCTCCTTTCGCTTTAACAGCATCTGATCCCATCAAGGGGGGATTGTTCCATCCCCATTCTCAAGTGCCAGTCATGAAATTTTTCTATCATATATGGATAAAGTTCCAGTGTGTAATAAAATACGGGATTAGGTATTCCCAACATATCCGAGTAGAGAAGCAATAAGAATAAATCCTCCTCGTCCCTTAACTCCCTGGCAATCTCCGTTTTGTGGGGAAGACGGATCATGTCATCATATAGCTCTATTATCCTTTTGAACCTTTCCCTCAAGCTTGCATTCATGCGGAAATCCTCCATTCCTCTATAATGTAATAAAAAGGGGACCCGACGTAAGGTCCCCCTCTTTCATGATTATGCTGAGAACTGTGAAGGGCCATCTCCCTTTTTAGACAGGGAAGACGCCGCTGTGATGAGAATCCACAAAGTGAATATCAAGATAATGCTTCCAAAGATAAATAAAAGCATATTCCCATCCGATTCTCCGGCTCCTGACCATTCAAACACAACTTGATGAATCATGGCCCAAAGCGTCATAAACATGAGGAATACCATCGGGATCAAGGTAGCCAGATAATTCCGCCCCTGCCGCTTCAGCCATATGGTAATCAGCAGTAAACTGATGCCTGCAAGCAGCTGGTTCGATGTCCCGAACAATGGCCAAAGGAGATACCCCCCCGAGCCAAAGCCTTTAGGACCTTGAGGCAAAAGTGTCAAAGCTGCGCTTGATACCACTGCGATCGATGTCGCAATGTGAGCATTGGTTAAGGAATGTACTTTGTACTCCTCCCCCAATTCAGAAATGATATACCTCATGAGGCGAACAGATGAATCCAATGTGGTGGCAGCAAAGCTTACGATAATGACGGAAACAATCGTCGCCGCAATATCTGCCGGGATCCCCACTCCTGTGGCAAGTTGTCCTGCCCCTTTAATGAACACCCCTAAACCCGCTCCACTTGCTGCAGCAAATCCGCTGTATGTCGCTTTGAATTCTTCAGCACTCGGGAAAAATGTGATACAGGCAATGATGGCAATCAATGCGAGTGCCCCTTCCCCTACCGCTCCTAAGTAACCAACAAAGCGGGCATCCGTTTCCTTATTCAACTGCTTTGACGATGTCCCGGATGAAACCAGCCCATGAAAACCGGAAATCGCACCACACGCAATCGTGATAAATAATAATGGGAACCAGGATACATCGGCAGATCCATTGGTCATGGGAGCCGTGATTTCAGGATTTGTGAACAATAGTCCAAGATAGAGTAAACCAAGTCCTACAATCAATTGATGTGAATTGATATAATCACGCGGCTGTAACAGCTTCCATACGGGGAGAATGGATGCGATGTAAACGTAAATCATCAATATCACAATCCACACAAAGAAAGCCATACTCGTTGAGCTTAACCCAAATAATGACGATGTGTCCTGTCCCCCGAAATAGCGGACCAGGTCGATTTGCATGAATTCAACCCGGCTTGCGATGACAGCCGATGCATACATCACGCCAAGGGCCACGATCGAAGGCAATAACATGCTTCCATTACGCTTATAGACGGAATATCCGATCCATACCGCCAACGGAATCTGGATAAAGACAGATAAGACACTCGCCGGAAACGTGATGAATAAATTCGCAATGACCCATGCGAAAACCGCATTGACCATTAAGACAAGAATTAAAATGATGAATAGAAAAAGTACTTTTGCCCTCTTCCCTATCAGCTTATTCGCTAAAGAACCGACGGATTGTCCTTTATTTCGGACCGAAAGAACAAGGGTACCGAAATCATGGACGCCTGCCGCGAATACAGTACCTAAAATCACCCAAAGAAAAGCCGGAAGCCATCCCCAATACACTGCAATAGCCGGTCCTACGATTGGGGCAGCCCCGGCAACAGATGTAAAATGGTGACCCCATAGGACGAATTTATTCGTTGGTACGAAGTCGACACCATCTTTATACTGGTGGGCAGGTGTCACATAATTCGGATCGAGCTTGTACACTCTTTCCGCAATAAGTGTAGAATAATATCTATAACCTATTAAAAATACAATACCTCCTATGACCGCTAACCAAATTCCTCCCATCAAATTCCTCCCTCATCATTTAATACGCACACAATTAATTTCTGAATTTTTTGAATGTATACGCTTACTACATTTTACATTGGGTTTTTATGGATTTCAATAAGAACTTAGTACTTTTATTTTCGATTCCAATATCCCCGGAACTAGTAAAATCCAACAGAAAAGGGCCGATTCACTTCGTGAATCGGCCCTTTTCAAGGAAATCATCGGACCACTATACTGTCCTCATCTGTCGGGTCAACAGCTTGAGGAATATCGACCGTCGTCCTTAGTATGGTTTGTTCTGAATCAGTGGTTTTTGGATGTCCTGCATCAGTTGGAAATTCAAATGGTATCCGTTTTTCCTCACCGGCCCTTATTGTCCCAATCTTGTCTAATGTAATCGTGTCCAAATCTTTTTCGTGATAAGAAAAATCGCTATCCTTTTTATCTTCTTCATACTTAAGGAGAAGTAATAATTGAACTTCATTCACCGGCTGATCGGCCATCCCACCCATCAAGACGACCTCCCCCCTGATATGATCCCCCGGTGAAATCTCGGGTGTATGCACAACAGTATCTACTTTGACATGACCTATCCCGATACTCGACAAAAATTTATTTAACATCGATCAAACCCCCTCGTTCTATTACTTGTTATACTATCAATTTCTTCTCTAATCCGTCCACTCTTACATATTCTGCTAACATTTCGCGAAGAATATGAGAGAATCTTCGGAAAGGAGGGAACATATATGAAAAAAATGGTGGTATCAATCGCAGCCGTCCTCATCATCTGCCTTAGTTTCAGTACTTTTGCTTCTGCAGAAGGTCAAGGACAAACGCCTGAGCAACAAGTGAAGCTGACAGAACAACAAAAAGCAGAGCTTGGTAAATTGCACGAACAAATGTATTTGACTAAGAAAGAACTGGTAAAGAAATATGTAGAGTTCGGTGTCTTTTCCAAAGAACAAGGCGACAAAGTACTGAAGATGATGGAAGAAAAACATCAAAAGCTGAAAGAAAATGGCTACATGATGAGATGGCAACCACATCCTCATCATGGAAAGCAGCTCGATCACAAGGAATAATCAAAAAGGGCGAGTTTTGCCCTTTCAAGCTATCAATGGGCGTCCTGGCTAAAAATTCTCCCTTAGTAAACGGGAAACCTCCTGCACGTCATCCATCGTTACATCATAATGAGTGGTGAAACGTACAAGGGTAGGTCCAAAGGTCACCGCCAATATCCCTCTCTTCTCCAAATCCTCTACAAATTCTGCTGCCTTCATCCCTGTGCCGGTTACATCGGCCACTACGATATTAGTATCCACTTGATTGATGACCGCGATACCTTTACTTTCCAGAATCGATTCCTTCAGTACTTTTGCTTTCTCATGATCTTCCTTTAATCGTTCCCTCATGGTGGTCAAAGCGATCAATCCCGGAGCGGCAACGATGCCGGTTTGTCTCATTCCCCCTCCCAATCGTTTCCTCCATTTTCGAGCCCGTCCAATAAAGCTTTGACCACCTGCGATGATGGAACCAACTGGAGCGCCCAAGCCTTTAGATAAACATATTTGAACGGTATCGCAATGATCCGTGAACTCCCTGACATCTCTGCCACTGGCAGCAACGGCATTAAAGAGCCGCGCTCCGTCAACATGGACAGGAATGGAGTGTTCCTTGGCGATGGAATGGATGGCGCGCATATTCTCGGGGGAGACAATCGCCCCCCCGGCACGGTTATGTGTATTTTCCAGACAAATCAAGCCCGTTTCCGGAAAATGCTGATCCTCCCCGCGAATGGCATCTTCTACATCCTTAGGATCCATCTCGCCATCTTTTCCTGTGATGGTACGTGTTTGAACACCTGCCAGAGCCGCAACTGCACCTGATTCATAGTAAAAAATATGCGAATTCGTTTCTAATAGAATTTCATTTCCCGGTCGCGTGTGGGTCAATACGGCAATTTGGTTACCCTGCGTACCGCTGGTGACAAATAACGCCTCCTCCTTGCCAAGGATTCGTGCCGCTTCCTTTTCGAGCCTTTGGACGGTCGGGTCTTCACCATACACATCATCCCCTACTTCTGCCTCATAAGCTGCCCTTCTCATTTCCTCTGTTGGTTTTGTTACCGTATCACTTCGCAAGTCAATCATCATGGGAATCCTCCTCTAAACATTCACTGAATTCATTATAACAAAGGAATCACAACCGTGGAGGTTTCAGATAGAATGCAACGGTAGTGAACAAAACACCCTACCAAATGCCTACTAAAAATTATAATTATAGGAATATTCTAAACTTTCCAGATATATTTATGTTACTATTTTATTAATCTGATCCGCAGGTCAGAGTCTAATGCCCTGTCAGAGGAGAAGGTTCAAATGACGATCGGTTCTAAAATCCGTTTTCACAGAATCAAACGAAAACTCACACAAGAAGATTTATCTAAAGGCATCATTTCGGTATCCTACCTTTCCAAGCTGGAAAACAATCAGGTGACCCCTTCAAATGACGTCATACAATTGCTTTGTGAACGATTGGGTGTGAATCAGCCACTTGAGCGCCCGGATCATTTGAATAAGCTTCTCGAGAAATGGAATCATGCATTGCTTTGGAATAAGTCGGAGGAAGCACAGTCCATTCACCAAATCATCCGAAGAGATCTTGAACAGACAGATGAACTAATGGCCCATTTATTTTACAGGATTCTCTGCTTCCGCGTTCAGTTATTAGAGGGCAATCTTGCCGAAGGTTTGAAGCACATGCTGCATATCCAATCGAATTATAAGGAACTTACCGACACGCTGAAATTTTACTATCACAAGTATAAAGGGAATTATTATTACCTGATTGAAGAATACGAAAGAGCCAAAGGAGAATTGAAAGAAGCCGAAACTTATTATGTGCTTGGTAATGTGGTGAACGAAGAAGAAAGAGCGGATTTATTTTATCTATTCAGCTTAGTCCTCACACGTTTAAATATGTATCGTTTAGCCATTTATTACGGTGAAAAATCCCTTTCGATCTTCCAGGGGGTATATTATCAAAAAAGGTGCGCCGAGGTACATTTACTATTGGGCATTTGCTACAGGAGGATCCGCTATAGCGAGGAGGCCTTGAAGCATTATGAATGGGCCAATTTTATTGCTCACACCATTCAGTATACCTCCTTACATTCAAAGGTAGAGCAAAATCTCGGATATCTTAAATCCTTTATGAATAAGAGTGAAGAGGCCATCCAGCATTATTTGAGAAGCATCGAATTAAAAGGGTCCGACGAAGAAGGCAGACTCTATTCAATCCTCTCCCTGGTCAAGGAATATTATAAATTGAATCAGTTTCATGATGTTCAATTCTGGTTACCTAAAGGGTTGGAGCTATGTTCAAAAGAAAGGTACCCTGAAAAATTCTATCAGTTATCATACTACCAATTTGCTTTAAAAGAATTCCCTAATGGATTTGAGAAGTTCATGAAGGAGTATGCCCTCCCCTTCTTCAAAAAAAACGGCTCTCTTCTATTATATGCTGAGTATTCTAAATTCCTTGGACACTATTACCAGGGGGTTAGAAAATATAAATTGGCTGCTTTTCATCTAAATGAAGCCAATGTGATTTATGAAGGAATGCTGACTTTATAGGGAGGTGAAAATAGATGAAAAAAGTGAAAAAATTATTGATCATCACCAGTCTTACCGCTATGGCCCTTGCCGGTGTGGTCGTAACGAATTCCAATGAAGAAGAATTCCCACCGTTCTCAAGTAAACTGTAATCTTGCACTGGACCGGCCTTTTATAGGACCGGTCCTTTTTCTACTCAGGCTGATCCCTTCCTTAATGGGGTATATCCACAAGAAACCTTAATGGCGATTCAATTCAAGTGTTGATTTCATGTTACGACGGTTGTTTTCATTCATCACTCTCCAGGATCGGTACGAAATTATTCAATGAAATTTTCTGACAAAAGAGATATAGTTAATATTGAATACATATTTAAGGAGGATTACAAGTGAATCAACATTTCGAGAAAAACTTAGAAAGATATGCAGACCTGATTGTACAGGTCGGATTGAATCTGCAAAAGGGTCAGGAGCTGGTGATTTCAGCACCCGTCACGGCGTACGAGTTCGTTCGCCTGGTTACCGGGAAAGCATATGAAGCAGGTGCGCTGAATGTGTTAACGGATTTCTATGATGATGAGCTGAAAAAGATCCGCCTGGAGAGTTCTTCAGACGATGGTTTGAAAGCGTTTCCCGGATGGAAAGCAAAGGGATACATTGAAATGGCAGAAAATAATGTCGCATTATTAAATCTGGCTGCCCCCAATCCATCTCTTTTAAGAGATGCTGATCCAACTCGCGTCGCAATGTTGAACAGGACCTCGGCTGAAGCGATGAAGGACTTTTCAGCTTATATCGGTGGAGGCAAGATCAGCTGGTTGATCGCTGCCATTCCGACTATGGAATGGGCTCAAACGGTTTTCCCCGAGTTGTCTCAAGAAGATGCATTTAATAAACTATGGGAGAACATTTTTTATACAACACGGACGGATCAGGAAAATACCGTCGAATTATGGGAAACTCATATCAATGAACTGAATAAAAACGCAAAGCGCTTAAATGAAGGAAACTATAAAAAACTTCATTATAAGGGACCGGGAACGGATCTGACCATTGAATTCCATCCTAGGACCAAGTGGATCAGTGCAGAGTTCACCAATGATAAGGGGGTTCCATTCGTACCGAATCTCCCAACGGAAGAAGTGTTTTCCATACCGGTTAAACATGGCGTTAATGGTGTGGTGACAAGTACAAAGCCCCTTAATTATAGCGGCACTCTTATCAAGGATTTTTCGTTAACCTTCAAAGAGGGTAAAGTGGTGGAATTCACGGCTGAAGAAGGATATGAAACCTTGAAGAATCTGCTCGAGACGGATGAAGGCGCATCCTATTTAGGTGAGGTCGCACTGGTGCCCCATGATTCCCCTATTTCCAACACGAACATCATTTTCAATAACACCCTCTTTGATGAAAATGCATCCTGTCACATCGCACTGGGCAGAGCGCTGACTGTGTGTGTAAAAGACGGAAGGTCATTGACGGCTGAAGAGCTTGAGGAAATAGGTTTTAACGAAAGCATGGTCCATGTTGATTTCATGATCGGTTCATCTGAATTGGATATTGACGGTGAGAAAGAAGACGGTACGATTGAACCGATCTTCAAGTCCGGTGATTGGGTTTAATTTTTGATATTCTTGGCAAACTAACGCGGAAGGCTTAAATGACACATTTAAGCCTTTTTCTTATGGAAAGCGTCCATCCTTATGAAATATAGAAATATAGTACCATTAGTGGTAAAACTTACATATAATATGACAAATAAATTTCTTTTTTAACATATTCAATACTTCACGAATCCCTTACAATAGAGGTATACCTTTTTAAAGGAGCGATTTTCTTGTCAGTAAAGTCTAAACGATCATTTTTCTGGAGTGGCCTCTTCATCGTCGCCTTCTTCACTTTATATACGATATTTCGCACAACCAACGTGCAGTCCAGTGAAAAGCCTTTAACCACCGAGGAGAAATACCCCACCGTATTCGTGCACGGATATAAAGGTACATATAATTCTTTCAGAACGATGCTGGACCGTTTTGAGAATAGGCATGGCTGGGGTCAAAAAACGTTGGAAATCTCAGTGGCTTCATCAGGCAGTGTCACGTACAAAGGGGCACTACCTAAAAACCCGACCTCGCCTCCCCTTGTGCAAGTCATCTTTGAAGACAACCGTGCTTCCTTGGATAAACAAGCGATTTGGCTGGAAAATGCCATGAAGCTATTGCATCATCAATACGATGTCCCATCCGTCAATATCGTGGCACATTCCATGGGTGGCCTTGCGGCGACGAAATATCTCGAGAATACAAGTGAGTCCTCTTTTGTCCCGGAAACCCATAAATTCATTACGATCGCTACGCCTTTTCAGGGTGTCACGAAGGAATCGTATGATCAAATCAATACCGGTGCAGCGGTCATTGATTTAAAACCTGAATCACACGCATTAGAGGAATTGTACATTAATCGTCATCTCATCCCATCTGAAATGAAGGTCTTGTCGATTGCAGGGTCGGGTGATGATGTCGTAAACGTCCTAAGTGCCACAGGAAGCCAATCACTTTTCGAAAAAAATCCTTTTCAGACCAAAGTAGTGTATGATCCATCGATTTCTCATAGCGGGCTGCATGAGACGATTAAAGTGGACCGCCTCGTGGGCGATTTTCTGTGGAGTAAATGAACGAATAAGGCCTTCCCTCTTCCGATCGCTTCGTAAGGGGGATTTTTTTATGCGGTTGCAGAAACTTCCTTTACGTTCTATACTACACAAGACTAGACCAACAGGTTAGGATGAGTAGAATGACAAAAGAAAAAGTCGTGCAAGCAAACCCCAAATACATACAACAATTTCAGAAAGGGTTTCCTCTCTTAAATAAAGAAAATGTCTCTGCAGTGGGTAATATGCAGGAAGGTGACATTCTTAAGCTGGTTGACACCCAGGGTCGCTTTATCGCGAGAGGGTACTGCGGGATCCAGAATAAAGGACTCGGCTGGCTCCTGAGCTGGAAAGAACACGAAGAGATCGATCAGGAGTTCATCCATAAAAAAATACAAGCTGCCATCAATCAACGCCTTCACTTCTTCTATAGTGAAGATACTACTGCATTCAGGGTATTTAATGGAGAAGGAGATGGATTCGGCGGAATTACCATTGACTACTTTGATGGATATTATCTCATTCAATGGTACTCAAAAGGGGCCTATTCTTTTCATGAAGAAGTAATGGAATCCTTACGGGAATTGACAGATTATAAGGGAATATACCAGAAAAAACGGTTTGCCCAGGAAGGAAAATACGTCGATGATGATGATTTCGTAGAAGGTACCCGCCCTTCATTCCCTATCCTCGTAAAAGAAAATGGCGTGCAATTCGCCATTTATTTAAATGATGGTGCCATGGTGGGTGTATTTCTTGATCAACGCGAAGTCAGGAAACGCATTAGGGAAGCGTACTCAGAAGGCAAGCGGGTATTGAATACATTCTCCTACACCGGGGCCTTTTCTGTATTTGCAGCTCTCGGTGGCGCAGCCCACACCACAAGTGTAGACCTCGCTAACCGCAGCTTAAGCAAAACGATTGAACAGTTCAGCATAAACGGGATTGATTATGAAGCTCAAAACATCATTGTTGAAGATGTCTTTAAATACTTCAAATATGCCGTTAAGAAAGAACTTTCATTCGATTTAGTGATATTGGATCCACCAAGTTTTGCCCGGTCAAAAAAGCATACATTCAGTGCCGCCAAAGATTATAAAGACCTGTTGAAAGAAGCCATTGCCATCACCGAAAAAAATGGGACCATCGTGGCTTCCACAAATTGCAGTACCTTTAATATGAAGAAATTCAAAAGCTTTATCGAAACAGCCTTCAACGAAACCAATGGGAAATATAAAATACTCGAAGAATACACTCTTCCCGAAGATTTCAAAACCCTCAGTCAATACAAGCAGGGCGATTACTTAAAAGTCGCCTTTATCCGGAAATTATAATGGTTAGGGACGGACCTTATTCATGGTCCGTCCCTCCCATTCCAGACAAATGACAGAATACTCTGTCATTATTTCCTCGGAAACCGCAAGAAGCGACATAATTACCGAATGACTGGTGAAAAATATCGAAAAAGGAGGATTCATGATGAAAAAAGCTGTTTTTCTTGATCGTGATGGTGTTATTAATGAGGTAAAAACCAACAGAGTCAGGTTCGTCAACCGGCCAGATCAATTTTATTTCCTGAAGGGAGTTCCGGAAGCCACCAAAGCCTTATCCCAGTCCGGCTTCCTTCTTTTTGTCGTTACGAATCAAGGTGGCGTTGGTTTAGGCTATCTTTCCCATGATGAGCTCCACTCCATCCACGATTACATGGTGAAGGAAATTGAGAAAGCAGGCGGAATCATTCAGGAAGTATCCTGCTGCACTCATAAGCCCCATGCTGGATGTACATGCAGAAAGCCTGAGCCCGGGATGCTTCTCGGACTGGCGGAGAAATACGACATTGATCTCGGGTCTTCCTTTATGGTCGGTGATCGAGATGTAGATATAGAAGCAGGACACAAAGCTGGCTGCACGACTATCTTACTTAACGACAGCTCTTCTTCAACATATAACGCTGATTACATATTTCCTGATTTATTGACCGCATCAGAATTCATCATCAACAACAGTAATGCGTAAGGTGTAATGCGCTGCTCACTCCGAACATTTAGTTATTGCACATGATCAGTTCACCAATTAAACTAAATAAGTGATTCATTTTTCTCATATGAAGTCATGGAAATAACATAAATTCGTATTTGGCAGTTTCAATAAAGGAGTGTGATGAGATGAATCTGATTGGTAAAGGAATTACCCTTTTCCATAAGTGGATCATAGTGGTATGGTTCATTGCAGCTGGTTTTTTGGGATATTTCGCTACTGATTTACCTTCCATATTAGGTGGAGATGGTTTCAGGACGGATGGGCAATTCGAAATGGTGAATGAGGAATTGACCGCGACGTTCGATTTTCCGGAATCATCTATCCTTTTACTCATGGAAAAGCAGGATTCCCAATCTGCCAAAGAGTTCGATACAACCATTAAAGAAACCCTTGAAAAAGTGGAAAACCTGGACGTTACTTCTTCTATCCAGTCACCACTCGAAGATCAAAAATTAATGAGTGATGACGTGGCTTACGCGGTTTTATCTTTTGATCAATCCGATGTTTCAAGCGAGACAAAAAAAATAGAAAAACTTATTAAAGAGAATCCCGGGCAATCATTAACGGGGGCTCCCATTATTAGTTCCGATATTAACAAGGCCAGTCAGGATGATTTAAAACGTGCGGAACTGATCGGTTTACCTTTCGCCCTGCTTGTCCTCCTATTCGCATTCGGCTCGGTTATTGCTTCGGTCGTTCCCGTTGTCATTGGTCTTATAACGGTTGTAACGGCCTTTGGTATCCTCGCCTTGATCGGAGGCAGCATGGATCTCTCTGTTTTCTTATTGAATGTGGTCCCTATGATCGGTCTTGCATTGAGCATTGACTTTTCACTTCTTTTCATCAATCGCTATCGTGAAGAATTGTCTACAAGATCGATCCCGGAAGCGATCCAAACCACGATCAACACAGCAGGAAGATCGATCATTTTTTCTGCGGTCTGTGTATTTATCGGTTTAGGAGCAATGATGCTAATTGAAATCGATATCTTCCAGACCATCGCCATTGGAGGAATGGTTGTCGTCATGCTTGCAGTTGTGTCTGCCCTTTCCCTTCTCCCATCGGTTCTCTTGCTTCTAGGCAATTCCATAAATAAATGGATGTTGATTAAACAGAAGAAGAATGCCCGCGGGAAATGGAGGGTATTTGCCGGGTTTGTCATGAAAAGACCCGTGACTCTGGCACTCCTCGCACTGATTGTTTTAGTGATCGGTATCTTGCCTGTTCAGTCTATGAAACTTGCTATTCCTGATAAGGAAGCTTTACCTACTGCTTTCGAATCCCGTCAGGCCATGGACACCATTCAAAAGGAGTTCAAGACAGATGAAGGCAGTACGGTGTATGTGATTGCAGAACGGGAAGATAGCTGGACCACCAAAGAAGGGCTCGAAGATCTGAATGAAATCATTTCGGAAATACAGGTGGAATCCGCTGTTACATCGGTGGATTCCATCTTCGGAGCCACCAATATCGACTCTCCGGAGAAATTATCAGGTGCCCTTCAACAGCCGGAATCAAAGAAGAAGCTGGAACCTGCCTTGAATACATTCATTCAAGGAGACAAGGCACTGATTCCTGTGCACTTGTCCTTGGATTCATCCTCACCCGAAGCTAAGGAATTGATGAATGATTGGAGTCAAAAAGAATGGACCCGCCCCCTTCTCTTTGGAGGACAGGCAAAATTCAATCAGGAAATATTTGATGAAATCTATCAGAAAATAGGACTATGCCTGTTCATTATTTTAGGCTCAACCTATCTAATTTTGATGGTGGCCTTCCGCTCCGTCATCATTCCTTTGAAAGCCATATTGATGAATATCATCAGTCTGACATCGACGTTCGGAATTTTAGTCTGGATTTTTCAGGGTGGTCATTTCGGAATTCCCGAATCTGATATTGCCCTAGTGCTCCCTGTATTGGTATTCAGCCTTGTTTTCGGCCTTAGTATGGACTATGAGGTTTTCCTCATCTCAAGGATTCATGAAATATACCAAGAAACGGGAGACAATACACGTTCTACGATTGAAGGTCTTACTTCAACAAGTAAAATCATCACTTCTGCCGCACTTATCATGATTGTCATAACGGGTGCCTTCGCCTTTACAGGTGTGATGCCCGTTAAACAAATAGGGGTTGGGATAGCCATTGCCATTTTCATAGATGCAACCATCGTCCGGATGATACTGGTTCCCTCTTTAATGAAGCTCCTTGGCGACTGGAACTGGTGGATGCCTTTTACAAAGAAGGGAAAACAGGAGATGAAAGCAGAGAAGGCCTCTTAGCCAGAGGTTCTGAACTTTTTTATGGATCATGAAAATAAAACCAAATTATCTTTAAAAGCACCCTGATGCTGCAACAAATATCAGGGTGTTTATTTATGGGCGCTGTCCGTTTTATCGTTTTCAAAATAGGGAATTCTATGGTAAAGTACTATGGAACCAGCACGAACGGGAGGTATTCGATGAACCAGCAGGAGTTACTGCAAATTATACGGGGTCACTACCCCTTTGATGTACTGTCTGTGGAACAGCTGGATTATATTATTTCCGGTTCTGCATACACGACCTTCAAGAAGGGGGAATTTCTCTTTCATGAAGATGAAACGGTTGAAGAACTGGATATCTACTTTCTCGTTTCAGGCCTTGCGAAAAATGTCCTGCATCGTTCAAGTGGAAAGCAGTATTCGCTTCGATTCTATTACCCGGGTGACTTGATCGGGATCATGATCATGCTCACGAGCGGTCAGATGACCTTTTCAGTACAGGCGATTGAGGATTGTACGGTCTTCCGGATCCAGAAAGACCGGATCTTGGAAATCATGACCAAAAACAATGATTTTTCAAAAATCATTTTTGAAAGCATCGGCAATCGTATGAAGACCCTGTACGATGAAATAAAAGTAAAATCAGCCACTGAAACCGATGATGAAAACATCAGCCTGTTTCGGACAAAGGTACATACCCTTATGGATAGCCCTGCTTTCATCGATGGGGATGCAACCATTGTGGAAGCAGCTGCAAAGATGAAGGAAAAGGATACTTATGGATTAGTGGTGGTGGACCAGGAAAAAAAAATGCTCGGCATCCTGACACAACGGGAAATTCTGTCCTATATTACAAAACCAAGTATCTCTGAAAAGGTAAGGGACTGGATGAAGGAAAAGCCTTTCTGGATCAGGGATGAGTCTTTCGCTTATGAAGCGCTGTCCTACTTCAAGCATGAAGAAGTGGATTTCGTCCCCATTATCCGCAACGATGTTGTCGTGGGGATTCTCACCAGTACTTCTTTCCTCAATATACAGGATTCCAATTATCTTGATCTTTCTTATAAGATTCAAAAGGCCGTATCGAATGATGACTTGGTGGAACTTGCTACGGTGAAGAGCGCTACGTTTCAACAGTTCATTCAAGACCTTCTTGCACAAGACAGCTTTGGTTTCGATGTTTGCGAAGTGATTTCGAACTATAACGACCGCCTTCACCGGAAGATCATTCAATTAAGTGAAAGAGAGATGAGGCAGGAAGGGTTCGGATCAGCCCCCATCAATTATTGCTTCATTGTGATGGGCAGCCAGGGACGCAGTGAGCAGGGTTTCCATACAGACCAGGATAATGGGATCATCCTCGATGATTATAACCATTTATCCGACCTGAACAAAGTAGACCAATACTTTCAGGCCTTCACCGAAAAATTGAATTTAAAGCTTGCGGCATGCGGTTTCCCGGAGTGTACAGGGGGAATCATGGCAAAGGAGCAAAAATGGAAGCGGTCCTATACGGATTGGAAAAAGGCGATCGATGCGTGGCTTCATGAAATGGATGCCCAGGAAATCCAGAACATCACGATGTTTTATGACTTCCGTCCGATTTACGGGGACTATTCCATTGCAGAGGAGATAAGGGATTACCTGGCGGAAAAGTCGAAACGATCCCTTAATATGCAGCAACTCTTACGAAAAGATGCCCTTCGCTTCAAGCTTCCCGTCGGCCCATTGGGTCGGGTGAATCTGAAACCGAAAAATCATTTATTCAACATCAAGAAATCGGGGCTCTTGCAAATCGTCAATATGATCCGGATCCACTCGGTTAAGTATGGAATTAAAGAAGTGAATACCATCAAACGGGTACAGGCATTGAAAAAATTACAGGCCTTCCATCCAAGGGATGCAGAGAATGTGAAAACGGCCATGCACATCCTTCTTTCCTTGAGGACAAAACAGAATCTCCTTGAACTCAGTGAGGGTAAACCTCTAAGTAACGACATCGATGTCCGTACGCTCTCGAAAGAGGATCGTCAAAAATTAAAAGAATCCATCCAAATTGCCAATCGACTACAGCAGGTGATGGAAATCAGTTTTAACAGGAACCGGGTGGTTTAATGAATGATATAGGTATAAATGTTGGCTACCGGATACTTAAATATTATTTGTGGCAGCAATTTTTCTTTCGCTACCAAGTCAAACGTGAAAAGGAAAAGCTATCCTACCATAAACTATCCCGTGCCCTTAAACAGTTTGAAGAAGAAAAACCAACCCTTCAAAAGAAACATTTATTCCAATGTACCTTTACAATCTTCGACCTGGAGACCACCGGTTTTTTTCCGGAAGTCGGAGATGAAATCATTTCCATAGGAGCAGTGAAAGTCAAGGAAGGTAAAGTTCAAAAAGACGACACCTTCTATCAGGTAATCGACCCGCTTCAGACAGTCTCGAGGGAGACGAAACGGTTCACAGGTCTGAGGCGCAAAGACTTTTTAAATGGTGTGACGCTACCGATAGGATTGGAGCGTTTTCTGGAATACAGCAAAGGGACGATCCTGGTCGCTCACCCTGCAAGCTTTGATATTAATTTTCTTCAGAAAAGGATCTATAAGTGGGAGCTGCCTTCCTTCGACCCTGAATTTATCGATTCCTTTTCCCTGGCCAATGGATTACTTGAAAGGGATGACTGCTATTTGGACGTCCTTGTGGATAAATTTAATATCCAGGATCGAACCCGTCATCACGCTTTAAATGATGCGATAATGACGGCCGAGATCTTTGAGAAACTCTTAAAAATCTGTTATCAAAATGAAGTTCATACCATCCGTGGATTACACGAATTCCTGCTCCAGGAATCGGGATGATCCACGGGTGGAATGTAATAAAGCCGCATGAGGGGGCCCTCATGCGGCTTTTTGACTATATATTATCGGATTTGTCCGGTTCCATGCATCATATATTTGACTGTCGTTAGTGCCGGAAGCCCCATTGGCCCTCTTGCGTGCAATTTTTGAGTTGAGATCCCAATTTCGGCACCGAATCCTAATGCTCCGCCATCCGTGAAACGTGTGGAAGCATTATGATAAAGTGCGGCGGCATCCACGAGCATCATGAATTTTTTCGCTGTAGCATTATTTTCGGTCACAATGGCTTCTGAATGCTTGGTTCCATATTGTTCAATATGTTCAACCGCTTCATCCATCGTAGAGACAACTTTAACGGCTATATCAAGACTTAAATATTCGTTCGCCCAGTCCTCTTCACCTGCAAGCTTGGCATCTGCAATCGCCTCTACCACTTTTTCATCTCCATGAATGGAAACATGATGCTCTTTCAATTTTTCAACAAAGGCATCTTTATTCTCATTGAACCAATCCTCATGAAGGATGACGGTTTCAGCAGCGTTACATACAGCCGGTCGATCCGTTTTGGCATTAATGATGATGTTCAATGCCTTTTCTGGTTCAGCTTCCCTGTCGATATAAATGTGACAGTTCCCTACACCGGTCTCAAGGACAGGGACCGTTGCATTATTGACTACGGCATTGATCAAGGCACCGCCACCGCGTGGAATCAATACATCAATATGCTCTTTCATGGTAAATAATTCGCTTGTTGCCGCGCGGTCAGTCGTATTGATGAATTGTACGGCATCTTTTGGAATATCGGTTAGTTCCAATGCTTCATGCATGACATCCACAATAGCTTTGTTCGATGTGATGGCGTTCGAACCACCCTTCAGGATGATAGCATTACCGGATTTCAAAGCTAGCCCAGTAGCATCCACTGTCACATTTGGGCGTGCTTCATAGATCATTCCGATGACGCCAAGCGGTACGGTCACTTTTTGAACTTGAAGCTGATTTTCCAATGTCCAATCTGAAACCACTTTGCCAGTCGGATCCTCAAGGTCAGCTACTTGACGAAGACCGTTAGCAAAGTCTTCAATGCGTTCTTTTGAAAGTGATAAGCGATCCATAAACGCAGCTTCGAAACCTTTTTCCCTGCCTCTTTCAAGGTCTTTTTCGTTTTGAGTCAGAATGGATTCATAATTCGCATCTAAATGATCGGCAAGGATATGAAGTGCTTTATTTTTTTGTTCCGTAGTCAGCATGCTTAACGTTTTAGAAGCTTTCTTTGCCAGTATCGCTTGTTTTTTTACATCGGTTTTTTCTACAGTTAAAGTCATCAAATACCTCCTGATTATTTTGAAAAGCTTTCTTTCTCAGTAAACATTTTCGATTGATATAATGATTTATTTAACAGGGAGGGAAAAGAACCCCCTCCCACTTACACTCCTACAGGAATGGGTACTTCTACATGACATACAAGGTGGTCGATTTCTACTGCGATTTCATCGGCTTTGATGTCTGCAGGGTTTTTCAGTTGGCCTGATCGATAATTGACCATTCCAAGTCCAATTTCTTCATTGCGATTGTCCAGGATGCGAACAACTGCACCCTTATCAAATCTGCCTTTCACCGTGTAGATATCATCGATGGTTAAGCTTTCCTTCTGCTCTAAGATACGGTCTTTCGCACCGGCATCAATGGTGATTTCACCTTCCGGACCTGAATTGAATGCGATCCACTGCTTTTTGGAATCGAGATTGACGGAATCTTCCGTCGATTCAAAATAGGTTCCTTTAGCCGTACGCTGGACTGCGTCATAAATGATGTTTGCATGTCCCGATTTACCGAGGAATGCTGGGATCCCTGAAGCCATTGTAATTTTGAATGCATCGATTTTAGATCTCATGCCGCCGGTACCGACCGAGCTTCCCGGTTCTCCAGCCATGTCTTCAATATCTTTTGTGATTTCAGTGACACTCTCAAGTAGTTCAGCATCGGGATTTTTTCGTGGATCTGAATCGTACAGTCCATCGATGTCTGATAGGATGATGAGTTGATCGGCATCAACCAATGCTGCAACTTTAGCAGAGAGAGTATCATTATCTCCAAATTTCAAACGGTCGATTGTCACTGTATCATTTTCATTCACAATAGGAATGATTCCTCTTTCAAGCAGGACATTTATCGTGTTACGGGCATTGTTGTATCGGTCTTCATCTGAGAAGTCACTACGAGTGATCAAAATTTGAGAAGCCACGTATCCGTTTGAAATTAACAGATCAGAGTACGCTTCTATTAATAGCCCTTGACCAATTGCTGCTGCAGCCTGCTTCTCAGGCAGCGAACTCGGTCGTGTCAAGCAACCTAATTTACGGTATCCTGCAGCGACGGCTCCTGATGAAACAAGCAATACTTCATGGCCGTCATCCTTTAAGCGGACAACCTCATCCACAAGGCGCTCAAGCTTCCTGCGACTCATTTCTCCATGTAAGCTTGTCAATGAACTACTTCCGATCTTAATGACGATACGTTTCTTATCTTGGGACATTCAATCACTCCTAGTAATAAGGTCCATCCCTTGCCCCTCTTTCTATATGCAGGGACGGACCTGGATTTCTTGTTCGGTTGGTAACATTATTTATATGAGGTGGTTGATGTTGGTTGTTAGATTAGTTCGTAACCAATTGTTTGGACTGTAAGGTTGAGCTGATTTCTTTCGAACGCTTTTCTGCTCCCTTTACAGCTTCTGAGATGGCCTTACCACCGCCGAATTGTGCTAAAGCATCAAGTCCTGCAGCCGTAGTACCGTTTGGGGATGTAACATTTTCTCTGAGTTGTGTTGGTGACTCTTCTCGCTCCAGCATCATTTTGGCTGCGCCGAAAATGGTTTGAGCGCCGATCTTACGCGCCAATGAAGGATCAAGTCCTGCTTCAGCACCGGTCTTTTCAATATGTTCCATTAAATAATAGAAGTAAGCTGGACCGCTTCCGGCAATTCCGGTGAAAATATCCATCTGACTTTCTTCAATGACAAATACTTCTCCAATGCTTGATAATAATTCCTCTGCATCAGCCATGTCTTCTCTTGAAGTGAATCTTCCGGCACTGATTGCCGTTGCAGATTCCTTTAACATACTTGACGTATTCGGCATGACACGGATGACAGGCTGACCTGCAGGCAGCTGTTCTTCCATATGAGAAGTGGTGATTCCTGCCAGCACCGACATGATCACCGTATCGTTCCTTACTAAATGATTGATGGAATCTAATGCCTTATCGATATCCTTAGGCTTCATGGCCAGAATGAGGATATCGATCTCTCCGAAAGGAAGATCATCTTTTGTTAAAGCAGTGATATCATATTTAGCTTTCATTTCCTGAAGTCTGCCGTAATTGCTTCGATTGGAAACAATGATTTGTTCAGCTGGGATCTTTCCACTTTGTACAGTTCCTGAAATCATTGCTTCAGCCATATTTCCTGCACCTAAAAAAGCAATCGTCTTATTTTTCAACAATCATATCCACTCCCGTTCTTATTTTATATCAAGTTTTTCAAAAACACATTTTTTGTTTTTAATCGTTCATTTACTATAAAGTTTAAGTTTGATGTTTGATTGTAAATGTTATTTCATGTCGCCAAAACCCTTGATTGGCGTGTGTTTTGTTCACAACGTTTATTATCGTAACATGCTGATGAATGATATCAAGGGCAATAAAGGAAGTAGTAAGGAATTAGCCGAAATAGCTAGTGGAAGCGTTATCATACCCATTTATGTTGTTCAGATTCCTTCTGAAGGCTCTAAATTGGCTGAGAAAGCGTATAATCAGAATTTTTACTTTTGGCATTCTATTCGTAAACGACTCGATTTTTGTTTAGAAGCCTTTAAGACCAGTTCTGAGGTCGCTTCGACCAACTCCCTCCTTTAAAGCAAAAAAATCCCGTTAAGCCTTATAGCCTTAACGGGATTTTAAGATTTATTCAGTTCCAGCTTCGTCTGAGCTTTTCCCACTCAGGAAGTCTTTTAATGCTTGAATATTTTCTTCGAAGTCAATTTCGAGAACGGAACCGACTCCGCTATAACTTCCATTTGTATATGAGCCGTTAACTGGCAAGGTGAGCTTGTCCATGTCACTGCTGTTGCTCAGAAGAACATCTTTCGCGATGGAAATTTGATCAAGTTTACTCATATTCGTTTGGATATATGGCTGAATGGATCCTGCCATTTTCGGAAGCTTTGTTACACCACCAATGGATAGGACTTCATCTTTAAGAGCTGTAATCACCTTTTGCTGTCTTTCAACTCTTCCAAAATCACCATTTTCATCATGACGGAATCTTGCATAACCGAGTAATTCCTTCCCGTTCAGGTTCTGGACACCGGGCTCGAGGGAAACACCGATATTTTCTGACATGGCTTTCTCAACATCCATTTCGATCCCCTCTGGTGCAAGGATATCAACGGACTGTTCAAAACCTTTAAAATCCACAATCATATAGTACTGAATATCCAAATCAAAGTTCTGTTTAATCGTCTTTCTAAGCAATTCAGGTCCGCCTAAGTAAAATGCGGTATTCAGCTTATAATTTTGATACCCCGGGATTTCTACATATATATCTCTCATAAATGAAACAAGTTTGGTTTCATTCGTTTTGGGATCGATTTGTGCGAGCATCATCGTGTCGGTCCTTGATTTCTCCTCGCCCCTGCTATCGACTCCCAATAACAGTATGTTAACCTTCCCGTTTTCATCTTTTACACCGTTGAATTTATAATCTTCCTGCATCTGGTCATCACCAGCCATTTTATACCCGCTGTAAAACTGAAAAGCAGCATAACCGAGCAAACTAAAAATAAGGAGTAATAATACCAAAATCACTTTTCTTCCGCGTTTTTTCTTTTTGGTCTTTCGATCTAACCGTGACTCCATTTCTTCACCTACTTTTATGACATTCATGAATAACCGATGATAGTATGAAATAGTACTCTATACAATGGAGATTGACAATCGCAGAATACTGGATAAACTAACACTTTTCTCCATACCAGCCCGCCTGAAAATATATTTTACCACAAATAGCCGTAAAAGTATTGAGTTGTTGCTGTCAATTAAAATGAATAGATTGGTAGAATCCCTCAGTAAGGTTCTTTATAACGGTTTCTTCTTCTGGTTTATATGTAATGATGAATGAAGTTGCCGGCCCGCTGGATTTTTCTAAATCATGCAATGAATGAACTTCTCCCTTTCTCAATGGCCTTCCTGTTAGCAGAGAGAGCTCGTGACGAACACCTTTCGATCCCACCGGCAAAATGTCGATGATGGAAGGATGATGGATACACTTATTAAATAAATTCAATGGGGCGATGGATGATTCATGGCCCATTACTTCATCACCCACTAAAGGTGTCCCGATAAGAGCATATGAAAGATTGTCTCGAGATAGTTGCAGCGGCTTCTTTTTTCTGATTCCGATACACGTTAATCCGAGTGCAGACTGGTTGAGAATGATATTGGATTCAGAACTACCGGTTATCGAAATATCATCTATACCCAGTTCACACAATCCCGTTCGTACACCCTGGCAATACTTTTCCCACACGGTATCATCCGTGAAGTTTAATAATTGAACAGCTTTGAGACGGGCACCGACTGCTAAACACTCCATCACTGCCACTCGAAAGCTGTAATACCCTACAATCTCAGGATCAACCTTGACAACGTCAGCGGTTTTCCGTCCAATCCCACCGCTGCAGTCAGACGCAATAATCAGTTCATCTTCTTCAGAAATGGAGATCGACAAAACATCCCGGTGTTGGATCATCCCGTTTCCCCCTCTCGTAATCTGGAAGCAAGAGTTGGATACAGAAAGTGTGCAATCGTTAAATTTATGAAGCTTCCTATCAATAAAGAAGGAACAATGGCTTTGTAGAAAGAAGAACTCAGGATAAAAATGAATGGCACAGCTGCCAGAACACCGTTTCCAATAAAAAAGAGGATTGCTGCCAATACACGTTTCCCTTTTGAAAACACATATCCAAAAAGCCATGCAAAGAGAGCCATTTCAACTGTGATGAGAAGATGGAGCGGTCCGAGGGGAAATCCAGCATAAAGGCTTGAAAGTAAATGTCCACCTCCTGCAACAAGCGCCCCTTTCCTGCCATCGTATAAGGAAGCGACTAATAGTGCAGGCATACTGTCCAAGGCGACTGTCCCGATGACCGCCGGAATCTTCACCAATCCACCGATTGCAGAAAAAGCAAGAAATAAGGATAATAATAAAAGCGTCTTCAGGTTACTTTTCATTCTTCTTCTGCACTTTACCGGTTGAGAATACGTTAGCACTCCGGATGTATTCGACATCTTTTACATTACTGCGATGATTGATTACACGTGCCAATGCAAAAAAATAGTCCGATAAGCGATTGATGTATTGTAAGGTGACAACAGGGAATTCCTCATCGGTCTTTGAAAGGGATACCATACACCTTTCTGCCCTTCTGGCAACAGTCCTTGCAACATGTATACTTGCAGAGGCTTTCACACCACCCGGCAGGATGAATTTTTCAAGAGGAGGAGCTTCTTTGGTCAACCGATCAATCTTTTCTTCCAAAGAATGCACGGAATCAATCTGAAGCTTACTCTTTCTTTTCGTTGAGACATTGGACAAATCTCCACCGCAATCAAACAGTTCATGCTGGATGTTCATAAGCTCCTTTACTAAATCCTCAAAACCCTCATGCTCCATCTCAGAAATTGCCTGCCCCACGAAACTATTTACCTCATCCAATGTCCCGTATGCTTCAACACGAATATCATCCTTGTCGACCCTGCCACCAATTAAGCTTGTCCGTCCCTTGTCTCCGGTTCTTGTATAAAGTTGCATAAAATCCCCTCTCCTTTACCCTTTTAATGATGTTGCCAAGCCGTACCAGACCAGCCATACTCTTTGAGAAATTTCTGCAAGGTCCTGATAAACCCACCCTGTCATATCTCTCCACTCCCTGGATGCTTGATCCACCGGAACAATTCCTTTTCCTATTTCCGAACCAATCCAGATTACTTTTCGTTCGGGATTTTCTTCTTCCCACTCTTTTAATGACTGCATCCTGCGTTTAAACGCCGACCTAACGTCAGCATCTCGGTGCAAAAGGGCTGCGCGAATCGCATATTCAAGTCCCTCCAATACAACGTTTGGCAATGACGTGTGGATTTCTTCCACACCTTCATTAAACAACGGAACCCACTCTGTGTCGCTATTCTGTAAACGAAAATGATTTCTTACCCATCTTGCCTTCCCGTTAAAGGCACCGCCCGTAATGAAGTACACACTTGATCCCTCCAATCCTCTTCTGTTTCCCAAATCAATTCGTACCCGGTTCCGTGGCTGACTTTCCACTCCCAAAAGGTTCTAGGATCATTTCCTGGAGACAAAGAAGTCAATAGATGGCGAATGACTCCTCCGTGGGTGATGACCGCATAACGCTTCCCATTAAGCTCATCGATTTGTGCTTTGATCTGCTCCCAGGCAACATCCACCCGTTTTCTAAATGCGTTCATCCCTTCTCCACCTGGAGGAGATATGGTTGGATTGGTTAACCAATCCTGATAAACTCCATCACCCTTCAAGGTCTCGAAGGTCAAACCCTCCCACTTTCCAAAGTGTAATTCTCTCAAAAGTGGAGACGATTTAATCGGGACACCAGGAAACAAAAAATGGGAGGATTCCACACATCGGTTAAGATCGCTTGAAAAACACCCCTCGTACTGCCTAAAGAATGGCCTTCGTCTTTGAAGGATATCGATTCCACCCTTCGATAAACTTGGGTTCGTCCAGCCGATATACTTCCCCCTCTCGTTTTCCTCCGTTAGACCATGTCGAATAAAACCAATAACCATATAGTCATCCATAATACCCACTCCACCCCTTCCACACTGGCTCCTACCGTATCCCCGGTCATGCCTCCAAACCATTTGATGGTATTTAAATGAACGACCAAGAAAAATCCAAATGTGACTATAGTGAAAATGACATAGAGAGATAACCCATTCAGATAAATGCTTGACACTACTCCTACGAGCAATACATAACCAAGCAGCCAAATAAGCTCATGTACGGTTAGGTGCTTACTGAAACCAAACCCCATACCTGATTCCTGCGCAGGTGTAATCAGAATAAGACTTGCTCCCATGAGCACACGACTGAAAAAGGGAATCCACAAAAGCATGATGCTGATCATGGCAAAATCAGTGTAGTGTATGGTTTCATAAATAAACACAAAACGGGAAGAAAGCATAACCAAAAGAGATAAAACGGCAAATGCACCAATCCGGGGATCTTTCATAATGTCTAGCCGTTTAGTTTTATCCCTGTAAGAAAAATAGGCGTCACTTGCATCCATATAACCGTCCAAATGAAGTCCGCCGGTCAGGAGGAAGGGCATTACCCAAATATAAAATGATAACGCCAATGGACTCAAAGGCGTAAAAGAATCCAGCAGCACATATCCACCCCAAAGGAGCATGCCTATAAACAAACCCAGTATTGGAAATGAGCGGACCATCCACTTGATTTCATCTTTTTCCACTGAGAATTGTTTGCGTACAGGAAGAGTGGTGAAAAACTGTACATTCATGAGAAAACCCTTTAATCCCATCATGTCAGTGTCATTCCCTTCTTTACCACAGGAATACCTGATGTCATGTCAATCGCTATGGAGGACTTTTCGATCAGTCTTCTATGTAACGCCCCCAGAGTCCGCTGAAATTGGAGTATTTCTCCTGATTTCAATGAAATGTCGTACAATAGTTGTTGCTTACCACAAGTAATACTTGTGCTTTCTCCATTAAGAGAATGATAGATTGAAAGATTTCATCCTCTATTCCCGCGGAGCTTCCCGTTTCCATCCCGAACATCTCATTTGTCAGGAGAGTCGTCAGACAATCTAACAGGACGATGGAGTTAGATGATATAGAGTCTATGATGCCCTTGATAGCCCCCGGGCGTTCAATCGTCACCCAATCTAAGGAAGAAGCCTGCCGATCCAGTCGGTGTTTGGTAATCCTTTCTTCCATTTCATGATCGGTATCCACTCCGCATGCCAGATAAATCAAGGGCTCATTCGTCGTTTTCAGGTCTGCCGCCAGTCTTTCAGCATAGGAGCTTTTACCGCTCCTAACCCCTCCTGTTATGAACACTAATCTTCCCATGAAACCCCTCAGCCTCTTTTCTAAAGGAGGCTTATAACCCTCCCTCTTTTTTCTCCATGTAGAGTTGTATGGCTTTTTTCGTCACTTCATAAACACCACGACCAATCAACTTCCCTATTGGAGTGACCGGTCCTGCAAAGGGCTCGAGTTTGCCCTTTTGACTGGAGGCAATCAGAATGCTGTCTGTAGGCGTTCCCGTTGCGAGACTTCCATTTCGCCTGTCCCTTACTTCCATGTCATGCAGCGCCTTTACCTTTGCTTCGGTGGATGTCACGATTGCTTCAATATATGCTTCATCGGATAAATTTCCATTGATGAATACCCAGGTGTTTATCGTACCCGGTTTTGAATGTATATCATATTGATAGCTTGTTGATACATCCATGGCATTCCCGACACCGGCGGTCACCATGATGAAAACCGATCTCCCATCACTTTCAAATCGTTCACATATCATATTTGTCAAATCAAGGGCCGTCATCATCCCGACAGATAATGAAGGGTCGAGTTCTTTATGAACGAGATACTCCCTCATATCTTCCTGATAATCCCGGCTATCATAATCAATAGGTACCCTGCGATTGATAAAGTCCGAGTACCAGCCGATTCCTGCCCCTATAATGCCTGAAGACATACATTTTAATGGGAATGGTGAATTGAAGTGGATGCATTCTTCGCTCGAGTTGATGTACCTTTCATCTAAAATAAGGTTCTCGGTCCGTCTTTCTTCAGGTACAATCACCATCTGGGGTTTGGCCACCAACGGATGAGCCTGCTTCTGAACCTTTGTATGATACACTTCTTCTATATGTTTCTCTTTCAAGACCTCTTCAGGGTGGTGAAGAAGCTTTGTTTTCCCTTTATCTAACAGAAGCAGACGGTCACAGTAAAGGCTCGCTAAATTCAGATCATGGAAAATGGCTACCACCGTTAATGTTTCGTTGATCGTTTGAGATTTAATTAGATCCAATAAGGACTTCTGATAGGAAAGGTCCAGATGATTGGTAGGTTCATCCAGAAGTAAAATTTTTGGTTCCTGCGCAAGGGCCTGTGCCAGGAACACCCTTTGACGCTCCCCGCCTGACAATTCATGCAGATAGCGGTTCTCCAGTGGGGCTATTCCCGTTTGCTCCATCACTTTCCCTACCACTTCCATATCCCTTTCAGTCGCACCCTTAAAGAAACCTTTTTGATGAGCATATCGTCCAAGCATCACCGTTTCCCTCACTTCATAAGAGAAGCTTTCGGTGGAAATCTGAGGCAATACTGCGATATGTGTTGCCAATTCCCTCGAAGAAAATTGATGAAGCGGTCTTCCCTTTAATGAAATGGCTCCATCCATTAAAGGGAGAAGGCCAGTCATCGCTTTAAACAACGTTGTCTTACCGCTTCCATTCGGCCCGAGTATCCCAAAGAATTCTCCTTCTTCTATATGAAAATTCATGTCTTCAATGATGGTATGATCGTCATACCCTACTGACACACCGTTTACATCGATCATGATGAAAGCCCCCTTTTCTTTAAGAGAATATAAGCAAACATCGGTGCACCGATCAGGGCTGTGATCACTCCTATCGGAAGCTCAGTCGGAGCGATGATCGTTCTTGAGAGCAAATCTGCAAGAACGAGGAATCCACCTCCTACAATGATCGATAAAGGAAGTAAATGCTTATGATCGTGCCCTGCGATTCGGCGTAAAAAATGAGGGATGACCAGTCCGACAAATCCAATCGTACCAGACACGGCAACGGCTGCCCCCGTCAGGATACTTCCGGCAATCAGTATGACGAGCTTTCTCTTATGTACCGAGATACCAATATGACGGGCTTGCTCTTCGCCGAAGCTCATTCCATTCAATTCCTTGCTGTTTAGAAGGAGCAACACTACCCCCACAAGGAAAAAAGGCAGGATAATGGCGACGTAATCCCATCCTCTCATGGATACGCTTCCAAGGAGCCAGCCGATGATCTGTCTTAATTCCTCACCTGTGAGGGCGATCATCAAAGAAATCAACGAGCCTAAAAATGAGCTGAAGATGATTCCCGTCAATATAATGGTTTCTACCTTCATGGTCCTTTCCACCTTTTGTGCGAACCACAATACGAGGAGTACGGTGATAATCGAACAAATAATACTGAAAAAGGGAAGCGTAAACTTCCCAATAAACGGAATGCTCACATGAAAAAACAATGTGATGACTGCCCCGACCGATGCTCCAGAGGACACTCCCAATGTATATGGATCAGCCAACGGATTGCGCAATAACCCTTGAAAAGAAGCTCCGGCAATGGCCAGGGAGCTCCCGACCAACAGGGCTAACACTACTCTTGGCAATCTGATGGTATAAACGATGTTCGTATACATGGGATCGATGGTTTCGGGTAATTGAAAACCGAACCATTTAGACCCGACAATATATATAATATCCAATAATGGAATCGAAATCGTTCCAATTGATATACCTGCAAGTAGGGCAGTTACTAAAAATAGTCCCGCCAATCCGTACATGATCCCTATTTTACTCTGCAAATACCTCCGGATAGATCGACTTTGCAATTTCCTCTACTCCTTCAACCAATCTTGGGCCTGTGCGTGTGACTAAATCTGAATGGACATCGTATACTTCCCCATTTTTTACAGCACTCACATCTTTCCAGCCTTCTCTTCCCATTACCTGTTCTTTAGGGTTTTCACTGTAATATCCATACGTTGTGATAATCACGTCCGGGTTTGCTGAAATGACGGCTTCCTGATTTACCTGCACCCAGCCTTCTTGGTCACTCATGACGTTTTCAGCATTGACCATTGACAGCATCTGATCGATGAATGTATTTTTTCCAGTTGAATAAATATCAGGTGATGGTGAGACCTCAACATAGACGCGTTTCTTTTCTGATACTTCTCCTGCTTTTTCCTGAATGGATTTCAAATCCGATTTCATGTCAGAAACGATGCTCGCTGCCTGATCCTTTTTACCGACAAGAGTGCCTATATCATTAATCGTGCCGTATACCTCTTCAAAGCTTTTAGCATCGTGGACGATGAAGACGTTGAGCCCTGCATCCCTCAGCTGATTCAAGCCTTCTTCTGCAGATTTAGCGGTCGATTCATGGGCAAGGACAAGGTCAGGATTCAAACCGACAATTTTCTCGACGTTAAACTCCATACCACCGATCTTTTCTTTGTCCGCCGCTTCTTCAGGATAGTTATCAAAATCAGAGACACCGACGATTTCCTTGTTTAACCCAAGCTCAAATAGGATTTCAGTATTGCTTGGAATTAATGAAACAATATGCTTTGGCTTTTCTTCCAAGGTCACTTTATGATCCAGTGCATCCTTCAAAGACAACGGAAACCCGGATTGATCCCCGCTTACCTCTGCATGTTCTTTTTTCTGGTCATCATTACTCGTTCCGCATGCTGACAAAAACCCGACAGCAAGTAATAATGCAAGTATTGCCTTCAATGTGTGCTTCATTTCCTTCTTCCCCCTGTGTTTTTAACATTTTGTCAGACAAAAAAACATCTCCAGTGGACTAGAGATGTTGTGTAAGATGCATATAAATAGGCTTTCATACCGTAAACCATGCACATTACACCCTTCTATCCGCGTAGATTTGGTGCGTGAAAAATCAGGCAGGTCTCCTGGCTCATGATCATTGTTTGCTGACACCTTCCCATGCATTCGTGCACAGTGGTATGTATTCAGCTCACTACCATTTACAGTGGCGGGACCGCGTTGGAATTACACCAACTTCCCTATTAAGAAGCTAAGAAGAATCGTGACTTCCGCTTCACCTGATCTCATGACATATGTAATTATTCCGTTCAAAAGAATTATACACAAATTCCGATGGATAGGAAATGAATTTTGAAGAAATTGTTGAATTTTGAAGAAAATACTCACGTGGGGAATAGATTGCCCTCATTCCAGCAAGTTAAATCGATTGTCGCTTTGTTTCTTTCGTGGTAGAATCTTTTCAGCTATTGCTTTACTGCTTTAGAGAAGCATATTTGGTTACAGGAGGTTTTCTAAATGAATGAAAAAAGAGAAATCGCTACCTTTGCCGGTGGCTGTTTTTGGTGCATGGTAAAGCCTTTCGATGAACTGCCGGGAATCATCGATATCGTATCGGGATACTCCGGCGGTCATCTGGAGAATCCCTCTTATGAGGATATTAAGGCAGGTAACAGCGGACATTATGAAGTGGTTCAAATCACCTTCGACCCGGCCCTCTTTCCTTACGAAAAGCTATTGGAGCTATACTGGCCACAGATCGACCCCACTGATGACGGTGGGCAATTCCATGACCGCGGTGACCAATATCGTACAGCTATTTTCTATCATAATGACCATCAACAACAATTAGCTGAACAAACGAAGAAACAAATAGAGGCAAGCGGGCGATTCAAGAAACCGATCGTCACCAGAATCCTTCCTGCCAAAACGTTTTATCCTGCAGAAGACTACCATCAAAAATTCTATAAAAAGAATCCGGATGAGTACAAGCAGGACCGTGCAAAATCAGGCCGTGATGAATTCATCGATGATCATTGGCGAAAATAAATAACGGCATGAAATAATCTCCTTTCGCCAAACTAATGGTAGAAAGGAGTTTTTATATGAAGAAAAACGAGAAACAAAATGATGATAGAGAGCAGGTTGTGGGATATGAAGGTCCGGGGAAAGTCGTCAATTTCTTTGATCCCTATCCCGATGAAGATGAAGCAAACGTAAATAACTCGGATACGGTCGATTCTCATTCGTCGGAATGGAAATGACAAAAAGGTGAAGGCTCCTTACACTCGGGCCTTCACCTTTTTTTCAACCGGTAAGTATGTCCAGATTCGATATGATCCCTTACGTTTGTGACGCCCATCTTCTCCAATTTATCCAGCACTTCCATCCACGATAAGAATCCTTGTACTGCGCTCCTCCAGATGTATCAAGGTATCACAGTTTAATAAAATGGTTAAAATGGCGATACAACACAATTTTGTATAAGAAGGTGAAAATATGTATGTAGGGTTAATAACCTTGATTCTGACCGTTTTCCTCTTTACCAGGATTCCGACCGTAAAGAAATCCATTCATGTAAGGAATAGTTATCTGGTCAAAAAATGTTCGATCATCATCCCTGCAAGGAATGAAGAAAAAACAATAGGGAAGCTGCTGTCAAGCATCCAAGGACAATTCATACAGCCATTGGAAGTCATCGTGGTAAACGATTCCTCATCGGACCTGACGAAGGATATAGCTGAAAATGCAGGCGCAAAAGTGATTGATGCTCCCCCCCTTCCGAACGGCTGGAATGGTAAATCGTGGGCCTGCTGGCATGGAGCGAAAGAATCCAAAGGGGAATTCTTATTGTTCGTGGACAGTGACACATGGTTTGAGCAGGCAGGACTCCTAAGAATCTGCGAAACGTATAAAGTGCAACAGTGTCAAGGAGTGCTGAGCATCCATCCTTTTCATAAGATGGAAACTGGCTATGAAACTCTTTCCATGATGTTTCACTTGATCGTGTTCGCATCGACCAGTATCACCCATCTCTTTTCATGGCCGTGCAAACCTTCAGGCGGCTTTGGTCAATTCTTTTTCTGTTCAAGGGAGGTTTATGAGCGGATTGGAGGGCACAAGGCCATCAAGGGGGCAATGGTGGAGCATTTTGCCTTGAGTCAACAAGCTAAGAGATGCGTGGAAGCGGTAGAAGCGGTAAGTGGCAAGGATGCCATCTCTATTAGGATGTATGGGGAAGGTCTTGGCGATTTATTCCGAGGATGGTCAAAAAGCTTTGCTTCGGGAGCTAAGTCGACCAATATCCTCCTTCTGGGATTTGCGTCTTTATGGATTGCTTCCCTCACTTCCCTGGTCTTCCAATTACCAGGCATGATATGGGCCAATCCCTTTCTATTCACGGTTGAATACTGCCTTATTGGAGTTTACCTCTATTTGATCGTGAGAAGGATCGGCAATTTCAGCTTCTTCGAAACGCTCCTGTTTCCCGTTCATATCCTTTTTTTCCTGGTGACTTTTCTCCATTCTTTACTGAACACCTTTGTCAGGAAAAATACCATGTGGAAAGATCGTTACGTCTTTATAGAGAAAGGAAAGGATGAAAAGATGAAATAATCTTTTTGTTCAATATTTTCACATCGTTACCGTACACTAGGATATCTCTTATTTAACCTCAGCGTTCTCTCATGCCCGCTGCAAAAGCTTCATCCTTCTTATTTCTGTTAAAATGTGAGTTGGATGGGAGCTTATATGCATTTTTAAGAATGATAAGAATCTTGCATAAATTTATACCAAAAAGTACATTTTAAAAAATAAGAACCGAGGAAGTCCTCCACAATGATAAGCCGTTAATCCCTTGATTTGCTCGGTTCCCTCCCCTTTGTCTTATCCCTCGTGCATAAATAAGAATCGAACGTCAGTATCGAAATGTCCGGTTATCTTCCGAATGGAAATATCCACTCCCTCTATCCAACCCTGAAAGTCTATCTTTACTCCTTCTGCACTTTCACCGAATCCGATTAAGCATTGCAAAGTTTCACAATCAAATACACACGTATGAATGGTCCCCGCCCATGAGTCATACGCCTTCTTGAAAATGGGGCTGTCACCATCATTAAATAATTTAAGTGCCCTTTCCATGGTCAATCTCTCTTTTTGCCCGGATTGCAGCACACTCAGCCTTTTCAGAGAATCCTTTAAATAATGACGATTATCTTTTTTCATATGATTCATTTGAAAATGGTTGGTACAACTAAGTGTTGATGAATGGTAAACCCCAATGCCTCTCGGAGACGCCTCCACCACAGCTGCCTTTCCATTTCGATCATACAAAGAATAGTTAAAACTATGGCGGTGAGGGAGCTTGCGCAGAACATCAATGGCCTCGTCAGAATCCTTGCATGTATCGAGGATGATCCGGGCGATTGTCGTACATATGAACCCTTCTCCGGGCTTTAATCGATTCACAAAATGAAAACCTAATGCCAAACCTTTTTCATTCAACCCGTCAATCCGTCCGATCCCTCTGCCGGAGAACCCTACAGAAGCATATCCTCCTGAAGGCTTCACGAGTAAAAGCCTGCCCTCATACGTTTTGGGGTGATAATCATAATTCCTTACATAAAGACCATCTTTGGCTAGAGATGAACAACCGGACTCTATCCACTCCTGCTGAAAGCCTGAATATTCATGAACGGTTTCCTCCATGGACCATTGTAATCCTTCTGACAAACCCTTTAATTCCTCCCACAAGCCGGGTGCAAACTGAAGAAATAATCTCTTCGCTTCTATGATATCCACATTGTAGTCCCGCAGTGACCTCCTCCGGCGCTTCAGATGATGGTTGTAGAGGGCTGATTTCCGAAGTTCTCGTCCTAATTGAAGGCCGATCTCATAATAAGTCCCTCTTGACTGCAAGACATCTAATACAACTTTTTTCATTCATCCATATCCCTTTCTGCATCCTGAATATAATGTCGAATAAATAACTTCTCCCCCTCTACCCTGTTATGCTACACTTAAATCATCAAATTGTAGGAGGAAATATCATGCAAAAAACGCTAACACTTTCACGAATTCAAGAAGGAGTGAACGTTCTGAGTTTGTAACGAATAGGAAACGGCGCTCCTTCTTCCAGAGTATAAAAAATTTCAGGAAGCAGGAGACATTTTATGATGAAACAAACGCTCGCATCCCATAATATCCGGATGCTATTTTGGATTTCTTTTTTTGGTACAATCAGTTTTCTTCAACCCGTATTAACATTATTCTATTTTGAAAGAGGGTTAACCTCCTCCGAAATATTGATTGTTCTGATGTTTTGGAGCGGGGCCGTATTACTGGGAGAGGTTCCAACTGGAATTTTTGCAGACCGCTTCGGGGCAAAATATTCTTTTTTACTCGGATCCCTTCTTAAGTTCCTTAGCATCGTTCTTCTTTTGTTTGCCTACGAACCTTGGATGTTTTTCCTGTACAGCTTCATCAACGGGTTCAGTGTGACCTTTTTCTCTGGGGCAGATGAAGCATTAATCTATGATTCACTCAAGGAGTCAAATGAAGAAAATCGAATGGATCATGCGATGGGAAAAATCCAGTCAGCTTCTTTCATTAGTATGCTGATTGCCGTTTTGGTCGGTTCATACTTAGCAAAGGATTTAGCTGATCATCAATTCACCCTGCTCATTATTCTGGGCTTGGTCTTTCATCTGATAGAATTATTCCTGATTCTGGGTGTCAAACAGCCTGTTGCTGATTCGTTCCAGAAAGAAAATCCATTCTCTCAAATTAAGAGTGGTCTCAAAGTCATACGGCAGGCACCACAGTTATTGCTGATGTTTCTGAATGTGACATTGGTGTTCATCCCGGCCGGTGCCGTTTATCAATACTTTGATCAGCCGCTTCTAAAGGATGCAGGGGTTCCGGTATACCTGATTGGCGTCTTTTATGCCGTTTCAGCCATCCTGGGCTATATAGCTTCGAATTCAATCGGCTGGATGACGGCACGCTTTTCCCGGGTATTGCTGATGAACCTATCTGGATTAACGGCCGTAGTCGGATTACTTCTTTCAGGTTTGTTCGGTTCCTCGTTATGGATCGTTTTAGGCGCATTCTTTGTGTTAAGACTTGTAAGGGCTATCCGCTATCCCATCTACTCCCAATTAAGTAATGATTTGATTCCTTCGGGGATCAGGGCGACGACGATTTCATTGCTCTCCATAGTGGATTCGTGTTTGGATCTTGTCGTGTTCGGATTATTATCCACCATCGCTTTGAAAGGTTATTCCACTGTACTCATTGGATGCTCCTTCATCGCATTATTGGGAACCTTGTTGCCGATTACATCGGTGAACACAAAAAAAGCAAATCTGAAAGTCGAACAAGACAGTCTTCTTTAAATGTAAACAAAGAGTGCTGACAATGCGTCAGCACTCTTTTGTTATGAATTATTTCTTTAAGTACGTCCAGCCTTCCTCCTGATACACCTGATCTTCTTTCATCAGTTTACCCAGGGCGCGTTTAAAGGACGCCTTACTCATATTGAAACGGTCCTTGATTTCGTCCGGCTGACTTTTATCCCAAAAAGGAATGGCACCATTTCGTGTTGCCAGGTACTCAAGAATGACCTTCGCATCATCCTGCATTTTATCCTGCTTTAAAGGTAAGAATGAAACATTCAAGTTCCCGTCATCCTTCACGTCGATGACTCTCCCTTCAACAAGTTCCCCGAGTCTTGGCTCTTGCTTTCGTTCATTCATGTGAACGAAGCAGCGATACCCTTGCTCAGATAAGAAAAAGGTCCCGACTCGGAGCAGTCGATACACTCGTCCCTGCACGTTCGCATTCATCATTTCAGTGGATGCTCTTCTGGAAATCTGCTCAATGATATTTTCAGTTGCCAATCTTCCGTAAAGACGGTCTTGCTTATCCCGATTCAAGGTTAGAAACAGCTGGTCACCGGGATTTGGCCAAAGCTCCAGAAACTTCGGAAGATCATCCGATGAGACCAGAATATCCTTAGGAAGTCCAATATTAACAAAGACACCTAAATCTTCCCGTTTGTCCACAACTTCTGCCCAACCGTATGCACCGACCTGTACCTTAGGGATACGCATAGTCGCTGTCAGACGAACGTCCTTGTCATGATAAAGAAATACTTTGACCGTATCTCCTTCTTGAATCTCTTCTGTTATTTCAGAGTGATGCAGCAATACACGATCCTCATCATTCGTTAAAAAGAAACCATATGGTACTTCATGATCAACGAATAAATCCACTACCGTACCCGGCTTTAAAGACGACATTGTTTTATTTCCTCCTATATCAATTAACGTATTAACTTAAGTTCTCTCTACTCAACATTTGTATTCACTAAATATAGCTTTTTTCACTAGTGATGTATAGTGGTATGGCGTTTTTTAAAATAAATCATCAATTTAGAAAATAATGAATTCACGAACTTTTACTGGTCCCATTGACCTGATGATAGTGAGTTGTTATGATTCTTCTAATTCAATTATAACAAAAAACACATGCACCTTGTATAAGTTCAAGAATATGGCTTGAACGTTTCTACCAGCTACCTTAAATGGCTTGTCTACAAGATAGAGTAATGACTTTGGAATTATTTTATCCTGTGGATCACACCCTGGTTGAACTTTGCACCAGGGTTTTTTTATTTTTATCTACTTGGAGGGTTACGTATGAAAACATTCTTTCAATTTGCTGAAAGAGGGACAACATATAGAAGAGAAACGCTGGCGGGGGTCACGACCTTCCTCTCAATGGCCTATATTCTTGTTGTGAATCCCATCATCCTCAGTCAGGCTGGAATGGATAAAGGGGCTTTATTTACAGCTACCGCTCTGTCAGCGATTGTCGGTTCCCTTTTAATCGGGCTCCTTGCAAACTTCCCGATCGGTATCGCGCCCAGCATGGGTCTTAACTCTTTCTTTACCTTTTCAGTATGTATCGGAATGGGAGTTCCCTGGGAGATTGCCCTGACGGGAGTATTTATTGCAGGCATCATCTTTATGATTTTAAGTGTCATGAAAATCCGGGAGAAAATCATCAATGTCATCCCCCAGGATTTGAAGTTTGCAATTGCGGGCGGCATCGGCTTCTTCGTTGCCTTTATAGGATTTAAAAATGCTGGTTTGGTTGTTTCAAACCCAGAAACATTTGTTTCGATCGGTAACCTTTCTTCTCCCACCACACTACTTGCTGTGTTCGGATTTATCATTACATTGATGATGTTGGTGAAGGGAATCAGAGGCGGGATATTCTACGGGATGGTTGCAACCACGATCATCGGGATGATCGGAGGGAAGATCGACGTACCTCACTCCGTTATCGGGAAGGTCCCAAGTCTTGAACCGACATTCGGAGTTGTATTCACCCATTTAGGTGATATTTTCACTGTTGAAATCATGGCGGTTATCTTTACCTTCCTATTTGTCGCTTTCTTTGATACAGCAGGCGCTTTGATAGCCGTTGCCAGTCAAGCAGGAATTATGAAGGATAATCAGATTCCTAATGCAGGAAGGGCCCTCCTTGCTGACTCGGCTTCTGGTGTGGCAGGGGCGATATTCGGGACTTCTACGACAGCATCTTTTGTGGAATCTTCTGCCGGGGTGGCCGTTGGAGGAAGAACTGGATTCACGTCTGTCGTGATCGCATTTTGTTTCTCGATCGCCTTGTTCTTTTCTCCCATCTTATCGGTTATCACCCCTGAGGTGACGGCACCGGCACTTATCATTGTAGGTGCTCTGATGGCTACAGAAGTAAGACATATCAATTGGAATCGTCTTGAAGTGGTCATTCCTTCGTTTGTGACCATCATTATGATGCCTTTGACGTTCAGTGTCGCAACCGGTATCGCATTGGGGTTCATTCTTTATCCATTTGCGATGATTTCGCTGAAAAAGTGGAAAGAAGTTCATCCAATCATGTACATCCTTTGTGGACTATTCATTATTTACTTCGCATTTTCTTAATGGAACAACATAAAAGAGGTGATGGCCGTTGTGTAACAGTGGCCATCACCTCTTTTTGCCTTTTTTACTTATGAAAGCTTCTTACTGTTTCGTCTGAAGGAAGGAAGAATGTCATCATTCCGAGTAAAGGAAGGAAGCTGCATAGTACCATCACGAATCGGATGGTGAAAAGGTCTGCCAATCCACCGAATATGACAGCCCCCACTGCACCCATTCCGAACGCCAACCCCACGGTCAGACCAGACACCATCCCAATCTTACTTGGCAACAGCTCTTGGGCATAGACCACGATGACACTGAAGCTTGACGATAAAATAAACCCGATACAGAAAATAAACGGGTAGACAATGCTCAAAGGTAAATAAGGTAAGGCAAGGGTCAGAGGGGCAGCTCCGATCATGGAAAAGAAAATGATGTTCCTCTTCCCAAAACGATCGGCCATCGGGCCACCCAGGAATGTTCCTATGACTCCCGCAAACATAAATACGAATATGTAAGCCTGCGCTTTTTTGATGGAGAGACCGTAGTCCTCGATCAAATAAAACTGATAATAATTCGAAAGCCCCGCTCCATACCACGACCTCGCGAATACGAGGAATACGACCAATACCATTGCCCATTTTATTTTCTGATCGATTGGAGCCTTTTTAACGTGAATGCTCTTCCTGCTCCTGCTCTTTTCAGTAAAATGTAATTGGTCTGAATACCAATTGGATACCCGGAACAAGACAACCACACCGAGAACGGCTGCAATGGTAAACCAAAGGGCGCCCTTTTGACCAAAAGGGACAAACACAAAGGCGGTAATCAACGGGGCAAGTGCCTGACCGGTATTCCCACCCACCTGATAGATCGATTGGGCCAGTCCCCTGCGATTTCCAGCTGCCATATAAGCAACCCTCGAGCCTTCCGGATGAAAGATGGCGGAACCAAATCCGATAAATAATACGGAAACGATGAGCCATAAGAAATGACCCGATAAAGCAAAACCGATCAGTCCTGCTAAACTGGACAACATTCCCAAGGGCAGTAAATACGGCTTTGAACGGATATCCGCATAATAACCGAAAACCGGTTGTAATAAAGATGAGGTCATGTTGAGTGAGAAGGCAATCCAGCCGATTTGCATATAGCTCAACTCCAATGATTTCTCGATGATTGGAAACATTGCCGGTACGACAGCCTGCAGGGTATCATTAATGAAATGACCTGAACTGATCGCTAATAGAATCCCGTAAATTGTAGGGTTCACTGCTGTTTTTACAGCTGTTTGTGCCACGTCCACCCCTCCCTCCTTTTATTTCGCCACTCTAAATAGTATACTGAAAAATCCATCTATTTCCTATGGGCAAATAAAAAAAGCCGAAACAAAGTTCGACTTTTCTTAAATAAAATTATCCTCTGTTCGGGAATACGCGTTTCACCATATCCGCTATTTCCTCACCAAATCCTTCAATCGGTTTTCCATTTCGTGCTTTATCGGCATACCCTCTCATGCGGTCTACGAAATCTGGATTAGTGGACACATACACATTATTGATGCTTCCATTTTGGCTTTTCACTTGATCTGAGATTTTCTTTTCCAATTCTTTAGAAACGTTTCCATTCTTGTTATCTTCAAGTACAGCAGCGACATATGCATTTTGATCAGTCGTCAGAACATAAGCACTTTTCACTTCTTTGAGATCCGCAACTTTATTTGCTTCTTGATCGGCAAGTGAGTAATTCTCTCTCATCATCCCGTCATTCACATAATCCCTGTTTGCCTGGTCATTCTTGTAGTTTACTCTTTCCAGATTACGGTTGTTCATCTGCTGGCCTTCTTCATTCATATTATTGCTTGTCCCACAGCCTGCCGCAGTGAGCATGAACATAAATCCTATAGTGGAAATCAACAGATATTTTTTCATTTCTTTGCCTCCTAAATTTTATTCAATCTTACTATCCCCACAGTTACTTAAAACTATTCAATCATCAGTGTTTAATCCAATACACAAATGGGGAAAACTCGAATGTACATATCTTTGGAGGTGATCTTGATGTTTCAGGCGGCTTTATGGGGAGGAGCAGCCAGTCTGTCCTTATTAATCGGGGCTTTCATGGGAATATTTCTTCATATACCTAAAAAGGTTGTCGCATATATCATGGCTTTGGGGACGGGACTCATCATCGGGTCGGCCACCTTTGATCTCTTAAGTGAGGCGGAGGGCAAAGCGGATCTGTTGTATCTTATATCCATGTTCCTACTAGGTGCCCTCATCTTTACATTATTTGAAATATTCATATCTAAAAAAGGCGGAAGCGAAAGAAAGCGTTCGAAGAAAAATCCCCATGGCCACTCTGGATTAGCCATTTATGTCGGTACCATCATGGATGCCATCCCGGAGTCCATCATCATTGGTGTCAGCTTTATCGAAAGCCAATCCATGCAGTGGGTATTCATCATCGCTATCTTCATCAGCAACCTGCCTGAATCATTATCGAGCAGTATCGGATTAAAGCTGGATCAATATAGCACAAAGAAAATTCTTTACCTGTGGGGAAGTGTGGTCATTCTTTCTTCGCTAAGCTCCATGCTTGGGTATGTCTTTTTACAAAATGCCCCTGAAAGCACTTCTTACATAATCGGAGCGTTCGGGGCCGGCGGGTTACTGGCCATGGTCTCTTCCACGATGATGCCGGAAGCGTATGAGGAAGGAGGGCCCATTGTCGGTTTCCTTTCTTCCTTAGGGATCATTCTTTCCTTTATTTTGACCCATATGTCCTGAATTTTTTTGGGAAAGCATGAAGAAATCCGAAGAAAAAGAGGCTGGGACATAACTAGATCTATACACTCTAAAGACGAACAATTAGATCACGTGTTATACCGCTGTTGATTTCCGTGCAATACTTCGCTTTCCTCGGGCGGAAGGCGAGCCTCCTCGTCGCTAACGCTCCTGCGGGGTCNNAACCCTTTTGTCCCAGCCTCTTTCTTTTTACTCTTCGTGATTGATGGTCAACCCTTCTACAAATCGTTTCCCCATGAGCTTATTCTTCTTCCGATTTTCTTTGGAGTTAAAGATAATATCGAAGTCATACTCATCCGGATACAACTCCTTGGCAGATACATACAGACTGAGTCGTTTATGATTCACGGTTCTCTTCTCCCCTTTGATTTGTACCGTGTAATCCCCTGTATCGTCAGGACCATCATATACAATCCCAAATTCTCCTTCAGGGGAGATTTTGACATTATCTCCTCTTACGAAGGATTTAATGGCCCTGTTTTCTTTCAGACTTTTCTTATGCTCCCTTTTTTTGTGCTTGTTTACGATGACCTGCTTCTCCATTTCCTTTTTCAAATGATAGTCGACTTCGCCCAGGCTGTATGTTTTTTTCTCCCTATAGGTGATTTCATGGGCTTTCTCAATGATCTCCGGATGCATCCCCAGCTGCAAGGCAATGGAGAATGCCTGACTTTCTCCTCCTTTGCCGACGATAAGCTTATACGTTGGCTGCAGAGTGTCGATGTTGAATTCCATACTGCCATTCATAAAGCCATCATGCTCTTCTGCGAAATGTTTGATTTCACTATAGTGGGTAGTGGCAAGGATAGTGGCTCCCTTTTCGTATAATTGATTCAAAATGGCTGTAGCGAGACCCATTCCTTCCAAAGGATCTGTACCGGAGCCGAGCTCATCCAATAGAACGAGGGACCGATCGTTAGTATCCTTTAAAATGTCAATTATATTTTTTATATGGGAACTGAATGTACTTAAGTTCTGCTGAAGGCTCTGACCATCCCCGATATCCAGAAGGATTTGCTGGTACAAGCTGATTTCACTGCCTTCACCTGCGGGAATGTGAAGACCGCATTGGGTCATGAGGGTGAGAAGCCCAACCGTTTTGATGGTGACGGTCTTCCCTCCCGTATTGGGGCCGGTGATGACCAATGCATGAAATCCTTCCCCCATCTTGATGGATAGTGGGACTGCCTGTTTCCCTAACAGCGGATGAACGGCATTGATCAAGTGTATTCGATGATCTTCATTCAAAATTGCCTTCACTCCGTCATAAGAGCGGCTATATTTCGCTTTGGCAAACAATACATCGTAATGGACCATGGTTTCGATCGCGAGTTTTAATTGCGGCTCGTATGTTTGAACCATTCCCGTCAATGTCCATAGAACATTTTCGACTTCACGATCTTCTTCTAGTTTAAAAGTGAGAAGCTGATCCTGCTGTGTGCTTAACTCCTCCGGTTCGATATAAAGGGTTGAACCGGAGGCTGAAGAATCCAAGACCGCCCCTTTCATCTTCCCCCTGAATTCTTTCTTGATCGGGATGACATATCTGCCGTTTCGTTGACTCACGATCGATTCTTGAAGGAAAGATTTGTATTTTGCCGATTTTACGATCGATTGTATTTTATCCTTTAACCGATCCTCCTGAATTCCCAGTTGCTTTCGTATCCTCAATAACTCTTTACTCGCATAATCATCCACTCTGCCATTTCGAATGCATCGATTGATTTCCTCTCCTAGATCAGGAATGTCTTCGATGGAATAAACGTATGATGAAACCCTCGGTGCGAGCCACTGTTTATCCTCCATGTATTTCTTAAGTTTTTTACATGCATCCAGAAAATAATATAAGCCTGTGAGCTGATCGGGTCTAAGCGGCACTCCTTTATTCAGATTCGCCATGATGTTTTCTACCCCGTCTAAAGCATGAATCGGCACACTGGCACTTTTCTCTAATATGCGTACGGCTTCCGTCACCTCATCCAGGCGCATGTCAATCTGGCGGATATTGGTGGACGGCTGTAAGTTCAATAATTCCTTTTTTCCTTCTTCCGTCAGGGCAAATCCCATCAGTTCTTCTTTCACTGAGTTGAATTCCAGTGTTTGAAACGTTTTTTCATTCATTGTATTTTCCTCCATATAAACAAAAATAGACCACAACGAACAATGTCCATTGTGGTCTTCCCTCACTCGTATACAATCCCCCCCATCATTTAATGCCCGTCGGTACGCAAACAGGTAAATCCTTCAACTCCAAACGGTTGAAAAGACGACGTGACTTGCGGAATTGCGCACAAAAAGAGCTGTGCACAAAGACACAGCTCTCCTGATAAAAGGTTGAGTATGCTATGACCATTGTTCTTAACTACATTTTGAAGGTATAGCTAAATAAGCTTGATCAACAGCCTGTTTTAAAAGGCCATTGCCTGCAAAATGTCCGTATTCATTTCACGGTTAGTTAAGAACGACACCTAACATATAACATACTCCCTTTGTATACACTATTTAAATTCAATTTTAGTTTACGATGGATTCCCTTCTTTTGTCAATAGGTTATTGTAATGACCGTTTATATTGGAACCTTTTCCACTGAAAGCGGATGAAGCACCCGATGCAGAATCCTGCAAGAGCGACGGATGCAGCGAGAAAGACCATTCCTGAGAACAGATAGTATCCTGTGCTCCACCCCGCCAGTGCACTAATGATTGCAGCACCTAAGCAGCTCACCGCAATGATATTATTGAACTGCTGCTGGTCAGCGTCTTCCGGTGGATAAGAGGAAGGTTCTTTCTTTAAAAATAACTTCCCTGCCTTTATAACGGGATTGTATTTAAATAATAAAGCCGACATCCCCACTATGAAGGGAAGCAGTAAGAAATACTCTATTTGAAAAACCCATGAAATGGCAACGGTTGAAACGATGAACCATTGATTTAGTTGAACTAATGGTCTTGGTATTGAATTGGTTGTAGCTGAACCCATTTTAATTCATACCTTTCTGATTGGAATTAGTGTAATTATAGTGTATGGGATGCAGCTGAAAAAATCAAAAGAAAAAACCGAAAACGGCAGCCCATTTTTGGCTGTTTTCGGTTTTCTTCTTTATAAGTTAAGAACAGTCTGCTCTTCGGCCTCATTTCGTTAACTCATATCTTTTTTGTAACTCCTCAGGAGCCATCTTCACCATGAGCTGAAGGATAAAGGTAAACACAGCCAGATCATCGACAATCCCCAATAAGAGAAATACATCCGGAATCAAATCCAGGGGCAGCCAGAAATAGAATGCAACCAACCCCACCGATAATCCTTTCTTCACAAACGAAACATCCCCCGACCGAAAAAAATCCACCAAAAAAGGGACCGACCTCCGAACATTAAAAAGAAACCTCACCCGCTTCACGAACCTTACCATACCTCATCACCTGTCTGTTTTTTTATAACGTTATCATAGCACACAAAACCACGGAAAGAATCTGCTATTACTTAGCATCGTTTTTTGGCTCATTCGAGGGAAACGGACGTTTCCCTCGCCTTTCAGCTCTGCTGAAAGGTCCCCAAGAGACATAGAGGCCCTGGCACAAATGCATTTGTGCCAGGGCCTCTATGTCTCTTGGGGAAATGATCCAAAAATCACTCCCATATAGAGCAATTCCACTATAAATTTCTATACTGATGTCGTTTTCCCACTCCTCTCCTAACCCCCTGATGAATGTCCAAGGTATACCTCTTCCTTATGTAAATACCCGGTAAATTTATCACTGTTCCTGCCAACACTCTATCTTTTTAGCATACTCGCGTGTTATAATCTTTTAGATTGAGTATTAGGAGGTATATCACATATGATTCAGGTATCAGATGTAAGCTTACGTTTTGGGGATAGAAAATTATTCGAAGACGTGAATATAAAGTTCAATCCAGGGAATTGCTACGGACTTATCGGAGCAAACGGTGCTGGTAAATCAACATTTTTAAAGATTCTTTCAGGAGAAATCGAAGCGCAGACCGGCCATGTTTCCATGGGATCCGGTGAACGCCTTGCTGTCTTAAAGCAGGATCACTTTGAATATGAAGAATATGAAGTGCTGAAAGTCGTCATTATGGGACATACCCGTTTATATGAAGTCATGCAGGAAAAAGATGCCATCTACATGAAAGAAGATTTCTCAGACGAAGACGGTATGAGAGCGGCAGAATTAGAAGGTGAATTCGCCGAGCTTAACGGTTGGGAAGCTGAATCCGAAGCTGCCATCTTACTAAAAGGCTTGGGAATCAACGAAGATCTCCACACGAAACAAATGTCCGAACTGACCGGTGGAGAAAAAGTAAAAGTACTATTGGCACAAGCACTGTTCGGCAAGCCGGATGTTCTTTTACTGGATGAGCCTACCAACCACTTGGACATCCAGGCGATTCAGTGGTTAGAAGACTTCTTGATCAATTTTGAGAACACAGTCATCGTTGTATCCCATGACCGTCACTTCTTAAACAAAGTGTGTACACATATTGCCGACCTTGATTTCGGAAAAATCCAAGTCTACGTCGGAAACTACGACTTCTGGTATGAGTCAAGCCAATTAGCACTGAAAATGGCTCAGGATCAGAATAAAAAGAAAGAAGAAAAAATCAAAGAGCTTCAGGCCTTCGTTGCCAGATTTAGTGCGAATGCTTCTAAATCGAAACAAGCGACTTCACGGAAAAAATCGTTAGAGAAAATTTCCTTGGATGACATCAAGCCAAGCTCACGTCGTTATCCGTATGTGCAATTCAAACCGGAACGTGAAATCGGAAACGATGTCCTGCGTGTTGAAGGTCTTTCAAAAACAGTTGATGGAGTAAAGGTCTTAAACAATGTTTCCTTCATCCTCAATAAAGAAGATAAAATCGCCCTGGTCGGAGCGAATGAAATTGCCAAGACGACTCTTTTCAAAATACTTGCAGGTGAAATGGAACCGGACAGCGGTACGTTCAAATGGGGAGTGACGACATCCCAAGCCTATTTCCCGAATGAAAACTCCAAGTATTTCGAAGGAAATGAACCTTCCCTTGTGGATTGGTTACGTCAATACTCACCGGAAGATGAAAGTGAAACATTCCTTCGCGGATTCTTAGGCCGTATGCTCTTCTCCGGGGAAGAAGTATTGAAGAAGCCGAGTGTTCTATCCGGTGGAGAAAAAGTCCGCTGTATGTTATCCAAAATGATGCTGAGCGGATCAAATGTTCTTCTTTTGGATGAACCTACGAACCACTTGGATTTGGAATCCATCACGGCATTGAATAATGGGTTGATCAATTTCAAGGGTGCCATGATTTTCGCATCCCATGACCATCAATTCATTCAAACAATCGCCAATCGTATTATCGAGATCACTGAAGAAGGTGTCATCGATAAAGAAACAACATATGATGAATTCCTGGAAATGAAAGCTGCAATGAAAGCTTAATACTGACAAGAAAAAGCAGGCTGCCTGACGGGCGCCTGCTTTTTTTCATTTTTTACTCATACTGTCCGTGTTTAACCAAGTATCCTTTAATTTGGAAATAGCTTATATGTTTCGGCAATTCTTCTTTGATAGGTTTCAGGAGGTCCGTCCCTGCTTTCGAGACCGCCTCTTCAATCAGAGCTTCTTCTTCTTCTGTAAATAGGATGGTCCAGTCGTCCGTAACGCCTTCCTGATAAGAACGGATGATGTGATTTTCTATCGTTGCCGTGGTCATCCCCCGCTCTTTGGCAATGGCTTTTACATCCATGTTATTGTTAAACAGCTCATAACTGATTAAATGGGACGCTGTATCGGATTGACTCGTCTTCCGTGGTCGGGAAGGCTTGACGACCTCGACTTCATGTTCAGGATTCTCAAGTGAGAAAGCGGAGATTTCTTTTATGAAGATTTCCCCATACCGATTCAGCTTGTTTTCACCGACTCCGCTTACCTGCATGAATTCCTCTGATGTTTTCGGCTTCTTTACACACATGTCCTGAAGTGACTTATCAGAGAAAATAACGAAAGGTGGTACTCCTTCTGAATCCGCAATCGACTTACGGAGTGTCCGCAATGCCTGGAACAATCCATCTTCTTTAGGAATGATGGCTGTAACTGTAGGCTGTACCTTTCTCGTTACGCTTCTTTCCCCCATCAATACCTCTTTACCTTTGGAGGAAACCCTGAGGATAGGAAAGCTCCCTCCCTCTACTTGAATGACCCCCTCTGAAATCAGATAATCGATGAACAGGCCGACTTCCTTCTGGGAATGTTCTTTCATCAATCCATATGTGGATAACCGGTCGAATCCCCAATCCAGGATTTTTTTATTCTTGGAACCCGTTAGTACACCGCTGATGAGTGAGGTCCCGAACCTTTCATTCATTCGCATCATGCAGGATAAAACCATTTGTGCTTCTCTCGTTACATCCTCAGATTCCCTATCATCCAGGCAGTTGCTGCAATGGCCGCATGCTTCGTCTATCTGTTCACCGAAATACGCTAAGATATAGTTCTGCAGACACGCTTCTGTATGGACAAAATCAATCATATCCCGCAGTTTCTGCATCTCATTATCGTGCAGCTCCTGATTGACGATGTTCTGGTCGATGATGTACCTCTGAGTTTGAATATCCTGAGGTGAAAATAATAAGATACATTCACTGTCCACTCCATCACGGCCGGCCCTGCCCGCTTCCTGATAATATCCCTCCATATTCTTGGGGATTTGATAATGAATACAAAAGCGGACGTTCGATTTATTGATCCCCATCCCGAATGCATTGGTCGCAATCATGATCGTGATGGAATCATTCAGGAAGGCTTCCTGCTGCTCCTGTCTTACGCCATCAGACAAACCGCCATGATATTTTCCGACGGAGAAACCTTTTTTCTCAAGATGCATAAATAGATTTTCGACTTCCTTGCGTGTAGCACAGTAAATAATGCCGGAATGCTGATGATTCTTCTTTACATACCTTTCCACCCATCGCTTTCGGTCTTCCCCCTTCACCACCTGGAAGAATAAGTTCGTCCTCTGAAACCCAGTTAACACCTTATATTGATCAGGAATATGTAAGTGATGAAGGATATCCTCCTGAACTTGAGGGGTAGCGGTTGCTGTGAGAGCCAGGATAGTGGGGTTTGAATGCAGCTGGTTCACTGCCTTGTAGATGCCTAGATAGCTCGGTCTGAAATCATGGCCCCATTGGGATAAACAGTGTGCTTCATCCACAGCTACAAGGGGGATGGGCAATGTATTGAGAAAACGGACGAATCCAAATGATTCCAATCTCTCAGGAGCGATATAAACGAGCTTGTATTCCCCTAAAGAAATCTCTTCCATTCTATTCTCTACTTCACTGGTCGATAATGTACTATTAATATAGGTAGCCGGGATCCCTTGGTGTATTAATGAATCCACCTGGTCTTTCATAAGGGATATGAGAGGGGAAATTACAAGGGTTACGCCATCAAGCATCAGTGCGGGGATTTGGTAACACAGAGACTTCCCCCCACCCGTCGGCATAATACCGACCGTGTTTTTCCCGTCTAATATGTATTGAATAATGCGTTCCTGACCGTCCCTGAATTCATCATAACCAAAGTACTGCTTTAATACCTGTTTTGCTTCTGCGATCACGAGCTTCCCTCCAAAAATAACATTCTTATCCCTATATTTTATTAAAGATAAGTGGACGTGCCAATAGGAAGTCTATAAGTTTCCAGAAAAAAAGCCCCCTGCACCTAGTGGGGGCTTCGACATTTACTTATACCGAATAAACCTTCTTACCATCATGCCAGGTTTCTACCACCCTGATGTTGTGCAGATCATCACTTGCAACTTCCAAAGGATGTCGATCCAGCAAGATGAAGTCGGCGCGTTCCCCTGGGGAGATGGTTCCTGAATTATGAGGTTCATTTAATTCGATAAGGGTCGGCATGGATGTGTATCCACGATATGCCTCATTTACCGTCAGCTTCTCCTGAGGCTGCCATCCTCCTTCAGGTCTACCGGTGAGATCGGTCCTGTTGACGGCAGCAAACATACCTTCGAACGGATCGATGGAGCCGATAGGCAAGTCAGAGCTTAATGTGTAAGGGACATCATGATTGATGATGCTCTTAAACGCATCACAATAGGGAGCCAGATCTTCACCGACCCATTTCTCCTTTTGATCCCATTCCCCCATTAAGAAAGAAGGCTGGGTTTCAATGGTGGGTTTGATTTTTCCCAGACGGTACAGTAAGTCCTCACCTAATGTCTGGGCATGAATAATCCTGTGGTGATAGGTATCGGTCCGGGCCTCTTCCTGTTCCAGTGCCGTAATGGCCTGTTCTACGGCTTTATCACCGATGGCATGCATGGCCACCTGCATTCGATTTTCGCTTGCCAGCCTGATCAGGTCATTCAACTCTTCTTGGGAATAAATCAACGTACCGGTCGTATCGGGCTGGTCCTTATACGGAATCCTCATGGCAGAAGTATGAAGGCGCTGAGTCCCATCCAGGAAGATTTTCACGGCGCCTACCTTGACATGATCGCTCCCTTCACCCGTGCGGTGGGGATGACGTTCAAGAAAATCCTGCAGGTGTTCTTTTTTAAAGATATAATGATGCAAATAGACCCTTAGTGGCAACTCTCCTTCTTTCTCCAACCCGCTATAGGCCGTCCATAGCCGGTCATACGACCCGATGAAATTCAAGTCATCCGTGTGTATGGTTGTGATTCCGTGTTTAAGCATGTGGGGAATCCCCTGTTTGATCGCCTCCTTGGCATCATCGGAACTTCGGCCACGGAAGTGATGCTTGATGTAGTGAACGGCACTGTCTTTAAACCGCCCTGTCCATTCCCCTTTATCATCTGTTTCTTTAAAAGCATCAGGAATGTCCTTAAATTCATCTTCTTCCTTAAGTAAATCGAGCACTTTATGATTCACGACGCATTCATGACCGTCCTGATGAAGAAAAAACATGTACGTATGTAAATGCAGTTCATCCAGGTCCTTTCCTGTCAGTAGCTCTTGTCGATCTTTAAAGTTGCCATCATTCAGACCCCTTCCAACAACCCAGTCCCCTTCTTCCATTTCAGGGTAATATTCAAGCACTTCCTTTTTCATTTCTTCCCAGCTTTCTACATGCCTGAGATCCAATTCTCTCTTCATTAATCCAAACCGTAAAAAGTGCATATGTGAGTCATGAAATGCAGGGGACAGCACCCTTTCCATCCCATCGATTTCATCTTCCGTTCCTTGCTTCTCTCCTTCAATAATGTCCCCGATCCTTCCATCCTCGATCGTTACATTGTATTTCTTAGTTGGATCAGTATACCCCAAGCCGTCATACAATCGTACATTTGATAACTTCAATGGACCTTCCTCCTTCAAGTTGGTTATGTTTCTCTTTACCTCTATCTGACTTGATTAAACATAAAAAAACTGTACATGCGCATTCACACCCATGTACAGTCCCTTCACTTCATCAGAACCATTTCACTGTTTTTTCTTCTTTATTTTCGTCAACAGACTTAGACAGCTTCCAAAAGCCGTCCCATACTGTTTCTTTACGATCGGTTTCAGTGGAAGTATTTTTTACTTCTTTCTCTTTCTTGGACATGATGCTCCCTCCTTTAATACATAAATACATTACATACTATTCAATTGTAAAAAAAGAGTTTAAACATTTTTTTATTTATGGATTCAAGAGGAAAGAAAAAAAGAACCAATCAGGGGATTGGTTCTTTGTGATCCATCAGGATGATTTCATTGTAGGATGGGGATTATCCACCACTTGCAACACCTTGGTTGAAGTCACCATATCTTCTTTACATAGCGGACACTTAGGTGTATCTTCACTTTTAAAGTTATCTCTCATCCAGCCCTTACAATCTTCAGCGGAACAAGCCCAAATCTTTGTTTCCTCTGTCTTGATTTCTTCCTCAACTTGATTTCTACGACCAAAAGCCATTGAACGTCCTCCTTTAAGGTAAGTAGGATTTCCTTGCTATGCTTTCTAACAGGAAAATGATGAATGTGGTAATGTATGCTGCAGATAGTATGTGGTCAGTAATATTTCGTTAAATAATCGGATTAAATGCATCGATTACTACCATTATATCATACTTGACTCCATTTTAATATATCAACGCCGAAGTAAGGTGATTATGTAAAGGAGGAGGAGAAAAAAAGTTATTTTTTCTGTTTACTCCGGGATGATGGCACCTTCACTCCACCTGGCATTTCCTGACTCGTCGTACCTTGTCCTTCTACTTGAGAAGAACCAAGAACTGCTTTTGATGCATCCTTTTTCTTATTACTCATCTGATTCACCTCCATCCCTACCTTTTCCAACATTCATGCTTTTTATGTATACCGTTTCAAAAAAACGTTTAACCCTGCATCTTCATGAGTAAGAAGCGACTACATGGGAAGTCTAATCAATAAATTAAGGTTTAGGGTGTTGAAATCTGTGTTCAAACGAAGAGAAGTCAAGAAGGATATAGACCTGGGGTCCCCCCACAGCTTTGATATTGAGACCTTTCACAAGGAATTGCTTTCTTTAGTAAGCAATAGTGAAGATTTAGTATTCAGGACCATCACGAAAGATGGTCAGAAAATCGCTGTCGCTTACTTTGAAGACCTGGTTAATGCAACTTCCATGCAGGATAGCATCATTCGGCCACTTGAAGAATCCATCGAAGAGCTAAACCATCAACGAATCAAAGATACGATCAATATTGCCAAGCTTACAACAACCAATACCATCACTGACGTAGTAGATAATCTTGTCAACGGGACCGCCTATATCTTTAAGGAAGGTGATACTCACGGGGTATTGGCGGATGTAGCGGATAAGGGCACCAGGGCTTTGGAGAAAGCGGAAACGGAATCTTTGGTATTCGGACCGAAAATTTCATTCACCGAATCCATCACAAAGAATCTGAATCTGATCCGGTCGAACATCAACGATCCAAAATTATGCGTTGAGACTTTTATGATCGGATCAAGAACGAAGAAAAAGGTTCAAATGGTGTATATAAAGGATATTGCAGAGGAAGAGAACGTCAATACCTTCAGACAGCGCATTACAGAAATTGAAGTGGACAGCATCATAGATTCAACGGTACTTGCTCAAATGATCGAAGATAACTCATATACCTTTTTCCCACAGTTCATCACGACTGAGCTTCCGGACCGATGCACCATCACCCTTCTTCACGGAAAGATCGCCTTACTGGTGGATCGAAGCCCTACGGCGATTATCGGTCCATCCACCTTTATGAATTTCTTTGAATCGACAGAAGATATTTATATGAGATGGAACATGGGATCGTTCCTTCGATTAATCCGCTTTGTAGCCATCTTTTTTTCTATCCTTTTGACTCCTGCATATGTAGCTGTTTTAACGTACCATTATGAAGTCATTCCTTCCGCTCTTTTGGTATCACTGGGACAGTCACGATCAAATGTCCCCTTTCCCCCTGTATTCGAAGCACTATTATTGGAGTTTATCATTGAACTGTTAAGAGAAGCAGGAGCGAGACTCCCTACAAAGGTAGGTCAGACGATGGGGATCGTGGGAGGGATAGTCATCGGACAGGCTTCGGTCCAAGCTGGATTCACCAGCAACATCCTGATCATCATCATTGCGATCTCTGCACTTGGTTCGTTCACTGCGCCAAGTTACGCGATAGGGACTGCCGTAAGGATCATCCGTTTCCCGATCATTCTCATGGCAGGATTATATGGCGGGGTAGGAATCATGTTTTGCTTTTGCTTTCTACTCATTCATCTACTGAAAATCACAACACTGGGTAGACCCTATTTATCCCCCATCTATCCATTCAGATTTTCAGATTTGAAGTACAGTTTATTTCGACTTCCATATCAGTTTTTAGTCAAGCGCCCGATATCCAATCATCCCATCGATGAGGGACGCATTCCCATGAAGAAAGCAAAAATAAAAAAAGACGTTGACGAGTAAAGGGTGAAATATGTGGAGATCAATGTGAATCCGAAAGAACGGTTGATGTTTAACGCTTTTTTGATCATGTTTATTATACATACAGCCCAAACCGGGGTGGGAATAGCCGGACTACCACGCATCATTTACATGGAAGCCAATAGGGATGCATGGATCTCTGTGATTCTATCTGGGATATTGGTTTCATTCGTTCTATTCTTGATGGTGAAAATGCTTGAAACTTATAATAGTGCCGACCTGTATGGCATCCATATGGATGTGTATGGAAAATGGATCAGCAAAGCTTTTAATATACTCTATATCGGATATTACCTGAGTGTCACCTACGTGATACTGATGAATTATATCGAGATGGTCCAAGCGTGGATATTCCCGAAAATTCCAACATGGCTCTTGATGGGTCTGTTGCTGTTCTTAATGGTTTATGGAGTGTTGGGAGGGATCAGGGTAGTAGTCGGAATCGCATTTTTCGGTCTTATCCTGGCTTTCTGGCTTTTATTCATGATCTATACCCCTATTAAATTCATGGACTTCAACCACCTCCAACCCGTCTTGACCTCTTCGCCAAAAGAAATCATGATGGGCGTTTATAAAACGAGTTTTACCATCATCGGCTTTGATTTGGTGTTATTCGTCTACCCTTACATTAAAGAAAAGAAAAAAGTATTTAAATACGCGCTCATCGGAGCAGGCTATTCAACCTTTTTGTTCACAGTTGTGACCATTGTGAGCATTGGTTTTTTCTCTGAGGATGCTCTTTTAAAGACCATATGGCCGGTGCTGTCCATGTTCAAGATCTTGAGGATTCCGAATCTTGAGCGTTTCGAATTTATCGCCGTCTCATTTTGGATGTTAGTCATCCTTCCTAATATTTGCTTGTATTTCTGGGTAGCATCAAGGGGAATGAAGAGAGTTTTTGATTTTTCACAGAAGAAATCCATTTATCTCTTCGCATCACTGCTTTGGATATTATCTTTATTCGTTAATGACCGTCTATTGATGAATACCATTACGGATAAGGTCGGGACCACAAGCTTTATCCTCTCATTCATATATCCCAGTTGCCTTTTTATCCTGGTCAAGTCAAAACAATTTGTTAAAAAGAAAAAGGGTGTGGATGCATGAAAAAAGTTGTCTTACTCCTTATGGTCTCTTTCTCCTCCTTTTTCTTAAGCAGCTGCGTGGAGACGAAATATTTAGAAAAGCTCGGCCTGATCACCGCTGTAGGATATGATCAGGCTGAAGACAAAAAAATCACCGGAACGTTGGTCCTCTATCAGTTCAATCCTGCCATGGAGGATGTTGAAAAAGTTCTGACAAGCACGTCAAAGACAAGTAAAGGAATCCGATTATCACAAAATCTAGAATCGGATCACAAGCTTGTGTCCGGACAGTTGAGGATTGTTGTGTACGGAAGAGATCTTGCTGAGAAGGGGATCTCTCACTTAGTGGATACGCTCGAACGAGATTCCTCAATCGGGAATATGGTGTATTTAACCATTGCCGATACGACGGCAGAAGAAGTCCTGACGTACCAAATGGAAGAAAAACCTTCAAATAGGGGGACCTACTTATACAATTTAGTCAGGCAAAACGTAGAAGCAGAAATGCTTGTTTCTCCCACCTTGCAGGAATTCATCACGGATTACGGAAGCGTCGGTAAAGATCCCATCCTCCCCTTGTTGACCGCAGCAAATGGCAAGGTCGGGGTAGACGGTTTCGCTTTATTTACAAGGGATGAGTTCGTTAAAGAATTAAAAAGAGACAAGATTTTCTTCATTCGTTCTTTAATGGAAGATTACAACGCCGGAAGTGTCGAGGTGGAACTGCCATTAGAGAAGTTCAAGCCCTACTTATCAAGCCTGCATTCAGGTCCGGAAAACGACCGGGTGTATATTATGATCGATAGTATAAAATCATCTCATACGATCAAAGCAGAAAATAAAGAGAAACCTTCTTTCAGGGTGGAATTGGACCTTAAGTCCAGATTACTTGAAATGTCAGAAGAAATGAAGCTGTCTGAACCTGAAGCCCTTCGATTCCTTGAAGACGAGATAGGGAAATATATTGAAAAGAACATAAGGGATACCCTCCAGATGCTAAAGGAGGAAGGAACAGATCCGATTGGCTTTGGAACCGAATACAAAAGTGTAAGGGGCCACCAGGATTTAACAAGGAAAGAGTGGGACAAGTTATACAAGGAAGCCACATTTGAAGTGAAAGTGAATAACAATATCATTCGAACCGGTGTCATAGAATAAAAACGGAAATGAGGCTGGGACATAACTAAATCTATACACTCTAAAGACGAACAATTAGATCACGTGTTATACCGCTGTTGATTTCCGTGCAAGACTTCGCTTTCCTCGGGCGGAAGGCGAGCCTCCTCACAGCTTTCGCTCCTGCGGGGTCTCAC
>NZ_NTUP01000069.1 GCF_002561455.1 Bacillus sp. AFS015802 | reverse complement strand
TGTGAACGCTAGAATAAAGTTGACAGTTTTTGCTCGATAAGATTTTACACTTTTGCTCAATCAACCTATTACTTTAGTAAAATAAATAGTGACGTTATTTTACTGGAGGTTAGGATTTTTGGAGGAAAAGTTAGTGTTATATGTAAAGATTCATGAACTACGCAAAAGAAAATTTAAAGTGGCACAAATCGCTAAGGAGCTTAAGATTTCAAGACCAACTGTCTACAAGTATTTAGAAATGACATTTGATGAAGCAAGAGCATACACTGAACAGCCCTTGGGGAAGAAGAAAAAGTTAGATCACTATAAAGACTGGATACTTGCTTGGCTAGAAGAATATCCTCACCTGAGTAGTGCTCAAATTCATGATTGGCTTTTGGAGAGGTATCCCGACCTTTCGGTTGGGGGAAGTACTGTGAGGACTTATGTTCGAAATATCCGTGAAGTCTATCAGATTGAGAAAAAGGTTATTGTCCGCCAATACGAAGCAGTTCCTGAACAACCAATGGGCAAACAACTTCAGGTAGACTGGGGTGAAACAAAACAGAAGTCGACAGACAAAAAAGAAATCAAATTGTACTTTATAGCCTTTGTACTCGCTCATTCTAGACATAAATATATGGAATGGCAGGCACGTCCGTTTACTACAAGAGATGCGATCAGATGTCATGAAAATGCATTCCAATTCTACGGTGGACGTACAAATGAAATTGTCTACGATCAGGACCACTTAATCGCTGTGAGTGAAAATGCAGGTCAGCTACTTTTAACAGAAGAATTTCAAAACTATGTGAATGAGCGTCAATTCAAAGTTCACTTGTGCAGGAGAGCTGATCCGGAATCTAAAGGCATGATTGAAAATGTAGTGAAATACATAAAAGGGAATTTCGCAGACAGTCGAGTTTTTAGAGACATAGAAGATTGGAATGATCGAGCATTACAGTGGCTTCAACGTACAGGGAACCATCAGGTTCACCAGACAACGAAAAAAAGACCAGCAGAAGTGTTTCTCCTCGAAAAGCAACACTTACAGCCAGTCTCTTCGTTACTTTCATATGAAAGTACCAATAAACAAAGTATAACAAGAACTGTAAGCAAGGACAACACGATCCGTTATAAGTCTAACCGTTATTCTGTACCACTAGGGACTTATCAAACAATGACGGAAAATATAGTATGGATTGAAGTGACAAACGAAGACCAACAAACTCTTGTGATACGCAAAGAAGCAAGTGGTGAAATCATCACCGAACATATTATTAGTTCAGAAAAAGGAAAACTCATTCAAAACCGTCACCATACTCGCGATCGTTCAAAGGGGATTGAAGAGCTTAAGCAACGTCTTATCTCTTACTTTGAAGATCAGACTCGGGCAGCTTTGTATTTTGATGAGATCAGTCAGAGATACCCAAGGTATCGTCGAGACCAATTTGCGATCATTTACAAGGTGATTCAACAGTATCCATCATTAATAGATACTGTGTTGGCCAAGTGCACGACAGAAAAAATATACAATGCAAATGACTTTCGGGATATCGCTCATCACCTTGATAATTTGCGTGATGAACCAGTTAAAGAGGTACAATCCTTTTATGCCAATCCAGCAAAACATCCTCCTATTAAGGCTTCTACCCGTTCTTTAAACGCGTATACTAGCATTTTGGGAGGTCGAGGATAATGAACAAGACGGTGCATGAATTACAAGATCAATTTCGACAGTTACGTTTATCAGAGACGGCGGAGGAGCTACCACAGCTTCTTCGCGAAGCTGAAAAAACATCATGGACTTACTTGGAGTTCTTAGAATCTATCACACGATATGAATTAGCAAAACGTGAAGCAAAGAGCCTTGAAAAAAGAATGAAATGGGCACGCTTCCCTTTCGTGAAGTCATTAGATGAGTTTGAACTTAAAGGTCAAAACGTTCTAACAGCCCGCCAGCTTTCTCAACTTAGAGAATTAAGCTGGTTAGAGCAACAGTATAATTTGATTCTCTTAGGTCCCCCTGGCATTGGGAAAACATATATCGCAATTGGGCTGGGACTTGAAGCCGTTTATAAAGGATTCAATGTTTACTTCGCTACAATGGGTGAACTAGTACAACTTTTAAAGACAGAAGAATACCTGAATAAATCTAAAGTTCAACTCAAACGAATTAGAAATGCCGATCTTGTGATCATCGATGATTTAATGTACATGGCGATGGATCAGAGAGAAGCAAACTTATTTTTTCATCTAATTAATCACTTATATGAACGAAGTTCAATCATTCTTACTTCAAATAAAAGTCCAGATGAATGGGGTAATCTAATTGGGGATCAAGGGATTACGACAGCTATTTTGGATCGTTTACTTCATCGTGTGGAAGTCATACATGGTGGAGAGAATGAGGAAAGTCATCGGATGAAAAACCGAAAGAGCATTTTTTCAGCAGAAGTGTAAAAAGAAAACGAGCAAAAAGTGTAAAATTCAACTTGACGTCTACAA
>NZ_NTUP01000068.1 GCF_002561455.1 Bacillus sp. AFS015802 | reverse complement strand
CCCCTCCGCTTTAGGGTTTTAAAACTTAATTTTTTCCTGTAAAAAGCCTTTTACTTCGCTGATCGGCATTCTCACCTGGTCCATTGTGTCGCGGTCGCGCACGGTTACTTGACCGTCTTCTACAGAGTCGAAGTCGAATGTGATGCAGAAAGGTGTACCGATTTCATCTTGACGGCGGTAACGTTTCCCGATGGATGCCGTTTCGTCGAAGTCGATCATCAGATCCTGTGACAGCTCTTCATACACCTTGAATGCATCATCAGAAAGCTTCTTGGAAAGTGGAAGGACCGCCGCTTTGAACGGTGCCAGTGCCGGATGGAAACGAAGCACGGTACGTGAATCATTTTCAAGTTCCTCTTCTTCAAAAGCATCACAAAGGAATGCAAGGGTTACACGATCTGCCCCAAGGGAAGGCTCGATGCAGTATGGAACATACTTTTCGTTCGTTTGAGGATCCATGTAGTGGAAGTCCTCATTGGAATGTTCCATATGACGCTTCAGATCGAAGTCTGTACGATCAGCCACACCCCAAAGCTCACCCCATCCGAATGGGAATTTGTATTCAATATCCGTAGTCGCATTACTGTAGTGTGATAGTTCATCCTGATCATGATCGCGCAGTCTCATGTTGTCTTCACTCATGCCGAGGTTCAGTAACCAGTTTTTACAGAATTCGCGCCAGTAAGAGAACCACTCCAGGTCTTCTCCCGGTTTACAGAAGAATTCAAGTTCCATCTGTTCAAATTCACGCGTCCTGAATGTGAAGTTACCCGGTGTGATTTCATTCCGGAAGCTTTTTCCCACTTGTGCAATACCAAATGGCATTTTTTTGCGCATGGAGCGCTGTACATTTTTAAAGTTTACAAAGATCCCTTGTGCAGTTTCAGGGCGTAAGTAGATTTCATTTGTAGAAGATTCCGTTACACCTTGATGCGTTTTGAACATGAGATCAAATTGGCGGATATCCGTAAAATCATGGCTTCCGCAATCAGGACACGCGATATCGTGCTCCTTGATGATTTCTTCCATTTTTTCGAAAGAAAGACCATCCACGATCATTTCGATGCCTTTTTCTTCAAGGGCGTTCTCGATGATTTTATCCGCACGGTGACGTGTCTTACACTGCTTACAGTCGATCATCGGATCATTGAAGTTCCCAACGTGACCGGAAGCCACCCATGTTTGAGGGTTCATGAGAATGCTTGCATCAAGGCCCACATTATAAGGGGATTCCTGAACGAATTTCTTCCACCAGGCTTTTTTAATATTATTTTTCAGCTCCACACCAAGCGGGCCGTAATCCCATGTGTTGGCAAGTCCTCCGTAAATTTCGGAACCGGGGAATACAAACCCCCTGTGCTTTGCTAAGTTGACTACTTTTTCCATTGACATATAAGTCACTCCTTTTCATCATTTATGTAAATAAAAAAGCTCGTCTCTAGGCGCTTGAGGCCTAGGGACGAGCTTGATACTCGCGGTTCCACCCTAGTTGATATACATAAGAGTATACCCACTTTTCATCGGTAAATAGCTCCGGATTGCCGTTTCCCTGCTTTCTAGGCTTTCACTGTCCCCAGTCGCTTATTGGTTAGCAAGTACTTATTGATCCCTCATAGCTTTATTGGTGATAAGATGAAGACATTTTATCATGATAAAGAAATAAAAACAACTGCTGATCGTGGAAAGAGAAAAGATTTGAAGTTTCTAACAAAAAAAGATACTCTTTGTAAAGTGAAATTTAAAATATAGTGTTGTCACATTTGAATGATAATATGCTCTTTTCATTTTGGTTAAATAGTATATAATATTTCATATAAAGTATAACATAAATCGTTTGACCGTTAGGTGGTGAGTAACAATCGAACTCAATAAGCGTCAAGAACATATTTTGCAGATAGTGAAAGACAACGGACCTATCACTGGTGAACAGATTGCCGATCAATTAAACCTAACCAGAGCGACTCTCCGGCCTGACCTTGCCATCCTGACCATGGCAGGTTACCTGGATGCACGTCCAAGAGTAGGGTATTTTTATACAGGGAAAACAGGAACGCAGCTGCTGACAGAAAACCTGAACAAAATTTACGTCAAGGATTATCAGTCGATTCCAGTGGTGGTAAATGAGAATGTTTCCGTGTATGATGCGATTGTGACAATGTTTCTGGAAGATGTGGGAACATTGTTTGTCGTGGACGCCAATACATACCTGGTGGGGGTCCTGTCCCGTAAGGATCTGTTAAGAGCAAGTATTGGGAAGCAGGAACTCAGTACCCTGCCGGTGAATATCATTATGACAAGGATGCCCAATATCACGGTCTGTGAAAAGGATGACCAGCTGATCGGGGTGGCGAAGGACTTGATTCATAAACAAATCGACTCTGTCCCCGTCATTAAAAAGACCGAAAACGGCGATCTCGAGGTCATAGGCAGGATTACGAAGACCAATATTACGAAAGCATTTGTAGCATTGGCAGATGAATATTAGAAGGTGGTGAACGATCGTGAAAGAACCGATCATCTATGTTGTATCCGACTCGGTGGGAGAGACTGCTGAATTAGTCACAAAAGCGGCGATTAGCCAATTCAATGGTTCCAATACGGTCATTAAGCGCTTTCCGTATGTAGAGGACCTGGAACATATCGATGAAGTGATTTCCTTAGCGAAACTGAATCAGGGGTTGATCGTTTATACCCTTGTAAAGCCGGATATGCGTGCCTACATCAAAGAACAATCAGAAAAGGAAGAGCTCTATGCATTTGACATCATTGGTCCATTGATGGACAAATATCAATCTTCCTACCAAAAGGAGCCGTTGTTCGAACCCGGGACGGTCAGAAAGCTTGATGATGATTACTTCAAGAAGGTGGAAGCCATCGAATTCGCCGTCAAGTATGATGACGGGCGGGATCCAAGGGGCATTTTAAGAGCGGACATCGTGTTAGTGGGGGTCTCAAGGACTTCCAAGACCCCTCTATCCCAATACCTTGCCCTGAAGCGGATCAAAGTGGCCAATGTACCACTTGTTCCCGAAGTGGATCCTCCTGAAGAGTTATTTATGGTTTCACCTAAGAAGTGCTTCGGACTGAAGATCAGTCCTGAAAAGTTGAATACGATCCGCCGGGAAAGATTGAAGTCCCTGGGATTAAATGATCAGGCGAGCTATGCAAACATAAAACGGATTGAAGACGAGCTTGAATATTTCGAGAAAATCACCGACCGCATCGGATGTCACGTCATCGACGTAACGAACAAGGCCGTCGAAGAAACAGCCAATGTCATAACGAATATTTATCATCAGTCCCATGATTGATGGCTACGTAAATAGCCAAAAGAATGATTCCCTTGGAATAGAGGGGAATCATTCTTTTTTTGGTGAATGGATCAGCTTGTTTAAAAACCTTGAATAAATTGAGTTTTTATAGTGGTCAAACTTGTCCGCTTGTACTATAATAAAAAATTGTGATAAAAATATTTAAAATAGGTTTAGACTAAACTCTTAAGGAATAAACTAATTATTGTGATATGTCAAGTCTCACCTGAATTAAAATTCGACATTTTTAATCAAATCTCTAGGAAAGTTCATAAAGAGAGAAGGATAATACGGAGTGATGTAGAATAGTTAGTATTAGCGAACATAAACCTACCGTATATGTAGACGCAGATGCCTGTCCTGTTAAACAGGAAATCATCAAAATAACAAAAGGCTATGGCTTTGAAATCATTTTTGTTGCTTCCCATGCCCATAAAAAGAACACACCCGATCAAGGGGAGTGGGTATATGTGGATAGTTCGAAAGAAGCGGCCGACTTATACATCATGAACCACGTAAAGGCACAGGATGTACTGGTGACGCAGGATATAGGGCTTGCGAGTCTGGTATTGCCGAAAAAAGTTTACGCCATCTCTCCCAGGGGAAAAGCCTACAGGGAAGAGAGTATCGTCACGGCACTCGATTACCGGTATCTCGCAGCCAAAGAACGCAAAAAAGGCAACTATGGTAAAGGTCCCAAGCCTTTCACAAATGAAGACAGAGAAACATTTTGTACGTCCTTCGATAAAATCTTGTCGGAAATTGCAGGAGAATCGTAATAAGTACAGAATGGATTAAAAGGGTTAATAAAAACAGGTGATAAAGCATGTCTGAAAGAATCCCTGAAGATAAGTTAAATAAAATTTTGTCGTCAACCGATATTGTGGATGTTGTGGGTGACTATGTACAACTGAAAAAGCAGGGCAGGAATTATTTTGGTTTGTGTCCTTTTCATGGAGAAAACACTCCATCTTTTTCTGTTTCCCCCGACAAACAGATATTTCACTGCTTTGGATGCGGTGCAGGAGGAAATGCCTTTACATTCCTCATGGATGTAGACGGCCTGAGCTTCCTTGAAGCGGCCCAAAAGCTTGGGGCTAAAGTAGGCGAAGAGATTTCCATCCAGACTTCTTCTTCGGATCAAGCGCTTCCTCCTCAGGAGGACGAAAAGCAAATGATGGAAGCCCATAGCTTATTAAGTAAATTTTACCATCATCTCCTCCTAAATACAAAGGAAGGTCAGGATGCATTGGAATATTTACTTGCAAGGGGCTTTACGACGGAAAGCATCACGAAATTCCAGATAGGCTGGTCGCTCCCGAGTTGGGATTTCACGGTTAAATTCCTGGAGAAACGGGGCTACTCCCTGGAACTGATGGAAGCCGCGGGATTACTCGTCAGAAGGGAAAGGGACGATTCCTTCCTCGATCGCTTCAGGGGCAGAATCATGTTCCCGATTGTGGATGCGAAAGGAAACACCGTTGCTTTCTCGGGCAGGACCATCGATCCGAATGACGAACCAAAATACCTAAACAGTCCTGAAACAAAGATATTCAATAAAAGCAGCATTCTTTATCATTATCACGGTGCCCGGGCAATGATCAGGAGAAAACAGCAGGCGATCCTATTCGAAGGATTTGCCGACGTGATCTCGGCAAGCGGGGCAGGGGTCGAAAACGGGGTAGCCACCATGGGTACCTCATTGACGGAACAGCAGATAGGACTTTTGAAGCGATTAACGGATTCCATCATCATATGCTACGATGGTGATTCCGCAGGGGTGGAAGCCGCGTTCAGGGCAGGAAAGCTCCTTCATAACCATCAGCTGGACATCCGCGTTGCCACAATACCGGAACAATTAGACCCTGATGACTACATCACCAAATATGGTGGAGAAAAGTTTCAACAGGATGTAATAGGGGCAAGCTTGACGTTCATGGCATTTAAGCTTCGGTACTATAAGCTAAATAAAAACTTGAATGATGAAGGAGATCGGCTTAAGTATATAGAAGACATACTTAAGGAAATTACTCAATTGAGTAAGGCGGTCGAGAAGGACTATTATTTAAGGTATTTAGCCGATGAGTTCGAATTGTCCTTAGAGGCCCTTCAACAACAGCTATCTGAATTAGAGGGTCCGGAGAAGCGCGTATCTAAACCGCCTAAACAGGTCGGTATGCATGGGGATTTCAAACGGCCCACACAGTCTAAACTGTTGCCTGCATACCAAACCGCTGAACGAAGGTTGATTGCTTATATGCTGAAAGATCCGAATATCGCTTATAAGATTCAGGAGTGGCTTGCGGGGACGAACCTTAATATTGATGAGCACCAGGCTATTATTACTTATTTATTGGGTTATTATGAACAAGGTCTGCCTCCAAGTGCCAGTGCCTTTATCGGGTACCTACCTGATGAAAGGCTCAGAAGGATCGTGACAGACATTGAAATGATGTCGATAAGCGAAGAAAGTTCGGATCAGGAATTGACGGATTATGTGAATCAGGTGTTAAAACATCAAAAGATGTTGAGAATAAAGGAAAAAGAAGTGGAAAGAAAAGAAGCGGAAAGATTAAAGGATTACAGGCAGGAAGCACAAATAGCAATGGAAATCTTACAGCTGCGTAAGTCTCTATAAAGTTTTGTAAGGAAGTTGGAAGGAGGGGGACAAATGGCTGAAAAGTCAGCGCGTTCCAAACAAATAGCGTCAGAATTAACAGTTGATCAGGTGAAAGAATTCTTAGTTAACCAAGGTAAGAAAAGAGGAGTCCTCACCTACGAAGATATTGCCGATAAATTATCAGGGTTTGAATTGGATTCCGATCAGATGGATGAATTCTACGAACACTTAGGTGAACAAGGTGTAGAAATCGTTAATGAAAATGATGATGATGATGATCCGGGTGCCACTGAATTGGAAAAAGAAGAGGAAGAAGAGTTTAATCTGAATGATTTAAGCGTTCCTCCCGGCGTTAAAATAAACGATCCGGTTCGTATGTATCTGAAAGAAATCGGGAGAGTCGACCTACTATCAGCTGAGGAAGAGATCAATCTTGCCAAGCGAATTGAAGATGGTGATGAAGAAGCGAAGCGCCGCCTTGCCGAAGCGAATCTTAGACTTGTTGTCAGTATCGCAAAACGCTATGTCGGTCGCGGTATGCTATTCTTAGACCTTATTCAAGAAGGAAACATGGGTCTCATCAAGGCTGTTGAAAAATTTGATTACCGTAAAGGGTACAAATTCAGTACGTATGCCACATGGTGGATTCGTCAAGCCATCACACGTGCCATTGCAGACCAGGCAAGAACGATTCGTATTCCGGTCCATATGGTAGAAACCATCAACAAACTGATCAGGGTACAAAGACAGTTGCTTCAGGATCTGGGCCGTGAACCGGCACCGGAAGAGATTGCGGAAGAAATGGATTTGACACCTGAAAAGGTCCGTGAAATCCTTAAGATCGCACAAGAACCGGTATCCCTTGAAACACCGATCGGGGAGGAAGATGATTCTCACCTTGGGGACTTCATTGAGGATGCCGAAGCTCAATCCCCTTCGGAACATGCTGCTTACGAACTGTTGAAAGAACAGCTTGAAGACGTCCTGGATACTCTTACAGACCGTGAAGAGAATGTCCTCAGACTGCGATTTGGTCTGGACGACGGCAGAACCCGTACACTTGAAGAAGTGGGTAAGGTTTTTGGTGTCACCCGTGAACGTATCCGTCAGATCGAAGCGAAGGCACTCAGAAAACTTCGCCACCCAAGCAGAAGCAAACGGTTAAAAGACTTTTTGGAATAGAACATCTTTGCTGCCTCTATTGAAAAATGGGGGCAGTTTTTTTCGTTTTAAAAAGGGATATTCATGATCTTTGGCGAATACAGTTATGGATCTGACAATAGAAGGTGTGACACATGTGAGCAGAATAAAAGATTCGAAAACCGACATCATCATCCATGAAATTCGACTCTGGAAGCGGACAGGAATGCTGCCGGAACAGTATTGTGACTATCTTCTGGCATTATATACGGGTGGAGCAGGTATCGATGACAGAAAGAAAACGGATTCAAAAAAGAAAAACATGCTTAGGGATTTATTGCTTTCACTCAGTGCGTTAGTCATTTCATTATTTGTCATTTATTTTACTGAATTGTCAATCGTTTTGCAAACAGCGATTTTGGCAAGTTTTGTCGGATTATTACTGGGTGTAGGAATTTATTATACTAAGAAACAATTATCTCCTCTTCTCCTGTACACATCCGCCGCATGCATCCTCCTGCTTACATCCATGGAGGTAACGGAGGAAATCGTGAAGGGAAACACGGTGGGATTCTACATAACCTTATTTCTAAACTGTTTCATCTGGATTGGAGCCGGATTGAAATGGAAGCTGAATTATTTTTCCGTAGCGGGATCGATTGGAGCGGTACTGGTCGTTATTTATATATCACTATAACTTCTGAAAATTTAAAAGTTTTTTAAAGTTGAGAAAATTCACGATTCCCTCTTATAATAGGAATGAGAGCGCATTCATAGAGTCCTGTGACTTTGCTCGGGAAGTGCTGCGTTTATAAGTATAGTGCTTTCAGTCATCAACGTTAGACAAGGGGGATAAGGATGAATTTCGACTTAACACAAGAACAGGCAATGATCAAGAAGACGATCAGGGAATTCGCAGAGGAAGAAGTGGCACCAGGTGCGTTGGACCGGGACCGCACAAAGGAATTTCCTAAAGACATTTTCAAGAAGCTTTCTGACCTTGGCATGATGGGGCTTCCCTTTCCGGAAGAATATGGTGGAGCGGGAGCTGATACGGTCAGTTTCGCCATCGTAACAGAAGAGCTCAGCCGTGCATGTGCCTCCACGGGGATCACATACTCTGCCCATATTTCGCTTGGTGGGGCCCCGATCAATTTGTTTGGTACACACGAACAGAAACAGGAGTACCTCACGCCGATATGTACAGGGGAATCATTTGGGGCTTTCGGCCTGACTGAACCCAATGCAGGTTCAGATGCAGGTGGAACCCAGACCACTGCTGAAGATAAAGGGGATAAATGGGTCATCAATGGGAATAAATGTTATATCACCAATGCAAGTTATGCAAATCATCTCGCATTGACAGCGATTACAGGCAGGAACAATGGAAATAAAGAAATCAGTGCGATCATCGTTCCGACTAAAGCGGATGGTTTCAAGGTCATTGATAATTATGAAAAAATGGGGCTTCATTCATCCAACACTACCGAGCTGGTACTGGAAGACGTGGAAGTACCGAAGGAAAACCTGTTAGGGAAAGAGGGAGAAGGATTCAAACAGTTCCTTGTCACCCTGGACGGGGGCAGGATCGGAATTGGGGCGATGGCGGTCGGTGTGGCACAAGCGGCATTTGACAAGGCGCTTCAATATTCGAAAGAAAGAAAGCAATTCGGTAAGACCTTATCGCAATTTCAAGTCACGCAATTTAAGCTGGCTGACATGGCGATGAAGATCGAGCTCGCCAGGAATATGGTGCATAAAGCTGCCTGGTTGAAGGATCAGGGAAGAGCATTTTCCAAAGAAGCCTCCATGTGTAAGCTCTACGCTTCCGAAATCAGTATGGAAGTGGCGGACGAAGCGATTCAGATTCATGGGGGGTACGGCTACATGAAGGAATATCATGTTGAACGTTATATGCGGGACGCCAAACTCCTTGAGATCGGTGAAGGGACTTCAGAAGTTCAGAGAATGGTCATTTCAAGATTGATCGGGTGTCAATAGGGTAAAGTCCTATATGTTGATGAGAGAGCTCTATTGACCCCTTGAAGGGCGATAGGGCTCCTCTCTATATTCTCCTTCAAAGCCTGGAAGAAAGAAGGATGAGTTTGGAAAATAGGAAAATTGAAGGGAATTGTGTCTAATTTGTGAGAAAGATGGAAAAGTTAATTGATAGGACTTTTACTTTGTCGTTTTTTACAGTAAAATATAAAGTGTTGAAAAGAGCACTATTTTTTGGATGTTGTACATAAGGGAGGTTAAAATCATGAATCGTAATCCAATCATTCCATTCGTACTTATTATGGCTCTTGGGATTGGTCTTGTTTTCTTCTTATCCATCGAAGGCCTGAACAATGCCGAAGAAAAAGCGAAGGACGAAAAACATGGTGAGATGGCTGGTAAAGAAGGCGAACAAGCTTCAAGTGGCGAATTCGATCCGGAAGCTAAGTACAAGGAGTCTTGTGTATCTTGTCATGGTGGAAACTATGAAGGTGGCGCCGGTCCTGCTCTTAAAGGAACGAAGCTGTCTAAAGACGAGATCAAAGATAGAATCAAAAATGGTGGAGGCATCATGCCGGCTGGTCTTGTAAAAGATGAAAATCTTGATGCAATGGCAGACTGGATCAAATCACTTAAATAATGAATGACTGAAAAAGGTTCTTTGTCTTTGGGCAAAGGACTTTTTTTATATGGAAAAGTTGGTTAGAATGAGTAGCGTACAGGCAATTCAATAAAAATGAGTAAAGGTGAACGAATGAATATCCAACAATTATCAAAACGACTCGAAACAGTGGTTTCTTACATACCAAAGCAAGCAAAAATAGCCGACATCGGCTCAGATCATGCCTACCTGCCGTGCTATGCGGTCAATAAAGGGATTGCTTCCTCCGCCATCGCGGGCGAAGTGGTGAAGGGCCCTTACCTTTCCGCTAAAAAGCAGGTGGAAGCTGCCGGATTGACCCAGGAAGTGGAAGTAAGGTTAGGAAACGGTCTCGAAGTCATTCAACCTGGAGAAGTGGATTGCATTACGATTGCCGGCATGGGCGGTACCTTGATTGCATCGATTCTCGAGGCTGGAAAAGACAAGCTCACTAATGGGCCAAGGTTGATCCTGCAGCCTAATGTGAGTGCGAAATCGATCCGTACGTGGCTTATTGACAATGAGTGGGATCTGATTGGAGAAGAAATTCTTGAAGAAGATGATAAGCTTTATGAAATTTTGATAGCGGAAAAAGGCGATCCGAAGGCCCACTATTCGGGGGAACTTGAAAAAGAGCAGTTACTCGGGCCATTTTTAATGAGAGAACGGAACGAGGCATTCCTTAAAAAGTGGAACCAGGAGTCAAAGCAATGGAAGAATATCCTGAATAACATGGAAAAAGCAGAGAAGACGGAAGCCTTGGAAGAAAGAAAGACTGAGCTTCTTCATAAAATCAACATGGTAGAGGAGGTCCTTACCCAATGAAAACAGTAAACGGTCATGAGATCATCCAGCTTTTTGAGGAATTCTCCCCAAAATACCTGGCGGAGGATGGAGATCCGATCGGACTTCAAATCGGTAAGCTGAATGAAAAGGTCGAAAATGTGATGATCACCTTGGACGTGCTGGAAAATGTCGTGGATGAAGCGATCAAGAACAATGTCAAACTGATCATTGCCCATCACCCGCCATTATTCCGTCCGTTGAAAGCATTGCAAACGGACTCGTATCAGGGCCGGATGATTGAAAAGCTGATCAAGCATGATATTGCTGTGTATGCGGCCCATACCAACCTGGATGTGGCGGCAGGCGGTGTGAATGATCTGCTTGCGGATATCCTTCAGCTGCAAGATCCTTCTGTTCTTATTCCTACCTATCAGGAGGAACTTCGCAAATTGGCGGTATACGTGCCGAAAGAAAATGCCGAGGAACTGCGGACGGCTTTAGGGAAAGCGGGAGCAGGACATATCGGAAATTATTCCCATTGCAGCTTCTCAACCGAGGGACAGGGGAGGTTCCTTCCTGAAGATGGTACAACCCCCCATATAGGAACGCAGGGTACTCTAGAGCAAGTGGCAGAAGAAAAGGTAGAAACGGTATATCCTGTATCCCTTGAGAAAAAAGTGTTGAAAGCGATGTTTTCCCACCATCCGTATGAAGAAATCGCCTATGATATCTATTCTCTTGAAAATCGACCGCCTGCTCTTGGACTGGGCAGAATAGGATATTTACAAGAGGAAATGAGCCTGAAGGAATTTGCGCTCTTCGTGAAGGAAACATTAGGCATGGACGGAGTCAGACTGATCGGGGACGGGGACGCAAAGGTGAAGAAAGTGGCGGTACTCGGAGGAGATGGAAATAAATTCATCGGAAAAGCCAAGAGACAGGGCGCGGATGTGTTTGTTTCCGGGGATATCTATTATCATACTGCTCATGACGCCATGATGATGGGGCTCAATGTAGTCGATGCGGGACATCATATTGAAAAAGTGATGAAAAAAGGGGTGGCTGCCCACCTGGCCAGAAAATGCTCCGAAAAAGGATATATTGTCAATATCTTTGCATCAAAAGCTGAAACGAATCCCTTTACGTATATGTGAATAGAAAAGGCCCCTTACGGATCGTAAGGGGCCTTTCGACTTCTTTATTTTGTTCCCAACTTAGCTTTTCGTACTTTGGGGAGTATTTTATTCAATGGAACATTGCGCTCTCTTGTCCAAGTGGATTCATCGTTTGCATCAAAGGCTTCCAGGAATTTAATGACTTCTTTGACAATGGGTGTCGGAGTGGAGGCACCGGCTGTGACAGCTACGATACCGGCATCCTTGATCCAATCTATGTTCAATTCGCTGATGTCTGAGATTCGATGGGCAGGAGTACCTGCGATATCCATTGACACTTGAGCGAGGCGGTTGGAGTTATTGCTCTTTGGATCGCCAACGACGATGAGGACATCGGCATCTCCGGCCTGCTCTGCAACAGCTTCCTGCCTTACTTGAGTGGCAAGGCAGATTTCCTTATGCAGCTCAACGTGAGGATACATTTCCTTCACCTTATCCATCGTATCAAGTACATCCCACTGACTCATGGTCGTTTGGTTGGTCACGATGATCTTTTCGTTTTCGATGGACAGTTTTTCAACGTCCTCGGCCGTTTCGACGAGGTGTACGATTTCAGGTGCAACCCCGACGGCCCCTTCAGGCTCCGGATGGCCTTTTTTGCCGATATAGATGACATCATAGCCCTCGGCTTCTTTGGCACGGATCAAATCATGGGTCTTTGTGACATCAGGACAGGTTGCATCCAGCGTGACAAGTCCTTTTTGTTTGGCAATTTCCTTCACTTCGGGCGATACCCCGTGAGCCGTGAAAATCACCGTACCTTCATTCACCTGTTCGATGATTTCTTTTCGGTTGCTGCCATCGAGGGTGATGATTCCGTCTTCTTCGAATGCGTCAGTTACATGCTTGTTGTGAACGATCATACCTAAAATATAAATTGGACGAGGAAGCGATTTGTCCAGTGCAGCATTTCTTGCAATGACCATTGCATCCACAACACCATAACAATAGCCCCTCGGAGTAATCTTAATAATTTCCATCTATGAATATCCTCCTACATGAGAGAGTGTCTTGACTTCATTATAAAGGAGATTGGTCTATCTGACAAAGAGAACGAAGTGAATCACCGTTTTTTGGTCACCAACAGGGGTGTTTTGGAGTGTCGGGTGAGAACCTGATTTTATAAAAAAACAATCCCTGTCAGGTGATGGAGGACCCTTAGGGATTCGGCTTTTTAGATATAGAGTTTTGGTTTTGACATTGATTTGGCCGGTGCCTCGTCTTCCCAATCTTCGTCGTCAGTGATTTCTACTGAGGGCTTCTTCTTCTTCTTTTTCTTCTTGACGGGGGCTTCTGCTACGGGGATATCGGTATCCCCTTCCTTTTTTTCTTCTTCAGACGGTTCATCAGCAGACATATCTTTCAGTCCCCGGTAAAGCTTCCATAAAGAGGGGATATTCTTGACCATGGGACCGTATTGTTGAAACATCGGGCCCAATTGCTGTGCAGTCTGTAACATTTGTTGGGTATTGGACAAAAAGGAGTTCACATTGCCAGGGTTCAAGAGGGATTGTATGATTCCGCCTGCTGCCTGTGGAGATCTCTCGAATCCAGTTGTATCGGGTGCAGATCGAGTAAACTGTTGTAGAAGTCCACCGCCGCCGTCCGGATTGCGGTTTTCCCCTTTTTTCAGGAACTTCGACAGCAGACCCTTTCCTTGTCCTCTGCCTCTTCCCCTTTGATTCATCCCCATATTGAAGCCCTGTTTTTTGGGGGGGCTTCCAAATTGAAATGGCGGGGGTTGTGACGGTCCCATCCCGAAGCTGTTATTTCGGGGTTGCTGGATTCCAAAGGCGTTTCCGCGACGCTGTCTCATTCCGAAAGGATTTCGCATATCCTGACCTTGATTTCTCATTCTTTTGGGCGGCATAATGACAGCCTCCTTTCATTCGAATAAATTCGTTGTCATTATAGAGTATGCAACAGGTTGAAAAAGGGTATTGTGACAATATCATCTGAAATAAAATCAGGTTGACCTAGATGTTTTGCCGAAAATTGATTATAATGGTTAGATGTTCTTTAAATATGACGCTTGCTAACGTTAAAATAAAATCACTGATAACTTAAAAAGTGATCCGTACATTTTATATAGATCTGTGGTGATGATGTGAACGACTTCAGGCATCCATCCCGATGACAGCGTAAATAAAAGGATAGTACGAAAAAAGGAGATGTACACAATGAAAAAGAATTTATTCCTGCAATTCGGATTTCAGTCTTTCATCAATGAAGCAGTAGAAGAGCTCGGCTTCTATGAACCGACAGAGATCCAGAAGAAAATGATACCTTTGATCTTGAAAGGGCAAAGTGCGATCGGTCAATCTCAAACGGGTACGGGAAAAACCCACTCATATCTATTACCGATCATCGAGAAGGTGGATGCTGCCGCTGAACAGGTACAGGCGGTCATTACTGCCCCTACCCGTGAATTGGCTCAACAGATTTATCAGGAAGTCCTCAAGATCACGAAGAACAGCGACATTGTATCCCGTTGCTTTATCGGAGGGACGGACAAGCAGAGAACCATCGAAAAATTGAAGCATCAGCCCCATATCGTCGTGGGTACACCGGGACGGATCAATGACTTAGTAAAAGATCAGGCATTATTTGTCCATACAGCCAAGGTTCTTGTCATCGATGAAGCGGATCTCATGCTTGATATGGGATTCATTGAAGATGTGGATCAAATTGCTGCGAAGATGCCTGAGAAGCTGCAGATGCTGGTGTTTTCTGCGACCATCCCGGAGAAACTGAAGCCATTCTTGAAGAAGTATATGGAAAATCCGCAATATGCCCACGTCGAGCCGGAGCAATTGTCAGCGAAAAATATACAACACGTGATCGTACCCTTGAAGAGCCGTGATAAAATCAATCTGCTGTACAATATTTTAGTGGAAATCAACCCATATTTAGGGATTGTGTTCACGAATACGAAACAAAAAGCGGATGAAGTGGCCGATGCCCTTATTGCCAAAGGATTAAAGGTTGGCCGTATCCACGGTGATCTTACTCCGCGTGAGCGTAAGAAAATGATGAAACAAACAAGGAACCTTGATTATCAATATATTGTGGCAACGGATCTGGCTGCGAGAGGAATCGATATCGAAGGGGTAAGTCATATCATTAACTTTGAACTTCCCCAGGATCTGGATTTCTACGTCCATCGTTCGGGACGTACGGCACGTGCCGGGAATAGCGGTATCGCCTATACCATTTACACACCGTCGGATGAAGATGCATTGAATCGTCTGGAGAAGCTTGGAATCAGCTTTGCTCATCGGGACATTAAAAAAGGCGAATGGTCTGAGCTTCCTGCCCTGAACAAGCGTAAGACCCGTCAAAAATCGAGCGTAGATGAAATCGATGAAAAGGCGAAATCCCTTGTCCGTAAACCAAAAGCGGTCAAACCGGGATATAAAAAGAAAATGAAATATAAAATGGATCAAATCAAGAAGCGGGAAAGAAGAATAAAAAACAGAAACAAATAAATGTTTGAACGTGATTCATTTGTACACATTCGATACAATAAAGAGAGATTTTCTTAGGAGTTGAGAAGAATGGTTAAGATTGGATCCCATGTTTCCATGAGTGGAAAGAACATGTTACTCGCATCAAGTGAAGAGGCTGTATCGTATGGTGCGAACACCTTCATGATTTATACAGGTGCGCCCCAGAATACGAGAAGAAAAAAGATTGAAGACTTGAATATCGAAGCGGGTCTTGCCCACATGAAAGAAAACGGGATAGAGGACATCGTCGTCCATGCCCCTTATATCATTAATATCGGCAACACCACCAACCCGGCCACGTTCGAGCTTGGAGTCAATTTCCTTCGCTCTGAAATCGAGCGCACGGAAGCACTGGGTGCAGGACAAATCGTGCTTCATCCCGGTGCTCACGTCGGTGCGGGTGCAGACAAAGGAATCGAAAGAATCATTGAAGGTCTGAATGAAGTATTGACGAAAGATCATAAAGTTCAGATTGCACTTGAAACAATGGCCGGAAAAGGCTCCGAATGTGGCAGATCGTTCGAGGAATTGGCCCGTATCATCGACGGTGTAGAACTGAATGACCGCCTTTCCGTCTGCTTCGATACCTGTCATACACATGATGCAGGGTATAATATTGTAGAAGATTTCGATGGTGTATTGGAAGAATTCGATAAAGTCGTAGGCATCGATCGCTTAAAGGTCCTTCACATAAACGATAGTAAGAATGAACGGGGAGCTTCTAAGGACCGCCATGAAAATATTGGATTCGGTCATATTGGATTCAAGGCACTGAATTATATCGTGCATCACCCACAGCTCGAGGCAGTTCCTAAGATATTGGAAACTCCATATGTAGGGGAAGATAAGAAGAATAAAAAAGCTCCTTACAAGTTCGAGATCGAAATGCTGCGTAATCAAGCCTTCGATGAAGATTTGTTAACGAAAATAGTGAATCAGTAAAAAGGGGAGGAGGTCATTTCTCAAGATTTGAGGACGCCTCCTCTTTCTTTCTATCGGATGAGCTGTAAAAAGAGCTGATTGATTTCCCGGGCTTTTGTCGGACCGATGATCTTGGCCAGATCCTTCACTAATTTGCTCCTTTTGGCATCATCGAAGATATTGATGTTCTTTCCTTTCACGCTTGCAACGATGCTTGTTGCCTGCTGGGACGTCAGTGAAATATTATATTGTTTAGCATACTTTAATAGTTCATCATTGGTAATATGATTGATTTTGTGATTGATCACATTTTGTAATAGCTTCACGTTTATCACTCCTCAACTGATACATATGTATCTCACGCCAAGAAAGTGACACTTTTTATCAGAAAATAAGTGAAAGGAAAGGAAATGACGATGACTCAAAGAGTACATAAGAAAGAAAGTCCCCTGCATTTTATTTACCGCCTGTTTTTTATCACGATCGGAGCGGGACTCGCGGCTGTTTCGATTGAGCTGTTTCTTGTTCCGAATAATATCATCGACGGGGGAATCATCGGGGTATCCCTGATCTTGAATTATTTGGTTTCCGATTCGATCCCTTTTCTTAATTTCTCAACGCTTTTGGTCCTATTGAATCTCCCATTTATGTATTCGGGCTACAAGCAGATCGGAAAAACGTTTGTGGTATCTTCACTGTTTGCCATCGTCGCGTTGGCGATCATCGAAAGCCTCCTTCACCAGATGGATCCATTCGTCACGGAAGAGATCCTGGCGACGGTCTTCGGTGGGTTGATCCTCGGCGTGGGTGTGGGTCTTGTCATCCGACATGGAGGGTCATTGGATGGAACCGAAATCCTCGGGATTCTTCTAACGAAGAAATTGCCGTTCTCCGTCGGGGAGTTCGTGATGTTCATGAATATATTCATCTTCGGCTGGGCTGCATTCGTTTTCGGTATCGAAGAAGCCATGTATTCGGTCATGACCTATTATATCGCCTTCAAGACGATTGATACGGTCATTCAGGGGATGGATGAAACAAAGGCGGTCATTATCGTGTCTGACCATTACCTTGACGTTTCCGAGGCCATCCTGCATAGGCTCGGCAGGGGAACGACAATGTTAAAGGGACGTGGAGGCTATACGGATCATGACAAAGAGGTCATATATGTCGTGGTCACAAGGCTTGAAGTCACGAAACTTAAATCCCTTGTCTCCGATGTCGATCCGAATGCATTCATCACCATCATGAGCACACAGGAAACAAAAGGTGCCCGTTTCAAGTCTGCCATTCATTGATTAGATAAAAATGTTTCAGGACCGCCCACACACGAGGGGTGGTCTTTTTTGTATGAAGGACGGAATCATTTACAATTGAGCATTCATCCTGTATACTACCCTATGTACTTTTAAATCGTAATGATTCTTATAAAGAGAGCTGATGATAATGGATATGACAAATCCTGTGATTAACATAGAAAATGTGAACTTCCGTTATGAGCGTGAGAGGGTGCTCGAAGATATCAATCTGAGCATCCCAAGAGGTGCTTTTCTCGGAATCGTGGGCCCGAATGGTTCGGGGAAATCCACTTTATTAAAGCTTGTCCTTGGACTTCTACGGGTGAAAGAGGGAAAGATCGAGCTGTTCGGGATCCCGCAGCATAAATTCAAACAATGGGACCGCATCGGCTTTGTGTCTCAGAAGGCCAACAGCTTCAACACCGGATTTCCGGCTACCGTTTATGAAGTGGTGGCAAGCGGACTTGCCAAGAAGGCAGGCTTGTTCAAGCGGGTTTCATCCAACTATAGGCAAGATGTGTATGAAGCGATTGAATCCGTGGGCATGGGCGAGTTCGCCAAACGGAATATCGGAGAATTATCAGGAGGGCAGCAGCAGAGGGTATTCATCGCGAGGGCCCTCGTCAGTCATCCGGATGTATTGATACTCGATGAACCTACAGTCGGTGTGGACAGCCGGAACGTCCAAAATTTTTACGATATGTTGGAAACATTGAACAAAGATTTAGGAATTACCCTTGTGCTTGTCACCCACGATATCGGATCGATCTCGAATAAGGTGACACATGTGGCCTGTTTAAATAAACATTTACATTTCCATGGCAAAACAGAAGAGTTTGAAAAGCTCAAGGAAAACCAGCTTTCCTCTTTTTACGGTCATGATGTACATTTCTTGAATCATGAGCATGAACATCATCATTCATGATCGATCGGAGGGAAGAAAATGCTTCAAGCTATTTTTCAATATGAATTTTTACAAAATGCCTTTCTGACAGGGATCCTCATCGGGATCATTGCGCCGTTACTGGGAGCATTCATCGTGGTGAGGAGACTTTCCCTCATAGCCGATGCCCTGAGTCACGTCACCCTGTCCGGTATTGCGGCAAGCCTGTATTTAAGTAAAACCGTACCTGCTTTCCAAGGATTGAACCCTCTCTACTTCGGGATGACTTTCTCTGTTATGGGCTCTTTATTCATTGAACGGTTACGGATGGTATATAAGCATTATCAGGAGCTTGCGATTCCAATCATCCTATCCGGGGGAATCGGGATAGGGGTCATATTCATTTCACTGGCAGACGGTTTTAACACGGATCTGTTCAGTTATTTATTTGGGAGTGTCAGTGCCGTCAGCAGGGGGGACCTGTATTTGATCGGCGGAATCAGTGTGCTTGTCATCGCTGTGATTTTCTTATTATATAAGGAATTGTTCCTGTTATCGTTTGATGAGGATCATGCAAAGGCCTCCGGGATACCTGCGAAGGCGATCCACTTTATCTTTATGATCATGGTCGCTCTTGTGATTGCCGCCTCCATGCGCATCGTCGGAATCCTCCTGGTGTCATCTTTAATGACCTTGCCGGTTGCCGCAAGCATCAGGATCGCGAATGGTTTTAAACAAACGATCGGATATTCCTTATTATTCGGTGAGATTTCCGTCATCGTCGGGTTAGTCAGTGCCTTCTATTTGAATCTAGCACCGGGTGGCACGATTGTAATAACGGCCATATTGATTCTTCTTATGACAATCCTGATCAAGAAAGTAAAGTCATCTAGTCATTCTTCTAAAGGTGAGGTGTAGAAATTGAATGTAACGGAAGCAATGGATCTGTTGAAAGCCAAGGGCTATAAGCATACTGGAAAACGGGAACAGCTGCTTGAATTGTTTTCGAGCTCGAATAAATATTTGACCGCCAGGGACGTGCTGGAATACATGAAAGCTGATTACCCCGGTCTGAGCTTCGATACCATCTACCGTAATCTAAGCCTGTTCGTTGAACTTGGGATTCTGGAAGAAACGGAATTATCCGGTGAAAGACATTTCCGGATTACGTGTGAAAGTCACCACCACCATCACCATTTCATTTGTATGGATTGCGGGAAAACGAAAGAAATCCACACCTGCCCGATGGAAGCGTTGAAGGAAAATTTAGCCGAAACCGGTTATGATATTTCTGGACATAAATTCGAAATTTATGGAAAATGTCCACAGTGTCAATAGGGATCCCTTTTGGGGTCTCTCTTTTCTATCCGGCAGCTTTCGGTGTTTAACTACTCGTAAAGAAGGGGAAAAATGGTTATATAGAAGGAATATAGAGGAGATGTAGCCATGGAAACGGTCCCTTTCACCCATTGCCCCACCAATAAAAAAAACTGTGTCAGTACAATCGATCTCACATCTTACCACCGGATTGCACCTCTTCCGATTAGCGGAGGAGTGGAGGATGCGAAAGCAAAAATACACCGGACCCTGAGCCAATTCGATTCTGTCGAGATCAAGGAAGAGGAGTCACATTATGTGCATGCGGTCTTTACATCCAAATGGTTGAAGTTCAAGGATGATCTTGAGCTGTATATCGATGAAAGTACCCACTTATTGCATTTTAAGTCGGGTTCCCGCCTTGGATATTACGATTTCAAGGTGAACCGGAAGCGTGTGGAGCGATTTAAATCCTTATTTACCAAGGAATAGAAAAAAGCCTCTTTTAAGAGGCTTTTTTCTATGATCAACCTTGTTCCCGGAGCCAGTGGCGGACCCAGGAATCCGCTTCCTTCCAATCATTTACGCGGATGACCCCATCCGGGATCGGCTTTTGATTATAGGGCGTGTTGAATAACAGCACCGGAATGGATAATTCTTCGGAAATGGCCACTGCATTATCATGCTTATCTTCAAAAAAGATATCAACGTCATGTTTTTTAGCAGTGGAAATCTTATCATGAGAGCCGATTAATTCTATGTGGTGATACATAAGGTCCTGAGCATCGAACCATTCTTTCGTTACCTGGATGAGGTCCTTTCTTCTTGCACTGATAAAAAAGAGCTCATGTTTTTCTTTCCATTGATCCAGGATCAACTTAGCGCCGGGAGCGAGGGGCGATTCTTTGTAGATGACCGGTTCCGCTTCTTTAAACCATTTCCCAAAGGTTTGTGGCGATATGTCCAGAACTTCAGTCAACTCGTATTGGGTGATGTCTTGTAAGGTCAGGTTCAATTGAAAATGATCATTTATATGAGGCAGTAAAGATTCAGGTGACGTAACTGTCCCATCAATATCGATTCCAAAACGTTTCATTCTTTATCATGCTCCTCTTTATAAAAACTCCTTCAAGTTTATCACATTCCCCGCTTTGAAATAACCTCGTCAGCAATAAATCTTTACAGGAGTTGTATTGGCGTTGTTACATAAGCGCTCAAGAAGGGGAGCTAACAAAAATGACAAAGATTAGCATAGTAAAATATGCACAGTGACACACAATAAGAAGGCTCCCAAACACAGAAAGTGAGGGATTGCTGTATGAATGATGAACGACGCGAATTGAACAGCGTTGATCGAAATCTACAAGATATCGACGTGTATTACGACAATCCGGAAACAGATGTGAGTAAAGACTACCGAGAAGAGACAGCAGCAGAAATTGCTGCTCCAATGAATGTCAGCCGCGACTTTGAAGAGGATGCCGTAGAAGATACGACAACATCGGGTCGTGTGTTAGGTTACTCGGCACTTGCACTATCCATCCTTTCCTTATTTATCCTCCCTGTCATCATGGGGGCTGCCGGGATCGTCCTTGGATTTGTCGCAAGACGCCGGGGAGCAGAAATGCTCGGTGCCTGGGCAATCGGAATTGGGGCCGTATCAATAATCGTAGGATTATTTGTACTGCCGTTCTTTTAAAATAAATCGATTTTCTTGAAATTGGGAGCGTTTCAAGAAACCCAAAGAAAGAGGACTGATCTCTGATCAGTCCTCTTTCCGTTGTATTAGACTTGTTCCTGTTCTTTCTTTTCCGCTTCCTGCTTTGCGAAGTATTCTTCCGCAATCTTGTCGATTTCTTTCTTTAATTCTTCTACCATCGTCTCCTCAGGTACTTTCCGGACCGTTTTCCCTTTGCGGAATAGAAGTCCTTCCCCGCGTGCTCCGGCAATGCCGATGTCCGCTTCTCTGGCTTCCCCTGGTCCATTTACTGCACACCCAAGGACTGCTACCTTGATCGGTGCTTTGATGGTAGAAATGTATTCTTCCACTTCGTTTGCGATTGAAATCAAATCGATTTCAATCCGGCCGCAGGTTGGGCATGAAATCAGGGTGGCTGCGTTCGCCGCCAATCCAAATGACTTTAATAATTCCCTGGCCACTTTCACTTCTTCGACAGGGTCGGCGCTCAATGAGATACGGACCGTATTACCGATACCGAGACTGAGTATTGCACCAAGGCCCGCTGCACTCTTTACGGTTCCGGCAAAAAGCGTGCCCGATTCGGTGATCCCGAGATGAAGCGGGTAATCGAATGCTTTCGCCGCTTTCGTGTATGCCTCGATGGCTAAATTCACATCGGAAGCCTTCATGGATACGATGATGTCATGAAAATCAAGGTCCTCAAGGATCTTGATGTGATGAAGGGCGCTTTCGACCATTCCATCAGCAGTTGGATAACCATACTTTTCAAGGATTTTTCGTTCCAGGCTGCCGGCATTCACTCCGATACGAATCGGGATGCCTTTTTCCTTGGCTGCTTTGACAACAGCTTCGACTTTTTCACGGCGACCGATATTTCCCGGGTTAATGCGGATTTTGTCTGCTCCGCCTTCAATGGCTTTCAAGGCCAGTTTATAGTCAAAATGTATATCGACAACAAGTGGGATATTGATTTGTTTTTTTATTTCAGCAATGGCATCCGCCGCACGTTCATCCGGACAGGCCACCCTTACTACCTGACATCCGGCTTCCTCTAGACGGTGGATTTCTTTCACCGTTGCTTCGACATCATGTGTTTTGGTTGTGGTCATACTTTGGATGACCACTTCGTTATTACCACCGATAGTTAAATTTCCTACTTTGACAGGACGTGTTTTTGAACGATGTATAATTTCACTCAAGTGTAATTCGCTCCTTTAAAAAGGTTCTCAAACTCTAATTATAAGTAATACGAAGCTATTGTAACAGTGTTTTAGGTGAAATGACAAGAAATAGGTGTTTATGGAATGGCGGGATCATTGATAATTCGGTATCTTGTAGGTTTTCCCTATTTGGATTTTGGCGGGTGCTACATCGTTTAATTCCTCAAAGTCATTAATCACTTTGTCGATGGAAACGGGTATGGAGCCGTCAAGGAGGTCTTCTGTGAGGCTCAGCACTGTATCCCCAGGCTTGATTTCCATTTCAACATAAGGGATGGAAGAAGCAGCCTGATCACTCTCAGCACCCCTGCTTGTCTCCGGTGGGAGCTGATTGACCTGGGGTTTGACAGTGGCGACGATGGATTCTTTATACAGCAGCTTTAATGTCCCCTTATTCAAATCATAATAAACACTGTAAAGAAGAATGATAATACCAAAGAAAAGCGCCATTCTTTTCATCTATCTTTCCTCCCGATTGGTTTGATGTATGAATGGATCAATGAAGGAGTGATGGGACTTGAGAGATAAACTTCTCCCATTTGTGATTGGTTTACTGCCCATATTGATGGTACTCGGGAATTCTATGCTCATTCCCATTCTTCCAAGCATCGAAGCAGATTTACAGTTGAACGGCAGATGGTCAGGCTTTATTTTAAGTTCTTTCACGATACCCGCAGCAATGGTCATCCCTTTTACGGGTATGTTGTCCGACCGATATGGACGGAAACGGATCATCAGCATTTCGTTATGGATCATGATTCTTGGAAGTGTTTTCTGTATCTTCAGCGGAGATGCGATCCGTCTCTTTATGCTCGGCAGGGGATTACAGGGTGTGGGAGCAGCAGGGACGACGCCTCTCGCCATGGCCTTGATCGGTGATCTGTATCAAGGGCAGGAGCGGTCAAGGATGCTCGGTTCATTGGAGGTGTTCAATGGTGTGGGGAAGGTGGCTGCCCCGCTGGTCGGTGCCACTCTTGCACAACTTGTTCTATGGAATCAGTCCTTTTGGGTCTTCCCGGTTTTATCTTTAGTAATCCTGGTCGGTTTAAGAAAAACGGTGGACTCTAAAGCGGTTGGTCATAAAGTCGATTTACAAATGGTCACGTCAATTTATAAATCAAAGGGGGCACTGTTATTCCCTCTCTATATAATAGGGGGAACAGGCTTATTTTTATTATTCGGCATTCTCTTCTATCTTTCCTACCATATTGAAAATACTTTTCATATTGATGGTTTTTTTAAGGGATTTTCTTTTCTATTTCCCCTTGGGGCGATGACGATCTGTTCTTATTGGTGTGGGAAAAGGCTCAAAACGGATGAGGAGGCGGGGTGGACCTATATGAAGTGCGGACTCGTTACGATGGCCATTCCATTGGGCTTTTTGATCTTTTTTTCTTCTTTGGGTTCTCTGATGTTTTTCCTCACTGTAAGCTTCGGGGGATTAGGTTTGATGCTGCCTGTCATCAATACCTTCATAACAGGAAGCGTATCCGGACAAGAAAGGGGGCTGGTCGTCGGTCTTTATGGAGCGGTGAGGTTCGCCGGTGTGGCTCTCGGTCCGATTGCCTTTGGTGTATGGAAGCAGGATCAGACACAGATGTATGAGATTGTGTTTGGTTTTTCATTGATCAATATCCTTCTGTTTACATTCCTTGCTTTACGGATAAAAGGTGGTTCTGTCCTGAAATCGAATAGAGGATGAATGAAGAAGGTCCCCGTCGAGGACCTTCTTCATTTATGGTCTTATTTTCCTTTTGGGGATTTCTTTCACCACTAAATAAAGGATCAGCGTGATGACGAACCAGTCCAATAAGGGAGCGGCCGGAATCGTTGTTTGCAATAATTCCATTAGGGTAAAAAATAAGGTGGAAACAGTGGCTGAATAGGCCGTGATCCGAAAGCTTTGACGGTATTGTACATTTCGCTTCAGGATATTTGCGAGCATCATACCGATCAATGCAAAAATGGTTATTTTCAAAAACGTCATCGCGGAGGTGAACAGATAAAGAATGAACAAGGCAACGGGGATCAGTATCCATCTTAAATCGATGAGGGTATCGACTATGTTGAGTAAACCGTCCTTCGTCAAAACTGTATCGCCAAACAATGAGTAGGAAGAAGATTGAACGTTGCCTTGATTAATGACCACGAATTCTTCCTGAAGGAAGGCAATCGTGTTTTGATTCTTGTCAAGTGTTCCTTCCTTCATTTGACCGGTGTCATCAAGGATGATGGCCATATTTTCCTTTTCGATTTTAAGGGGTTTTGACTGACCGGTAGACAAGGTTCCGTCTTCTATTGAAAAGGATGGCAGTTCCGTTACGACAGAATCCCTTAGCGTATCAAGTGCACCGGTAGTGAACGAAACAAACTGTACGGCAACGGGTAATATAGAAATAAGTGCCAGTAGAAATATGAAACGAATCGTCTTACCGATACCCTGGAAACGGAATTTTGCAATATCCTTTGGGGAATAGATACTTTTATACAATTGCTGAAATACATTCATATGAATTTTTCTCCTTTCGTGCATGCCCTATCTATTTTATGCTTGTCTAATCGCTTCATCAAGGCTGGATCTTGAATTTTATTGTTAATTATAATTAATATCGATTGTAACATCTTTGCAATAAAAGTCGACTTTTATTAACCTATTGTAAATTTGGGGTAAAAAGTATTTACGTATGCTTCATTATATATTAAAAATGATATGGGGTTTTTGTTGTTAAATGTCGAAAATATATGTAGGGGTTGAAAAGATGGAATTAAATTGGCAAGAAATGTTGTTTCAGTTCTTTGGAGGACTTGGTATTTTCCTCTTTGGGATAAAGTATATGGGGGATGGACTTCAGAAGTCTGCGGGTGAACGCCTGAAAGAAATTCTGGACAAGTTCACGACCAACCCATTCATGGGTGTACTGGCAGGTATCTTTGTTACGGTCCTGATCCAGTCGAGTAGTGGTACGACGGTCATCGTCGTCGGACTGGTAAGTGCAGGTTTCATGACCCTCAGGCAGGCAATCGGGGTCATCATGGGTGCCAATATCGGTACGACGGTAACAGCCTTCATCATTGGTGTGGATATTGGAGAGTATGCACTTCCGATCATCGCTGTCGGTACGATCATGTTATTCTTCTTCAAGAATAAAAAAGTCCATAACGTTGGGCAGATGATCTTTGGGTTTGGTGCCTTATTCTATGGACTGGAACTGATGGGTGGAGGAATGAAGCCTTTACGATCTCTTGAGGCATTCCACGATTTAACCGTAAGTATGAGTGATAATCCGATCCTTGGCGTAGTCGTCGGAACATTGTTCACGGTCATCGTTCAAAGTTCTTCCGCAACGATCGGTATCCTGCAGGAGCTGTATAGTTCCAATCTGGTTGATCTACAGGCTGGATTACCTATCTTATTCGGGGACAACATCGGTACAACCATTACGGCGGTGCTTGCGGCACTGGGTGCATCAGTAGCGGCCAGACGTGCAGCGGCGGTCCATGTCCTATTTAACTTAATCGGAACAACAATATTCTTAATCATATTGCCGTTTTTCACAAAGTTTGTAGTCTTTCTACAATCTACATTTAATCTAAATGAACCAATGACGATTGCATTCGCTCATGGAACGTTCAATGTGACGAATACGATCATTCAATTTCCATTCATCGCCATATTGGCGTTGATTGTAACCAAATTAATTCCTGGACAGGACACTCTTGTTGATTATAATTCCAAGCATCTAGATCCTGTGTTTATCGAACAATCACCATCGATTGCATTGGGTCAGGCAAAAGAAGAGGTTCTCCGTATGGGGACTTTCGCTGTGAAAGGATTAGAGGAAACGAATGAGTTCCTGAAGACAAAGAGCTCCAAAAATGCAGAGGCAGCTTATCAAATTGAAGGTGCCATCAACAACCTGGATAAGAAAATCACGAACTATCTTGTTGATTTATCATCTGCGTCCCTTTCAGAATCTGAATCCGAGCGACATTCGATCCTGATGGATACGGTTAGGGACATTGAACGGGTGGGAGATCACTTTGAGAACATTGTTGAATTGATTGAATACCAACAAGCCAACAAAGTGAAAATCACCGATGATGCCATGGCCGATCTTGAAGTCATGTTCAATCTGACAATCGAAACAGTGGAGAAGGCGATTAAATCGTTAGACCTGAACGACACTGAAATCGCACGTGAAGTAGCTGAGAAAGAAGATCAGATCGATAAAATGGAACGTAAGCTGCGCAAACAGCATATCCTGCGCCTGAACGAAGGTAAGTGTTCCGGTCAAGCAGGTATCGTATATGTCGATATCATCAGTAACTTGGAACGTATTGGAGATCATGCAGTCAATATTGCTGAAGCAGTATTGGGTGTAGAATAAGCCATCCTGACCTCTTTGATATTTGTCAAAGGGGTCAGTTTTTTTTATACTCAAGGGGAGGTGTTGAAAAGTGGAGATCGTTTATTGGAGCATCATAATCATACTCATGATTTTATCATTTGTGGGACTCGTTTATCCGATATTGCCAAGTGTCGTTCTTTTAGTGGGAAGCTTCATATTGTATGGTGTGTTTTTCAGCTTTGAGCCTTTTAACTGGCTGTTCTGGACCGTGCAGATCCTCTCTGTGGCACTATTGTTCGGTGCCGATTACATGGCGAACCTGATCGGTGTCAAAAAATTCGGGGGAACGAAAGCTGGTATATGGGGAAGCACCATCGGACTCCTCGTTGGACCATTCGTCATCCCTGTCCTGGGAATCCTCATCGGTCCCTTCCTCGGTGCTGTCATAGGCGAATGGGTCGTAAATCGATCCAAACTAAAGACGGCCGTCAAAGTGGGGATAGGTTCAGTGATAGGATTCATCTCAAGCGTATTCACAAAAGGCTTCATCCAAATCGTCATGGCCATCTATTTCTTCTTGGTCATTTGACCGGTTAATCGGAAGGTCTTTACATTCCAGTGATTAATCCCTGGAATATAGGGCATTTTATCCTTGTAAGAAAAAAGTGAGAGATTGAAGGCAAAATATTTGAACAGATATAGTAGTTTTGGTAATCTTATACTGAAACGGCCTGAATATAGCTATTCAGGAAACTATACATAGGGAGGAATTTATAATGGCTTACGAATTACCGCAATTACCTTACGCATATGATGCATTAGAACCTCATATCGACAAGGAAACAATGAACATCCACCACACTAAACACCATAACGCGTATGTGACGAAAGTAAATGATGCACTTCAAGGACACGACGATTTATTAAGCAAATCCATTGAAGACCTTGTTTCTAACTTAGACGCTGTTCCTGAAGGTGCTCGTACGGCAGTTCGCAACAATGGTGGCGGTCACGCTAACCACTCTCTATTCTGGACGGTATTATCTCCGAATGGTGGAGGCGCTCCATCTGGAGAGTTAGCTGATGCCATCTCTTCCAAATTCGGAAGCTTTGACGCATTCAAAGAAGAATTCGCAAATGCTGCGGCAACACGTTTCGGTTCAGGCTGGGCTTGGCTAGTAGTCAATAACGGTGAACTTGAAGTGACTAGCACACCAAATCAGGACAGTCCTCTAATGGAAGGTAAAACGCCTGTTTTAGGTCTTGACGTTTGGGAGCATGCTTACTACCTTAACTATCAAAACCGTCGTCCTGATTACATCAGTTCATTCTGGAACGTTGTAAACTGGGATGAAGTAGCAAAGCGTTATTCAGCAGCTAAATAAAGTAGCGTTGCAGTGAGGGAGGTTCTTTTTTAGAACCTCTCTTTTTTTTGTATAAGTTCCTTCCCTTTTTCAAAAGATAGGGGTACGTTAAAGGGGAGTTTTACACATGAGCAGTTTTAAAAAGGTATTAGGCGATATTGATTTAACCAAAGATCTGACTTTGCTCCTGTTGATCGGAGGTCTATACTCGTTGAGTATTGCCCTCTCCAACACCTTTGTGAACATCTACCTGTGGAAGCAGTCGGGTGAATTCATTGATTTGGGAATCTATAATTTAACCGTTGTCATCTTTCAGCCACTGACATTCATATTGGCCGGGCGGTGGGCAAAGAAAGTGGACCGGGTGATTGTATTGCGCTTCGGTGTTATTTTTTTAGCCCTTTTTTACATATCCGTCCTCGCATTCGGAGAATCGGCGGAAGAGTACCTCGTCGTATTGGGAGCGTTACTTGGAATAGGGTATGGTTTCTACTGGTTGGCTTTCAATGTGTTGACCTTTGAAATTACTGAACCCGAAACCAGGGATTTTTTCAATGGTTTCCTTGGTACTCTTACTTCAGCCGGTGGAATGATCGGACCGATCCTCGCCGGCTTCATCATTTCAAGGTTTGCCTCCTTCCAGGGTTATACCATTGTATTCGGACTCTCTCTCCTGCTGTTTTCCATAGCTGTGATCATGAGCTTCTTCCTTAAGAGGAGGCCTGCCTCCGGACGGTATCTGTTCATGAGGATCCTGGAGGAAAGAAAGCACAATCATAACTGGCGGCTTATCACAAACGCCCACTTTTTTCAGGGATTGAGGGAAGGGACATTCATCTTTATCATTTCGGTGTTCGTCTTCATCAGTACGGGGAGTGAATTTGCCATCGGTACCTTTGGCTTGATCAACTCAGGGATTGCCTTTGTCGGTTACTATATTGCTTCCCGTGTCATAAAGAAAAACTTGAGAAAACGTGCCATCCTTCTCGGTGGAATCCTTCTTTACCTGGCCATATTCCTGATCGTATTTGATGTGACTTATACGAAATTATTGCTTTATGCAGGCGTCATAGCCATTGCCTATCCCATCCTGTTGGTCCCTTATATTTCAATGACGTATGATGTGATCGGAACGGGATGGAATGCGGCTGAAATGAGGATCGAGTACATTGTTGTACGGGAAATCTTCTTGAACCTGGGCAGAATCGTGTCCGTTCTTGCATTCATCATAGCCGTGACCTTTTTTAATCAGGAAGAAAGCATCCCTATCCTCCTATTGATTCTGGGAGCGGGTCATACGCTGATTTATTTGTTTATACGAAAGGTCGTTTTACCTTTATAAGGAAGGTGAAGTAAAGAGAGGGAAAGATTTCCTCTCTTTACTTATGGCTAGATTATCCGTGGGGATTTCTATAAAATAAGGGGAGGAGAATTCTTGAGAGGATTACTTTAAAAAACAGGTATCAGAGAGAGAATGAAATTGTTACATAGAGGAAGGGTTGGAAGACTTGAAAAAAAATAAGAGAAAAAGAAAGACGCATGTTCCCGTTAGGATGAATCTGCTGTTTTTTGCTGTGTTCTTATTATTTTCTCTTCTTGTTCTCAGGCTGGGTCTTGTTCAAATCGTGAACGGGGAGAGCTATAAGAAAGAAGTAGAAAGAACAGAGGATGTCGTAGTCAATACTGGTGTACCTCGGGGGAAAATGTATGACCGTTATGGAAATGTGATCGTCGACAATGTCCCGTTAAATGCGATTACGTATACCAGGGCGAACAATACGAAGATCGATGAAATGATCGAGGTCGCATCCAGGCTTTCTGACTACATCGAAAAGGATCCAGAAGATGTGACAGAAAGGGATAAAAAGGATTATTGGATCATCAAGCACCCGGAAAAAGCAGATTCAAAAGTTTCTGATGAAGAAATCAAGAAGCTTCAAAACAATGAAGAGCTGTCGGAAGATGATGTGAATAAAAAAGTCTATCAAATGAGACTGGACCGGATTACGGGGGAAGAGCTTGGGACACTCACTGAAAAAGACTTGGAAATCATTGCGATTTACCGTGAGTTCTCCAGTGGGTATGCGCTCAATCCGCAAATTGTAAAAAATGAAGGGGTCACGCCGAAAGAATTTGCTGAGGTCAGTGAACATCTGAGCGAGCTGCCAGGTGTCAACACCACGACAGATTGGAAGCGTTCGTACGTATACGACGATACATTGCGGACAATTCTGGGGAATGTTTCTTCTGCAAGGGAAGGACTGCCGAAGAATCTGGTGGACTTCTACCTGGCCCAGGACTACAATCGAAATGATCGTGTAGGGAAAAGCTATGTAGAACTGGAATATGAAGATGTCCTTCAAGGACAGAAGGAACAAATCAAGAACGTGACCAAAGGCGGCAGCGTGCTGGAATCCGTCCTTGTCCAACAAGGGCAGCGAGGCAAGGATATCGTCCTTACCATCGACATGGAGCTTCAGCGCGAAATTGAAAAAATTATTGAGGAAGAATTAAGTAAGCAGATCGTCAATCGGAATGAATCCCCGAATCTTGACCGAGCGTTTGTCGTCATGATCGACCCTAATACAGGGGAAATTCTGGCCATGGCGGGAAAACAATATGTCAAGAATCCTGAAACGGGCAAGTACGAAATGCGGGATGCTGCCCTTGGAACCTTTACATCTTCCTATGAAGTAGGTTCAGTGGTAAAAGGTGCAACCGTATTAACGGGGTATATGACAGGTAAATTAACACCGGGAGAGGTCCTGATTGATGAACCGTTAAAAATCAAAGGGACGAATCCGAAAACATCCTGGTTCAATAAATACCAGCAGATCCCAATGACCGATTTGTATGCACTGGAGAAATCCTCCAATGCTTACATGTGGAAGGTTGCCCTGAAGATTGCCGGAGGAAGGTATGTTCCGAATGAACCGATCGTGAATAATCCCGAAGCCTTCGATGTCTTTAGAAATCACTATGCTCAATTTGGGCTGGGGGTCCCGACAGGCATCGACTTACCAGGTGAATCTTCAGGACTTACCGGAACCAAGACAGAGCCTGGTTTCTTACTGGATTTGGCAATCGGGCAATTCGATACGTATACAACCATGCAGCTCGCACAATATGTTTCCACCATCGCCAATGATGGGTATCGTGTGCAACCTCATATCATGAAGGAAATACGTGAACCAACCAACGACAATGAGAGTCTCGGTCCGATCCTGTTCGAGAAACAGACGAATGTATTGAATCGGATCGATGCCTCCCAGGCAGAGATCGAACATGTGCAAAAAGGTTTCTATCGTGTTTACCATAACCCTGAAGGAACGGGTTACTTATTTCATGACGCACCTTATAATGCAGCGGGTAAATCAGGAACAGCCGAAACGTATATTGACGGGGAACTGAGTTACAACACCACGTTGATAGGATATGCGCCTTTCGATCATCCTGAGGTAGCGTATGCCACTGTGGTTCCGGCATCTCACATCCAGGCAAGCGGCGTGGCCGATCCCTACGTGAATAAGTACATCTCAAGACGGGTGATGGATAAGTACTTTGAACTGAAGAAGAAGCGCGCAGAAGAAGTGAAAGACCCCACTTCCGTCAATAAGAAAGTGGAGAATGCTGAAGAAGCAGAAGAACGAATGCAGCAGGAAAGAGAACAGAATAACTGATAGAAAAAGCTGATTTATGGGAAATTTGTTCCATAAATCAGCTTTTTATATTTGGAAAAAGGTACAATGATGTATTCCGAATTTGAATATCAAGCAAAAATTCATTGTTTTATCTGGAGGATACATAAATTCTTGAACATTGAACAATACTAGTGTTAATAAGGGTTTTAGGCTTTTATGAACCGCGGAATCATGAAGAAAAATGTCGAATTTACAAAACCTTTACAATCGATTAAAACACAATTAACACTCATCTATTAATCTAGTACTCGTAGGACAAAACAACCAATATTTTAGGGGGAATTAAAGAATGAAGAACTTCAAGAAATACGGACTGCTTTTAATCATCGCAACGCTTGTAGCATTTGCCGCTGCATGTGGGAATGGAAGCAGCACAGATGAAAATGCTGGAGACGACAAAGAAGGTTCAGAAACAGCTTCTGGTTCAATCGTAGTTTCAGGTTCTTCTGCAATGCAACCACTTGTTGCAGCAGCAGCTGAAGAATTCATGGCTGAAAATCCGGATGCAGATATCCAAGTGAACGCTGGAGGTTCTGGTACTGGATTATCCCAAGTTTCTGAAGGATCAGTTCAAATCGGTAACTCGGATGTATTCGCTGAAGAAAAAGAAGGAATCCCGGCGGACGAGTTAGTTGACCATAAAGTAGCGGTTGTAGGTATGACGGCTGCAGTTAATCCTAATGTTGGTATTGAAGACATTTCTAAAGAAGATCTAAAAAAAGTATTCACTGGTGAAATCAAAAACTGGAAAGAGCTTGGTGGTAAAGATCAAAAGATCACTCTTGTAAACCGTCCTGATTCTTCTGGTACTCGCGCTACATTCGTGAAATTCGGTCTTGATGGAGAGACTCCTGCTGAAGGAATCACTGAAGACTCTTCAAACACTGTTAAGAAAATCATCAGCGAAACAGATGGAGCCATCGGTTACCTTGCTTTCTCTTACTTCACAGATGACAGTGTCACTCCACTTGCAATTGATGGTGTGAAACCAACTGACGAAAACGTACAAAAAGGTGATTTCCCAATCTGGGCTTATCAACACTCTTACACTAAAGGTGAAGCGGAAGGTTTAGCTAAAACATTCCTTGACTACATGATGAGTGAAGAAGTTCAAACTGGATTACTGAAAGATCAAGGTTACATTCCTTCTACAAAGATGGAAGTAGAACGTGATGCTGAAGGGAAACAAACAAAGAAATAAATCAAGATGTAATTAAATAAATTGATAGGGTAGATGCGTAAGGGCATTTACCCTATTATCTCGTATTTAGGGGTGTTTACGGTTATGGAAAACAAGCTACCTGCCTCAAAGAGGCTGATCAAAAGCAATAGATCTTGGATGAACGGTGAAATTAAGGGAAGGTTCTTAGTGACATTAAGTGCAGTCATCATGATTGTAGCAACACTATCTATTACTATTTTCTTAACTTCAAAAGGGTTGCAGTCATTTATTAAAAATGGTGTAAGTCCAATTGAGTTCTTAACCAGTCCAGATTGGAATCCTACAGGGGAGAACGCAATGTATGGTGCTCTTCCGTTCATTTTTGGATCCTTTGCTGTTACTATTCTTTCTGCATTAGTTGCAGCACCGCTTGGTATCGGAGCGGCTATCTTTATGACGGACATTGCGCCATCATGGGGAAGAAAAATCATGCAGCCGATTGTAGAACTCCTTGTCGGAATTCCTTCCGTTGTTTATGGATTTATAGGGCTTACAGTATTGGTTCCTTTTATTCGTGATAATACGTCCGGTATCGGCTTTTCACTACTTGCCGGGATGATCGTATTATCCGTGATGATCCTGCCTACCATCACAACCATTGCCACAGATGCCATGAGTTCATTGCCGAAAAGCCTTCGCGATGGATCATATGCATTGGGGGCAACGAGATGGCAGACGATTCGAAAAGTATTAATCCCTGCGGCACTGCCTACATTATTGACCGCCGTGGTATTAGGGATGGCGAGAGCCTTCGGTGAAGCTTTAGCGGTTCAAATGGTGATCGGGAATACGAGAGATCTCCCTCAAAGTATCGTCGATGCATCGGCAACGTTGACAACGATCATCACGTTAAATATGGGACATACTACTTATGGAAGCGTAGAGAACAACACGCTATGGTCGATGGGCCTCATTCTATTGATTATGTCTTTCGTATTTATCTTATTAATCCGCTACTTATCTTCTAGGAGGAAAATCTAATGAATAGTAAGAGAGCAGACAAGATCGCTACAGGTTTTTTCATTGGTATAGCAACGATCATCATTGCGCTGTTAGTTGCTCTATTTTCTTATATATTAGTTAAAGGTCTCCCATATGTGACGTGGGATTTCCTGACAACCCCATCGAGTGCGGTTCGTGCCGGTGGAGGAATACGGGATCAGTTATTCAATTCATTCTACATCCTGATCATTACGATGATCATAACGGTTCCGCTCGGTGTTGGCGGAGGTATATACATGGCTGAATATGCAAAACCGGGTAAAATAACGAATACCATCCGTTCATGTATTGAAGTGTTGGCCTCATTACCATCTATCGTCATTGGAATGTTTGGATTATTGGTGTTTGTTAATACAACAGGTTGGGGATATACCATTATAGGCGGAGCCTTGGCACTTACGGTATTTAACCTGCCAGTATTGGTTCGTGTAAGTGAAGATGCCATTAGAAATGTACCCCGTGAATTGAAAGAAGCAAGTCTGGCATTAGGAATCACAAACTGGCACACAGTGAAGACAGTCCTGATTCCTGGAGCATTCCCTTCCATTTTAACGGGTGCAATCTTAGCATCAGGCCGTGTATTCGGAGAGGCGGCAGCGTTGTTATTTACGGCAGGTCTGTCCACTCCAAGACTAAACTATATGGATTGGAATCCATTTTCACCTACATCACCGTTGAATCTTTTTAGACCGGCTGAAACCCTGGCTGTACACATTTGGTCTGTCAATACTCAAGGTTTGATTCCTGATGTAGACGAAAAAGCAGCCGGTGCATCAGCTGTTCTGATCCTTTCTGTCTTGATTTTTAACCTGGGTGCACGATTCATTGGAAGCTACATTCATAATAAAATGACAGCAACAAAATAATAGAAGGTGTGATAGTACATGTCGGTTCAATTAGAAACGAAACAGAAGAGCTCTTCAAGAGTAGCTGATCAAATCAAGAAAGAGACCATCATCGATGTTCAGAACTTAGACTTCTATTACGGTGATAATCACGCAGTTAAAAATATCAATATGGAAATCGAGAAAAATGCAGTAACAGCTTTGATCGGTCCTTCAGGTTGCGGAAAATCAACCTTTTTACGAACCATTAATCGCATGAATGATTTAGTGCCAATCGCCCGTGCAGAAGGGAAGATCATGTATGAAGATGTGAATCTTCTAGGTAAGGACATTGATGTCGTGGCCCTTCGTAAAGAAATCGGGATGGTTTTCCAAAAGCCGAATCCATTTAGTAAGTCCATTTATGAAAACATTGTGCATGCACTTAAATTTTCTGGAATCAAAAAGAAGAGTGTGCTGAATGAAATGGTAGAAGAAAGCTTGACAAAAGCGGCACTTTGGGATGAAGTTAAAGACCGCCTTCATACTTCAGCACTCTCATTATCAGGTGGGCAGCAGCAACGGTTATGTATCGCAAGGACGATTGCAATGAAACCGACGGTCATGTTATTGGATGAACCATCTTCGGCACTGGACCCGATTTCAAATGCGAAGATTGAAGAATTGATCACCGATCTAAAAAAAGAGTACACGATTGTGGTTGTGACACATAACATGGGGCAGGCGTCACGTGTCTCTGACAAGACCGCATTCTTTTATAATGGCGATTTAGTGGAGTATGACCAAACAGAAAAGATCTTCACAAATCCATCAGAAAAGAGAACGGAAGACTATATTTCAGGGCGTTTCAGTTGATCATTTAGTTGGAGGGGTTTCGCGTGTCAGTAGCAACAACGAAAAAAACGGCATTTAACGTAAACGACTTAAATTTATGGTATGGCAATAATTATGCATTAAAAAATATTACATTTCCTATTTATGATAAAGAGGTTACGGCCATCATTGGACCATCAGGATGCGGGAAATCAACATTCGTCAAAACATTGAACTTAATGAATCGTTCGGTTCCGGGGATAAAAATGTCCGGTGAAATCAACTATGATGGGACGAATATTCTCTCAGATAAGGTTGATTTAGTCGAATTGAGGAAAAAAGTCGGAATGGTATTCCAAAAGGGTAATCCTTTCCCGCAAAGCATTTATAATAATATTACGTTCGGACCGAAAGTTCATGGAGTCAAAAAGAAGAAAGAGCTTGATGAAATTGTAGAATCCACTTTGAAGAGTGTGGCGTTGTGGGATGAAGTAAAGGATCGGTTAGATGCCCCTGCCATGGGTCTTTCCGGTGGTCAGCAACAGCGTCTGTGCATTGCCAGGGCACTCGCGACCAAACCTGAAATCCTTCTGATGGACGAACCGACATCAGCGCTGGATCCCATTTCCACTGTGAAAATTGAGGAGCTCATCGGTGAGCTTAAAAAAGACTATACGATTGTGATTGTGACTCATAACATGCAGCAGGCAGCAAGGGTTTCGGATAAAACAGCCTTCTTCTTATTGGGTGACTTGATTGAATTAGACGAAACGGATAAAATATTCTCTAATCCTACTGACAAAAGAACGGAAGATTATGTGTCGGGCCGATTTGGATAATACGCTTAGATTGAAAAACGGTTCTTCATCATTACTTAACAAAGGGGAATAAGTATGGCGATAAGAAGAAATTTCGATAATAATTTAAAAGAGTTAAAAGACAAGCTTTTCGACATGGCTGATCTTGCCAAAACATCATTGAAAGAGTCTGTAGTTGCCTTAAAGACACAGGACATTGCAAAGGCAGAGGAAATCATCAAAAAGGATCATGTAATCAATCAGTATGATAATGAAATCAATAATCTCGCAATCATATTAATTGCAAAAGAATCCCCCGTGGCAACAGACTTGCGGAAGATCATCTCTGCTTTAAGGATTTGCTCGGAGATTGAACGTATTGGGGATATGGCCACAAATATCGCCAAATCCACCTTGCATATCGGGAATCAGAAATTGATCAAACCGATAGAAGAGATCCCAAAAATGCTCTCCATTGCTGAAGAAATGCTTGAAGAAGCACTTACCGCTTTTTATAGCGAGGATGCTGCCATGGCGAAAAAGGTTGCGGATCGTGATGATGAGGTAGACGAATTATACGGCCAACTAGTAAAAGAACTCATGACGTACATTCCGAACTATCCAAATGAAATCAGTCAGATTACCCAGCTCGCCTTTACATGCAGATATATTGAGCGCGTAGCGGATCATGTGACAAACATCTGTGAAAATGTCATTTTCTTAGTGACTGGCGAACGTTTTGATTTAAATAACTAAAGTTTTATGGCGTCTCTTCATAAGATGAAGGGACGCTTTTTTTCAATTAACGGCATTGGCTTCCCTTTGTAAAGATTATATTAAGATAATGGCGAAACTATAGAAAAAATGGGTATTTTGGTACATATTCTTAATAGACACAAAGTTTTACATATAGGAGGATCCAATGTTGAAGCCATCTATTCCTTTTAGGAAATATGTATTAAGAATGAAAGAGAATCGATTTTTATCCCGGATGTCGTATCATCATTCCATAAAAAAGAAACTTGCCTACACGTTTCTATTGAATGCCGTGCTGTTTATTGCATGTGTGGGCCTGGCGCTCTTCAGTTTGAATCATTTGATGCAGGATATGCGATTCATGAAAGATACAGGGGAACACTCTGTAGAAGTCACAGAGTTAAGCAGGCTTATAAATGCCAAGGATATTCGGATTGCCGATTACATAACATTTTTAAATGATGAAGATGTGAAAGAATATCGTAAATTAAGGGTAGAGCTGAACGAGAAGACAAATGATATCCTGAAAGATCTGGACAAGGAAGATCAAGACCTTATTCGAACATTCTCTCAAAATAATCACACGATCGATGAACTGTTCATCAAAGAAATCGCTCCAGCCGTCGTTCGCTTAGATGAAGATATTTATACAGATGCACGGAAACAAATAAGTGTTCTTAGGGACGAAAATAATCAATTATTATTAAAGATAAGAGAGCGCACCCTCGAGCAACAAGTCTCTGTTATGAAAACAACTGAAAATAATATGAACTCCCTCTTTTTCTGGTTGAGTGGTTTTGTACTTCTTTCCTTGGTTGCAAGTGGATTCATCGTCACGCTTGTTTCAAACAAGATAAATAGGAGCATCGGGAGCATCCTTACTGTTACCAAAGCTGTCGCACAGGGTGATTTAACCCAATCGGTCCCCCCTACCAGGAGCAAGGATGAGATAGGTCAGTTAAACGACTCTATCAGCCATATGGTAGAGCGTTTAAGGGAGCTGGTTTTCGCGATCAAAGACGGATCTTCTACGGTCCAAAGCAATAGCCAGCACATAAAATCTCTTGCTGATTCCATCAATGCCTCCAGTCACCAGGTATCTGATTCCATGTATCGGTTATCGATCAGTTCCGATGATCAAGTGGCAGCTTCTCATCAACTGAATAATCAGTATCAGACCTTCCATGATCAGGTCACTCAAGTAGAAAGGAATGGGTATTCCCTGTCAGAGCTCTCTACCTACATGCAAGGGATCACAGTAAAAGGATTCGCATCCATGAATTCCACGACAAACCAAATTGAAATGGTGTATAAGAAAATAAAAAAAACATATGATCTTCTGGATAAGTTAGAGGGAAGCGCAACCGATATCAGCAACCTGACAAAAATCATAAAGAAAATTGCCGATCAGACCAATTTACTTTCACTCAATGCTTCAATTGAAGCTGCAAGGGCGGGAGAAGCTGGTAAAGGATTTTCTGTTGTTGCGAATGAAGTCCGAAAGTTGGCACAAGACGTAGATTCCTCATTGCTTGAAATGAACCATAGCGTGATGAATGTCCAACATATATCCAATGAAGTTTCCAGTTCTTTGAAAGACGGGTATCAAGAGCTTGGTATCGGAAAGGAATACATTCAAAAAACGGGAGATCATTTCAAGGAGATGAAGGAACAAGTCTCTGGTATGGATCGGAATATTACGGATATCTCAAGTAGCCTGGAGTTATTGAAAGAATACATGAATCATATACAAGGGGCATTTCAAAGTGTTTCTGCAGTCGGCCAGGAGTTTAACAATGGGACGATTACCATCAATTCTTCTGTTCAGGAACAAAATGGCTTGATTGAAACGTTGTACGGGCAATCGGATGATCTAATCGAAAAAGCAGATCAGCTTTCTGATTTGGTTAAAACATTTAAGATGTAAAAAAACGGCTGACTCCGGAGTACATGGAGTTGGCCGCTTTTTCATTTTATCCCCCTTAAGAGTTTTTAATGACGGAAAGGACTTCTTGTTTGGACAATGCTGACTGCTTTGTAATCTGATCCACATTCACACCCTGCTTATATAGAGAAATAACTTGATTTTTAAGGATTTCGTTAACAGGATTCTTTTGAAATGTTATCTCACCATCCAACATCAGTTCTTCTTCCAATACGCTTATTCTCTTCTTCAATTTATAATGCTCCTGCAGGACATTCATCGATAATTCTTCCATGTCTTTTTCAATATCGCGATACCGATCCCGTTGGAAAAACGAAATGACAAGTAATAGGATAGAGAAGCTTACTAATCCAATGAATAGGTAAGTCACTGTATCACCCCAAGCTGTATTCTTCTTCTTTATTTATAGCACAGATCATGTTCCAACTCTATATAATACGAGGATAAATGTGTAGGAAAATCCAATATTTTGTCGAATATCGTGACAAGATGAGCAGTGAAAAATGTCGCTGCTAAAATGTAATCGCTTTATTATCATTTCAGCATCATAAATCATAAAAAAAATGCAGATGAAATCCTTTCATCACTGCGTGTAACAAGATACGACAAAATGCGTTTATTGTAGGTTTTTCAATACGGTGTTACGATAAATTTAAGAATAATTGTCATAATATTTAGATTGAATTTATATAATATATGTTTAGTCTTTAGGAGGAATGGCTTTGATCACAGAAATTATCAAGTTAAAGGAACAGGGAGTGTCATTCAGGAAGATTGCCAAAGAATTGAATACAACCGTCGGAAAGGTTCAGTATCAATGGGTGAAGTATCAGAAAGCGTTGGAGTCAGGGGGGGAAACCTCCCCGGCTGTCGAATTGATGAAACCCGCGACACAGAAGAAACGTGTCGGAAGAGCTTCTTTCGGCAGGAGGATGCCAAAGCGCAATGCTAAAGGCCCTCGTGCCGCCGAGTTGTCAATCACGTTTTCTACTCCTTCCAGGATCTATTGCTACTGGAGCATCTCACATGAATGGATCCGGCATGTGAAAGACCATTTTAAGATGGACAGCGATTCCGGACCATTTGTGCTTCGATTATATGATGTTACCTCGATTTCATTTAACGGGCATAATCAGCATCATCATTCGGATTCTTATGTTCCGTATACAGAAAGCGATTGGTTTGTAAACGGATTAAAAGAAAACCGGAGCTACTGCATGGAAATCGGCTTGCGATTGCCTTCAGGTGACTTTGTGGCATTCGCCCGTTCCAATGTCCTTCATACACCGAGGACCTCTCATCATCAGGAGGCTCACAGGTTGAAGGAGCTAGTGGAATACGAACAGGGATTAATCAAGGAGCCGAAGTGGGTCGAGCATGTGAGCACGTATTCGTATTATGTCATGAATGGGGGGGAAAAGGCATGAAGGATCTTTCAGAAATCATGGTTTATCCAAAATGTAATGACCTGGATTTCTCACACTGTTATGAAAAGGAAGATAAGCTTACTGAATTACTTATAGAGAATAGTGAATTGATTGATTTCCTGGAGCGGAATGATGGTGTATCCATTCCGGTCGTGTTGAATCCTCTCCTGTTTTCACTTTTTATGAGCGAGGAGTTTAGAGAGAGGGCCCAAACCATCATTCAACATCATCTTCTGCAGGCGGGATCTCAGGATAGGCATAGGTGGCAGCTCATCTACTCACAGTGGTCGACCTATGACATGAATCTCGTACAAGCCTACAAGCAGCTTGAAATGGAAGGGAAAGTCATCCTCATCCCTACGACGGTAAGCCCTTTTCCAATCACCCATTACCGCACTCCAAGTGCCATAGAATACCAGGTGCGGGTGAGTACATTATTATACAAGGAATATGTGCAAAAAGCCCCTGAATCTTTCTGGCTGCCACAAGCCGCCTATTTGCCGGGCATCGATCTTTATCTCACTCAACAAGGAATCGATTTCACCTTCATTTCTTCCTTCTCTTATGAACATAGTGAAAAGGAATATGACAGTGGTGTAATCAGGACACCGAGGGGACTGAAGCTGCTTCCTGTATCTGAGGGCAGAATGGAAGCAGAAACTGGTCTTCCCCTTTCAATGGTCTTTGTAAAAGACCTTGCAGATTACGAGGCATTAAAGAAGCTTGATAGTGGAGGACCCCGTCATGCGTTGACAGACATGATGGATAAACCAACCGCCCTTTCAAGAGTGGGATTCGGGTATCTTGGAATGGAGGGGCAATCCCCGATTCTATCAGATTCAGCCATTAAACATATTCGGATGGTCCATCGCATGGAAGAGCAGCTGGAGACTGTGTTGACTTCTGGCGTCGAAGCAGAGTGGATTCATCAGCTCATGAGAGAGTGGGTATCATCCATGGCTGGTTTTCATGGTGAGGATGGACTATCGACTATCCACTTCGATCAGCTGCTTGACCAAATCATGGATGGCCAAAAGGACGGACACCTCCTTCTTCATCGTAAGGGTCTCCTTCCTTTTCCATCTGACAGGGTACTTGAGAAGCTCTCCGCGGAAATGAAGGGTGACGTGGTAGAGAAGCATGATTCAGTCCTGATTCTTTCCTGGGAATACCCGCCTAATATCGTGGGAGGACTCTCAAGGCATGTGTATGATCTGGCCAACAATCTGGTGAAAAAAGGGAAGCATGTGCATGTGCTTACCGCCAAAGCAAATGATGCCCTTCCATTGGAGAAAATGGAAGGCGTCACAATCCATCGGGTGCATCCTTTGCATCCATATGAAGAGGATTTCTTTAAATGGGTATTCGATTTGAATCAGGCTTTCATTCATTACGCCCATGACTTGATTAGGGATGAAAGAATCACCCATATTCATGCACATGATTGGATCGTATCGACGTCAGCGATGAAGCTGAAGGAATATTACGCGCTTCCTCTTATCACTACGATCCATGCGACTGAACACGGAAGGAATCAGGGGATTTATACGGATTTACAGCATAAGATCCACGGGGAAGAGCAGCTCCTCATCGGTGCAACTGATCATCTCATTGTTTGCAGTGAGCATATGAAAGAGGAGATCAAGAGTTTATTTACGATTGACGCACCCATCGCCGTCATACCAAACGGTGTGGAACTGGAAAAGCTGGATCAGTCCTCCCCATACGACTCTGTGAAACCATCGGCACCGTACTTCTTTTCCATCGGCAGGATGGTTCATGAGAAAGGGTTCGATACCATCATCCGGGTCGCTTCAAGGTTGAAGGAAGAGGGATATAACATCTCCTTTGTTGTAGCGGGGAAGGGCCCGATGCTCGAGCATTATCGTCAGATGGTCATAGGCGAAGATCTTTCTGATATCGTATCGTTTGTGGGATATATATCAGATAGGGAGCGGAACGACTATCTGAAGAAATGTCTGGCCGTCATCTTCCCGAGTCTGTACGAACCGTTCGGGATCGTGGCCCTGGAGGCTATGGCGTTCCGTAAAGGAGTGGTCGCTTCCAATACAGGCGGCCTGAAGTCCATTGTGAAACATGAACAAACCGGGTTATTATTTGAACCCAATCAGGAACAAAGTCTTTATAACCAATTGGTTTCATTGATTGAAGATCCCCAAAAATCCGAACAGTTGGGAAAACTGGGCTTCAAAATGGCACAGTCCATGTTTAGCTGGGACCGGATCGCAGACCAGACCATTCATGTATACGACGATGTGCTCCTTCAGTCGAAAGTGGAAGGCATAAAAAGATGAAGGCGGTCATATTGGCAGGTGGAGAAGGCAAGCGGTTAAGGCCTTATACGATGTCCATTGCGAAGCCTATGGTCCCGATTCTGAACAAGCCAATACTCGAATATAGCATCAATCTCCTAAGATCATATGGAATTAAAGATATTCTGATCACCACATGTTATAAAAGTGAAACAATCAAGGATTACTTCGGAGATGGAAAACGGTTCAATGTAAATATCACCTATCTTGAGGAAAAAACACCACTCGGTACAGCCGGTGGCATATTCCTTGCCCGTCACAGGCTCCGTGAACCGTTCCTCGTTCTGAGCGGGGATGCTTTTACCAATATTCCGATTGATCAGGTCATTGAATTCCATTATGAGAAACGGGCGGTCATGACCGTCGTCTCAAAAGAAGTAGCGAATCCCAAGGAATACGGGATCTGTCATACTGACGAAACCCGCAAATTGGTCGATTTCATTGAGAAGCCTGAAGAGTGGGCGGGAAATGAAGTCAATACGGGTGTATATATGCTCGATCCACGTCTCCTTGATCGCTATGCACACATAGGGGCTAGGGATTTTGGGAAGGATTTCATCCCTGAGCTCCTTCTGAACGATGAAGAGGTTTACGTGTTCAAGACCAGTGCCTATTGGAGAGACATCGGCAATCCGGAAGAATACAAGTGTGCAAGGGACGATCTCATGAGGGGACAATTCTCCCCTCCCTCTTTGAAGAATGGCCTTCACCATTCCAAGGACTTTATGGAACCTTTCATCACCAGGCTGCAGGTGGCTTGTCCAAATGGAAAGAAACCGATGGTCCTTGCCAAACTGCTCGAGACGGTTCCTTCTTCCTCCAGTCAGAAAGAGATCATTTTTGATCATAGAGATGGAGGACGGACGAAAATCGTCAGTGATCCAAACAGGGGATTCATCATATATTCCAAGGCGGACAGGCGAAATCTGGCAAGGGAGCTTGCAAGGTATTACGGAAAGAAAATAAAAATCTGGCAAAAGGTGTAGAGGCTAATGATGGAGAATCCGAATCGTACGTTCAGTATCCAAGGAATAGCCTGGAGCAGGAAAAATGAATATGTTCCGATCCACTCTGAGGCCTCACTTACGGATATAGTAGTAAGAGTGAAAGAAGAGGTCGAGGGGTGGGGCGGATCCTGCGTATTTGAAATGGAGAATACGTCAAAAGAATCCCGTCAGTTAAAGGTATTCTTTTTAATCGAGTGGCTCGCCTGCAAGGAAGATGGCGTGGGGGTCCTGTCCCTGTCGAAGGACACATTCTGGAATTATAGTGGTAAGAACGTTGCCATCACCAATATTGTTTCCTGTGCTGAATCTGTAAAGAAAACCATCTATCCACTAAATTTAAAAGGGCTGAAGCTCTGGAAGAAATCCCTGACGAATGGGAGCTTATACTACTACCCGATTACCAATGGAAGTCATATGATGGTGTATATGTTAGACTTCTCTTTCAAGCCCTTTGAAGTGAAACATGGGAAAATATATGCCATTGAAGGCGCGATGGAAGAAGAAGTTTCAAATTTAAGTGATAGAATAAAAAACGGACTAGCATTTCCCGGAGAAAAGTGATATTATAGAAAAGTCGTATGAATAGTAGATGATGTATATGTTTGGAGGGAAATAATAATGCGTGTAAACATTACTTTAGCTTGCACAGAAACTGGTGAGCGTAACTATATTACTACTAAGAACAAACGTAACAACCCAGACCGCTTAGAGCTAAAAAAATATTGCCCGAAATTAAAGCGTGTGACTCTTCACCGCGAAACGAAATAAGCAGCCGGATTTTATCCGCTGCTTTTTTTTATGCTTTGGGTTAATAAGTTGGTTCTACATATGCATTTACATATAAAATCCATTAAAATAGTATCAATATTGTAAGTATGGAGGGATCGTATGTCTAAAAAAGAACGTCGGAAATCTCAGCTGCAAGCATTGAAATCCATCGACCATATTGCATTTCAGCAAAAATGTTTTGAGATAGAGCAACGACTCTTTCATTCTCCCGAGTGGAAGGGCAGCCGCACGATCGCGATTACGGTTTCCAATCCTCCTGAAGTCAACACCTGGAATATCATTAAGAGAGGCTGGGAAGAAGGGAAAACAGTCGTGGTCCCAAAATGTCTCCCCCAGAAGCGCCAATTGATCTTTTATGAACTGTGTGATTTTCAGCAATTGGAACAATCTTATTTCAATCTATACGAACCCGATTCCGAAAAGACCACGACTGTACGTAACGATTGTATTGAATTAATGATCGTTCCGGGTTTAGCCTACACCATCAGGGGTTACCGCCTTGGTTTTGGCGGGGGATATTATGATCGACTGCTTTCTGCCTTCTCAGGCACGGTGCTGTCCCTTGCATTTGAAGAACAAATCGTCGATTCCCTGCCGATTGAATCGTTTGATATGAGGGTCTCAACCATTTTGACGGAAAAGAGACGGATCAACTGTGACCACTGAATTTTTCTTTCTTGTCCTCTTTATTTTTGCCATTGCACTGGGAGGATGGAAAACCCATAATTTAAGCTCATCCGGGGCTGTGATGGCGGTAGTGATTGGCCTCGTCATCGGCAACGCGTATGATTTCCGGGGCTTGTTTGTATTGGGGGTATTTTTCCTTTCATCAAGCATTTGGTCCCATCTGTTTAAGAAGGCTAAGCTTGGGATAGAGGAACGGCTGGCGAAGACGTCCATAAGGGATTGGCAGCAGGTCCTTGCAAACGGCGGCCCTGCAGCCCTATTCGCCCTGCTCTTCAGTCTGACGGGGGAAGATGCATGGACATTTGCTTTTGCCGCCTCGATCGCAGGTGCAAATTCGGATACGTGGGCCTCTGAAATCGGTCCTCTCAGTCGTAAGTTGCCTTTTTCCGTAAGATCCCTTAAACGAGTTCCCAAAGGCACATCAGGAGCCGTTTCCCCTATTGGTACAGTGGCGGCCATCATGGGATCTGCCGTTATTTCCCTTTCGTCGATTTTTATAGTGGATGGGATGGATTCCACTCTGTTTATATTGATCACTCTTTCTGGATTTCTCGGAAACCTCCTGGATACATGGCTTGGGGCATATGTCCAATTGGATTACAGATGCAGAGTATGCGGGCTGAATACGGAGTCAACCGTCCACTGTGGAGAGCCGACTGAAAGGACGAAGGGGTTCTGGATGAATAATGAGCTTGTTAATGCTTCTTCAAGCCTTATGGCGGGAGTGATCATCCTCATCATCTGCTGGACATGAATAAAAAAAGTGGAAGGTTTATTTGAAATAGTGGATAAGCTGATTCAAAATGATCCAAACTATGTGCAGGAGGGATCATGATGAACGGATGGACAAAATGGTTAGTGTTGGGCGGTTTGGTTCTCTTTCTGGTTCCGAACCGATATCGTTTGTTAAACCTGTTTTTGGGGAATTTTCTCATTCGCAAATTTGCGGTGAAAGCCGCAATGGGAATACCCGGTATCCGCTCGAAATTCATACAGGGCGCATTTCGTTCTTGACCTGAAGAAAAGACTGCAGGAGGGCCATAGCCTTTTTGACAGTCTTTTTTGTTTACACAATAAAAACAGGTTCGGTATAGTAGGGGGAGACACGTCTTTTATTATAAAGCCGGTTCTTTGATACAACTCCGTTTCGTATGTTAAAAGAGTTAAAAAGAAAGTAGTGGATGATGTGGATTTACGCTATAATTATTTGTTTTGGAAAATAGCACACTATTTAGTGGAATATAAACACTATCGGATCCTTGATCTTTCCCCCGGGCAGGATGAAATATGGTTGGAGAACTCGAGGATGAAAGAGGGCAACATCATCCGGATTGTCCGTAAAGACCTGGATTGGGGCAATTGGGTCAAAAGGGATTTGGAATTGACCTCCGTGAATGGGGAGAAGGTACGGAAATCCCTTGGGAAAAGGCGCCTTCACGTAAAGAATCTCTATATATCAACCTTTCCGCCTGTCGATGGTGACCCGGGTCTTTTTCAGGACGTGATGACCCATCATAAGACGACCATTCAGCCCATCCTCCTTCATGGTGATCAAAGCGTTGAAGAGCTAAAGAAGGATCCTTTTTTCAATGAAGAGGAATGGGAGCTGCCGACTGAAGTACTCGAGGCCAATGTCGAGTGGATCAGAAACATGACCATGACGTCTTCATCCAAACAGATGCAGAAAGAGAGGCAGCTGTTTGAGAGAGGAAAGCCGTTTTTTACCTATTTCTTCATTGCCGTCCAGGTCATCATGTTCCTTATTCTTGAATTGAACGGAGGGAGTAAGGATCCACAAACGCTCATCCGCTTCGGGGCCAAGTATAACCCCCTTATGATTGAAGGGGAGTGGTGGCGCCTCGTGACCCCGATCTTCCTGCATATTGGATTATTGCATCTCTTAATGAACACACTTGCCCTTTATTATCTTGGAATGGCCGTGGAGAAGATGTTCGGCAGGATCCGGTTCGTTCTCATTTATATGCTGTCGGGCATCGCCGGCACGCTCGCAAGCTTCCTGTTTACCTCCAATCTCTCAGCAGGAGCAAGCGGGGCGATCTTTGGCTGTTTCGGCGCTCTGTTATACTTCGGTGTATTGCATCCAAATGTCTTCTTCCGCACCATGGGGACCAATATCATTGCGGTCATCCTCTTGAATCTGGTCCTGGGATTCAGCCTACCCGGCATTGACAACGCCGGACATATCGGAGGGCTTATCGGAGGGTTCCTGGCGGCAGGGATCGTCAGTCTTCCCAATGCGTTCCGTCCTCTGCGTCAGATTTTATTCCTTCTCGGAAGTATCGCCTTGACAGGTGCACTTGTCTGGCAAGGAATCGGAACGGATTCAACTTCCTGGGACGTCGATACCGTAAACGGGGTTGCACAGGAAAAAATATCGGATCAGAAATGGGAGGAAGCCGAGAAGATTCTTATCCCTGTGGTGGAAGAAGGATCACCAAATGCACAAACGTTCTTCTACCTTTCGTATGCTGAAATCAAGCAGAATAAATTGGCACCAGCGAAAAAGCATCTGATGGCCGCTATCGAAGAAGATGAAGGGTTCCATGAAGCCCATTATAATCTCGCATTGATCCTGATCGATTCTGGAGATAGGGAGGAGGCCCTCATTCATGCAAAAAAAGCCTATGAATTAAATAGGCAGGATGAAAATTATGAGAAGCTTTATAAAGAATTACAGGGGAATACTTAAGATAGCAGCTGTCGGAGTAAGGACGGTTCGCCATTTTGATCGATGAGCAGCACAAGGACTTCCTGTTTGTCTTTTTTCACTAATATGAGGGGGATGGCACTGTCTATGGGTTCGACTATAGAGCCGTCCTCTTTTTTAATCCCTAAATAATAGTTTTTGTACAGCCCCTCCCATAGATTCCCGATCATGCGTTCCCATTCCCCGGGGGTGAACCCTTCCAATGGTCGTCCATCCAGCATCGGAAGCCCGGTCAGTGGTATGGAAGTATACTCCTCTACCGGAATATCCATGGAGGCGATGGCCTTTTCCCATAAGTAGTCGAGTTGCTGGGTCGTCACTTTATCCAGTATGTTTTTCCATTCTTTTTCTGCATCGGTCCCGGGCTTCCTGAAAGCATTCAGGGGGCTGAAATTCGAGTCGATCACGTACAGCGTATCTTCGGACATTTTCTGGGCACTGGTGAACTCGGTGTCCGATTCATGTATTTCTGAATAGTGGAATGATACAGCTTGAATGGTGCTGCTCTCTTTCCCCTTTATCGTTGATTCCTCTACAATTTGATCCGTGTCCTGCTCCCATTCATTCATAAGCCCCTTCAATCTCCCGTTCATATATAAAAAACCGACATCCTGACGTAAATAAGCGGGTGTATCAAGCTTTGAAGAGACTTTCCAATTCACCTCATAATGATCATTCTTCTTTTCCGGTTCAAGCATCAGAATCGTAGTGGCCGATTCGTAGGTTACATTTTCATTTATCGGAAAGAAAATGATGCTTTCCCTCGTCTGTGGTTTGTAGATGAATTGAATCCCGAGAGCCACTATACACATGATCACCAGAAAGGGCATTGCTTCTTTCAGCCTATGTTTCATTGCGTTCACTCCAGTGGTTTGTCCATTTATTACATCGTATGAGGAGGCATAAATGAATATGATAGGATGTATGATTTCAGGCTTCTTTGTCTAGGATGGTAAAGATGGAAATTCATGTAAAGGTATTGGGAGTGAAGGCTAATGTCAAATGAAAAGAAAAAGCCTGTCTCTACTCAGATTGAAGAAAACACCAATTATTTAAGGGATACCTTAGCAGTGGACAAAAGCTTTGATGTCATTCAATTGGATCTTGAGTATGCTGAGAGAAAAATGGCCATGTTCTTAGTGGATGGTTTCGTTAAAGATGATATTATGCATTATTTAATGAAGCTCTTATCTGGACTAAGTCCTGAACAGCTGGAAGAAGATACTTTAGAAAAGCTCTTGAAAACGTACATTCCTTATATAGAGATTGAACAAGTAGATGACTTGAATCAGGTCATCGATCTGGTGTTGGCAGGTCCGACAGCCCTCGTGGTGGATGGGATCGATAAAGTCATTATGATCGATGCAAGGACCTATCCGGTCAGGGGGCCACAGGAGCCGGACATTGAGCGGGTAGTAAGGGGTTCAAGAGACGGGTATGTAGAGACGATTGTATTCAATACCGCATTGACGAGAAGGAGGGTTCGCGATCCCTCTCTTCGCATGGAATATATGCAAATAGGGAGAAGATCCAAGACCGATATCGTGGTCAGTTATATAGAAGATATCGCCGATCCGAACCTGGTGCATAAAATCAAGGATGCGCTTTCAAAGATCGATACCGACGGACTTGCGATGGGTGAGAAGACGCTCGAGGAGTTCATTGCCGGGCGTCATTGGAATCCCTTTCCTTTGGTGAGGTATACGGAACGGCCTGATACAGCGGCAGCACATCTTTACGAGGGGCATGTCCTTATTATGGTAGATGGCTCCCCGAGTGTCATGATCACCCCGACCACCTTTTGGCATCATCTTCAGCATGCCGAGGAGTACAGAAATAAACCTTCTGTAGGAGCTTATCTCCGGTTCGTAAGGTTCATTGCCGTATGGTCGTCGATCTTTTTGCTGCCACTATATTATTTATTTGCGATTCATCCCGAACTCCTGCCGGAGGCCCTTAAGTATGTGGGACCGGATGACGTAGGAGAAGTTCCATTGTTCCTTCAATTTTTAATCATTGAAATCGGGATAGATATTTTAAGGATGGCAGCCATTCACACGCCGTCTTCTCTGGCAACCGCTCTGGGTCTTGTTGCTGCATTGATGATCGGGCAGGTAGCGGTGGAAGTGGGGCTATTAATTAATGAAGTAATCCTTTATCTGGCGATAGCGGCAATCGGTACGTTCTCTACACCGAGTTATGAAATGAGTCTGGCCAATCGCCTGGTTAGAATCTTCTTATTGATATGTACGGCGTTATTTGGAGTTTACGGGTTTGTCATAGGCGTATTTTTGTGGATCATCATGCTTTCAAGAATGAACTCTTTTGGCATTCCATATATGTGGCCATTTATACCATTCAATTTCAGGGCATTCAGGGACGTATTTCTTCGTTCTCCTATGCCGCTTAAGAACAGGCGTCCGCGATTTCTTCATCCGAAAGACCCTGATCGATAGAATCGAGATTTCCTTAAAGGATCTTCCTTCAAGGAAATCTCTTTTTGTTTTTGAGTCAATGATTGAGAAGAAAACGATTATCACTTATACTTTAGAGTGAAGAATAGAAAGCAGGTGTATGGCATGAAAACGATCTATGATATCCAACAGTTACTAAAAAGGTATGGAACGATTATCTATGTTGGGCATCGGCTTTCCGACCTGCAACTAATGGAAGGCGAATTAAAGGAACTCTATCAATCCCAGCTGGTCGATACCCGGGATTTTCAGACAGCTTTGTTTTTGCTGCGTCATGAAATAGAAATGGAAAAAGAAAAACAGGACAGGTGATAAAAATGGCAGACAAATGGTTAGTTGGAGTGGATTTAGGTGGAACGACAACAAAGATTGCGTTCTTGAATAAATATGGAGAGCTTCTACATAAATGGGAAATCCCCACTGATAAATCTGAAAACGGGAAACATATCATTGTGAATATCGCCAAAGCGATTGATAAAAAGCTTGAGGAACTGGATCAGACGAAGGATAAATTGGTTGGCATCGGCATGGGTGCACCGGGACCGGTCGATACGGGTAAAGGGATCATTTACGAAGCGGTCAATTTAGGTTGGGAGAATAACACACCTTTAAAAGATTTACTGGAAGTCGAAACCGGATTGCACGCAGTCATTGACAATGATGCAAACTGTGCGGCTTTGGGTGAAATGTGGAAGGGTGCAGGAGACGGTGCGAAGGATATCGTATGTGTCACATTGGGGACAGGTGTCGGTGGCGGCGTGATCACCAACGGCGATATCGTTCACGGGGTGAAAGGTGCAGGCGGGGAAATCGGCCATATCACGGTCGTTCCGGAAGGCGGATACCAATGTAATTGCGGTAAGACGGGCTGTTTGGAAACCGTTGCATCAGCTACCGGTGTCGTTCGCCTCGCAAATGAAAAACTCGATGCTACTGAAGAAGAGTCTTCTCTCAGGGCGGTGAGGGACTCCAATGGCACCATCAGTGCCAAGGATATCTTTGATGCAGCGAGGAATGACGATGGACTGGCCCTGGCAGTCGTTGACCAATTAGCCTTCTACCTCGGTTTATCCCTTGCGAACCTCGGAAATGGGCTGAATCCTGAAAAAATCGTGATCGGTGGGGGAGTATCGAAAGCAGGGGACATCTTGTTAAACCCTGTCGTGAAATTTTTCAAACAGTTTTCATTTCCGACTGTCCGCACCTCAACAAATTTGAGTATCGCGACACTTGGGAATGATGCCGGTGTGATTGGGGCTGCGTGGTTGGTCAAGAACAAAATCTGAACCGAAGCAATATAAATAGAAATCGAAAGGGAACCTTCTTATAAGGAGGGTTCTCTTTTTACGTATTGAAATAGTAGTCTAAAACGCCTAAGGACCATAGGACCGTTTTTAAATAATCGTCTTTTTTTGAAACTTTTCATGGTTTCAATCGTCTAATAGGATGGGTAAGAGAATACAACTAAACCATTATACACATGCAGTATAAAGCCAGGTTTGACGTTTTGTAAAAAAAGTATTAAGATAGGGCAAGGTTGCACGAGTTTATTACCTTTTTTTACCACTTACATGACGAAAGTGTTACATACGAAGGAACCGTTTGTAGCAAGGAGGTTGATTGAATGAATATAAAAAAGATACCAAAGGTACCGCTCATCATCATCGCGGCATTGCTCCTTTGGATTAAGACGTATATTGTCTATAAGACTAGTTTTGATATAAAGATAGAAAACACACTCCAGGAACTGATTCTATTCATTAACCCACTAAGTTTCTTACTTTTCATCTTCGGAATAGGATTGCTTCTTAAGAAGGATAGATCACGCACCCGATATATAATCACTGCAAGCTTCATCCTCTCGTTTATCCTATATGGGAACGTCGTATTCTATCGATTCTTCGATGACTTTTTGACATTGCCTGTCCTTTTTCAAACGAGCAATTTCTCTGATTTAGGTACAAGCGCCAGCGCGATCATGAGCTGGAAGGATCTATTTTATTTCGCCGATGTGATCGTGTTGATCCTCATCATTAAGTTGAAGCCATCGTGGTTTTCATTACAGAATTATACGAGAGCCAATCGACGCGCTTATTTCCTCGTTGCGACAGCACTGGTTTTCTTTAACCTGGGTCTTGCGGAATCGGAAAGGCCGCAATTACTGACCCGGACATTCGATCGTGAAATGCTGGTGAAGAATATCGGAACATACAACTATCATGTATACGATCTCTTCCTTCAGTCCAAGTCTTCTGCACAGAGAGCGCTGGCCGATGGAAGTGAACTGGCGGATATCGACAACTATGTCAGAGCGAGTTACATCGAGCCTGATAAAAAGATGTTCGGCGTGGCCAAAGACAAAAACTTAATCATTGTGTCCCTCGAGTCATTGCAGAATTTTGTCATCAATAGTGAAGTGAACGGTCAGGAGATCACCCCGTTCCTGAATGACTTTATTGGTGAAAGCTACTATTTTGATCAATTTTACCATCAAACCCAGCAAGGGAAGACGTCTGATTCAGAGTTCATACTGGACAACTCTCTTTATCCATTGAATCGTGGAGCGGTTTTCTTCACCCATTCAGGGAATGAGTTTGAATCCATGACGGAAAAGCTTGGGGAAAATGGGTACTACACAACGGCTATGCACGCAAATAATAAAAGCTTCTGGAATCGTGACATCATGTATGACTCTTTGGGATATGAGCGTTTTTATTCATTGCCTGATTACGATGTGACGGAAGAAAACTCTGTGAACTGGGGGATGAAAGATATCCCGTTCTTCGAGCAGTCTGTAGAGCATATGAAAGAAATGCCTCAACCATTCAGTACGAAAATGATTACCTTAACGAACCATTATCCTTTCACGCTGGACGAAGAAGATAAATTGATCGATCCTTATACGTCCAACGATGGTACCGTGAACCGCTATTTCCAGACCGTCCGTTACATGGATGAAGCGGTGAAGAACTTCATCACCGACTTAAAGGAATCAGGATTATATGACAATTCTGTTATCGTGATGTATGGAGATCACTATGGGATTTCAGAAAACCACAATAAAGCAATGAGCCAATATCTTGGTAAGGACATCACACCGTTTGTAAGCACACAGCTTCAACAGGTACCGATGATCATCCACATCCCTGGCCAGGAAGGGAAAACGATTTCCAAGGTATCCGGCCAAATTGACTTGAAACCGACGATCATGCACCTTCTTGGAATCGAGACGAAGAAGGACATTCAGTTTGGTTCCGACCTTTTCTCTGATGATCATGAAGACCTGGCGATACTCCGGGACGGCCGGTTCATCACGAAAGATTATGTGTATGCGGGAGAGAAATGCTGGAATAAAGAAACCGAAGAGAAAACGGACATGAAGCATTGTGAACCATACAAAGAACGTGTAAATAATGAACTGGAATACTCCGATAAGATCATCTATGGAGATCTCCTTCGTTTTTATGGGGAAACTGAATACCGGGATAACGATGAATCCTAGATGAAAAAGCCTGCGAAATCTTTCGCAGGCTTTTTTTGTCATGAATTTTTGAACCATTCATACATGTAAGTAAGGACATATGAATGGGGAGGTTCCATCATGAAAGTGAGAGTGCGCAGTGGCGATACGATATGGTACTACAGCCAGCTGTTTTATATCCCGATCCAATTAATCATCGATTCAAATCCTTCCGTTGACCCCGATAGATTGAAGATCGGGACAGAAATCGAGCTTCCCGGCTTTAGAAAAGTTGACTACACTGTCAAAAAAGGGGATTCATTCTGGTCCCTTGCCCAAAATCGAAACATCGGCGTCGATGCACTACTTCTCCTGAATGAAGGGGTCGAGGTGAATAAGCTTGAAATAGGTTCAACCCTGTCCCTGCCGTCCAGGATAGTTTTCCCTCTCGTGAGTGGAAAACAGGCTTACAATTCGCAACGTTTTGAAGAAGATCTTCAAGGATTAAAAGAAATCTATCCCTTTATAAAAATAAGGTCGATAGGTGAAAGTGTGCTCGGAAAGGACCTCTTGGAAATCCGGATAGGCACTGGAAAGAAGAAGGTTCATTTGAATGCCTCTTTCCATGCCAATGAGTGGATCACCAGTTCCGCCCTCATGACGTTCATCAATGATTATTTACTTTCCTTGACCAATCTCTCCCCCATAAGAGGGATCCATACCCTTCCGATCTATGGGGAGGTGTCGGTCTCGTTCGTACCGATGGTGAATCCGGATGGGGTGGACCTTGTATTAAATGGTCCTCCGAGTGATAAACGAAAAGAATGTATTGCCATCAATCGGGGAAGTACCGACTTCACGGGTTGGAAAGCCAATATAAGAGGAGTGGATCTGAATAATCAGTTTCCAGCCAAATGGGAGGTCGAGAAGGAGAGGAAAGAGGAAAAAGTACCAGCTCCCCGGGATTTCCCAGGATATAAACCCCTTTCAGAGCCTGAAACCATCGCCATGGCAACACTTGCCCGGCAAGAGAATTTCGACCGCCTTCTCGCCCTTCATACCCAGGGGAAAGAGTTTTATTGGGGGTATGAAGGGTTGGAGCCGCCGGAAGCAGCCAAGCTAGCAGCGGATTTTAGCAGGGTAAGCGGATATGAATCTGTCAGGTACATTGACAGCTATGCAGGCTACAAAGACTGGTTCATTAAAGAATTCAGAAAATCGGGATTCACCCTTGAGTTAGGGAAAGGGATCAACCCCTTACCCCTATCGCAATTCAATGAAATCTACCAGGACGTCCTTGGTATATTTCTCGTATCGATTTATCGATGGTATGAATGAAGAAAACACTCGAAAAATCTTTTTGCAGGTTCCATAAATAACTATTGTAGAAAATGAAATTCAGGAGTAAAATAAATCATCATCCTAAAGAATAATAACCGATTGTGGTGATCCAAAAGATGTGTTCATGAACATCTGGTCATCACTTTTTTGAATTTTTGTAATGTTTTCTTAATAAATTTGAAACATTTTTATGTTTGAAACGTACTAATTAATATGGAATTAAAAGAGGAGGGGGAAGAGTATGAAAATGAAAAAAATGAGCGTGATCATGGTGATCGCGATGTGTTTTCTATGGTTGTCTGCATGTCAGTCGGACGAATTGAAAAGTTCCCCCTCAGAGAAAGTGAAGGCTGAAAAGAAAGAGTTGAAAGCCAATATCCTTCCTTCCGATGGATTTATAGAAAATGTCGGCTGGCTTTCAAATTCCGAAATCCTGACCGTCAGGAATGAGGAGGGAGTGGCGTCCTTTTATGTCTATAATGTGTACGACGGAAGCAGTAAAAAAATGTATGAAGTGGAACCTTCCTACGTGAGCGCAAGCATTTCCCCGGATAAGAAAAAAATACTCATCCACTCGTCACCAGTGTCCTATTCTGCCCAGTTGACCGTCATAGACAGAGCAGGAAAGGTGCAGTTCCAGGAAGACGTGCCATCCTACGATTTAACATATTCATGGAATCCGTTCAATGATGATGCTTTATTGATGACAAGCTTCAGCGAAGATTGGAGCTTTCAGGTCTTTGACATAGATTTAAAGAATGGGTCCATGGATCCCATTGAAGTTGCGCAGCCATTCGTTCAGTGGCAATCGGAATCCTCCGTTCTTTATCAGGATTGGAACACGGAAGCGGTGAGTGTATCAGCGCCCCTGATCTCTCAAAATATCCTTGATGACGAGAAAAAGATGATCGTAGGGGATAGTGTGCATTTCAATCAGTTCCATGATGCTTTATTATCGATTTCCCCGGGACAAGAAGAGGGACCGTTTACGTATCAGTTCATTCATTCAAACGGCAAGATCCGCTCGGAATTCACAGTGGAACTCCTGAGCCGCTACTCTGATTGGCTCATCCCATTTTATGATATGATAGAAAAGGATGATCGGCTGATAACCTTCGTTGCCAATGAGAAAGGGTCCTTTGATACGTACTCAGGGACGTTCTCTCTAAAGGAATGGGATACGGTTTCCGGAAAGGAAAAGATCCTGTTTGAAGATCTTCCATTAGAACCCATACAATGTTCGCCTGATGGAGAGTCCTGCTTATATGGAAATCAGCTTGAAAAAGGAATCAACTTGAAAAAATCAAGCATCATTCAGCTACTAAAACAAGAAGGGGCAGATATGTAATGGCAATTGTCGATGTAACAGTTATACCTATCGGAACGGAATCACCCAGTGTAAGTTCGTATGTTGCGGATCTGCAAGCGATTCTTAAAGGATATGAAGAGGAAGGGAAAATCCGTTTTCAGCTTACTCCCATGAATACCATCATAGAAGGGGAACTCCCCGTTCTGTTCCAAGTGATACAAGACATTCATGAATCCCCTTTCCAGCAAGGCATCCAGCGTGTCGCAACCAATATCAGAATTGATGACCGCAGGGATAAGAAATCGACGATGGAAGGGAAACTTTCTTCCGTTCAGAAGAGATTGGAAAAATAAAGGCAAAAAGAGCGGGCATCTGGATGGATGCCCGCTCTTTTTGATGACCCTCATGCTTCTTCACTTTCCAACAGGACTTCACTTTTGTCAGGATACGTTTTTTCGATATGCTGCTCCCCCCATGCACATAACATGTCCAAAGGTTCTTTCAATGACCATCCGTACTCTGTCAGTTCGTATTCCACCTTTGGAGGGACCTGATTATAAATGATCCTGTTGATGACTCCATCGGCTTCAAGCTCCCTCAATTGCTGGGTCAGCATTTTCTGGGTGATTCCAGGCATCAATCGTTTCAATTCACTGGTTCTCCGTTTGCTTTTAATCAAATGACAGAGGATGACGACCTTCCATTTGCCTCCGATCACTTCCAGGGACGCTTCGACCGGTATATTGTATTTTTTCATTGTATATCCTCCTCATCAAGGATTTCATTATCTATAGAATCGGCTACGGGGTTGGGGAATATCCCAGTAGCTTAATGTTAAATTTCACTATCATTATAACGTACACACCGGGAAGGTCCATAGGGTACTTTTTAGTGCCTGTGGAAATAAACAGAAACAATTTCACATGAAAAAGCCTTCCATAGCGCTATGGAAGGCTTTTTCATGTGAAACCTTTTTAATTAATGACCACCTGGGTATCCAGAGTGAAGGACAGTCATAATTGTAAACCATCCAAAAACACCTAATGTCGCCAGTGAGAATAGGATTCCCATTGCATTCTTGTTTTTGAAAGTGCTTACTACTGCGAATAAAGCTAACAATGTAACCAGTGAAGTAATAATTACAAGACCCATTTATATGACCCCTTTCATTAAAATGCGTTTTACTGATTCTTTTGTAACATTATGTACATAAATGCACTCATTAACATTTTATAGGTTTTTCATCCGTTTGTCGAGGTCAAATGTTTGACACTTCTTTGTCTGCCCCGCCTCCTATATTTTAATGCTGATATAAGTTCTGATACAATGATAGTATCACAAATGGAGGTGGAAACGTTGCAGTGGAAACAGATTCCCTTAGGCCCTTTGCAAACCAACTGTTATATCCTGTGGAACACACATAATGAATGCCTGGTCATCGATCCAGGCGGGGAAGGAGAGAAACTGATTCAATGGTTGGAAAACCAGTCGTTGTCTCCGTTGGCCATTCTCCTCACTCATGCGCATTTTGATCATATCGGAGCGGTTGATCAAATGAGGGAACACTTTAACATCCCGCTATATGTACATGAAAAAGAGGCTCAGTGGCTGCTGGATCCTTCCTTGAACGGATCACAATTGTTCATGATGGGCGAGCTCGTCAGATTGAAGCCTGCCGACTACATACTGACCAATGAAAAAAACCTCAATATCGGGGACTTTCAGCTTCAATTATTTGAAACCCCGGGTCATTCACCCGGCAGTCTTTCTTATTATGTACAAGAAAGAGGAATCGTATTAGCCGGGGATACACTATTTATGGGGAGTATCGGTCGATCAGATCTACCGGGGGGAAATCATAAAGAGCTCTTAGCCAGTATCCATGATAAGCTGTTGACTCTGCCTGAAGATACGACGGTTCTCCCGGGGCACGGTCCAGAAACATCGATTGAAGTGGAGATGGATTCCAATCCATTCTTAAATGGTTTCTAAAACAAAAAAATCCCTTCAGCTACAAGCTGAAGGGATTTCTTTTAGTGTCCTCCTGCACCAGGAGTCATCATAAAGGTCGTCCAATAAGTAAAACCTGCAAAGAACACTGTTAAGTAAGCACCGAAAACATAAATATACATGCGTTCGGACAGTTTTAAATAGCTAAGCATAATGAAGAATCCGGTTTGGCCTAAAAAGATTAATGATGTCGTGGTCATATCACCAAGATAGAACATAACCGCAAAAATACCAGTCCAAAACCCAAGAACTCTAAACATACGATCCATATGTAACCCTCCTTTGCACCCTAAGTCCATCACTAAATATTATAAATGAATACTACCATAAAAGTAAATATGTGTTTGAAGTTAGTTTGTGACGATTACACGCTAACTAACCGTGAAACTTTTATTTATCCCCATATTCCTCTTGTTATTTTCTTCCACGGAGTAAGAGGGGCTAAACATGTTTATAAAACTGGCGACAAATTTACGTGTTTTAGAGCAGTTTTACATCCAAAAGGAAATGAACGGAAGGGGTGTAAAAGCTTGATTGATTTACCGTAAAAAAATGTTCACAAATTACCAAGGGAAATTACTGTACAAAAGTTATACATATGATATACAATGTGTTTAACAAATGATAAACATGAAAGTTAAATTTAAGGAGGTCAAGAAAGTGAATAACCTGACATTTTTTACTTATCCAAGCTGTACCTCTTGCCGCAAAGCCAAGAAGTGGTTAACCGCACATTCCGTCGATTTTGATGAAAGACACCTATTTAGAGAGACTCCTACACATAAAGAACTAATGGAACTATTGACCCTCACAACGGATGGCCTCGATGAAATCCTTGCCACAAGAAGCCAAACCTTCAAGGACCTGGGAAAAGACGTGAACGATCTGCCACTGTCTGAAGTGATTAAATTGATCATCGATGAACCGAAGCTCCTTCGCAGACCGCTTCTGACAGACGGAAAAAAACTCGTGGTCGGCTACAATCCGGAAGGACTTCAAAGTCTGGCAAACAAAAACAGAGCATTGAAGAAAAGCAGCTAAATGACTGAATTGAAAAAGGCAGGCACTTGAATTTCGAGTGCCTGCCTTTTTCAATTGGTCATGTGATGTCGCCTCTGGGCAAAGCCCTTCCCCTTTTAATACTGGGCTAGCTGGATTCGAACCAACGCATGTCGCAGTCAAAGTGCGATGCCTTACCGCTTGGCTATAGCCCATTGAATCGTCTTTACAACATATAGTATGGATCAATCTTGTGGAACTATTCATGTATTTTAAAAAGTTTTCGTTCTAAGCAATCTGGACCGATGTATGTGCCGCACTTTACTTTTTTAAAAATATTAAAGAAAAAAGAAGGATTTTGCCAATAAATGTCGTATATCTTTACTTAAGAAATCAGAAAGGTGGTGCACATCCATATTCCACTCTGTAGAATCCCTATCGGAAGTGATGATTGGAGAAGCTTTTAGCAATGATGCAACAGATGTTCATTTAATCCCCAAAACAAAAGATTACTTGATTCAATTCAGAAAGCTCGGGGCATTGGTTCCGTTCCAGACCATCGATGTTGAACAGGCGGAGCGCTTGATCGCCCATTTGAAGTTCATGGCCGCCATGGATATCGGAGAAAAACGAAAGCCCCAAAGTGGCTCCTTCAGCCTTACCGTCAAAAACACCCCGCTATCTCTCAGAATTTCAACCCTGCCGACGACCCACCTGAAAGAAAGTCTTGTCATCCGGATACTCCCTCAAAAATACCAGATTCCCATTGAGAAAATGTCGTTATACCCTTCATCAGCCAAAAAACTGCTCGCCCTTCTAATGTATTCCCACGGGCTCATCCTGTTCACGGGACCAACAGGCAGTGGTAAGACCACTACGTTGTATTCCCTTGTTCATCATTGCTCTGTCGCATTGAACCGGAATGTCATCACCCTGGAGGACCCCGTCGAGAAGCAGCAAGACGAAATGGTGCAGATCCAGGTAAATGAAAAAGCGGGGATTACGTATTCAACCGGCTTAAAAGCGATACTGAGACATGACCCGGATATCATCATGGTGGGGGAGATCCGGGACCGGGAGACGGCAGAAATCGCAATAAGGGCCAGCTTAACAGGTCATCTTGTCATTTCCACCATGCATACGAGGGATGCTAAAGGTGCCATTTACCGCTTGATGGAATTAGGGATCGAGTGGCATGATATCGAGCAGACGCTGCTCGCTGTATCTGCTCAGCGATTGTTGAAGCTTCAGTGTCCCATCTGCAAACGGGAGTGTGGAGGTCAGTGCCTCAGGGGGCAAAATCGTAACAGGGCATCCGTATACGAAATTGTTACGGGCAGTGCCCTGAAGGAAGTTCTGAAGGAGGCAAAGGGTGAGAGGGTCAACCATCAGTACCATACACTCCAAGCTTTAATCAGTAAGGGGGTGGCACTCGGATTTGTTTCAGAACATGAATATAGGAAATGGGTTCACGAAGAAAAGTGATGATCAAGGCAAATTTCTGAAAAGGCTTGGGGATCTGCTTCAAAAAGGCTATACCTTTACAGAAGCCATCGACTTTCTTTTGCTCCCAAAACAAAAGAAAACCATCAAATTAAAAAAGAGGTTGATCTCATCGCTCCAAAAAGGGGAGTCCATCTCTACAGTAATGAATAAACAATTAAACATTCCCGGGCATGTCAGCGCACAGATTTACTTCGCCGAACATCATGGTCAGATGGGGCACACACTGTCTGAAGCCGGGAACTACCTCATAAAAAGGAGGAAAAATCAGCAGCAGTTACAAAAAGTCTTTCAATATCCATTAATGCTGATCTTCATTTCCATCATGATGATGGTATTGCTTCGCAAAGTGTTATTTCCAAGATTCCAGTCCCTATATTCCTCAATGGGCTATGAACCATCAGCAAAGCTAACGTACCTTTTACACTTCATCGAAAACTTCCCAATGATTTTCAGTGGAGGTTTACTGTTACTCCTGTTCATCACCACCGTCTTTTTCCTTTTTAAAAAGAAACTTTCCCCTGTGAAGCTCTCACTCTTCTTCTGCCGGTTTCCGTTCCTTTCAACGTATATGAAGCTTGGTCACACCCACTTTTTTTCAAGGGAATTGAGCTTTCTCCTTACAAGTGGAGTGTCCATTACAGAATCGCTCCTCATCATCGAAAGTCAATCCTTCCGTCCGACCTTACAGTACATTTCCAGTCACTGCATCAAAAAATTAAAAGGGGGGAGTCCGTTTCCCGAATGTTTTACATCCCTCCCCCTTTTTAAGGAAGAGCTGTCATTCGTTGTCCATCACGGTCAAACGAATGGAAAATTGGCAGAGGAGCTTCGCATTTTCAGCGATATCTGCTTTCAGGAATTAGAGGATAAGACACATGCATGGCTCAAGTATGTCCAGCCTGCCATCTTTACGTTTGTCGGTCTATTCATCATGGCGATTTATTTCTCCATCATGATGCCGCTTTTTCAGATGATGCAGGGAATCTAGAAGACAATCCAAACCCGGGAGGAACAATATGCTTAAAAATGAAAAAGGTTTCACTCTAATCGAGATGATGATCGTTTTGCTCGTCATTTCCGTATTGCTTTTCATTACGATCCCAAACGTGACTAATCAGAGTAATTCCATCAATTCAAAGGGGTGTGAAGCATTCGTTCATATGGTGGAAGGGCAGATTGAAGCATATAAAATGGATGGGAATACAGATCCAGTGACGATCGATGCCCTTGTAACCGGTGGATATCTAAACGATGAATATAAAGCATGTCCTGACGGAAGGGCCATCACCATCGATACTGCCGGGAAGGTGGTGACTTCTAATTAAGGGAGTGGGAAGGGGTGAAGCGGGATATACCCTCATTGAAATGCTCATCGTCTTATTGATTTCTACGATTCTTCTATCGTGGGTAGGTTTTTCTCTTATCCCGTTGAAAGGTCACACCGAAAAGGACCTGTTCATTTCCCAACTCGAATCGGACCTCTACCAAATCCAAAGCTACAGTATCAATCATCAAACACCTATCTTCCTAACTTTTTATCCAATAACAAATAAATATGTTGCCAAAACGGAAGCGAGACAAATGATTGTATCAAGAGATCTTCCTGTGGGCTTTCAGATTGCTTCTACCAACAGCCTGGACGAGATCACCTTTTATCCTGATGGAAATACTAACCAATTCGGCAGGGTGAATTTTAAAATGGGAAACGTCACCCTGTATCTGATGTTCCAAATAGGCCAGGGGCGATTTTATGTACAAGAATCCTAACGGTTTTTCACTACCTGAAACACTTGTTGCTTTCAGTTGTATCCTCATGCTATGCGTCATATTTATCCCCTTTCTCATTCATTATGCTTACCAACTTAAACAGCTCCAGAGTGAAGTGGAAGCGCTGAAATTTCTGAGGGAAGGTGTGGAGAAGGCGGTCGTTACACATGAATTTGTTGATCATGCAAGAATGTATAAGGGGGTCAGGTATGAGCTCATTTGGAAAGATGGAGGGGATCATGAGGCATGTGTGCGTTACGATACCCAAAAGGTATGTATATCAAAGGAAGGATGAACGGGGATTCACTTTGATTGAAGCCCTGTTGAACTTTAGTTTGTTTTGTATGATTTCCTTCAGTCTTCCTTTTGTGATGAAAGGCTTTTTTATCATTAAGCATGAGTTGGTTCCTCCCCGTTACTATGAATGGAATTTATTTAGCGAAAGTATAAGGAAAGAATTGAGGGAGGCGGATGCCGTGGTGGTAATGCCTCAACAGATTTCTTTTGTGGTTGAAGGGGAAACAATCCTGTATGAAAAGTATAATCAGTCCATTCGAAGGCGGGTGAACAATAGAGGGCATGAAATCGTACTTCAGGAAGTTAGTCAATTTACATTCTCTTCCATTAATCAAGGCGTGCATATGGAATTGGAATTTGCAGGTGGCGAAAAAGTGGAAGGCGACTTCTTTTATCCTTCTGCGGTGGATGGGTATACCTCTCCTTAGCAACAGAGGATTCATCCTGCCGTATACGTTATTTCTACTGATGATTGTCCTGTTTTTAGCATTTGCATCAAAGGATCTTTTTATAAGTAAGTATCGGTACCTTTCAAATATGAAGAGCATTCAGGAGAGGAACATAAGCGTATCGCACGCCATCTTATTGGAAGTGCAGCGTAAATCCCTGACCGCGGGGCAAGTAAGGACCAATTTTGGTGAGGTTATGACTTCAAGCCGGATGCTTACACCACAAGAGGTGCAATTAGAAGTGACATTCAAACGGGAGGAGAAGGTTTTTCTTCCTGTGACGGTTGTGTATAATAAGGAAACAAAACAAATCATACGGTGGGAGTAGAATATGGAACCGATTTTCTTAGTTGGCTTTATGGGTGTAGGAAAGACGACGATTGGCAAACATCTTGGGGAAGTACTGAATCTTCCGGTCATTGATCTGGATCATTTCATTGAGGATCGAGAGAAAAAAACGATAAAAGATATTTTTCATCAGCATGGTGAATCGTATTTCAGGGATCTCGAAAAAAGGGTGCTCCTTGAATTGGGGAATGAAAATGCGATTATCACTACTGGAGGAGGAGTGGTGGAGAGAGAGGAGAACCGGGCATTTTTGCAGGGGAATGGATTCGTGTTTCATTTAACATGTCCTTTTGATGCTTTGTGGGGAAGGCTGGAAGGGGATAAGGAGCGTCCACTGGTTCAAAAAAATTCAAAAGACCAGTTGATGAACCTGTTCGAGCGCCGGTTTCCCCTGTATGAAAGCGGAAGCTCGGTGACCATTCATACAGAGGATAAATCAGTGGAAGAAGTCGTCCAAGAGATTTTACCGTATTTTGAAGGGAAATGGGTATAAATCCAGACGTGTGAGGGGATACTGATAAAAGCGGAAGGTGGTGCTTTTATGTCAGTAAATGATTATGTTAAGTTCATAACACAAACATTTGTCCAACATTATGAAAAATCACCTCTTGAACGTAAAACATTAAAGAAGCAGAGGAAAAACGAGCGGGAACCATTTCTATTCAGGTGGTTCGGCATCATTCCTTATGCTTTTATGATCCTGTTCAAAAAAAATAAATAGTCAATCAGGGCTGCCTTAAATGGCGGTCTTTTTTTGTTTTTAAGGAAAGGAGGGACGTGTCTCAAACGTCCCCATGAATCCTCAGTGTGGCTGTTGCAGGTAGAAAATCCCTCCGTTGATGACCTCGATGGTGATCTTCGGTTCGTACTGTTCCTTCAACGCCTGCTGTTCCATGTAATAAGATTCAGGTTTTTCTTCCTGGTCGCCATAAAAATGGTTGAGTAATTCGAGATCCTCATCCCATGTCTTTACCGCCTGTTCCGCCCACTCAACAGGCTCTCTTTTGATTTCTTCATAGAGGAAGGTCTGAATCCGGTTCACTCCACTTTTCGGTTTGATGATCGGTGTCAAGGTGAAACAGAAGTCAGGAATCTTCGGGGTCAGATTTTTGGACAATAAGGACGAATGAAAGTCCTCTGCAATGACTCCGTTGATCAAGTTCAGTCCCATGCTTCTGATACTGTCTTTCTTTCGATTGGATTGATACGATATTTTCATATTCAGTCCGAGCCACGGGTGCAGAGGGGTCTGCTGCGTGCTCGGTGTATACCGTTTTTCATACAATCGGATATATCCTGCCAGATTCCGTGTTGAATGAAAGATCTGGTGTAACCGGGGTGAACCGAAGTGAATCGGTTCACCTTTCACCTCTTCCGGGGCCTGCTCTGGATTGGTAACGAGGGATAACGTCATCGGGTTCGGTGTACCACCGGTCTTCTCAAGATAATGCCAATAAAAAGGGCGGTTCATCAATTCCTTGTCCAAATCGATGGTAAGCTGTACAGTCATATAGCCATTCCCGTTCGCAACCATGTCACACCCGTTTGCGAGGAAATATCTCTCAAGAAATCGATGAATTTCGTGCTGCTGCATTGGATTTCTCCTCCTTTAACTGTTCAGCAAATTGAATCATGCTCGTTAAATTCTCCATTTTGATCTTCATTTCACCTTCTGTACGGGACGAAGAGAGGATATCTGTGACGTGTTCTTCGAAGTCCCTGAAATCCAGGCGGGTCAGAATTTCGTCCAATTGTCCAATCACACGTTCAAATAGATTGATTTTCTCATAAAGGAGTTTCAGTATATGCTCTTCGACTGTGTTTTTCGTAGCAAAGTTATAGATGTGAACATCTTCTGTCTGTCCGAGACGGTGGACGCGTCCGATGCGCTGCTCCAGTCTCATAGGGTTCCAGGGGAGATCAAAATTGATCACATGGTGACAGAACTGAAGGTTGATTCCTTCCCCGCCGGCTTCTGTCGCAATCAACACCTGTGCATGCTTCTGGAATAATTCCCTCATCCAGTCTTTTTTACCCCGTTTGAATCCTCCCCTGAACGGGACCGAACTGATGCCATGCTGCTTTAAAAACCATTGCAGATAGAGCTGGGTCGCACGGTATTCAGTGAAAATGATCACTTTATCATTTATGGATTGTACGATTTCCAGCGCTTTCTGGGCCTTGGAGTTCATCGTCACATTTTCCACTTTTTTCATCAGTGTACCGATTACCTGTTCAAATGCGGGTGTTGGGGATTCCTTCTTTTCCAGCATGTTCTTCAGCGTGTAGAAGACAGCTTCACGTGAACTGCAGGCCTCCCTCTGAAGAGTCAAAAGGGAGAAGGAGCTCGAATTCGACCAATCATCGTATCTTCCCCTGAGGAGCTCGATCCCGTCATATAACTCTCTTTCCGCCTCGTTGAAATCAATCAACACCGTCTTTACATGGCGTTTCGTCCATTCGATGCCTGTATCGCCCCGCCTGTTACGGATCATCACCTTGTTAATGAGGTTCTTTAAATGCTCGTCCTCCTGGAGAGAGCGATCCCCTTTTTTATACCTGTCTGTAAATCCCGATTCATTCCCAAGATGCCCGGGTTTCAGGAGGGAAACAAGATGAAAGATTTCCTCCACCCGATTTTGGATGGGGGTGGCAGTCAGCAGCAGGCAGAACTTTTTCTTTAGATTCTGGACAAATTCATAGTTTTTTGTTTTATGATTTTTCAGTTTGTGAGCTTCGTCAATAATAACCAGATCATAATCCTGCTCATATACCTTCTCCCGGTGAGGGCTCCTTTTCGCAGTGTCCATGGAAGATACCACGATGTCACATTGATCCCATACATAGCTCTTCCGCTGGGGGACGGCGGGAATGAAGAACTTACTATTCAATTCATAAGCCCATTGAGAAACGAGGGAAGCGGGAACGAGGATCAATACTTTTTTCACCAGTCCCCTAATCATGTACTCTTTTAATATCAATCCGGCTTCGATCGTTTTTCCAAGTCCCACCTCATCTGCAAGAATCGCTTTTCCGTTCATCGTTTCCACCACCTGCTTCGCTGCCTCCAGCTGGTGAGGGAGAGGAGTGACATTTGCCAAATGTTTTGGAGCCTGCAGCCCTTCAAAGTTCGGAATTGCAAGATGGTGCTCAAATTCGATCGCGAGTTTATAGAGCTCCCAGTTCCCCCAGGGTCCATCGTTTTCGATTAAACTTTCAAGACCTTCTCCCCACTCTTCATCAAATATAACCTCAACATTCATCTGAAAAACATCTCCTTATTTCTGATAAAAATGATTGCTCAAAACTCGTATTTAATGGTAGGATGAAAATAGATTTTCAATTGTTAGAAAAACACGAAAATCCGAACGTTCACATTTACAACATTTCTTTTGTATATTTCTAGTATGACCAATTGTTTCAAGGAATATTGGCGAATGATGACAAGGGGAGAGACTGTGCATACAGCGCCGAAGGAGCAAGCACGTTAATGTGTGAATCTCTCAGGCAAAAAGACTCTTGTTGGACGCAGCTCTGGAGAGTGTTTCCGACACAGGAAACCACCAAAGGGGAAAGCCGTTCTTCGGTAAACTTTCAGGTGCAAGGACAGAGAAACCTTCTTTATGAAAAGGGGTTTTTCTGTCCTTTTTTCATGGGATCAAACGTGGTTAAGGATTATGCAAACAAGGAATTTGAAGGGGGAAAAGTCATGTCAGAGTTAAAACAAACACCTTTATACGAAGTGTACAAAGAGTATGGAGGAAAGACCATCGACTTCGGTGGCTGGGCTTTACCAGTGCAATTCTCAAGCATCAAAGAAGAACATGAAGCGGTAAGAACCCGGGCAGGACTATTCGATGTTTCTCATATGGGAGAAATTGAAGTGAAGGGTGAAGGGGCTCTTGACTACTTGCAGAAAATGATGACAAACGATGTCTCCAAAGTAAAAGACGGAGGCGCACAGTATACGGCCATGTGCTACGAAAACGGTGGGACGGTCGACGACTTGTTGATATATAAAATAAAAGACAATGATTATTTGCTTGTTGTGAATGCAGCAAATATAGATAAAGATTTCAAGTGGCTGAAAGAACATCAGACCGATGGAGTGGAACTCAATAACATCTCTGAACATATGGCGCAATTGGCACTTCAAGGTCCACTTGCCCAACAGGTTTTGCAACTACTTACAAACGAACATTCGTTAAGCGATATCGGATTTTTTAAATTCCAGACTGAAATGAATATAGATGGCAAACATGCTCTTGTCTCACGCACAGGCTATACAGGGGAAGACGGATTTGAGATTTACTGTGATGCAAAGGATGCAGCGGCAATCTGGAAGGCCATTTTGGAAGCGGGTAAGGATCACGGCGTCCTTCCGTGCGGACTCGGTGCCCGTGATACACTGCGTTTTGAAGCGAATCTGGCCCTTTACGGCCAGGAATTATCCCAATCGATCACACCGATCGAAGCTGGGATCGGTTTCGCCGTAAAAGTGAATAAAGAGATTCCTTTCATCGGTCAGGACGTATTGAAGCAACAAAAGGAGGAGGGCGCCACGCGAAAAATCATAGGCATTGAAATGATCGATCGCGGCATCCCCCGTCATGGATATAAAGTCTTTTCCGGTGAGGAAGAAATAGGGGAAGTCACAACGGGTACACAATCACCGACATTAAAGAAAAATGTGGGATTGGCCCTGCTAAAAAAAGAATTCACCTCATTGGAAACAGAAGTGCTGGTTGAAATCAGAGGAAAAAAGTTAAAAGCGAAAGTGGTAGCGACACCTTTTTATAAAAGACCAAAGAAATAGGGGAGGAATGACGGTCATGAAGCATCGTTATTTACCGATGACAGAGCAGGATCAAAGGGAAATGTTAGAACAAATAGGAGTAGACAGCGTTAACGATCTATTTGAAGATATCCCTGAAAAGGTTCGTTTCAAAGGGGATTATAAGATCAAAGAAGCGAAGTCAGAAACGGAATTGGTCAAAGAACTGACCAAAATGGCAGCGAAGAACGCTGACTTAAAAAGTCACGCATCCTTTTTAGGAGCAGGAGTGTATGACCATTACATGCCGATCATCGTCGATCATGTATTATCACGCTCAGAGTTCTATACAGCTTATACGCCGTATCAACCTGAGATTTCTCAAGGGGAGCTTCAAGCCATCTTCGAATTCCAAACGATGATCTGTGAACTGACAGGCATGGATGTGGCGAATTCCTCCATGTACGATGGAGGGACGGCACTGGCAGAAGCCGCTATGCTGAGTGCAGGCCAGACCCGCCGTAAAAAGGTTTTGGTTTCCAGTACAGTCCATCCTGAATCTCGTGATGTCCTGCGCTCTTATGCAAAAGGTCAATATATCGAAGTGGTGGAAATCCCCCACACTGATGGTGTAACCGACGTAGAAGAACTGAAGAATTTAATGAGTGATGACATTGCAGCGGTCATCGTTCAATATCCAAACTTCTTCGGCCGTGTGGAAGAACTGAAGGCAATAGAAGAAGTGACACATGCTGAAAAAGCGATGTTCGTGGTTTCGTCAAACCCGCTTGCACTCGGGGCACTGACACCTCCAGGAAAATTAGGGGCAGATATCGTCATCGGTGATGCACAGCCATTTGGGATCCCAAGTGCCTTCGGTGGACCTCACTGTGGATACTTTGCCGTGAACAAGAAGCTTATGCGCAAGGTACCGGGCCGTCTTGTCGGTCAAACCGTCGATGAAGATGGAATCCGTGGATTTGTGTTGACCCTCCAGGCCCGTGAGCAGCATATCCGTCGTGACAAAGCCACTTCGAATATTTGTTCCAATCAGGCATTGAATGCACTTGCTGCATCCGTCGCCATGACAGCCCTCGGAAAACAGGGTGTCAAAGAGATGGCCGTGCAGAATATCCAAAAAGCACACTACGCAAAGGAGGCCTTTAAAGCGAAAGGATTCTCCATCGCATTTGAAGGGCCGTCATTCAATGAGTTTGTCGTAAAGGTAAATAAGCCGGTCAAAGAAATCAATCAAAAGCTTCTGGGAAAAGAGATGATTGGTGGATATGATCTTGGACTAATGGATGACAGCTTGGCACAGCATATGCTGGTGGCTGTCACAGAACTCCGCAGCAAAGAAGAAATCGACGCATTCGTAGCAGAATTGGGGGATTGTCATGAATAAGCAAGATCAACCTCTTATTTTTGAATTATCTAAAGAAGGCCGCACAGGCTATAGCCTGCCTGAAATGGATGTACCTCAGGTGGAATTGTCTGATCTCATTCCTTCCGACTATATCCGTACAGAATCACCGGAGCTTCCGGAGGTTTCGGAACTTGATATCATGCGCCATTACACGGCATTATCCAAACGTAACCATGGTGTGGATTCAGGGTTCTACCCGCTTGGATCCTGTACGATGAAGTATAATCCAAAAGTGAATGAGAACGTTGCACGATTGAATGGGTTTGCCCATATCAACCCGCTTCAGGAGGCTGAAAGCGTTCAAGGTGCTCTCGAATTGATGTATGATCTTCAGGAGCATTTGAAAGAGATCACAGGCATGGATGAAGTGACCCTGCAGCCTGCAGCAGGAGCTCATGGAGAATGGACGGGTCTCATGATGATCCGTGCGTATCATGAGGCAAATGGTGACTCTCACCGTACGAAGGTGATCGTACCGGATTCAGCTCATGGAACGAATCCTGCCAGTGCAACGGTTGCCGGCTTTGAAACCGTGACGGTCAAGTCGAATGAAAATGGCCTTGTCGATTTGGAAGATCTGAAGCGTGTAGTCGGAGATGATACGGCTGCCCTGATGCTGACAAACCCGAACACCCTCGGCTTATTTGAAGAGAATATCCTGGAAATGGCCGCGATCATTCATGAAGCAGGCGGAAAGCTGTATTATGACGGTGCCAATCTGAATGCTGTATTATCAAAAGCGAGACCGGGAGATATGGGATTTGACGTGGTGCATTTGAATCTTCATAAGACGTTCACCGGTCCTCACGGAGGCGGCGGTCCGGGAAGCGGTCCTGTCGGAGTGAAGGAAGATTTGATTAAATACCTTCCAAAACCGGTTCTCGTGAAAAATGGCGATACATTCGAATTCGATTACAACCGTCCTGATTCAATCGGCCGTGTAAAACCTTACTACGGAAACTTCGGAATCAATGTCCGTGCGTATACGTACATCCGGACGATGGGGCCTGATGGCTTGAGAGCCGTGACGGAAAATGCCGTGCTGAATGCCAACTACATGATGCGTCGACTTGCGCCTCACTTTGACCTGCCATTCGATCGTCATTGTAAGCATGAATTCGTCATCAGTGGAAGACGTCAGAAGAAGCTGGGTGTCCGTACATTGGATATTGCGAAGCGCCTGCTCGACTTCGGGTATCATCCGCCAACCATCTACTTCCCATTGAACGTGGAAGAGTGCATGATGATCGAACCGACGGAAACAGAATCGAAAGAAACCCTCGATTCCTTCATCGATGCCATGATCCAAATTGCGAAAGAAGCTGAAGAAACTCCGGAAATCGTCCAGGAAGCCCCGCACACGACTATTGTGAAGCGAATGGACGAAACACTGGCAGCGAGAAAACCGGTTCTTCGGTATACAAAAGAAAGCTGAAGAGTGTAAATTGGGAAGTCCCCGCAGCGATTCGCTGTGGGGATTTTATTTGACTGATTTTCGCGAGGAATCCTGCCGATGTTGGCGATAAACCAGCCGTTTTCCCCGTTAATCCAGCTATATTACATTTAATCACAATCAAATCGAGGTTACCCACATCACTAGCACACTCCCTTTCGCCAGCCTAACCGACTACTTCCACCAACCAAAAAAAGATCGCCCAAAAGGCGATCTTCTTACATCATTTTTTATGCTTCACTTTGCCTGTCCACTTTTTAAAGCCGCCCTGCAACTGGTGAAGGTCGCGGTAACCTTTCTTGTGCAGCATTTGAGCTGCTCTCCCGCTGCGGAGTCCGCTTTGGCAATAAAGGTATACGGGCTGATCCGAACGGATTTCCTTTTGTCTCATTTTGATCTGTGACAATGGGATATTCCGTGCACCAAGGACGTGACCGTTTTCAAATTCATTCGCTTCACGAACATCTATCAATTGAGCTTTACGATATCCTGCTCGAAATTCTTCTTCATTCAGTGTATTCACAATTCTCTTTTGATAGAAGAACGTAAAAAGTGAATAAACAATGATTCCACCCAGTACGACTAAAAGAATATATAATCCTTCCATCATTCATGCTCCTTTCTACAAATGCGCTATCTTCTATTATATTCATGAAAGCCCTGAGAATCAAAACATATTTTTTATTTTACAGCAAAGACTTTCCAATCTGTTTTTCTTTGTTTTTTGGATTGGATTTGATAGACTAGTAACGGACTCGAAAGAAGTAGTTTGATTACATAACAATATTTCAAAACAGAAGATATAAATGAGGTATGATGCATGAAAAAGGAAACGTGGAGATTCATTGACTCTGGGAATTGCTCCCCTTCTTATAATATGGCCCTTGATGAGGCATTGCTCGATTGGCACAGTGCGGGGAAGATCCCTCCGACGATCCGGTTTTACGGGTGGGACCCGGCGACCCTCTCGGTCGGATACTTTCAAAAAGTAGAAAAAGAAATCAATCTCGACGCCGTCAAAGAACACGGTCTTGGGTTTGTAAGGCGTCCGACGGGGGGCAGAGGAGTACTGCATGAACATGAATTGACTTACAGCGTCATCGTTTCAGAAGATCACCCTGAAATGCCTAAAACCGTAACGGAAGCGTACCGTGTCATCTCGGAAGGAATCCTGAAGGGGTTCCAAGCACTCGGTCTCGAAGCCTACTTTGCCGTTCCGAAAACAGCAGAAGAACGGGAAGGATTGAAAAACCCGCGGTCTGCCGTTTGTTTTGACGCACCGAGCTGGTATGAGTTAGTCGTTGAAGGCCGAAAAGTGGCAGGCAGTGCACAGACCAGACAAAAAGGTGTCATCCTTCAGCACGGATCCATCCTGCTGGACCTTGACGAAGATAAATTATTCAGTCTGTTTAAGTATCCCTCTGACAGGGTAAAAGAGCGTATGCAGCGCGCATTTAAAAGCAAGGCTGTTGCCATGAACGAAATCAGTCCTGAGACGGTCACCATGGATATGGCCAAGGAAGCGTTCAAGAAAGGGTTTGAGGAAGGGTTGAATATCGACCTTGAACCATATGAGCTTTCTGAAGAGGAAACACAATATGTGGTGGAGCTTGCCAAATCGCGTTATGAATCAGATGATTGGAACTTTAAACGTTAAAAAATTTTTTGTAGAAAAAAAGCGATGGTTGTCGCTTTTTTCCTATTTTACCAATGATTTCACGACTTTATATTATATCAAGTTCTAAATTAATAGAAATGGTTGGAGTATTATATGATTTTCTATTATTTTCTCCTGTTTTCTATTTTTATTGGCTTATTATCCGTTTGACAAACAAATGACCTATTGACCTGAAACACAATATATGGTGTGCTTAATAAATTTTCGCACACAATATGTTGTGTTTATTTATTGCTTTTCCAGAATGGCTATGATATCTTAATAATTGATATAAAACATCATCGAAAAAACATAAACCGAAACATTTGAGATAGAAGGAGTTGTCTTTATGACTGTTGCGTCGAAAAACACAATGAAATTAAACACCGAGAGATTAAATAAGGATATTGGATTGTTTCCTCAAGTACACCCCATTACCCCGGATATGAATACTACACACAAAGGTGTATCCCGCCTTGTCATGATTGATCGTTATTCTTTCAAAGACACGGCAAAGATCACTCTATCACAAGGTGACTTCGTGGTCCTCACCATCAAAGAAGATCCGAAATTCCCTGCAAGGGGATTAGGTTACATCACAAGCATCGATTGGGAAACGAAAAAAGCAGATGTTTGGATCGAAGAAGAATACAGAAGTGCCATCGACAAGCCGGAGGAAATGGAGACAGGGATTGTCTCAAGGACACTTGATGTCATTGAAAAACCACTGGAAGTCTACTATGAACAAATTGCGAAGCGTAACGCAACAGGCTTGGCAGAAGTGGAAGAAACTCCTGAAAAGAGACAGGTTTGGTTTGAAAAATTCTACCATGAACTGGTGAACCTGCACTTTGTTCCTGCCGGACGTGTTCTTTACGGAGCTGGTGCAGGGACGGACGTAACCTACTTCAACTGTTATGTGATGCCATTCGTACAGGATTCCCGCGAAGGTATCTCAGAACACCGCAAGCAGGTGATGGAGATCATGAGCCGCGGCGGTGGAGTCGGAACGAACGGATCGACCCTTCGTCCACGCAATACTCTAGCAAAAGGTGTCAACGGTAAATCATCAGGTTCCGTTTCCTGGCTGGATGACATCGCGAAACTGACTCACTTGGTTGAGCAGGGCGGTTCAAGACGTGGTAAAACAGCATAAGTGCCTCGTCTATAAATAAACCTCGTGAATTGCTGGAAACTCTTTAAATGACTTACTGGCTACAACGCAGCCGGAAACGGCAAACGTGAATGCTTAAAAACAGTAAGTGGATAAAGACAATCAGCAGCCAAGCTCCTCTGTAATGGAGAAGGTTCAACGACCATCGAAAGCACGCTGCATCTGGCGGAAGCGAGTAGAGTAGGAGTCGAGTGACTCCGAAGTGCGAGGACACTCAAATGAGTGTAAGATATGGTCTGAACTCTAAGGCGACTTAGAGAGTTGATGTAACGAATCAACGTAACATATTGGCTCAGATGATCATGCTTTCAGATTGGCATCCCGATATTATTGAATTCATTATTTCTAAAATGCAAAACCCGCGTATCCTGCGCTACCTTCTTGAAAACACAGAAGATGAAACCATCAAAAAGGCGGCTCAGGAGAAGCTGAAATTCACTCCTCTGACTGAACAGGAGGAAGCGATGTATCAAGGGATCCTGAATTACAGACAAATCCCCGGCTATGGTGGATTTGATGCGAAGATCCTTAAGAATGCGGAAGAAAAGCTGCGCACCGGCGGAACTTACAGTGTCCATAATCCTGAGTTTTTGACAGGGGCGAATATCTCCGTCTGCCTGACCAGCGATTTTATGGAAGCCGTGGAAAACGATCGTGAGTATGAGCTGCGCTTCCCGGATGTGGAAAGTTACAATGAAGAGCAAATGGCTTACTATAATGAAGAATGGCACAACGTAGGGGACGTCCGCGAGTGGGAAAAGCTCGGCTACAAGGTCCGTACCTACCGCAAGATCAAGGCGAAAGAGCTTTGGAACCTGATCAATGTGTGTGCAACGTACTCAGCCGAACCTGGAATCTTCTTCATTGATAACGCGAATGATATGACGAATGCGAAAGCGTACGGACAAAAGGTCGTCGCAACGAATCCATGTGGCGAGCAGCCCCTTGCTCCATATTCCGTGTGTAACCTGGCAGCCGTCAATCTTGCCCAATTCGCGGATAAAGAGACGAAAACCGTTGATTTCGAAAAGCTGAAACGTACCGTTGAAGTCGGTGTTCGCATGCAGGACAACGTCATCGATGCGACACCATACTTCCTGGATGAAAACAAGAAGCAGGCGCTGGGTGAGCGACGTGTCGGCCTCGGCGTAATGGGTCTTGCTGACTTATTGATCTACTGTGAAAAAGAATACGGTTCAGTAGAAGGAAACCAGCTTGTGGATGAGGTGTTTGAAGCAATCGCAACCACCGCTTATCGTGCATCCGTTGAATTATCCAAGGAAAAGGGAAGCTTCCCATTCCTTACTGGAAGCACCGACGAAGAAACGAAGGCTTTACGAAAAGCGTTTGTGGAAACAGGTTTCATGAAGAAAATGCCTGAAGATGTACGGGATGACATCCAACAGTACGGAATTCGCAACTCCCACTTGTTAACCGTTGCTCCAACAGGTTCAACAGGTACGATGGTTGGTGTATCTACAGGTCTCGAGCCTTACTTCTCTTTCACATATTACAGAAGCGGCCGTCTTGGTAAATTTATCGAAGTGAAAGCGGATATTGTAGAGGATTACTTAAAGAGAAATCCGGAAGCAGACGCCGACAACCTTCCAGAATGGTTTGTATCTTCTATGAGCCTTGCGCCACAAGCGCATGCAGATGTTCAATGTGTCATCCAGAACTGGATCGACAGTTCCATTTCGAAAACCGTCAATGCCCCTCGTGGTTACACGGTGGAACAGGTGGAAAAAGTGTATGAGCGCCTTTATAAAGGGGGAGCCAAGGGAGGTACCGTGTACGTCGACGGCAGCCGTGATTCTCAAGTTCTGACCCTTAAAGCAGAAGAAAACAGCTTTGATGATGAGAATGAACAGGATCAACACGAAATTCCAACATCCAAAAAGCCGATTGTATTACTGGATACGATCCAGGACGTACGTTCAACTGACGTGACCATCGGTTCGGAAGTGGGCAATACCTGCCCTGTCTGCCGTAAAGGAACGGTAAAAGATATGGGTGGCTGCAATACTTGTACGAACTGCGGCGCTCAGCTGAAGTGTGGACTATAATTTTTTAGATGAGTAGGAGGGGACTGGTTCCCCTCCTATTTTTTTTAGTCTAAAATCCTTTCTGGTGAATTAAAGATGTAGTAATACACCTAAGAGGAGTGGAGCCTGTGGACATCGATGGCGTGTTTTCCGGTGGAGGCATAAAGGGGTTCGCCCTGATTGGAGCATATCAAGCGATAGAGGAGAAGGGATACACCTTCAAGAGGCTGGCGGGAACCAGTGCAGGGGCTGTGATTGCCGCTTTTATCGCTGCAGGGTATACAAGCGGTGAACTGCTCAAAATCATGGATGATGTTGATTTGAAAAAACTGCTGGATTCAAACGCAATCATTTCCCTTCCTATCTTAAAGTGGTTTCGCGTTTACTATCGTTTAGGGTTATACAAAGGAAAGGCACTTGAAAGCTGGCTGGAAGAAAGGTTGAAAGCGAGAGGGATCTATACGTTTGCCGATTTACCTCCTCAATCCCTCCGTGTCATTGCGTCAGATCTGTCAAACGGGAGATTGCTGGTCCTCCCCGATGACCTGGAGAAGTACGGAATAGCGAAAGAAACTTTTCCTGTTGCACGGGCGATCCGGATGAGTGCGAGCCTTCCTTACTTTTTTGAACCCGTTAAGTTACGCTCATTGGAAGGGGTGAGTCTTATGGTTGATGGAGGCGTGCTCAGTAATTTTCCCATGTGGCTCTTTGACAGGGAGAACGTGAAGAAGGTAAGGCCGGTCATCGGAGTGAAACTGAGTCATGATCTGTTGGCGAAGCCGAAAAAACAAATCAAAAATGCCATTGATTTATACGAAGCGCTTTTTACGACCATGAAAGATGCCCACGATTCAAGGTATATTTCCAGAAAACATGAAAAGAATATCATTTTCGTCCCCACCAAAGGAGTGCTCACGACCGAATTCGAGCTGACTCCTGAAAGGAAAACGGAACTTATCCTATACGGTAAATCAAAGGCGGAGGCCTTTTTGCAAAAATGGCCACATTAAAAAAACAATCGGGCTCCTAAAATGAAGCTCGATTGTTTTTTTTATTCTTTTTTCCTTCGATTACGGTTAATTTGGCATTGGATTTCTTTCGTATCGGACGTTTTTTGGACATATTCGATACCTGAGGCTTACTTGTGGATTTCTTCTTATGCCGCTTCTTTGATTGCTTGGCTGCTTTAACAAACGCTCTCTGTTCATTGCTGTTACCAGACCGCCTTCCGCTGAACCATCTTCTATAAATGAAATAGATGATTCCGATGACGGCTGCCGTTACGAGCAATTGTCTTGCGAGCCCTAAAGGATTACCGAACAGGGACGTCCCGAGCCCGATGATAGCCAACAATATGAGTGTGAAAACAAAGATATTACGAGCGTTCAACAAAGCCACCTCCTTACATGACTTGCCGTTTTAAATAATCACTATACTATTATTCTAGACAAATACCCTGATTTTTAACCGCATATGTGTAATTTTTATAAGGGGAATTATGTGACGTTCACCAATTATTTTTCTGAAACTTTGAAAGATACTATCTATTTTACTAAATATTGAAGAAAAGCACTAGAGGGAGCCATCATAATAACAGATTTCTTATCCGCTCTCCAGCGTTCCAAATCAAAAATCGGCAATTCCATGCAAGTGTTTCACTCGATGGGACATACTACGAATGGAGGTGTTACAGATGGCAGAACAAAAAGGGCAACATGAGAAAGTCCAGAATGGATCGGAAGAAAGCAAAGAAAATCCCCGGTTGGAACAGAATCAAAGTGAAAAACCGCTTTCCTTTATGGCGATGGTCGTCGTGACGGGCTTTATTGGGGGTATGCTATGGAGTTCAATCGCGTACATTTGTCACTTCTTTTCCTTTACGAAAATTGAACCGAATATCATATTCGAACCTTGGGCAGTAGGAAATTGGGCGGATAAATGGATTGGGGTCGTTCTATCCATCGTCGCCTACGGTGTCATATCGATCGGTGTGGCCCTCATTTATTATGGCCTGTTGCGGAAATTCAAGTCCATGTGGGTAGGTGCAGCGTACGGAATTGCCTTATACCTGGCTTTTTTCCTTTTGCTTAATCCGCTTTTCCCGAGCATTAAATCGTTTACAGCGATTGATTATCACACCTTGATCACCACCTTTTGTTTGTATATTCTATATGGGGTATTTATAGGTTACTCAATTTCATATGAAGAAAATGAATTAAGGCATCAGGATGAAAAGGAAAAATCAGGCGAAGTTTCTCATTAAGAAATGCTATTTATCAGACAATTATGTAGGTATAGGTAAATGGTTTATGTTAGAATGTTCATGATGAACATTCTTTTTTTTAGGAGTTTACATATGGTGAAAATCTTACTGCTAAACGGTCCCAATTTAAACAGGTTAGGGAAGCGTGAACCTGATATCTATGGCCATATCACTTTGTCTCAATTAGAGGAAAACGTAAGAAAGCAAGCAGAAGAAGAAGGCTTCCAGTTGGTTTCAGCCCAGTCCAATCATGAAGGGGATATGATTGATATCATCCACAAAGCAGAGGATGAAGGTTATGGGGGGATCATCATGAACCCCGGTGCGTTTACCCATTACAGCTATGCCATTAGAGACGCAGTGGCATCCATCTCCGTCCCTGTGGTGGAAGTGCATATATCCAATATTCATGCGCGGGAAGAGTTTAGGCATCAGTCTGTGATTGCCCCTGAAACCATTGGGCAGATAGTCGGGTTCGGTCTATTTGGCTACAATTTAGCCCTGCAAGCCATTATAAAGAATATTAAGGGAGTGGATGACATTGAAAATTGAACGATTACGTGAAAGCTTTTCAGAAAATGAACTTGATGGAATTTTATTGACGAGTACTTATAATCGCCGCTACATGACAAACTTTACGGGTTCATCCGGTGTCGTGCTGATTTCAAAAGAGAAGGCCCTGTTCATTACAGATTTCAGATACATAGAGCAGGCGACAGAACAGGCGGCTGATTATGAAATCGTCCAGCACAAGGGGCCGATTCATGAAGAAGTAGCGAAACAGGCTAAAAGCCTGGGCATACAAAAACTCGGTTTTGAAAAGAACGACATGACTTACAGTGCATACGAAAGCTACCGGGATGCAGTGGAAGCGGAATTGGTGCCTGTATCAGGCCTTGTGGAAAAGTTACGCTTGATTAAGACACCTGAAGAGCTTAATATAATTAAGGATGCGGCGGATATTGCCGATGCAGCATTTAAGCATATTTTAGATTTTATCAAACCGGGTGTGACAGAGTTAGAAGTTTCCAACGAATTAGAATTCTTCATGAGAAAAGCAGGAGCGACGTCATCATCTTTTGATATCATCGTAGCCTCTGGTAATCGTTCTGCACTTCCTCATGGGGTGGCAAGTGATAAAGTCATTGAAAAAGGTGATTTTGTAACGTTGGATTATGGTGCATACTATAAAGGATATTGCTCCGACATGACACGCACCTTATCTGTAGGGGAACCAAGCGAGAAATTGAAGGAGATCTACGATGTAGTCCTTCAATCACAGCTACTTGCAATGGAACAAATCAAGCCGGGCATGACTGGTAAAGAAGCGGATGCGATCGCACGCGATTACATAACGGAAAAAGGTTATGGTGAGTACTTCGGCCATACATTAGGACATGGGATCGGTCTCGAAGTACACGAGGGACCAGGACTCTCCACACGCTCTGATGTGGTTCTTGAGCCTAGAATGATTGTAACGGTTGAACCAGGTGTCTATGTACCGGGTGTTGGCGGCGTACGTATCGAGGATGATACACTCATTACGGAAGATTCGAATGAAACCCTTACACACTCAACAAAAGATCTAATCATTCTACCATTTTAGTCCTGAACAAGGCCTACTAGACAATAGGAGGAATAAACATGATTTCAGTAAATGATTTTCGTACAGGCTTAACGATTGAAGTCGACAACGGCATTTGGAGAGTAATCGATTTCCAACACGTTAAACCCGGTAAAGGGGCAGCTTTCGTCCGCTCTAAACTCCGTAACCTTCGCACAGGTGCCATTCAGGAGAAAACATTCCGTGCAGGTGAAAAAGTAGGAAAAGCACAAATTGATAACCGTAAAATGCAGTACCTGTATGCAAATGGGGACATGCATGTATTTATGGATAATGAAAGCTACGATCAAATTGAGCTTCCTGCTACTTCCATCGAATATGAATTGAAATACTTGAAAGAAAATATGGAAGTATCCATCATGATGTACGGGGGAGAAACCCTTGGGGTGGAACTTCCGAACTCAGTTGAACTGAAAGTGACGGAAACTGAACCAGGAATCAAAGGTGATACTGCTTCCGGTGGTTCAAAGCCGGCTACTGTTGAAACAGGACTCGTGGTTAACGTACCATTCTTCGTAAACGAAGGGGATACATTAATCATCAATACCACGGACGGATCTTACGTATCGCGTGGATAAATAATGGATAAGCCTGAACGGGATGACTCTCGTTCAGGCTTTTTTTATTGCCGGGAATTCGGTGTGCCTCTCTTATCCCCTTACCCCTCCATCCCCTGCACCGCGATTCAAAGTGTTTAAATCCCTCCCTCAAATCTTCCAACTCTACTGTCATAATCTTATTTCACTAGAATACATTGTATTATCGGGAAGCATGTACGAAAGATTAATTTGATCGTCAAAATTCCTGAAGTGGAACCAGATTAGGAGGTACTCAATATGCAAGAAGTTCTAGCCATACTCCCCAGCACTATAACTGACAAAGTCCTGTCCCTTCCACAAGATCTGATTGACCGGATAGAAGAAATCAGGGTTCGTACCAACCGCGTATTGGAGGTTACGGCACGGGGGAAGCCATATTTTCTGCCCTATACCGTGACAGAGGAAGACAGTGAACAGCTCATTAACAAGTTATCACGCCATTCATTTTATACATTGGAAGAAGAATTGAAGAGAGGCTATATCACCATTGAAGGCGGGCATCGTGTCGGGCTTGCCGGGAAGGTGATAATAGAAGGCGGTGCCGTGAAGGGAATCCGGAATCTCTCTTCTTTCAACATCCGGATCGCCAGACAAAAGCTTGGCATAGCACAGTCGATACTACCGTATGTTTATGAGGATGGCTGGAAGCATACGATGATGATCGGCTCACCCCAGACCGGGAAGACGACACTGCTCCGGGATCTCGCCAGGATGATTTCGACGGGGATCCCTGAAAGGAATATTCCCCCTTATAAGGTGGGGATCGTCGATGAACGATCTGAGATTGCCGGTTGTGTGAACGGGATCCCCCAGCTGATGTTCGGGCCGAGAGTGGACGTGCTGGATGCCTGTCCAAAGGCTGAGGGCATGATGATGCTGATCCGCTCAATGAGTCCCGATGTCCTGATTGTGGATGAAATCGGAAGGATGGAAGATGGTCAAGCCATCCAGGAGGCAGTGAATGCCGGTATCACCCTCGTGATGACGACGCATGGAGCCACTTTGAGCGAGGTCAGTAAGAGACCTGTGATCAAAGACATTGTGAGTCTTAAAACAATCGAGCGATTCGTGGAACTGAGGAGAGGGGATGAACCTGGTAAGGTCCATGAAGTGTGGAACGAGCATGGGCAATCTCTTCTGAAAAAAGTGAGTGTGACATAAATGATTAAACTTATCGGTGCTGTATTTATTCTCCTTTCTACTTCCTGGGCAGGGTTCGAGGCCTCAAAATATTTGACGGAACGACCGAGGCAGCTTCGGTTGTTAAAGGTGGCACTTCAGTCGCTGGAAGCTGAGATCACTTACAGCCATACCCCTTTGCATGAAGCGACAAGGAAAATTTCCAAGCAGCTGCAAAAGCCTGTTTCCTGGTTTTTTGAAACATTCTCGAAGAAATTGACTGAGCAGGAGATTTCAGTGAAGAAAGCATGGGATGAGAGCCTGGATGACATCTGGAAATTAACGGCTTTTAAGGCCGGTGAGTATGAAATCCTGAAGCAATTCGGGGAAAACCTTGGCAGACACGACATGATCACGCAGCAAAAACACATCCAGCTTGCTCTTAAGCACCTGGAAAGGGAAGAAGTGGAAGCCGTAGAAAAACAGCGGAAATACGAAAAGATGACAAAGAGTTTAGGCTTTCTATCAGGGCTTTTATTGATCATCCTATTGCTTTGATTTGAACACTCCCGCATGGGGGATGAGCGCTTAGAAACCAGGAGGGAAACACATATGGGAATTGACGTCGATATTATTTTCAAGATTGCAGGGGTAGGGATTGTGGTGGCTTTCCTGCATACGATTTTAGATCAGGTGGGGAAAAAGGAATATGCCCAGTGGGTCACATTATTCGGATTCATTTATATCTTGTTCATGGTGGCTTCGATAGTCGATGATTTGTTCCAGAAGATTAAATCGGTCTTCTTATATCAAGGATAGAGGGGGCGTCCGCGATTGAAATCATCCAAATTGTAGGAATAGCGCTGGTGGCGACCTTCCTCGCCTTAATTGTAAAAGAACAAAAGCCTAATTTTGCCTTCCTGCTCATTGTATTTACTGGTTGTTCGATTTTTTTATTTCTTATCGATCAAATCTACTCCATCATCCATATGATTGAAAAACTTGCTGCCAACGCAAATGTGAATATGGTCTATGTGGAAACCATCCTTAAAATCATCGGCATCGCCTACATAGCGGAATTCGCTTCTCACATTACGAAAGATGCCGGACAGGGAGCCCTTGCGGCGAAAGTGGAGCTTGCCGGGAAGATTTTGATTTTGGCCATGGCGGTGCCCATTTTGACAGTCATTATTGAAACGATCATCAATATGATTCCGACTGGATAAGCGAAACGTTAAGAGGTGGAAAAAATGTTGCCATTATATCGAATACTCGTCATAGCACTCGTTATCTTTTTTGTCTCCGCCTCCAGTGGACAAGCAGAAGAAGGAGACGAACAGCATCCTCCCGATTCAACCATTCAGCAGGAAATGATTGACTCTCAGCTGGACAGGCTGGGGATTGAAGAATTGACAGGATACTGGAACAGCATCGTCGATCAATACGGCGGCTATCTCCCTGAAAGTCAAAAAGGGAGTCTGATCGATTTCATGAAAGGGGAGAAAGAGTTCTCATTCAAGGCGTGGTTCAGCGGGATTTTCAAGTTTGCCTTTCAGGAGCTTGTGATGAATGGGAAGTTATTGGGCACCCTGATCATGCTCACGATATTCAGTATGTTCCTTCAATCCCTGCAGAATGCTTTCGAAGGGGGAAGCGTCAGCAAGGTGGCGTACAGTATCATTTTCATGGTGCTGATCATCATCGCCCTGAATAGTTTTCATGTGGCAATCGACTACACCCGGGATGCCATCTCCACCATGGTTCATTTCATCATCGCCCTCATTCCCCTCCTGCTCGCCTTGATTGCCGCTTCGGGGGGAGTGGTGTCAGCGGCGTTTTTCCATCCAGTGATTATCTTCCTGATGAATACAAGCGGTCTGCTCATTCAGAATGTCGTTCTGCCCCTCTTGTTCCTATCCGCCCTCTTGAGTATTGTGAGCACCCTTTCAAGCCATTATAAAGTGACTCAGCTGGCGCAGCTCTTACGTACATGGAGCATCGGGCTGTTAGGTGCATTCATGACCGTCTTTCTCGGGGTGATATCCGTACAGGGTGCGACGGCGGCAGTGACCGACGGCATAACGATCCGCACGGCGAAATTTGTGACGGGTAACTTTGTCCCGGTCATCGGCAGGATGTTCACGGATGCAACGGACACAGTGATCAGTGCATCGGTCCTGTTAAAGAATACCGTGGGGATCGCCGGTGTCGCAATCGTCCTGATCATTGCAGCCTTCCCGGCCATCAAGATCTTGATGATTGCGTTCATTTACAAGCTGGCCGCGGCCCTTCTTCAACCGCTGGGAGGAGGACCGGTCATCGACTGCCTGGATACGATTGCGAAAAGTGTGATTTATGTATTTGCCGCCCTGGCGATCGTGTCCTTTATGTTTTTCTTAAGTCTTACCGTCATCATTGCAGCCGGAAATATCACGATGATGATGCGATAGGAAGGAGCAGTGTCATGTCATTTCTAACCGATTGGATCACGAATATCATTATCTTTGTTCTTTTGGCCACTGTCATTGACATGCTTCTTCCCAGTTCCAACATGCAGAAATACGCGAAGATCGTGACGGGGCTGCTGCTGATCACCATCATCCTCACCCCGCTTTTCAAATTAATGTCCACCGATTTCGATGAGGTGATGAATTCGATCGATCTAAATGGCCCCACCAAGAATAATTCGGTGGAAAATGAAATAGAAATGAAGAAAAAAGAAATACAAGCCTCACAACGTGCATATATTTTAGAACAGATGGCTGTCCAAATGAAACAACAAGCAGAAAAGGAGCTGATGGATGAACACGGTAAAGTCATTGAAAAGATAACGGTGCAAGCGGAAGACCTGGAAAATGTCCCGGAAAGTATCACCGGGGTGGCTGTGATTATCAAGGATAAAGAAAACGAAAAGGACAGCACGATTGAAACGATCCAAGACGTAGAAATCGATACGGGGTCTGACACTGGAAAAAAAACAGCGGAAGAGGATACGTCCGAACTGGCCTCCTTACTTGCCAAGCAATGGAATCTTACTCCAGACAAAATAATGATTACAGTTGAAGGGGGGACTGGGGAAGCGAATGAACTTTAATAAAGGTCCGTTAAATACTTTGAAGGAATGGTTGTCAAAGGAAGACGCCAATTCTCCACCCAAGGATAAAAAAGGGAAAAGGCTGCACTATTTTCTCATCGTACTGCTGGTGGGTGTCGCGTTCATGCTGATCAGTGATCTCTGGAAGAGTGATGACGGCTTGGAGGTTGCGGCGCCGGTAAATGGCGGTACATCCGGAGAAATGGAGACTTTCGGATCCAGTCAAAAGGAAACGGATGGTTCGATGAGGGGATATGAAGATCAATACGAAAATCAGTTGAAAGAAGCCCTAGATCAAATCGTCGGGGTAAGCGATGTGTATGTGGTTGTCAATGTGGAAGCGACGGAATCAAAAATATACGAAAAAAAAGAATCCACACAAATCCAATCCACCGATGAAGAAGACAAGAATGGCGGGAAAAGGTCCGTAGAAGATAAATCACGGGAAGAAGAAGTCGTCATCGTGAGGAGCGGCGATAAGGAAGTTCCCATTGTGAAGGAAACGAAAAAACCTAAAGTCAGCGGTGTCCTTGTAGTAGCCAAAGGAGCCGATAACATACAAATCAAAAAATGGATTATAGAGGCCGTCACCCGGGCGCTTGATGTTCCGAGTCACCGTGTATCGGTCCTGCCCAAACAATAAGGGGGAAATGATAGATGTTACTTAAAAAACAAACGGTTTGGTTATTGACGATGTTGAGTCTTGTGATCGTACTTTCAGTGTATTACATCACGTCCCCGACGCAACAAGCGACGGATATGGCGTATCAGGAGAAGGATGGGAAAGAGCAGGCGAAAAGTGGGGATAAAGAGACCATGTCAGGCACAGATATGGAAGTGGTGACGGACGCGGCGGGAAATGAAATGTTCGAAGCACTGCGACTCGAAGTCCTGGATCAACGTGAACAGCTTCGCGAAGAACTGGAAACGAAAGTAGCCAATGCCGATGTATCGGCAGAAGAGAAGAGTGCAGCCTACGAGCAAATGGAAAACCTTCGTGAGTTAGCCATGACTGAATCTGTACTCGAAACCATGATCAAAACAATGGGGTATAAGGATGCCCTGGTTAGAGCGAACGGCGAAAACATCCGTATCACGGTGAAATCGGATAAAGAGCACACGAAAGCAGATGCAAACGAAATCATCCGCCTGGTGATGAGTGAAGTCGGTCAAATGAAGCCGGTGGCTGTTGAATTCCAGCCGTCAAACTGAAGACGATAAGGCAAATGCCGCCTAAAGGACATCCTTTAGGCGGCATATTTTTGTTTGAATGCAGGAGTTTTATCAGATAAATCAAAAATCCCTTTCTATTATTTTATTTTTTACCCAAAAAGGTCTAGAATAGAGATAGAGTTGTATGCGCTTTTTTAGGATGGTAGGAATCGCATATTGAATTTATACGAGGTATTATCGTATGATATTAGTAGCTAGTCATAATTTCAAAACTATAAGAGGGGTGTCAACAGTGTTGAAAATTCAAGAAATTCGCGAAATAATCAAACTCGTAGATCAATCTAGTGTTGAAGAGTTTACATACGAGCATGAAGGTTCAAAGATTAACTTAAAGAAGAATAATGGAGTAACCGTTCCTGCCCAGCCGGCGGTACAAGCAGTCGAAGAGGTGAAACCGGCAGCCCAGGCAGTTCAGCAGGCACCTGTTGCCAGTGCGGCTCCATCTGTTAGTGCAGAAGAGAAGGAAGCGCCTCAGGCAAATGTGGAGGATGCAAACCTACATAAAATCACGTCTCCGATGGTAGGGACGTTCTATCAATCTTCTTCTCCGGAATCAGGGCCTTATGTGAAAGTCGGCGATAAAGTCGATGAAAGCTCTGTTGTATGTATCGTAGAAGCCATGAAACTCTTTAATGAAATCGAAGCCGAAGCAAAAGGCGAAATCGTAGAAATCTTAGTAAAAGACGGTCAATTAGTTGAATATGGACAGCCGTTATTCTTGGTTAAACCTGAATAAGGAGCGAGTATAGATATGATAAAAAAGGTACTAATCGCCAATCGAGGAGAAATTGCCGTACGGATCATCCGTGCATGCCGTGATTTAGGCATTGAAAGTGTAGCCGTTTATTCTGAAGCAGATAAAGAAGCCCTTCATGTTCAATTAGCGGATGAAGCGTATTGTATCGGGCCGACTGCATCGAAAGACAGCTATCTGAATTTCACAAACATCATTAGCGTGGCAAAACTGACTGATTGTGATGCCATTCACCCGGGGTATGGATTCCTCGCTGAAAACTCTGATTTTGCAGACCTGTGCCGCGACTGCAACATCATCTTCATCGGACCTTCACCTGAAGCGATCTCGAAGATGGGTACAAAAGACGTGGCACGTGAAACCATGAGGGAAGCGGGTGTTCCCATCGTTCCAGGTTCGAAAGGGATCGTAAAGGATGCGGAAGATGCCGTGCAGCTTGCAGAGTCCATGGGATACCCTGTCATCATCAAAGCCACTGCCGGTGGTGGAGGGAAAGGGATCCGCGTTGCGAAAACCAGTGAAGAGCTTGTCAAAGGGGTAACGATCACCCAGCAGGAAGCCATGACCGCATTCGGAAACCCTGGAGTCTACATTGAAAAGTTCATCGAGGACTTCAGACATGTGGAAATCCAGGTTCTCGCTGATAATTTCGGGAACGTGATCCATCTTGGTGAGCGGGACTGTACGATTCAGCGCCGCCTTCAAAAATTGATCGAAGAAACACCGTCACCTGCCCTGACGGAAGAAATCCGTGTTAAAATGGGGGAAGCAGCGGTAAAAGCAGCCCAAGCGGTTGATTATACGGGTGCAGGCACGGTAGAATTCATATATGACCACGTGAATCAATCGTTCTATTTTATGGAAATGAACACCCGTATCCAGGTAGAGCATCCAGTTACCGAACAGGTGACGGGAGTCGATTTGATTAAGGAACAGATCCTGGTTGCATCTGGAGAAAAACTTTCTCTTACACAAGAGGAAGTGACGTTCACCGGCTGGGCCATCGAATGCCGCATAAATGCAGAGAACCCGGAGAAGAATTTCATGCCTTCAGCAGGAAGGATCGAAATGTATCTTCCACCAGGCGGCATTGGCGTAAGAATCGATTCGGCCGCATATCCTGGTTATATGATCCCTCCTTATTACGATAGTATGATTGCCAAGGTGATCACATATGGAGCGACGAGGGAAGAGGCCATTTCAAGAATGAGGCGTGCCCTGAGTGAATTTGTGGTTGAGGGAGTGCACACAACCATTCCATTCCATTTGAAAGTATTGGAACATGAAACCTTTGTAGGTGGGGAATTTAATACGAAATTCCTAGAGAAATACGAAGTAATGAAATCCTAGTGTGAATTCAGGAGGTGCCAAACATGGCGGAAAATCAAAACCTTTTACAGATGTCTCACGGTAAAGACGGCCTTGGGAAGATTGAAATCGCACCTGAAGTCATCGAAGTTATTGCAGGAATCGCTGCTTCCGAGGTCGAAGGCGTATCACAGATGCGCGGAAACTTCGCAACAGGTGTAGTCGAGCGTCTCGGAAAGAAAAACCACGGTAAAGGTGTAAAAGTGGAGCTTGCGGAAGAAGGGATCATCGTGGATGTATACTGCATCATGAAGTTCGGTGTAGCGATCCCGACTGTCGCACAAAAGATCCAGGACAATATTCGTCAAGCACTATTGAATATGACGGCTCTTGAAGCAGAGGAAGTGAATGTTCATATCGTAGGCGTTCAATTCGAAAACCAAAAGTTCGAAGCTGAAATCGAAGACGAGATGTAATGGGGAGAACGGTCCTTTAGGGGGCCGTTCTTTTTTATGCGTTGATTTAGTTTGGATCCGGGGGGGGGGGGGGGGTGAGATTGTCATTTATTGCAAAGCGGCTGAATTCTTGAGAGGATCGGCTTGATTTTTTCCTGGAACGGCTGAATACCTGGTCATTTCGGCTGGAATTTTCGTAAAAACCGCTGGATTTATCGGGTTTTCGGCTGGATCCTTATCATCTGGGGGCCTGACCAACCCGCCTC
>NZ_NTUP01000067.1 GCF_002561455.1 Bacillus sp. AFS015802 | reverse complement strand
TAGAGGCTCGAGGTCATAAGACGGAAAAGCCAAAAAGGCAAAGAGCGCCTTTCCGGCCTTTCCGTCTTATGCTTGTCGCCTCTAAGCAAGCCGCCTCCGCTTTTCTAGTGTGGTGGTTCTTCGTGCTCGGTGATTTCGATCGCTTCTTCGATGTTGGTGGTGTTTTCCCTCATGTGGACGGAGCCCCCGGACATGCCTTCGTTGATGAAGCGGTCGACATCCAGAAATGCTTTTTCCCTTCCTTCGTGATTCGTATCTGGAAGGAATTGATCGTTTTTATTGTCTTTTTTCATGCTCATCAGCCTCCTTTCTTTAGTGTTGGAAAGGGAGCTGAAGTTATGCACGGGGGAAGAATTAAATTCTTTCAGGTCCTGGAATTATGTAGGATTTATCACTCATACACATGGAAGAGCATCAGTTCATGGAGCTGCTTCTTAAGGATCTCATCCTTATCAGCAGGTGGGATGGGACCGGTCCATTCAATTCTTCCATCCTTATGGTACGTTCCGGTGTATTTCGCTCCGCTGAAGTAAAAGGAAAACGTCCAGCCGGGAAGCTGTTTGTTTTCGAACATGCTCTTATATTGAAAATGTTGGATCATCGTTCATCACCTCCACTCATATTGTAAACGTTTTACTGCGGACTGTGTAGGACTGCCGGGTGAGATGTATCATAATCGGGTCGTTCCCCTAATAGAATTTACTGAAGAGACAGGGGAGGGACAAAGAATGAATACGTTTATCCGTGATTTGCAGAAAGCGATAAGTGATGAGTGGACAGGTTATTATTTCTATAAAGAGTTAAAAGCGCGGACCAATAATCCGTTATACGTGGAATTTATCGAGCATGCCCAGAAGGACGAAAAAGAGCATTATGAAATGTTTCAATATCTTCATTATTTATTAACGGGAGAGTATTATGAGCATAAAAAAGAAAAGGTGGGGTTCACCACCTTTAAAGAAGGGGTGCTCCGTGCACTGAAGGATGAACTGGAGGGGGCGGAGTTTTACCGGGATATGCTCCTCGAGATTCCGAATCAGCAGGCATATAAGCCCCTTTTTATTGCCATGACAGACGAACAGGAACATGCAACCAGATTTTCAACCATCTATAATTCCTTGCGATAAGCGGAAGGGAAAAAGGTTGAACCTTATGTCATTCACAAAAGATTCAACCTTCCACGTTTTTTGAACTGAGTGTAAGGAACGTACGGACAAGCTGTTTCCTCCGTTTCGTTTCAATGTCTATTTCATCGAAACTCATCGGCTTTGAATTGATTTCAAACAATACGAATCCTCCTTGTTCCCTAGGAGCCAGGTCAATGGAAAACTCCCCTATATACCCGAATGATTTGGCCAGCTCTTCCCCGCAAATTTGTACGATCCGGGAAATTTCTTTTTTTGTTTCAGCATCGGCCACTTCCTTCAGGGAAATGATTTTTCCACCGGCAGGGACATGGGTGGTGACTTCCTGACGCTGTGACATCCGGACGCCGATGCCAATCAATCGAAAGTCCTCCCCCGTGTGAAGGACCAATATGCGAAAGTCATAACGGTGATCACGCAGTGTTTTACAGGCGATGGCTTCCTGCATGATCCATTGATCGCCCGTAAACCATTCACTGTATGTTTGATGAAGGCGGGAGATGGATACAAATCTCTCCATTTTCTTAATGCTTTTACATAAGACCCTGCCCCTCGGGTCGATTTCAATCAGCCTGATCCCTTTCCCTTGTGAAGCAAGAGCGTGTTTCACATATACTTTTTTGTGAGTGCCTAGGAAGTGTGTAAAGGATTCTTCATCGGTCACAACGGCGGTCCGAGGCAGGTAGGTCTTGATCCCTTCATTCTTAGAAAGAAGCTCGTAGATTTCCCACTTATTGAAAAAGTGGGGATTGAAGAAAGGAATCTTATGCTTCTTGATGAAGTGGAGAAGCTTTTCGTATGACTGGTTTTGCTCGGCGTGCCGTGAGGGGACCCGGTTGTAAATGACGCTCGGCACAGGGAACTGGCATCTTACCCATTTGTGTAAGAGGTGATTATACATGATCCCCCCAATCGAATCGCCTATTACATCCTGAGGGGAAAAGACGAAACAGATTCCCCCGGCCCCTTCAACGTCTTGTTGGATCGCCCGGAATAATTCGAAGTTCCCTCTGTATTTGCTCCTGCCTTCTTTACCCGAGACGATGCCGATCACGGGGATGTCAGGACGATTCTTTGGAGCAGAGATCGTAAATGTATAACATTCATTGGAATCTTTAGACGAGAGGAGAAAGGAATTCTTTGCAAATCCAAAGGTCGTAATGGACTTCTCCTCGTGAAAAAAGGTTTTCTTTATCCGGTCATAAAGGATATTCATGGAATCATTTCCTCAGGGTGATGCAGGCTTTGCTGAGTGAGGAAGATGCCGAATGATAAGGCAAGCTTTCTTGTTAATAAATCAAAACTCTTTAAGTCAGGATGTGAGAAGATCGATCTGCCGGGCTTTGAGTTTGCCTCAAACATCCAGATATGATGTTTTTCATCCACACCGAAATCGAATCCGATTTCCCCGATATAGCCTTCAAGGTTCCGCTCGATGGCATGTGACAGAAGCAATGCTGCATCCTTCAATGCTTCTTCAATGTGCCCCCGTTCCTTTTCATCGGTGAATAGCTCTGAAAGGACCTTTACTTCTCCGCCGTTATTGGCATGGGTCGTCACACTCCCAGAACCGGCTACCTTTCCGGCCAATGCGCTGACTTGCCAGTTTCCTTCTTCATCCTTATTCGTATGAACCCGGAAGTCGATGGGCCGATTATTCTCTTTCAGTAAGGAAATCCCCTGCTGGACGATATAGGTATCAAGGTTTCGGTTTCTGAACACTGTATTGGATAGCTGTTCCAGGCTTTTGAATTTAAGTAAACGGTTCTTCTGGTCCCCATCCCTGAAGCGGCAATAATATTCTTCGGATGTCCGGTTGTAGGTGATTTTGTGGATCCCGTTACCGAGACTTCCGTTTTTCGGTTTCAGATAAATATGATGATACGCTGACAGCAGCCTTTCCATTTCATCAAAGGATTGGAAAGGCTGGGTATCCGGAAGGAAGTGACGAACCGTCTGATCATTTTCCAATCTCTCAAAAAGATCGAGTTTATTGAAGAATCCGGGATTATACCATGGAATGCCGTACTCCCTCTCCAGTCTCTCCTTCAGGCTCTGATAGGTTTTCCTCTTTTCACTCCGCCTGTTCGGGAGTCTGTCATATATCACATTCGGAAAAGGGATTTCTTCGATTTCCCATCCTTCCCCAAAATGGAAAAACCCCTTTATGAGTCCGTTCTCCCAATCAATATGACGCTCCCCGAATACAAAGGGGATGACTCCCAAGGAAGATTGAACCGATAAGAGCTGTTTGAAGAAGTGGGAGCGTTGCCCGATGGGACTTAATCGAAAGCCGGTGAATCCTGCGGTGAATATTCCAATCAGTACACCCGCATATAAACACTCATCCTTACAAAAGAGGGAAAGGGAAACCACCTTTGAAGGAAGGTACAGTTTTCTTGCTAATCCTGTGCTGATCCCGATTACGTTACGGCCATTCGGATGTCGTTTACAGGCGGTGGATTGTCTCCTTGTTCCAAGTATCACTGTGTGAGGGAGGATGTCTTCTTCAAGCCTGAACCCCGCTGGGAGGTAGAGGATGCTTTCTTCCTCCTGGAATTGTTCGACTTTATACGTATGGAGCATTAGAAATCACCTCGTCTTAAGGATGAAAGAGATTGGGAAAAAAGGAAATCACAATAATCTAAAGGTGCTTTGTATAGTGGTGACAGCTTCTCGGGGTGTAATGTTTCCACTACCTTATGGCCGGGCTTCGAGTTCATATCCAGGATCCACAGGGAATGATCCTGACTGATGATCAGATCCACGCCAATTTCAAATAGAGGTGAAAAATGTTCCTCAAGGAGTATAGGGATCTCTTCCAGAATGGTTGTGAGTTCTTCTTCGATAAAATCCCATGAAATCGAATTCCCGGTCCTCTTCCAATCGCTGTAGGAGTGATAGGTAGCGCCGCGGCTGATGTTCGTCAGGATTCCTTTTTCCTCCCCTACACGGGTCGCACGTTGAAATTCCCTCCATTCCCCAGACCCATCTTTATTCAGGAGAACGCGCAGATCGAAGGGCGCATCTCCTTTCGTCAGATTCAAAAGCCTTTTTTGACAAATGAACGTGTGCTGCCGGAGAATGCGTTCAGACCATTTTAGGAAGACATCTTCACCTGGGAAGGATTGTTCGATGACTCCTTGTTTCTTGGTTGTTCGAACCAGTATTCCATGTGGAAGCAGGGTGAGGTGGTAAACGGCAAATCCATGTGCCCCGTCGACTGGTTTGATTATTATATCTGTATGTTCGGTCAGGAGATTTAATAAATGATTTCCACTCTTTACAAGGTGGGTTTCAGGTATATAGGGGGCAAGACTTGTGTGGCGCAGCTTTTCATACAAATGCCATTTGTCCGGTAACCCGTAACCGAGGAACCGGATATGCTTCTGGTTTTTCAACCATTGAACGACGGCTCTCGCCTGCCTGGAATGGAGATCCTTCTGATAATACGTCCGGTCATAGATATACTCAGGGATATCAAAGGCCTCTTTTTCCCATTCCCCTGTAACCCTGTTGTAATGGAATCCTTCTACCGTTTCGCTTAACGGGGATATTCCCCGTGGAGAGAACAGGTAAAGGTCAATCGGATAGGAAACGGATTGCTTTGCGATCTCCAGGAAATAGCCGTTCGTCACTTGTGGTGTGAGGGTCATGATACCGAGTGAATGATTCATCGCGTTACTCCTCCTTCTTAGTCCATTTGGTAAAGCTATATTCATAGAGTGCTTGAACCGACGGGCGAATCCGGTCATTCTCTAAGTATGTTCGCTTGGAAGGCTTGGAATTGATTTCGATCAGCCAAGGTTTGCCGCTCTCATCTATCCCGACATCGATGCCAAGCTCTGCGAAATGACCGTCAATGCTCTCGGACAGGAGCGTTGAGGCTGTCGTACATAATTCCTTCATCTCCTTCATGATGGCAACGCTTTTCTTTTGCGAAAAAAACGTTCCGAGGACATGCAGGGGCTTTTCGATACGGCCGCCCTGGTCTACATTTGCCACGAATTGGTCGCGTGCAGCAATCCGCGCAACCGAAGAGATCAACTCCCATTCCCCGTTTCGATTCTTGTGGCAGAGGAACCGAAAGTCCAGTGGCTTTTCTTCCACTGTAAGAAAGGGGATGGTCTCCTGGACTAAATAGGAAGAACCTTTACACCATGATCGAAGTTGTTTATAAAGGGCAGGGTATGATGGGAAGGTGAGGGGATTCTCCGCTGAAAAAGAGTTTTGCTGCATATGGAACCGATCGTCGACCTTTTGAATGCGCATGATATACCTTCCTTTACTTCCATTGATTCCTTTAACGAAAATATCCCTGTGCACAGAAAGCATTTCTTCAAGTGCCTCGAATCCCAGTACGGTTTTCGGCAGATGATGAGAAAGGGCCGGGCTGTCTTTTAAGGCATGATAAACCTGGTCTTTGGACAAAAAGCCGGAATTGAACAGGTGAATGTCTCGGTTTAGAGAGCGGGAGAGAGCTTGTTGGAAAGAAGGGGTCCGCTCTATTTTCCGTGAATGACAGCGATTGTAGATGACATTTGGAGCAGGGAGCGAAGCGGATTCCCATCCTCTCCCGTTATAATAAACACCTTCTGCTTCATTTCCGATGAAGGAGGAAAGGGGAAGCAGGTAAAAAAATCCACCTTTTCGTTGAATCCAGCTCTGACACTCTGTAAAATATTCTTTTAAAGAGTGTGAATGGATGCTGTTCAAAGAAAATTGATTGATTAAGAGGGCCACAACCGGCCCCATATGAATGACGCTTGACCCTGGCACAATGGAGATCCATATATTCTGTAAGTTTGGTATGGAGGCGAATAATGAATCGGCCGTATCCAACATAATCTGTAAAGAATCCGCTTTTGTCTCCATGCATGTTACGTCAAGAGTCGTATTTCCGCATTTCAGCGTCATATTCCGCTTAAAAGGAAGACGGTCCATCATGTTTCTTGGGACATACAAAGTGTGGTGATCCGTCGTATTTTGATGCGAAATAAATGAACATTTTATTTTCATCCGGCATTCCCCGTTTGCATAACCCGTGAGATTGATTTTATAATGATTTATTGGGCTAATGTTGATATAGCATTCTATGTAAACATGGGCAAAATGTTCAAACGAGAGAAGTAGAAAAGGAAGGTGCACTCATGCTAGATGCTTTCATCCTAGTATTATTCATGGTGATTGTCGGCGCCCTCATCGGAGGAGTCACCAATTCACTCGCAATAAAAATGTTATTCAGGCCTTATCGGGCGTATTATATCGGAAAATTCAAAGTCCCATTCACACCCGGGCTGATCCCTAAACGCCGGGGGGAATTGGCAGAACAGCTTGGGAAGATGGTGGTGGATCATTTAATCACACCTGAAAGCCTTCAGAAAAAAGTCATGAATGAAGAGTTTCAAGAGGATGTGACCCAGTGGCTATCCGAAGAGTTACAGCCGGTATTCACATCGGATAAAACCGTGAATGAATGGCTCGGTATCCTTCAGATCCCCGTATCTTCAGAGCGGCTGAAAGAAAGGCTGGAGGAGTGGGTCGCTGTCAAGCTGAAGGATGCGAAATCATCGTATACATCCAAGACACTCGAAGAAGCCCTTCCGGAAAGATGGCAGGAAAAAGTGTCAGAGAGCATCCCGAAACTTGTTGACTTCATTGCAAACCGGGCAGAAACCTATTTCACAAGCCCTGAAGGAAAGATGAAAGTAAAAATCATGATCGACGATTTCCTGAAGGAACGAGGGATGCTAGGGAATATGCTTGGCATGTTCCTTGGTAACACGTCGGTAGCGGATAAAGTACAGCCGGAAATCGTGAAGTTCATCAAGCATGAAGGGACCCAGGAGATCCTCTTCAACCTGCTCACAAAAGAGTGGGCGAAGCTGAAGGAGATGAAGCTTGAGGAGTTCATCGACCGATTACCGGAAGAAGACCTGATCCGGACGGCCCAAACCACTCTGGTCAAGCTCGTCAACATTGACGGCCATCTTTCCAGACCGCTGAGTCACTGGCTCGAGCCTCACAAACATGCATTCTTCCACACCCAGCTCCCGAAGTGGGTGGATAGAGGGACGGACCTTCTATCGAAGAAGATTCCGAATCTGATGGAGAAGATGCACCTGCAGCATATCGTTCAGGAGCAGGTTGAATCCTTCTCTGTCGGAAGGCTTGAGGAACTTGTCCTCGGGATATCCCGGCGTGAGTTCAAGATGATCACGTATCTCGGGGCATTGCTCGGCGGCGTGATCGGGATCGTTCAGGGAATCATCGCCCTTTTGATCTCCTGATACCCGGACCTGTAAGGGTCCTTCCTAGAAATCCACCCCATTGTTTGTTATAGTGGGGAAGGAAACAAAGAGTGAAATTATAGGAGGTACGTATGATGGCGATTAACTTATACGATCAAGCGAACGAATTGGAAAGTGCATTGCGTAAGAGTGATGAATTTCTACAACTGAAAAAGATGTACGACGAAGTAAACAATGACGAATCTGCCAACAAGATGTTTGAAAACTTCAGAAACATTCAAATGACACTTCAGCAAAAACAAATGAGCGGTGAAGAAATCACTCAGGAAGAAGTGGAGCAGGCACAAAAAACAGCTCAACTTGTTCAACAACATGAAAAGATCGCGAAGCTTATGGAAGCTGAGCAACGCATGAGCATGGTCATCAATGACTTAAACAAAGTCATCATGAAGCCGCTGGAAGAACTTTATGGTTCCATGCAAAAATAATAGTGGTGAATAGGGACCGGCTTCCTGATGGGGAGTCGGTTTTTTTTGTTGGGAAGGGTTGTGGATGGGGTGATTCCATTTATTGTTAAAAGACGCAAATAACGAGGAAAGTGACGCAATAAATAAAAAAACGACGCAATCAAGCTAAAATCTCCTTATCTAGCTCTCTCAAATACCGCATAACCTCCCTGGTACGAGCCTAAAAAAAGGCAGGTTCATCCTCCTCGCCAATGAAAGCCATGTGGATAACCTTCCCCTATGGGTCATGTTTAAAGGATTTCCCCTTTAGTTCCTCCTCAACTTCTATTAAAACATGAGTAACAATTCCACCCGACCTTGTCATATTTGTCTTCACACCTTCATAAAAGTAAAGAAAGGGAGTAGACAACATATAGGGGGACACCAATGATGATCTATAGAATGCTGGCTTTGAATATCGATGGCACGATCGTGAATGAAAACGGAAAAATTGCGAAGGAAACGAAGGAAGCAATCGAGTACGTTCAAGATAAAGGGGTACCGGTCACATTGGTGACAAGCAGGAGCTTTGCTTCCGCTAAGAAAGTAGCCAAGGCCCTGAAGCTCGACAACCCGATTGTGACACACAGCGGTGCATATATCGCCGGAGAGCTTGAAAGACCGATGTATGTGAAAAAGATCGGGGAAGACATCACCTATGAAATTGCACAATTTCTTGAAGGCTTTTCCTGTCAGGTACACCTTTCCCATGAAAAGAGATCGATCGTCGGCAAAACCGATGCCCAGGCAAGGGAGATGGCGAAGGTCTCCTGGCAACGGGAATCCAAACTACTTTACAGCAAGCAGTTTGTCGACCGTGTGAGTGATCACCTGCTGGAAAATCCGATGTCGGTACCGAAGATTTCGGTCGTGATGGAGCATCAGGAGGACGTTTGGGACGTGATCGCTTCAATAAAAGGGATGTATGAAGAAGTGGACATCATCCGGACATCCGATTATAAACTGGATATCGTGCCGAGGGGTGTCTCGAAGCTCAGGGGATTGATGTACCTGTCTGAACGCCTTGGAGTGAAGAAGGATCAAATCGTGATGGTCGGGTCAGGCATCGATGACATCGATGCCATGGAGTGCTGCGGACTCGGCGTCGCCATGGGAGATGCGCCCCGCCAGGTGAGGGAAGCGGCCAACTGGATCACCCGCAGTCAGGTTGAAAAAGGGATCCCTTACTTTGTAACGGAATTATTCCGGAAACAGCACCCCATCCCTTTCCTGAAGAAAATGAATATCATTAAATCATAACGCCCGAACACCCCGTATTCCCTTAAAGAATGCGGGGTGTTTTTTTGACGGAGGGGGTACGGGCATTGACCATTCCAGGGCCTTTCTGTACACTTATAAAAGCTTATTAGTTTTGGTGAAAGGTGATTACAACGTGAATGTTTTAATAAAAGGAATCGAGGATGAGCGCTTTGAACGCCCCCTTCGATTGATAGCGAATTTATTCTTTGAAGAGTCTCAGGTTCACTTCGGTTCGTGTGACAATGCTGATCTTCAAGTCCATATAGAACTTCTGACAGAAGAAAAAATAGAAGCGAAAGCAGTCCTGAAACGGTCTTCAGAGGATTCATACACTGCCTGCTATGAGCATGAGTGGGTTCCCTATGAGAACGAGAAAGAGCGCTTCAAACAGCTGAAAACAGCTGTTTCCCACGTGTATCTGAATGTTCTTCAAGATTTGACGGGAATCAGACAGAAGTGGGGGATCTTGACGGGGATCCGCCCGACGAAGCTCCTGCATAAGCAGACGCAGCTTGGAATGCCGAAAGAAGAGATACATGCGAAACTGAAAGAAGAATATCTGATTACGGATGAAAAGATCGAGCTGATGCAGAGCATCGTGGACCGTCAGTTATCCGTTGTGCCGGATCTCTATGATCTTCAGCATGAAGTGAGCATTTATATCGGCATCCCGTTTTGTCCAACCAAATGTGCTTATTGTACATTCCCGGCCTATGCGATTCTCGGTAAGCAGGGGCGGGTCGATTCATTCCTGGCCGGTCTTCACTATGAAATCCAGGAGATGGGTCGCTGGATGAAGGAAAATAACATCAAGATTACGACCATCTATTACGGTGGCGGTACACCGACCTCCATCACAGCAGAAGAAATGGATGCACTGTATGAGGAGATGTATCGTTCCTTCCCGGATGTCGACAAGGTAAGGGAAGTGACAGTGGAGGCAGGACGGCCGGATACGATCACACCTGATAAACTTCAGGTGCTCAACAAATGGAATATCGACCGGATCTCCATCAACCCTCAATCCTACACCCAGGAAACATTAAAAGCGATCGGACGCCATCATACGGTGGAAGAAACGATTGATAAGTTTCATCTATCCAGGGACATGGGAATGAATAACATCAATATGGATCTGATCATCGGACTTCCGGGAGAAGAGCTTCCCGAGCTTCAGCATTCTTTGGACGAAACCGAAAAGCTTATGCCGGAATCACTTACGGTACACACCCTGTCCTTTAAGCGGGCGTCTGAAATGACGAAGAACAAAGACAGGTATAAAGTGGCGGACCGGCAAGAGATCGGGAAGATGATGAATCTTGCAGAAGAGTGGACGAAGGAGCATGGCTATGAGCCGTACTACTTATATCGCCAGAAGAACATCCTCGGTAACCTTGAAAATGTAGGGTACGCTCTTCCGGGACAGGATAGCATTTATAACATCATGATCATGGAAGAAGTCCAGACCATCATCGGTATCGGCTGTGGTGCAGCAAGTAAATTCATCGATCCGAAGACCGGAAAGATCACGCATTTCGCCAACCCGAAAGAGCCCAATGCCTATAACCTTGGATTCAAGGAGTATACGGAAAAGAAAATCAAGATTCTGAATGATTTATTTTTATAACAAAGAAACGCCACCCCATTTGAGTGGCGTTTCTTTGTTTTTTTCAAAAATACTTAGAGGATAAATTCAATTTTAAGTAGAATTAGTATGATAGACATAGAAAATCAGACATTTTTTGCAAACGCTTACCAAATTGAGGGGAGAGATCGAATATGATGCAAACACCTCTGCTTTTGACACAAATGATCGAACGGGCCGAAAAATATTTTCCAAAGAAAGAAATCGTTTCCCGGACGGAATCCGGTATCAGCCGCTTCACATACAAACAGTGGGGTGAGAGGACGAGGAGGCTTGCAAGCTCCCTTTCAAATCTCGGGGTTGAAGAAGGGGATAAAGTCGGGACACTCGCTTGGAATCATCATCGTCATCTGGAAGCGTACTTTGCGATCCCGTGTAGTGGGGCAGTCCTACATACGATCAATATCCGCTTATCGCCCCAGCACATCATTTACATCATCAATCATGCGAAGGATCAAGTATTGCTCATCGATCCCGATATCGTCCCGCTCATTGAAAAAATCAAAGATCAGATCCCGACGGTTAAAGCCTTCATTGTGATGACCGATGGAGATCTGCCTGAGACGACACTTGAGCCTGTGTATCACTATGAAAGATTATTGGAAGAAGGAGATCCATCTTACCCGTTCCGCACGGACATCGATGAAAATGCTCCAGCCGGGATGTGCTACACGTCTGCCACGACCGGAAATCCTAAAGGGGTCGTCTATTCCCACCGGGGCATCGTGTTGCATGCCATGGCACTGGGGCTTGCCGATACGACAGGTGTCAGTGAAAGGGACGTAGCCCTGCCGGTGGTCCCGATGTTCCATGTGAACGCATGGGGACTCCCTTTTGCTTCGGTCTGGTTCGGTACAAAGCAGGTTCTGCCGGGACCGTATTTCACCCCTGGGCTTCTTGCTGAACTCATGCAGGAAGAAAAGGTGACGATTTCAGCAGGCGTTCCGACGATATGGCTGGGATTACTCAATGAATTGGAGAAAAAGGATTATGATCTATCGAGTCTCCGTTCCGTATTATGCGGAGGGTCAGCTGCCCCCAAAGGCATGATCCGGGCCTTTGAAGAGAAATTCGGCATTCCATTCATGCATGCATACGGAATGACCGAGACGAGCCCCCTCGCTGTGATCGCTGCATCCAAAAGCTATCATGATGACCTGTCTAAAGAAGAGAAGCTCGACTTGAAAGCGAAGCAGGGGATCCTCGTTCCCGGTTTGGATATGAAGATCGTCGGGAAAGACGGGGAAGTCGCCTGGGATGGCATGGAGATGGGAGAGCTTGCCTTAAGGGGCCCCTGGATTGCTTCTGAGTATTATGAAGACGAAAGGACCGGGGATGCGTTCCGTGATGGCTGGCTGTATACGGGTGATGTCGTCACCATCGATGAAGAAGGATATATCAAGATCGTCGACCGGACGAAGGACCTGATCAAATCGGGTGGGGAATGGATTTCTTCCGTAGACCTTGAAAATGCACTCATGGCCCATGAACATATCTTTGAAGCCGCTGTAGTGGCAGTGCCCCATGAGGAATGGCAGGAGCGTCCGATTGCCTGTGTCGTCTTGAAAGAGTCGGGGAAAGGAAATGTCACCAAAGAGGAGATCCTGGACTTCCTGAAGCCGCAGTTTGCGAAATGGTGGCTTCCGGATGAAATCCTGTTCCTTGATGAAATCCCGAAAACATCCGTAGGGAAGTTTTTAAAGAGAGCCCTCAGGGACCAGGTTCAAGATCAAATGAAACAGGTTTAAAGGGACGGGAGATCGGTTCTAAGTCGATCTCCCTTTCGAATTGTTGTACTTTTCCAAATACTCATTCTGCGCTATGCTAATAGAAAGGGGAGGGATTTTTTTGACAGTGTCAAATCAGTATGAAACAGTAACATTACATAAAGACGGGAAGGTGGCGAGGCTTCGGCTGAATCGGCCTCAATCCTTGAACGCGTTGGATGCCCGGCTCATGGAAGAAATGCTTCTGGCCTTGAAGGAAGTGAAACATGATCCGTCGATCTCGTTATTGATCCTGACCGGGGAAGGAAAGGGGTTTTCCTCAGGGGGAGACATTAAGTCCATGCTTTCTTTAAGTGGAGAAGAGCAGTTCTCGCAGATCATGGATACGATCAGTGAACTTGTCATGACCTTATACTCCATGCCGAAAGTGGTCCTGACAGGCATCCATGGGGCAGCGGCGGGTCTTGGGTTGAGTCTTGCACTTGCTTCGGATTATATTCTGTGTGAGGAAGACAGTAAGCTTGCCATGAATTTCATCGGAATCGCTTTGATCCCTGATGGAGGCAGCCATTTTCTTCTGCAGGAACGCCTCGGGACGCATAAAGCGAAACGATTGATCTGGAATGGAAAGGTATTCGAAGGACAGGAAGCCCTTATGAAAGGTCTTGTCGATGAAGCGATTCCTTCAGGGAAATTGGAGGAAGGCATAGAGCGCTATGCGAAACAGGTATTGAGTGCGCCGACGAAAGCCATGCTGAAAACGAAAGAAGTGTATGTCTCCCTGAACAAGGAAAGACTCCAGCATGCCCTGGACCTCGAAAAGGAAGGGCAGTGGCTCATGCGTCAATCCTCCGATCACCAGGAGGGGATCCGTGCATTCGTGGAAAAAAGAAGACCCCGGTTCAAGGGAGAATGATCGACAACGGGAACCAGCCTTAAGGGTTGGTTCTTTTTTTGTCAAAACGCAATAAAAAATGCATTACAGCCCAGCCTGTAATGCAAACGTGATCTTACACATGAAAAAGCAAAAGTTTCCCAAGTGGGGATGTACAGCGATGCGTATGTTCGGCATAGCCTTTTTCCTCCAGCATCGCTTCTCCCATTTTCTTCGCGTCGCTATCGGACGAAGCCTCGAATGATTCATCCAGGATTTTTTTGCCGTCACTTTCGAATACCGTCAGTTTGTACACTTTCATTTTGTCATACCCCTTTGTCTAGAAATGATCTACTCCTTTATTTTTTCATATTATCATTTTTTTGGGAAGTCCAAATAGTTTGATAATGAAAAAAGAATGGAAAATGAAACCTTTTTTAGTGAAAATCGTAGAGTACTAGAGAGAAAAAATGACAAAGGGCAGCAGGAGGGAAATGCTGAAAATGAGTTTGAGAATACAACAGGTAACCAAGAGGTTTGGAAATTTCACGGCGGTAGATGATCTGTCACTTGAAATCCCCAAGAGTGAGATGTTTGGATTCCTTGGAGCGAATGGGGCCGGAAAGACGACGACCTTCCGGATGGTGTTGGGACTATTGGATGCAACCGATGGCATGATCACGTGGAACGGGAAGGGAATCGATTATTCAACCAGTCCGGAAATCGGATATCTTCCGGAAGAAAGAGGTCTTTATCCAAAAATGAAGGTAAGCGATCAAATCGTCTATTTGGCACGCCTTCGCGGAATGGAGAAAAAAACGATCCTGAAGGAATTGGACGGTTGGCTGGAGCGATTCAATGTCCCTCAATATCTTAATAAAAAAGTGGAGGAGCTCTCCAAAGGAAATCAGCAAAAGATTCAATTCATCGCATCGGTCATCCATAAACCAAAGTTATTGATCCTGGATGAACCTTTCAGCGGTCTTGATCCTGTGAATGTCGAGCTGTTGAAGGACGCCGTCCGGGAAATCAAGAAAAACGGGACGACCATCGTATTCTCCAGCCACCGGATGGAGCATGTGGAGGAGCTTTGTGAAAGTTTGTGCATCATGCATAAAGGGCGTCCCGTGGTGCATGGGGGCTTGAAGGAAATCAAGCGTTCCTTTGGTAAGAAGAATGTCATGATTCATGCAGACTTCGACCTTACCTATTTAAGGGAGATGCAAGGGGTGACGAAATTGAAGGAAATGACGGAAGGGGTCCTTCTTCAGGTGGAATCCGAGGATGTTGCCAAAGAGGTATTTCACGATGTGGTCCAAAAAGGCTTCCTTCGTAAATTCGAATTAGAGGAACCATCCCTGAATGACATTTTTATAGAAAAGGTGGGAACCTCTTATGAATAATTTCTTCTTGATCCTGGGTCATTCCTATCTGTCCAAGCTTAAAGCCAAGTCTTTTATCATATCAACGGTCATCATTGCCGCTGCCCTTGTCCTGCTGGCCAATTTCGACAGCTTGATTTCGAACTTCACAGGTGATGAAGAAAGCAGGGTAGCGGTCCAGGATGAAACGGGCAGACTGTATGAGCCGCTCGTCCAACAGCTGGAAATCATGAATAGCGACATACAATTGCAACGGGCCTCCCAGTCAACTGAGGAGATCGAGAAACGAATAGAATCAAAAGAACTGAAGGGATTATTAGTAGTAACAGAAGGAGGGGATGGACTCCCGAAAGCACTGTACAAGTCGAATTCATTATCAGAGTCCGGCATAACCGGGGAGTTACAGATCGCCCTTCAAAACATTAAATCCTCACAGGCCGCCAGTAAGCTGGAGCTTTCAGGTGAAGAGCTCGCACTGTTAAGCAGCCCTGTAGAATTTGAGAAGGAAGCCCTCGTGGAAGGCGCGAAGTCCGAAGAAGAACTGAGTCAGGCACGGGGAATTGTATACGTCCTATTATTCTTCATCTATTTCTCCGTTATTGCATACGCCAATATGACGGCCATGGAGGTTGCGACTGAGAAAAGCTCCAGGGTCATGGAGATTCTCATTTCAAGTGTATCACCGGTGAAACAGATGTTTGCCAAGATTATCGGGATCGGTCTTGCCGGATTGACACAGTTAGCGGTGATCCTCGGTGTAGGATACTTCACCCTGATCAGTAAGAAGGATGAACTGGTGGGCGGATTCTTTGAAGGATTCGGATTTGAATCCCTGTCCATCAGCGTCATCATTTATGCCGTCGTTTTCTTCTTGCTGGGGTATTTCCTATATGCAACCCTTGCTGCCTTATTGGGCTCACTTGTGAGCAGGATTGAGGACGTCCAGCAGATGATCATGCCGATGACTTTCCTGATCATGATCGGATTTTTCATCTCCATGTTCGGTCTCGGTAATCCGGAATCGGGCTTTGTGACGATTACATCTTACATCCCTTTCTTCACGCCAATGGTCATGTTCCTCCGTGTCGGGATGCTGGATCTGCCCATGTATGAACCGATCATCGGGATCATGGTCCTTCTTGTGACCATCATTCTCCTGGGTGTATTCGGTGCACGCGTCTATCGCGGTGGAGTCCTGTTATACGGAAAATCCAATTCGTATAAGGATATTAAGAAGGCAATCGATTTAACATCAAAGAAATAAGTGGAAGGCTGCCTCCTATTTAGGGCAGCCTTTTTACATGAATGGGGTAAATTGTGAATACATACTGAAATCTTCCCCGGTTTTAGGATATAATGGATGAATATAAGAACGTATATTCGTAGTGCAGGGAGGGGATTTCATGGAGAACATCCGGTTTTTTCATGTTGCAGATTTACATCTGGACAGTCCGTTTACAGGACTGAAGCATTTACCGCGGGAAGTGTTTGATCGGATACATAATAGTACCTTTGCTTCGTTTGAAAAAGTGGTGAAAGAAGCCGTTGAAAGAGAAATCGACTTTATGATCATAAGTGGGGATCTATTTGATGAAGAAGACCGGAGCATCCGGGCGCAGGCGAAATTATTGAAGCAGTTTCAACTCCTGCATGCAGGCGGTATTCCTGTATATGTCGTACACGGAAATCATGATCATCTGGGGAGCCATCGATTGGATCTTGATATGCCGGACAATATTCATGTCTTTGATAAGGATACGGAAGTGAAGCAGCTCATCACCAGGAATGGGGAAATGGTGGATATAGTGGGTTTCAGCTACGGCACGAGACATATCAGGGAAAGAAGGATCGACGAATACCCTAAAGCGGTGAAGGGTCGGTATACGATCGGGATCCTGCATGGCAGTGAAGGAAGCATTCATTCTTCTCATGAAACGTACGCCCCTTTTACGATAGGCGAATTATTAGAGAAGAATTACCATTATTGGGCACTGGGGCACATTCATGAACGCAGGATCTTACATGAAGAGCCGTATATCGTCTATCCCGGGAACATCCAGGGAAGGCACCGGAAGGAAACCGGCGCAAAGGGATGCTATGAAGTCGTGCTTGGTGAACATCATACAGAGCTGTCGTTTATCCCTTCCCACGACCTGATATGGGAAACATGCACCGTATCCCTTTCAGGGGCTCTTCGGTTCGGTGAGGTGTATCATCGTATTCAGCAGGCGATGGAATCCCTGGGAGGAGAGAATTTGATCGAAATCATCTTAACCGATGAAGAATCCCTGCCCGCGGACATGATGGTCAAGATTGAAAATGGCGATCTTCTGGAAGCATTGCAGTCTGATAGTGAAGGTCAGGGGGAGCTGAGATGGGTTCATTCCATACGGCGGTCAACCGGCAGTACAGACTCTCGTGAACGGGATCCCTTTAAACAGGAAGTGATGGGGACCCTTGAACATTTGGAGGCTGAAGAGTGGAAGGAAGCTTTGGCAGAATTATATGAACACCCTTCCATCTACCGGTTTCTCGACACGATAGAGGAAGAGGACGTGATCACTCTCATAGAAGAAACGAAGCACTTACTAGAGGGCAAACGGTAAAACACGGAGGTGATGGATGTTGAAACTGAGGGAACTCTATATTTATGGATATGGAAAAATAGAAAACAAGCATTATACACTGAAGGAACTTCAATTATTCTATGGAGAAAATGAAGCAGGGAAATCGACGATCATGTCATTCATTCACAGCATTTTATTCGGTTTTCCAACCAAGCAGCAGTCTTTGTTGAGATACGTCCCGAAATCATCTGCAGAGTATGGAGGGAAGATCCTTTGTCAAATAGAGGATCAAGGGATAGTGAGCATCGAACGAATCAAAGGGAAGGCAACAGGCGACGTAACCGTCCAATTCGAAGACGGGAGAATGGAAGGGGAGGAAACCCTTCAACAATTGCTCGGGAAGATGGACCGGTCGACTTACCAGAACATTTTTTCCTTCAACCTCGAAGGCCTCCAAAACATCCAGCGGCTCAAAAAAGAAGAACTGAACCGCTATCTCTTCGCAGCAGGCTCAACAGGGTCGGACCTCCTTCTGAAGCAGGAGCAGGACTGGCAGAAGGAAAGGGATCAGCTGTTTAAGAAATCAGGCAGGAAGCCAAAGATCAACGAGGTGCTCTCCCAACTTAAAGCGCTTGAGAAACGAGTAAGGGAAGGAAAAGAGAAAAACGAACAGTACCTGCCCCTCATTGCCAGACGGCGATCCTTGGAGGCAGCCATCTCGGCAATGGAGAGGGAAAAGGGAGAACTCTCTGTAAGGAGAGAAAATCTGGTTTCCGCCAATGAAAATTGGGATACCCTAACCCAATTCAAAGAAGCGGAAGAGCGCCTTTCACAGCTGAAAGACATCGACTTCCCTGCAAAAGGATTAGAAAGGCTGAACGAGCTGAAAATCGCAGAAAGACAAACATCGGCCTATCTCGAGACTCTGATCGAAAAACAAGAGAAATTACAGGAGAAACTAGAAGAGGAAAAACGGAACTTCTCGTTAAAAGACGACATTCCGTTTATGGAAAAGATGTTGTCACAGCAATCTCTTTATCAAAAATGGAAAGAAAGAAGCGGGGAACGAAGCAGGGAACTGAAAATACTGCAACGTAAAATCAATGACACGATCAGGGAATTAGGGCTCAAGATCGAGATGGAAAACATTCCGGGACTGAATACGAGCCTCATGATGTCTGAAAACATCGAACAAGCACTGGAACGCCAGTCCAAACTACTCCACGACCTGGAAAGCTTGAAGAAACTTCAAGAAGAAGCAGCGGAAGAACTTCAAGCAGTGGAAAAGAAATGTGAAAGCTTAGAAACCCGGTTGATGGAAGAGGATGAATATCAGGAGTTACAACGAAAGGTCAAGGCTCATTCTGCAGGGGCTGCTTCGAGGGAACAGATAAATTGGATGAACATGCAAGTGAAAGAAGCAGAGGGAAACTATCACAGAAAAAAAGCTTCATTCTCCCGTCAGTTGCTTATCAGTGCAGGAGCACTCCTGATTTCAATGGGAGTCGGTGCCTGGGGATTAGCCTCTGGTAATTGGCTCCTGGCCGGGATGAGCCTGCTGCTTCTTGTGGCGATCGGTGCAACAGGCTTACAGGCAAGGAGGAGTCTCGGGAAGGAATCCCTATCCCTGCAAAAAATCAAGGAAAGGGCAAAGGAGTTTCAGCCCGGGGGGAGTACGGAATATGCATTTCATGACATGGCGGAACAAAGCCTCAAGGAACAAATCGAATACCGGAACGAATGGAAGCAGCGCATCCTTTCGTTAGAAGAGCAGGAAGGGAAAATCCAAAAGCTCAGTGGAAGGCGGGAAGAGCTTGAACAAGGGATATCCCTTGGAGAAGAAAGATTGTTGCACCTGAAAAGGGAATTATACTTACCAGATGAATTCCATTGGAAGTGGCTCCGTGATGCTTTCTCCAAAATGAAAGAATTAGTCTCTTCCTATGAAACATTTACCCAATTATCCGAAGATGAAGTTCACACAGCCGGGAAATTGAAGGGTTACACAGAAGAATGTCAGGACTGGTTTCAACAGCACTCCCTTACGTTCACCACGATGGACGAAGCCCTTATCCAGTTTAAAAAAATCATACAGGATCTCGAGAAACGTCAGCTCGTCGCCGAAAATCTTACGGCTGAATTGGAGCCTTTGTCGCTTGAAACTGAAAAGCTTTCCAAAGAATTAGGAAAAATTCGTGAGGATATTCACGTCCTTATGGAGGCAGCTGATTGCAAAGGGGAAATCGAATTCCGGGAAAAGGCGCAGAAGATCGAGGAAAGGAACGGGCTATGGTCCCAATACAAGGGAATGAAAACGAGATTGACCCAAAAAACCCTTGATACGTTTCTTGCATTTGAATCACTGGAAGAAAGCAGGAAAGAATCAACCCGGATCTCAGACGCCATCGATAAGCTGTCCATAGAGCTGTCCGCTCATCAAAAAGAGCTTGCCTCCCTTTCATATGAAATCAAAACGTTAGAGGAAGGAAAGAGCTATTCTGCGATCCTTCAGGAATTTCAAAGTAAAAAAGCCGAACTTCAGGAACTTGCCTTTGAGTGGGCCAAATATACACTTGCCGGATTCTCCCTGAGAAAAACAATGGAGTTATACCAGAAAACCAAAATGCCGAAAGTCATTCAGCTTGCAGAAGAAAACTTCAGGGATCTGACAGAAGGACATTATCACCGTATTTTCTTACTCGAGGATGAAATGATCAAGGTCGAGAGAGGGGACGGGACCGTCTTTCATGCAGTCGAACTCAGTCAAGGAACGAAAGAACAGCTGTTCATTTCGATCCGGTTTGCCCTCGTTCAATCGATGGGTGACCATTATCCCTTGCCTGTCCTGATTGATGACGGAGTAGTCAATTTTGACTTGTCGAGGACACAGTCATTTCTTAAGCTCCTAAGAAAGGTGGCAAAGGACCATCAGGTATTGTTCTTTACCTGCCACCCTCATATCAAACATTCCTTTGCCGACGATGAAATCATTGTCCTGCACCGCAGGGAACCCATCCGGACTACCTAAGGGAGGGACGGACCTGTATGGGGCAGTCAGCTCAGAATAGCAGGATTCAGGAGGATTTGGAGACGGCCTCCAACCCTTTCCAACCTTGTTCTTAATCAATCTATGATATACTGAAACTACCATTCCACTTGGACGGAGGAGAAGAGATGTCAGGAATTACACATTTTAATGTCGGTGAGACGATTGACTTGCCACTATTAATCAAGCAGATGACCAAGGGTACCACAAATACGGGAAAGCCGTTTTTGACCTTGATCCTGCAAGATAAGAGCGGAGATATGGAAGCCAAGCTTTGGGATGCTTCTGAGCAGGATGAGAGGGCATACCAGCCTGAAACGATTGTAAGGGTAGTGGGTGACATACACAGTTACCGTGGAAAGAATCAGCTTAAAATCAAACAGATCCGGCCTGCTTCCCCTGCCGATGGCTATGCGATTTCAGACTTCCTTGAAACGGCGCCTGTAAGCATCGATGAAATGACAAGTAAAATCACACAATACATTTTTGAAATGAGAAACCCGAACATACAGCGTATCACGAGACACCTGATCAAAAAATATCAAAAGCCTTTCCTGGAATACCCGGCGGCTACAAAGAACCATCATGAATTTGTATCCGGCCTTGCGTACCACGTTGTATCGATGCTGGATCTTTCGAAAGCCATTGCGGGGCTTTATCCTTCCCTGGATTCGGACCTTCTCTATGCCGGGGTGATCCTGCATGATTTAGGAAAAGTCATCGAGCTGTCAGGTCCTACCTCGACAACGTATACGATTGAAGGGAATCTGATCGGTCATATCTCCATCATGGTGAATGAAATAGGGAAAGCTGCGGATGAACTGGGAATCGAAGGAGAAGAAGTCATGATTCTTCAACATCTCGTGCTGAGTCACCACGGTAAAGCCGAGTGGGGAAGTCCTAAGCCGCCACTTATCCGTGAAGCGGAGATCCTTCATTACATTGACAATGTAGACGCGAAGATGAATATGCTCGATCGCGCTCTTGAGCGGGTAAAGCCGGGTGAATATACGGAAAGAGTATTCGCCCTTGATAACCGTTCGTTCTATAAACCAACGTTTCATAAATAAAAGGATGGGACCCGGTCTTTGATCGGGTCTTATTTGATTTTATGGTCATGTTTTGATCCTTGTCCTCATATAGTGAAAATAAAAGAGGACAAACCTATAAGGAGATGAAGCAATTGACACTGCCTATTTGGATGTACCTGGTTGTAGCAGGGATTTTCGGAAGTGCCTTTATGACGATAAAATCGGCGAAGGAAGAAAAGTCGCTGGAAGATGAATGGATTGAAAAAGAAGGAGAAGTTTATATTCATCGTATGGAAGAGGAAAAAGAGAAGAGACGTCAACTAACGTCTTGATAGGAGACAAAAAGGACTGATGGCCGCATATGGCCGTCAGTCCTTTTTGATTTATTCCGCTTTTTCCGTTGCAGGAGCTTCACCTTCAGGTGCAGGTGTTTCTCCGCCTTCAGGTGCCGCCGGCGGATTCAGCACTTGATCAAATGCCTTCTTAAGGTCTTTATCTTTAATGTTCAGGTCCGCTTTTTCAATTTCGGCTTTCATTGCTTCCTGGATTTTTTGAGGATCCACTTTGGAAAGCTTCAATTCTTTTTCGATTTCCTTCTTCATTTCGTCAAAGGATTTCTTTTCTTTTTTGTCTGTCACTTCGATGATGTGGTAGCCATATTCTGTCTTGATCGGCTCACTCACTTTCCCTTTTTCGAGAGTGTCAAGTGCTTTGGAGAATTCAGGAACAAAGTTTTGACGACCGGCGTAGTCCACCCATCCTAAGCTTCCACCGTTTTCAGCAGAACCTGGATCTGTGGAGTATTCCTTGGCCAGGTCTTCGAATTTCGCTCCATCAGCCAATTTCTGTTTGACTTCTTTCGCTGTCTTTTCATCTTCTACAAGGATATGGCGTACTTTAATATCCGGTTTCCATTTCTCGTAGTATTCTTTCACTTCTTTATCCGTGACTTTGACATCGGATATAGCGGCTTTTTCTTGAAGTAATTGAAGCTTTAAATACTGCTTGAACGACTTTTCGTCCAGATTATATTGTTGTAAGAACATATCGAATTGAGGTCCGAGTTGATCTTTTGCTTCATTCAGCTTTTCATCAACTTCCTCTTTTGTCACATCATACTTCTCATCCAGGACTTTTGTATAAACGAGTTCCTGAAGGGCTTGTTCCATTTGCGGAGTGAATTTTTGCTTCATTGATTTGTATAGTTCATCTTTTGTTACGTCTCCGGCTTTTGTTGTTGCAACAACGTCACTGTTTCCTTCAGCATCGTCCCCGCTGCATCCGGCTAGTCCAACGACTCCGGCAGCCAATGATACTGAAATGATCCATTTTTTCATGGTGACCAACTCCTACACTATATTCGTTTGATGGCTTGTCAATTTTCTACAAAACATACTATAACACACTTTTTCCATGAAAAAAAATATTTTCCAAACTAATCTTCAGAAAAATGGGCATTTTACACACCCACTTCCCAGGTTCCTTCATATGATAAGAGCGAAGAGAGAAAAGGAGGTAATAAATATGAGCTGTGGATACAATTCTGGATTTGCGTTAATCGTAGTGCTGTTCATCTTATTAATCATCGTTGGTGCCGCATATATTTACTAAAAAAATTAAATTTATGACAATAGCCTAAAACAAATGGCAGCTAACTTGAATAAGATAAAGTAGCGCTTCAAAGGAGGTGGAAAGTTATGGGTCACGCATACGGCGGAGGTTTCGCGTTAATCGTAGTACTGTTCATCCTGTTAATCATTGTAGGTGCAGCATGGCTATAATTTAGCCTCGGGGTTTAGATTTATCGGATAAAGACTGTAAGAGGGGGCAACACCTTTAAGTAAGGCTGGCCCCTTTTGCTTCATATTCATATGTTAATGCTTTTCATACATGAAAGGAGGAAGCGCATATGTCAGGTGCTTGCGGCGGGTACGGCGGAGGTTTCGCGTTAATCGTAGTATTATTCATTTTGTTAATCATCATTGGTGCAGCATACGTTTGCTAATTTAAATAGATGAAAAAAGCAGATCCGATTTTCCGGATCTGCTTTTTTAATGACAATTTAAGCTATGTAAATAGAATTTCTATATAGGAAGAGACCAGTAGTATGGTGATTAGGATATTGATGGTTCTAAACACTTTAGGTTGGCGTTCTTCAGGTATTTCTTTTTGTAAACATAATGCATTTGTCATTTTATTTATATAAAATAAGATGAAAACTGCAAATACTAAAAACATGGAGATCATCCAAACCCCTCCCCGTTATCTCCTATAGACTATACATTACCAAATTATTTCCCTAATTGGTAGCAAGAGTGTCACCCAATTCATGTAAATGAAGCTTTTTTCATACGAATCACGTTCTCCGGGCCGGTAAAGAAACGAAACCTGTGATAGAACCGTAAAAATATGAGAAGGATGATTTATTCCATTGAGTGCATCAATGGCCATCCATCATCCTTACTGATAAATCAATATTTCATATCCATCTTCATTTTCTTCGATCAATGCATTCTTGGGTGAATCCATGAGCTGCTTTGCATAAATAAAGTCAATGGCACAAATGCCTGAATGGAATGCAATCAGCATGGTAAAGTAATGCGAATAATGTGGGAAATGGAAGCAGCCATATAACAAAATACTGTTTAGAACAAAGAAAGGAGCCACCAGGGCGACCAAGTAACGGTATTTTGAAATGGGCTGATCCACCCGCAACGAGAGAATCGGCAACAGATACATCTTTCGGTTGCATTTACATTTGATTTTTTTCACAAATGGCAGTATCGGCACGATGTGAAAAAATTTATGCAGTGGATAGATACTCAAGAGACCAACAAAGAATCCGAGAAAATGCTTATCATAAAATGCACTCGGAAATAGTAAGTTAATCGGTACGTATATTAATGAGAATACCATCATCATGATGATGGATGAAAGTAAAAAGACTCGGTAAAATCCAAATTGTTTTTCGAGATTGATTGTTTTCCAGCAATGCATAAAAAAATCGCCTCCATTAGACGAATTGTGGTTAATTAAGTGCTTTACATACTTTATTACGATTGCCGGAAAAAATCAATACATTTTTAGAAGGTTTTTTCTTATTTTTTGAAGGACTTTTGGGGCGACAGGTATGTTATAGTTTTGTACAATAAGAGTATGAGAAATTTAGCGGGGTTAGAAGTATGGATGAACTAATGAAGCGAATAGAGAAACTTGAATATCATCAGAGGTTGATGGTTGAAATGCTGCCCGAGAATGGATTCCCATTTTATCGGTTGATCATTCGAAATGGTTTGTCCGAGAAGGAAGTGAAGGAGTTCTTTATGACTTGTGATAGACTGAGCATGAAGCTTGAAAAACAAAAAGCGGAAGGATTTGTTTACAATACTCCGCTTTTCAAAGAATTTGAAGCTAAGCTTCATGCAAAGTTGAAGGTGCATGAAGTCGTGGACAGCTGCCTCGTACAGAACATGTATCCAGCCTTAATGAGGCAATTAAAGAAGAGCTTGTAGATTAAGCCAATTCTTCTTCGTCTTCAAACAGTTCACCAAGCTTTCCGTTATCATCAGAAAAATCATTTTCAATATTATGAAATGATTTTTCGAATATTTCCATAAAGTCATTCCCATAAATATTCCGCACGACGGTCATCATTTCAATCATTTCAGGAAACTTCCCGTATAATTCCCGTAATGGGGATACCCCCTGGAAGATGGAGTGACTTTCAGGCTTATAGTTCTTCATCAGATCAAGAAGGATTCTCTCACCCTTATCCGTTAGTTGGATATAGGTATTCCGCTTGTCGTTTTCCCGTTTGGAAAACTCAAGGAGTTCCCGTTCCTCTAATTTCTTCGAGAAGTTAAAGGCTGTTGAAACATGCATAACACCGAATTTGGCCACGTCCGAAATGGACGCCCCCTTTAAATGATACGCAATCCAGAGAATATGGTGTTCATTGATATTTAAGTCGTATGGCTTGATCCACTGCTGCCAGTCCTTTTCGATGGCTTTCCACAAAGCTTTACTAAGCTGAGCCATCCTTTGACTGAAGAGCATTGCCTCTTTCAAAGTAAATTCTCTTTCCTTCATCTCATTCACCCACTTTGCTAGAAAATCTTTTTAATATAAGCTGTTCTGAAATGGTTGCGTTGTAAGCAGTTCCAAAGGATTCGCTGATACAACGATCATCAAAAAAGAAAGCGCTTATATTTTATTATGCCAATAAAGTAATAATTAATAAAGGCTAAATTGACAAAATTTTTCGAAGTATATAATTTCTGGTTGGTACATCTGCTCTAAAATAGAAAAAGAAATGGGAGTGAACGCAGTGATGACGGGATTTGTGGGGATAATCACTATATTGAAAAAAGCGCGCGAGGATAAATTTTATTTTACAAAACAGAATCCCCGTCAGCCATAAATCGTAAATGGATGACGGGGATTTGGTTATTGATTCGTCGTATTGGCTGAGTTGATCGATTTTTCCAGCTCTTCGATGGTTCGCTGGATGGACTGGATTTCTTCCTGAAGGCGCTGGTTATTTGGCTCGGTTGAAGCCTGCCACTGCTTGAAGGAAGCTTGAAGGTCCTTTGAAAGCTGAAGGACGGTTTCCTTTCCTTCCTGCGAAAGGGTACCGATGGATTCTTTCAATTCTCCGATATGGCCTTTCATTTCCTCGATGACTCCAGTCCAATCGTCCTTCTTGTCTTTGATTTGAGCACGGATCTCTTTCCCTGATGAAGGGGATGTAAGAAGGGAGGCAACCCCACCGACCACTCCACCGATTAAAAGCCCGTAAGCAAGAGATTTTTTATTCACTATTTTTCACCTCGTTCTTCTATTTCTATAATACTATATTTCTACAATCAGCAGGTATTCTCCTTTTCCCTTTTAGAACAGATTGAAACAAGTCGGTTCATATCTTTCTCACCGAACGCATAAAATTGAAGGTAAGAGGTGGTGGAGAGGGGGAGGTTCTAAAAGGATGGACGGAATAATCTTCGGTTTCTTTGCTCTCAGTGGCGTTTTATTTCTGAGTATGGTGTATAACTTCATTAGTATTCAAAGGCCTGGAATGTATCCTCCTAAGAACATATTGAAGAAGCGTGCGACCATATTGGGGTCAGGTGGATTGATCACTTTTCTCATAGGGATACTGTTTTGGTTTGCAGTCAGTTAATAGAAAAAAGCCCTCCATTTCGTGACGGTTGCACAAAATGGAGGGCTTATCTATGACTTCAATCAGGATAGCTGTTCTGTAGTGACAGCTTCTCGAATGCTTGAACGTTTTAAAATACCGTTGATGATCGGATACACGACGAACATCGCGCCGGCGTTCACAAGTGTTGCCGGAAGTACGACAGCTGCAAATAGAGCAAAGAAAGCTCCAGGCAGTCCAACGATCACATATGCAGAAAGTAAGAATACGCTTCCTGATACGAGTGTACCGATAGCGGTTAGAACAGAAGCGCCTACTAATGAACGGGTGATTTTCTTTGTTGCAAGGAATAATCCGTAAAAAACGAATGCCGTAACCGGCTTGTCAATCAGGTTTGGTAAGAATCCTCCGGGGAACTGTGTTGTTAATCCTGAAATGACTCCTGTAAGTAAACCCAAAAGCAATACGTTTTTCTTTGCCGGAAACAGGATAATGCCTAAGAACATCATTGTCAGCATCATGTCCGGCTTCATCCCTAAGAAAATTCCCGGAATCACTGTGTGCAGGACCGCTCCGATCCCTACTAATAATGATAGGGATACAAGTGTTTTTGTATTCATTTCTCATCTCTCCTCAACTAAACTATACTGTGTATTCTGCTTCTCCTAATGTGCACTGTTGCCATTAGCGAAAAGATAGGTACATTATAACATATGGGGAATCTGTGTCAAAGATTAAAATTTCTGAAAAAAGACCGAACCTTCCATGAGTGGAGGTTTTGGACTCTAAAGACTATGACAGGTGCTGCGCGATGGAATCAGCAACTTCTTTTAAATCTTCTTGACTGTAGTCATCATTGTGGGTTTTCCAGACGGCTCCAAAGCCATCCCCGTTGCCGTATCGTGGGATGAAGTGCATATGAAAATGGAAGACGGATTGTCCTGCTTCTTCACCTGCATTGCTTAACAGGTTCATTCCGACCGGATTGAATTCAGCCTTGATGCTGTTTGCAATTTTTGGTGCAACAGAGAAGAGGTGGCCCGCAATATCCGGTGTCAGCTCATATACATTTTCTTTATGTACTTTTGGGATAAGAAGAGTATGACCTTTCGTCACCTGGCTGATGTCAAGAAAAGCAAGGACGTGATCATCTTCGTAGACTTTCATTGCGGGGATTTCTCCATCGATGATTTTACAAAAAATACAGTCACTCATATTCATTTCCACCTTTCAGTAATGGTGTATGTATTTTATCATTAATAGGACAATAAATGAAGAAGAGACAGGAACGATTTTCCTGCCTCTCTTCTTAGAAGGGGTAATACTGTAAAGGTTTAAATGTCAGGCTTCATTCTCTTTGATAAACACCTCATTCGCTAGTAGCTTCGAAAAGTGTACCATTCTGGGTTAGAATGAAAATTGTTCAATGCGACCATCCCCTTATCTTTTCGCTATTTAAGCAATTAAGACAATAGAAACTGTATGCCGTCTTGGACAAACACCTCATTTGCTATAAGGATGATATGTGTAAATCGCTGGAAACATGAATGACTTTGTGCAAACTGACCATCCCCTTATCTAATAAGCTAAGGTAAGCTACTAAAGTAAGTTGATTCAGTCAAAATGTGCTTTAACAAACACCTCATTTATCAATTTTTTGATCAAATGAATATGGTGAGTGTGTCATTCACTATAGAAGACGACGAATCCTTCAAGTCGCAAACAATAGTGAAATCGGTTAGCTGGTCTTTAACAACCATCCCCTTTTTCTTATTGCTGGCCCCTTCTGATAATATGTTGTGCAGATCAACGGATTGTTATGAATACTAAAATATGGAAGGGTGTTGTTCAACCGGTTGTCTTGAAAATTCCCACCTAAGAAGAAGTGAGTGCTGGTTGATTTCCGCTGCAGGTGCTCGCCTTCCGCCCGAGGAAAGCGAAGTCTTGCACGGAAATCAATAGCGGTGTAACGATTGACTTGATTGTTCGTCTTTAGAGGAAATGGATTTAGTTATGTCCCAGCCTCTTGGGGGAAAAGATCCATATTCTAAACATGCCTTTACTTTAAAGTTTTGATAAAATAGAAATAATACGTGAAGAGAAAGGACGTTGCTGCTTGTGTCATTATTAGAAATCAAACACCTTGTCGGTGGCTATACAAGGAAGCCGGTCTTAAAGGATATATCATTTTCCATTCATTCAAACGAAATTGTAGGATTAATCGGATTGAACGGAGCAGGAAAAAGTACGACCATCAAACATATCATCGGTCTGATGGAGGCGAAGCAGGGCCAAGTTTCCATCAATGGACATACATTGAAAAAGGATCCCGATCAATATCGGAAGCAATTCTCATACATACCTGAGACACCTATTTTATATGATGAATTAACCCTGGAGGAACACTTGAAGCTTACGGCCATGGCATATGGACTATCAGAAACCGAATATAAAGGCAGAATTGATAAGCTGTTGAAGGCGTTCCGTATGGAGAAGAAGATGAGCTGGTTCCCTGCCCATTTTTCAAAAGGGATGAAACAAAAGGTGATGATCATGTGTGCATTCCTTATCCAGCCGAGTCTTTACATCATTGACGAACCGTTTGTCGGATTGGATCCACTCGGAATCCAGTCGTTACTTGATTGGATGCAGGAAATGAAACAAAATGGGGCGGGCATCCTTATGTCGACCCATATACTTGCAACGGCAGAAAGATACTGTGATTCATTCATCATCCTTCATGAAGGGGAAATACGGGCAAAAGGCACTCTCGAAGAGCTTCAAAGGGAGTTTTCCATGCCCCAAGCAACGTTGGATGATATTTATATACAGCTGACAAAGGAAGAATCCCATGATGAATAACGTGGATGGTATCTGGAGAAAGCGCATTGCAGAATATAATCAAGAGCTGCAGAAGTATTTGAAATACATGTTCAACGACCATTTACTATTCGTCCTGATCTTTGCACTAGGAGGGGCTGCATTTACGTATAATCAGTGGGTGAAGACTCTTGAGCCGTCTTTCCCCGCTCCTTTGATCATGGCGGTCATACTGGGGCTGTTACTTGCGTGGAGTCCCGTGTACACCTTCCTGAGAGAAGCGGATGCTGTGTTTCTCTTGCCATTGGAAGAGCGTTTATCCAGTTATTTCACGAAATGCATCTGGATCAGCTTCATGTTTCAATCGTACGTTCAACTGCTTGTCCTGGCGGCGCTGATGCCCATGTATGTAGCTGTAAGCGGAAGCAGTTTCAAGAGCTTCTTTCCATTGCTTGCTTTCGTATTGTGCATCAAAGTATGGAACCTCTATGTTCGGTGGTTCATGCTGAGGTTTCAGGAAAGGGAGGCCCATATAACGGACAGCCTTGTTCGATTTTTCCTGAATGGAGCACTTGTTTTTCTTGTTTTATCGGATGCTCCACTGTGGTCGCCGATCGTCGTCGCCGTATTGATGCTCGGATATGTCTTTTATTTTCATCAGTCCACAAAAGGAAAGAACCTTAAATGGGATTTATTGATCCATTTGGAAGAGCAGCGTATGCTGATCTTTTATCGCATCGCCAATATGTTCACGGATGTTCCGAAGCTGAAAGGGAGGGTGCACCGGAGAAAATGGCTGGATTGGCTTGTAAAGGCACCATTTTCTCAAGCGTCTACCTATCGCTATCTATATCTCCGATCCCTTGTGAGGACTAGTGAATATTCAGGTCTATATGTACGATTGACTGTGATAGGGGCATTGCTGATTTATTGGAATGCTTCATTTATCTTCAGTATTCTGACGGCTTTAGTATTCCTGTATCTGACGGCATTTCAGCTGATACCATTGTTTAAGCGTTTTGATTATAAGATATGGGTTCTTATTTATCCTGTATCAAGGGAATGGAAGAAATCGTCCTTCCAAAAACTCATGACACAGTCTATGATGATCCAGGCTGTTGTATTCTCCATTCCCCTCATAGTAAGGGGAGCGTGGCTCGAGGGACTGATCACGCTGCTTGCTGGTATAACCTTCTCCATATTCTTTAGTCAGTTCTATTTAGCGCAGCGATTGAAGAAGTTGGAAGAAACACTGTTTTAGTGAAACGGCAGGATCAGTTGAAACGTATAATGAGTGAAGGCTAATGAAAAAGGATGGTGGTTCTATATGAACCATGAAAGAGAAGAGTTGGAATCATGGAAACGAAGATACATCAGGAAATCGTCCCTGTTTCAGAGGGTTTCCAAGCAGGCGCAAACCAAAGTGAATCAATGGATACCTGAAAGAGCCCACAAAGTCGTCACGGAAAGTATCAAGAAGATGGTGGAGGTCACGTTGAAGGGGAGCGAATGGGTGTCCCTCCAAACAATCACATGCGAGCCGGGACTTCAGGAACGGGAAGACCTGATGAAGGAGCGAATGGAATTTTACCGGAAAACTGCGACCATTGAAGGGGCGGGTACCGGTGCAGGCGGGATCTTCCTCGGCCTTGCGGATTTCCCGCTGCTTCTCTCCATTAAGATGAAGTTTCTTAGTGAGTGCGCTTTGATCCATGGCTATGATCCAAAACAATATGAGGAACGGCTATTCCTTTTATATGTCTTTCAACTTGCCTTTTCCAGTGATCCCCATAAGAAGGGTGTTCTCCACATCATTGAAAACTGGGAGGAAGAAAGAGAAAAGTTGAAAGAACTCGATTGGAAAACCTTTCAACAGGAGTACAGGGATTACATCGATTTTGTAAAAATGCTTCAGCTCATTCCAGGAGTCGGGGCTGTGGTGGGGGCTTATGCCAACTATCAGCTCCTGGATCATCTTGGAGAGGTGGCAAAATTTGCTTATCGGATTCGCTACTTCAATGAATTAGAATAGTACCGTAGGGAAGATCGGTCATCTTGATCGATCTTCTTTTTGTCGAGATCATTTGGCATACCGATCTTTTTATTTCCATCATGATATCCTGTATAGTGGGAAGTAACCTGAATTTGTGTTAGTGAGGTGTTGAATAGATGAATAAACGGAATAAAGCATGGAAGGTCATCGGACTCATCCTGTTCTCCTTCTTCTTTTTTTTAGCAGGTGTATTTCATTTTATCGAAGCCCGAGGATTTGCGGAAATGATTCCCGGATTTATTCCTTTAAGGGAAGAGCTCGTGTATTTAACGGGGATCATGGAGTTTATTCTGTCCATACTCTTATTGATTCCAAAGACCCGAGAAAAGACCGGAATCATTACGGCGATTTACTTGGTTCTTGTTTTTCCTGCCAATATTTACGCGGCCATTAAAGGAATCCCAGCCCCTGGACAGGAAGAGGCGAATCGGCTGCTGCTTTGGATCCGACTTTTGTTCCAGCCCCTCTTGATCTGGTGGGTGCTGGTGGTCAGTAAAGTTGAAAAGAACCACCGGTTTTATTAAGAAAAAAAGGATCGGATGCTGCATTACTTGAGCATCCGATCTTTTTTGTTTATTTTGAAACCGTTTTTGATACCGAGTGTTTTTCTTGGTAGTGAAGGGTGGCGCTTGCCAATGATTTAGCCGCGATCAAAAGGGCTTTTTCGTTAAGGTCGAATTTGGGATGGTGGTGCGGGTAGGCAATGTCCACACCATCCGGCTTGGCTCCTGTAAAGAAGAAGCTGCCCTTTATATGTTCTAAATAAAAAGCGAAATCCTCGCCGCCCATTTGCAATTCGATTTGTTCCACCGTGTGTACTTCATCCACAGCGCAGGCGCTCTGCACGAAAAGCTCGGTTTCCTCCTCATGATTGACAACAGCCGGATAACCCCGATCATACACATATTCATAATCGCAGCGGCCGGAGAGGCACGCCCCTTTCAGGATCTGTTCGATTTCCTCTTCAATGAAGTCCCTGACTTCAGGATTGAAGGTACGTACCGTTCCGATCAATTTAGCTGAATCCGCTATGACATTAAACGCATTATCGGCCATGAAGGAACCGATCGTCACGACGGCAGGATCAATCGGATTCACCCGTCTGCTCACAATTTGCTGCAGCTCTGAAACAACTTGAGCTCCGATCACGATGGAATCCTTCGTTTTATGAGGCTGGGCCCCGTGACCGCCGGATCCTTTGATCACAATTTCAAAGCGGTCAGCTGCAGCCATGATCGGACCTGTTCGGTAGAGGACCTTTCCAAGCGGTTCCGTTGCCCATAAATGGGTGCCGAAAATGACATCCACACCTTCGAGGCAACCCGCCTCTATCATGGATCTCGCTCCTCCCGGTGCATATTCTTCCGCGTGCTGATGAATGAGGACCACAGTTCCTGAAAGGGTGTCACGCATTTCATGAAGGGTTTTCCCCAATACCAGGAGCGTCGCCGTATGTCCGTCGTGACCACATGCATGCATGACGCCGGGTACGGTAGAGCGATACTCTACTTCCTTTTCATCCTGGATGGGAAGAGCGTCGAAGTCTGCCCGGAGAGCCACCGTTTTACCTGGGAGAGCTCCTTCAATCCTTGCTACAACGCCGTTGCCTCCGACTTGTTCTTGAACGGGGACCCCGATGTTTTTGTAGTAATCTGCAATATACTTTGCCGTGTTCTTTTCCTGGAAGGATAACTCGGGATGTTGATGCAGGAATCTCCTGATCTTGACCATTTCTATCCAACGATCTTCTAATTTTTGATATAATTCATTGAGCATGTGCAAAACCTCCTAATGTTTAGTGAATAGTACGAATATTATAACACTAAACTTCGTAGGGGAAGTGGATAATTCGAGTGAAATTCAAGGAGGGCTACGATGAAGAAAATTTTATATATAACTGCTTTTATTTCGTTCGCATTATTTATGGCAATCGCCCATTTTGTTTATCATGGAATGGAGATTTTCGGAGAGGAGTATTTGCTTTCCAACATGAGTTCCTTTCATTTTATGGAGATGTTTTCTGTGATAGGGACTGAAGTGGTGATTGGCATCGCCTCCATCGCTTTGATCCTTTATCTTTGGTGGGTCAAGAAGGATTTTGTCGGGATCATTACCGTTGTGGTGCTGGTGGCGGGGAGCAATGTTCTCAATAAAACCATCAAAGGCTTAATGGAACGGGAAAGGCCGCCTTTTTCACACGGAGAAGAGGGATTCAGTTTTCCGAGCGGTCACGCCATGGTCGGGTTGGTTTTCTTACTGGTCATCGCTTATTTCATCACTAAGGAGATGTCGTCGATTGGAGTGAAGATCACAATTTTTACTTTGGCCATCATCCTTTCCCTTTTGACGGGCATCAGCCGGGTAGTGGAACAGGCTCACTATCCTTCAGATGTCGCCGCCGGTTTCCTTCTGGGATACTCGTTTTTCGTACTATGTATCTTCCTTTATGAGAAGCGGCCGCAAAAATAGGTGGGACGGACCCCGGACAGGTCCGTCCCTCTATTTTTATAGTAAAAACATCGCTGCGATCGTGGTGGCGATCAATCCAATGATGACGGGAATGAGATTCCGTCTGGCGAGTTCGAATGGATCGACTCCGCAAATGGCGGCTGCCGGTATGAGTGCCCATGGGACGAGGGTTCCCCCACCGACCCATATGGCTGCGACCTGACCGAGGGCCGTAAGGGTGGCGATGCCTGACCCGATGCTTTCAGCAAATAGATTGGCTACGGACCCGGCAAGGGAAATTCCCGAGAAGCCTGAGCCATCAAGTCCCGTGATGGCCCCGACCGTCGTAAGGGTGATGGCCCCCACCGCCTTTGAAAGAGGGACGGCCGCAGCCAGGGATGCCCCAAGATCATTGACGATTCCGTGGGATGTTGACGGCAGGAAATCACCGATGATCGTTTGGAATCCCGAATCCCCTAAATAGAAGAAAGCAGCAATCGGAATGACCGGACCGAACACTTTGAACCCGAACTGAAATCCGTCAATCATGAAGCTGGTTGTTTTCTCTAGCCCTTTCCCTTTATAGGCGGCCAATGAAATCAAGAGGAGGATGACGATGGAGGTCCCCCCGATAAGGGCGGTAGCATCCCCGCCTTGAAGGTCAAAGAGTACCATTGCCGTAATATCCGCGGCAAATAAGAGTGGAATAAGGACCGCAATGGCTCTTTTCCAACCTGATGATAAAAGCTCATGTGAATCCTCCAGATTCTGTCCGGTAGCGGCAAGGGAGCTGGGATCTACTGTGAGAATCCCTTTTTTCATATCGCGCTTAAGGAAAATGAATGCAGTGACGGTGGTGACGACCCCCATGACAATGATGAGCGGTATACTTGCTGAAATAACCTCAGAAACCGGTATGCCTGCAGCGTCTGCCGTAAGCTTAGGGGCAGCCTGAATGACAAAGTCACCTGAAAGGGCGATTCCGTGTCCGAATAAGTTCATGGCCATGGCAATGCCGAGGGCGGGTAATCCGACGCGTAAGGCAACAGGCACTAATACGGCTCCCAAGAGGGCAACCGCCGGGGACGGCCAAAAGAACCACGATATGAACATCATCACAAGACCGATCGTCCAATACGCAAGGGCAGGGGTGCGGATGAACTTAGTGAACGGACGGATCATTACATCATTTATTCCTGTAGAAGTGAGTCCTCTACTCATGGCGACGATGATGGAAATAACGAGAATCGTAGATAGTAATTCGGTGATGGCAAAGATAAAGCTATTAAATATACTACTAATCGATCCGCTTAACGATCCGGTTGCCACTAAGGCAATACTGAAGATCCCCAGGATGCATACGATCGTTGTGTCTTTACGGAAAATCATAAACAAAATGATCAATCCTATGAAAACTAAATAAATCCAATGAAGAGCTGTCAAGTCAATCCCCATCAGAAAAACCCTCCTCTAAAAATCGTTCCTCAAACCTTGGGCGTTTGCCCTGATCTGTACTATAGATTATGAAAATACAGAAGAGGTGTGATTCAGGATAATAAACATTTTTCCGTCTCTGGACTGAGGCTAAATCATGCGGATGCTCCTCCATAAGGCATGGAAATCAATCTATAATGGAAGCAATAACAGGAATAGCCATGCACAATGGCGTATCTATTAGTGATGTGAAGGTGGTGCTCATATGAGATATAAAGGAAGAAAGCAATGGTTTTTTTCATTTTTACTGCTGATGATTGGGTTGTTGCTATTATTACTGAATATAGGTGTCATTTCCTTGGAAATAACGCAGATATTTGTCAATATTATTCCTATTTTGTTACTGCTGCTTGGTTTGAAGTGGTCAGTGGACAGCTTTTTGAAGAAGAGTTTCGGGAAATTATTATTTGGCCTTTTCAGCCTGGCGCTTGGGACGCTGATCATCCTGGATGGATATGATATGGTGGAGTTCGATTATGGGAATTGGTGGAAACTGTGGCCGATCTTCATTATCGCCATTGCCATTCACAGGGTTGTAAGGAATAAACCGATTAAAGTGAGTATAAGCAGCGATTATCCCTTTGATAAGAACCCTGACACAAACTCCGAAAATCAGGCGTTGGGAGAAAAAAATCTTCAGAAAAAAAATAAAGTCAACAGAGGATTTATCGTCGGGGATATTCGCTTTTCCGAACCGAACTGGCCCCTGGAAAATATGAAACTCTACAACGCCATAGGAGATTATTATTTTGATTTCAGTAAAGCCTTCATTCCTGAAGGAGAAACACCTATTGAAATCAAGGGCTGGATTGGTGACGTGAAAATGATCATACCCGAAAATGTGCCTGTGGAAATCACTTTGAAGGTGCAGGTGGGGGATGTGAAATTGTTTGATCAGAAGTCTGCGGACATCCGTTCTGAACTGTATTACCGGTCCCCGGAATACGACGATGCCAGTAAGAAAATAAAGCTGTCTGTTGATGTGAAAATCGGTTCGATCCGGATTACCCGGATATAAAGGCGGCCGGTAAAAGGAGGGGAGAACTTGAATAAATCCTCAAATATACGAAATTGGATCTTCAAAAGCTTTATGAGGATGTCTGTCATGGCCATCCTGCTTTTCTTTATATCACTGCAAATCTATCTTTATTTTTCAGAGGATCCGAGAATTTCTCTGGAACTTTCGATTTATCTGACAATATGGTTGGCCCTCATTTTACTTATATTAAGCATTTATTTCGGATTTCGCACCGGTTATACCTTCAAAGGGAGAATCGATGATATTTCAACCTTTGTCACCTTACTCCGAAGCGGGAAGTTCTCTGCGAGGGTGGATCGGTTCGAGCATGACGAGCTTGGGATCTTATCGGATGAGTTGAATCAGCTTGCCGTATTCATTCAGGAGCAGGTGAAGTCACTCCAGCGGCTGGCAGATGAAAAATCTGAACTTGCGGACCAGGCACACCAGGCTGCGGTCATGGAAGAAAGGCAAAGGCTTGCGAGGGATCTGCATGACTCTGTCAGTCAGCAATTATTTGCCCTGAATATGCTCTCGTCCGCGGCGCAAAAAAGCATCGGGACTGATTCTGAGAAAGTGGGAATCATCGTGAAGCAAGTAGCGGACATCGCCGGGAAGGCACAGGGGGAAATGAGGGCCCTGCTTCTTCATTTGCGCCCGATCGATTTAAGGGGAGAAAGTCTATGTGAAGCGTTATCCATCTTAATAAGGGAATTGAAGGAAAAGACACAGATTGAAATCGATGCCACCCTGGAGGGAATCGAAGAGCTCTCGAAAGGAACGGAAACGCATATGTTCAGGATCATCCAGGAGTGTCTTTCAAATATCCTTCGTCACTCAGAGGCTACGAAAGTGAAGATTGTAACGGAGAAAAAAGGTGGATATGTCACATTATATATCAGTGACAATGGTAAAGGATTTAATCTGCAGGAAAGCAAGATGACCTCTTACGGACTTCAAACGATGAGAGAGCGGGCCGAGGAAATAGGGGGATTATTTCAGATTCGTTCAAAAGAAAAAGAGGGAACGTATATCGACCTCCGGATTCCGGTGTAATGGGAAGGATGGGAAGCAGTTGGATAAGATTAAAGTAATGATTGTAGATGATCACGAAATGGTCCGGTTGGGCATAAAAACGTATTTGCTGACAGAGGAACGACTGGACTTTCTGGGGGAAGCCAAAAGTGGGAATGAAGCGGCACAACTTGCAAAACTGTATATGCCTGATGTGATTTTAATGGATTTATTGATGGAGGATGGGAATGGTATCGAAGCCACCAAGAAGATCCTGGCCTTTCATCCAAGCTGCAAAATCATCATCCTGACAAGCTATTATGATGATGAAAAAGTGTTTCCCGCCATTGAAGCGGGTGCCCACAGTTATTTATTGAAAACAGCCAGTGCGGAAGAAGTGACAAGAGCGGTTTATAAAGCGGTGAAGGGAGAGTCCGTCATCGCCTCCAAGGTAGCCGATAAAATGATGAACCGGTTCCGCCCTCAGGATAGGAAGCCTCATGAGGAATTGACGTCAAGGGAAATGGATGTCCTGAAATGTCTGGGCGAGGGAATGACCAATCAGGACATTTCCGAAGAGTTATTCATCGGGATCAAGACCGTCAAGACCCATGTCAGTAATATTCTGAGTAAGCTCGGGGTGGCCGATCGTACTCAGGCAGCGATTTATGCGAATCGTAACGGGATTCTTTACAGAGCCGGCAGGAAGGAGTAGAAACGCTTTTTACAGACGTGCTTGGGGAAATGCAGGAGGGGCTTAGTCAAAAGGAATGGGATCATTCCCCTTGACTAAGCCCCTCCTGCTCGTATCAGATACGTTTATTAAAAAATGGCCGGCTTACTTAATTTCAATCGTGATGACAGCAGGGATTCTGCTGAAGAAATGGTGGCAAATTCATGATGAAGATTTGCCAGGGACAGGCCGTGAACGATTTCAGCGGAAAACAGGGAACCGTCAAACGAGTATGTTTCAAAGCAGGCAGTGGCGTCATTTGGAACCGTCACATCATATCCGAGATCAGAAGCCATGCGGACGGTGGTGGAGATACAGTGATTTGTCGTAAAGCCCATTATGACAAGGGATTCAAACTTTTCCCGTTTTAGATACAAGTCAAGATCTGTATCGACAAATGCGCTGTGGACATGCTTGATGATGTGTTTTTCATTTCGCAATGGCCGGAAATTTTCGATGAAATCATAACCTGCCGAGCTTGAATGCAGTGGTGATTCCATATCAAGGGATGAATGTTGCACGTGAACAACGGGCCAGGCTTTTTCTCTCCAGCCTTGAAGCAGCTGATAAGCCTTGGTTTCCATATTTGGGTTGTTTCGCCTTCCCCATGCATGTTCACTGAATGCCTTTTGAAAATCAATCAGAAGCAGACATGTTTGACTCATTGGAACTCCTCTCCTTTCATTCAGGATGCCTGTGACCAATACGATAAAGTATACTGTTAATAATTTGTAATTATGTATGTACACCTGAACTGTAATGGTTAAGATTGAAATAAAGAAAAAGCCTCCGGAATTCCGGAGGCCCTATTGTCAGGATTGACCTGACACGTAATATTTACTTACATAAGAAGCACGAGGGAAGATATCCTTTTGGTTATCGATTCCTTCTTCTGTCCCCCGCTTGGCGTGGGCTTTTTCGTATTGCTTGGATTCCTGCCAATCAAGGAAGCTTTTTTCATCCTCCCATTGGGTCATGATCACATATGTATCGCTGTTCAGGGGACGCAGGACACGGATGGCTGTAAAGCCCGGTACTTCTTCAATCAATCCTGCACGGTTTTTAAAACGGTACTCAAATAGCGGCCTTCCCTCATCCGATACGGGGATGTTATTGAATACCACGTATCCCTTCCTTTCAAGTTCGCCGGATTGGTCGACCACTTCATAGCTGCGGGGTGCTTCAAAGATACTTTCCCCGCTGGTTTCATGTAAAAGCAGTGCATCCTCGCCCTGCATAAGGACCATCTTTTCATTCGAATGCTGATCCATTATCTTTTGAAGGAAATCGTGTGTTCCTGTCGTCATATATAGCTTCATTCAAATCACCTCAAGTAAATTAGTTACTTCTATTATACTCTTCCCTTTTCTTTCCTGCATGTAACATGATTCCCCGATATTTTTTCCCCACCCCGGGAAAATCGGCAAATTTATGACATTTTCCCATGATAACTATACAATTCTCCCTAAAACGTCTATAGTTTAAAAGGGTTACAATTCGTACGGTCATATTATACATAGGACAATTTTTGAATCTACTCAAATTAGTTTACAATGGGATTAATGGAGTTACATAGAAAGGTGGACGAACAAAGGTATGAAACAGATGAATGATACATTTTTACGAGCGGCAAGGGGAGAAAAAACGGACTACACTCCGGTTTGGTATATGAGGCAAGCCGGTCGTTCACAACCTGAATACCGGAAGATCAAGGAGAAATATTCCCTGTTTGAAATTACACATCAGCCTGAACTTTGTGCGTATGTGACAAGGCTTCCGGTTGAACAATACGATGTCGATGCAGCCATCCTCTACAAGGACATCATGTCACCGCTTCCTTCGATAGGAGTGGATGTAGAGATCAAGTCAGGGATCGGCCCTGTAATCGATAACCCCATCCGAACGACTGCGGATGTTGAAAAGCTGGGTGAAATCAACCCGGAACAGGATGTTCCTTATGTATTGGATACAATCAAATTATTGACAAAGGAACAATTATCCGTTCCGTTGATCGGGTTTGCCGGAGCGCCCTTTACAATGGCAAGCTATATGATTGAAGGCGGACCTTCCAAGAATTATAATAAAACAAAAGCGTTCATGTATGCAGAACCACAAGCCTGGTTTGCGTTAATGGATAAATTGGCAGCGATGACAATCACGTATGCAAAAGCCCAGATCAAGGCTGGGGCATCTGCTTTCCAAATATTCGATTCCTGGGTGGGTGCGTTGAATGTACAGGATTATCGCACGTTCATCAAGCCTGTAATGGAAAGAATCTTTAATGAATTGAAGGAAGAGAGCGTACCGTTGATCATGTTTGGTGTCGGAGCAAGTCACTTGGCTAATGAATGGCATGATCTTCCCATTGATGTAGTGGGCCTTGATTGGAGATTACCAATCAACGAAGCAAGAGAAAGAGGCATCTCCAAAACAGTAATGGGTAACCTGGATCCTGCGATTCTGTTAGCCCCATGGGATGTAATCGAAGAAAAAGCGAAAGAGATCCTGGATCAAGGAATCGAGCTTCCCGGCCACATCTTTAACTTGGGACACGGGGTCTTTCCTCAAGTTAATCCGGATACATTAAAGCGATTAGCGGCCTTTGTACATGAATACAGTGCCAGATAGCACATTCACACATGTCTTTACATGGATTCTATGAAAAAAACATGGCACAATAATGTATGAAACTGACAATGAGGTGAATTGGTATGTCAAAGAGAAAAATGGGTCTATTGGTGATGGCCTATGGAACGCCATATAAAGAAGAAGATCTGGAACGCTACTATACACATATCCGCCACGGAAGGGCTCCTTCAAGTGAATTACTTGAAGACCTCCGCGGACGTTACGAAGCCATCGGGGGAATTTCTCCATTGGCGAAGATTACGCTGGATCAGGCAAAAAGTCTTGAAGAACATTTAAACGCGACCCAAGATGATATTGAATTTAAGATGTATCTCGGCCTGAAGCATATCGAACCTTTTGTTGAAGATGCAGTGGAACAAATGCATAAAGATGGTATCGAAGAAGCGGTTTCGATTGTACTTGCCCCACATTTCTCAACGTTCAGCGTTAAGTCATATAATGGGCGTGCGAAAGAAACGGCTGAAAAACTCGGTGGACCGCAGATTACATCGGTGGAAAGCTGGTATGATGAACCTAAATTCATTCAATACTGGGTGGATCAGGTGAAAGACACCTACGCTGCCATGTCAGACGAAGAACGAAGCAAAGCGGTTCTGATCGTTTCGGCACACAGCCTTCCAGAGCGCATTCTGCAATCAGGGGACCCTTATCCGAAGCAGTTAGAAGAAACAGCGAAGATGATTGCAGAAGGTGCAGGAGTGAAAGAATACGCAGTTGGCTGGCAAAGTGAAGGGAATACGCCGGATCCATGGATCGGACCTGACGTCCAGGACCTGACCAGGGACTTATATAAGGAAAAGGGCTATACTACTTTTGTCTACACTCCGGTAGGATTTGTAGCTGATCACCTGGAAGTACTCTACGATAATGATTATGAATGCAAAGTGGTGACAGACGATATCGGTGCTTCCTACTATCGTCCTGAAATGCCAAACGCCAAACCGGAATTCATCGACGCCATGGCAGATGTCGTGTTAAAACATCTTAAAAAATAATTTCCCGTTTTTGGCTGTAAAGGAAGGACTGAAGCAAATGAGTTCACGCTCAATGCTTTAGTCCTTCTCTATTATTGATATGGAAGATATTTTGTTAAAGAAGGCGATGAACGTGTTGGAACAACAAACCAAAAAGGTCGTGGTCGTTGGTGGGGGAATCACCGGATTGACGACGGCCTACTATCTGCAACAGGAAATAATAGAAAAAAACCTTCCCATTGAAGTAAAGCTTGTAGAAGCCACCCATCGATTAGGCGGAAAAGTCCAAACCCTGAAAAAGGACGGCTATGTGATCGAGAAGGGGCCGGATTCTTGTTTATCAAGCAAACTGGAAGTTCCCCGCTTAGCGGAAAAGCTGGGGATGGAGGACACGCTCGTCCGGAATCGAAAAGGCACATCCTTCTGTATAGCAGGCGGTGAACTCTATCCTATACCCGGTGGTTCCATCGTAGGGATTCCAACCCAAATCGCCCCTTTCATTACAACAAGTTTATTTTCATTATCAGGAAAAATGAGGGCTGCAGCGGATTTCATCCTTCCCCGCTCGCAGGAAAGAGAAGATCAGTCACTGGGGAAATTCTTTAGAAGGAGAATGGGGGATGAGGTCGTTGACCATTTGATCGAACCGCTCTTAACGGGAATATTCGCCGGTGATATCGACCAATTAAGCTTAATGTCCACCTTCCCGCAACTCTATGAATTGGAACAAAAACATCGCAGCTTGATTGCCGGCATCAAAAGGAGCGGACAAGCATCTGATTCAAATGAAGAAGGCAATTTCTTGACCTTCACCGGGGGGCTCCAATCGCTGATCGATGCCATGGAAGCGGGTCTCGGGCCCAATACAGTATACAAAGGCATGAAAGTGACCAACATCGAAAAAGAAGCCGGTGATGATTATACGATCACCTTGACGAACGGGGAACAGCTGGAAGCCGACAGCGTCATCGTCACCACCCCTCATCATGTATTGCAGTCCATGTTCTCCTCGTACCCTTTCTTAGCGTTCTTAAAAGACATGCCGGCGACATCAGTGGCGACGGTTGCAATGGGATTTTCACAAGAGGCCATAAAAAAAGACATCGCCGGAACAGAATTCCTTGTATCGAGAAACAGTGATTACTCCTTGACCGCCGGAACCTGGACCCATAAAAAATGGCCCCACACGGCTCCGGAAGGAAAAGCCTTATTGCGATGCTACCTTGGCAAGTCAGGTGATGAAACCATCGTCGATTTGTCCGATGATCACATCGAACAGATCGTCCTCGATGATTTGAGCAAAATCATGGAAATCGAAGGGTCACCGGATTTTACCATCGTCACCCGATACAAAAACTCTATGCCTCAATATACGGTTGGCCACGGGGAACGTATTCAAGATATGTATAGTCAGGCAGAAGCCACTCTTCCAGGCGTATTTATCGCCGGCAGCTCATATGATGGTTTGAGTATTCCCGACTGTATTGGTCAGGGGGAGAAGACCGTATTGAAAGTGTTGGAGTATTTAACATGATTTTTTTAAGACTGCCGGGTGACTGGTGGTCTTTTTTTCGGTTTCCTTACAGGGAGACACATACAACGAGATAGCACCCCACAATGGAAGGTGCCATCCTCACTTCATAACCCGGTATCTGGAGTGCTGAAGCAACCAGTTCTGTGGAAAGGCAGAACCGAGGACCCAGTAGCTCAGCCCCCTTAATTGATAGTCGTCAAGCACTTTTTGTTTTGCCAGCATGCTTCGTGCATCTTCAAACCAGACTTCATGCTGCTGACCGTTTTCATCCCAATACGTAAAGAACGGGGACTGATATTGGTCATTGTATTGAATGCGCACTCCGTATTTGCTTGCCAGATCAAGTGCACCATGGGGTGAGACGGTTTTCGCGAAAGTGCCATCCACCCATGGGACTTTCCAGTCACGTCCATATAAAGGAGTTCCCATGAGGATTTTCCTGCTTGGAATGACGGTGACGGCGTAGTCCAGCACTTTTTTGACTTCATTAATGGGAGCGATCGCCCATGGCTTACCGCCAGCCCATCCCCATTCGTAAGTCATGAGCACAACAAAATCGACGATTTCCCCGTGAGCCTTATAGTCATGAGCTTCATATAAAAGCCCTTTTTGATCGCCCTTTATTTTCGGGGCTAGAGCGGTAGAGACGGAATAACCTTTGGGTTTTAATGCGGACACGGTCCTTCTTAAAAAGGAATTATAATTTTCGCGGTCCTCAGGATAAACGTATTCGAAATCAATGTTCAAACCTTTATAACCTTTTGTTTCCATTTTTTTTAGAATGGAAGAAATCAACGTATTTTGCAGAGTTTCATTTCTTAAAATCGTTGCCACGAGATCAGAGTTGAACTTTCCATCCACATAATTGGTCAAAACCAATAACGGGTCGACATTTTGTTTGTACGCGGCAGAAATAAGACCGTTATCGTTCAGTTCTGTTACGGAGCCATCCTCTTTGATGGAGTGGGTGAAGGGGGAAAGATACGTGAAATAGCTTCCCAAACCATTCACTTCCGCTACCCCTTCATTGTCTGTACGGGTCGTGTAGGCATTCACTTCCGTTACACGTTTGCTGTTAGGAATCCGAATCTGTTCATTGGGATAAATAAGGGAAGGATTAGGAATATCATTCGCATTTAGAATCTCTTGAATGGGAACTTTATAATTATATGAAATGGTGTAGAGGGTATCCCCTGATTTAACCGTGTATAGGAAGGCAGGCATCACGATCAACTGACCGACAAATAGTGAGGAAGGGTCAGAAATTTGATTGAATGCTTTTAATTCATTGAAATCCGTACGATACTTTTGGCTTATATTATACAATGTATCCCCTGGCTGCACGATATACTCCTTTAAGGGGTCCGGGATGAGGAGACTTTGTCCGATTATGAGTATATTTGGGTTCTTTAATTGATTTCCGTAAGCGATCTGGTTGACATCAGTCCCGTACCTCGACGCAATCGACCATAGTGAATCCCCGCTTTTTACTACGTAAATATTCATATGACGCCTCCTTACAAACCTTATACCTATAACCTATTCAAGAGGGCTTATTCGATATGAAGGAAGGATGAAGTGGAAAGCGAAAAAAAAACTTGTGTATTGATATAAGATGTGATAAATTTATCAATGTTAACAAAATGACTAAATTACAAATATGGTCAAACGGTCAAAGTGAGGAGTGAGTGTATGGCGATTGATCGAAGGAAACAAATTCTCGATGCCGCTACCAATTCTTTTTCATTGTTTGGATATAAAGCGACAACGATGGATCAAGTAGCGAAACTGGCGAATGTCGGAAAAGGAACCATTTACACGTTTTTTAAGAACAAGGAAGAATTGTTCGACGAAATTGTCTCATCATTAATAAATGAAATGACATTTGAAGCAGAAGAAGTGATTGATCCGGAAGCGACATTTTCGGAAAATGTACATCATGCGCTGTTCCGTTTACTCGAATTCCGCAAAGAACATAAACTGACCATCAAGCTGTACCAGGAAGCAAGGGAGATGGGTACACCTGCTGTATCAGAAGTCATTGACCGCATGGAAAAAGTGGTCGTTGAATTCTTGAGTAAGCGTATCGAAAAGGCGGTAGCATCAAAAGCGATTAAGCCATGCAACCCTGAAATGACGGCATTCGTTTTGCTTAAGCTCTATGTTTCCTTGATCTTCGATTGGGAACGTACCCACGGTCCACTTGATAAAGATGAAATAGCCAACTTGTTTGAGCTGTATATCATTAAAGGGTTATCGAATTGATAGTCCTTCATTTTTGGTAAAAAATGACCAATCGAATAAAATAGTCATTTATTTTTTTGCTCCCTGATGACCGTTTGGTCTAATTGGTCAATAGTTCAATTTTAAAAATAATAGGAGGAAAACATGAAGAAATCATTTATTGGTTCAGAATTCAAAGCGATTTTCCGCAATAAAAAACTTCTCATCCCGATACTGGCCGTTCTTTTTATTCCTGTACTGTACAGCGGCATGTTCCTATGGGCATTCTGGGATCCATACGAGCAGCTTTCCGACCTTCCCGTAGCCGTCGTCAACAGCGATCAGGGCGCGGAGTTTGACGGAAAGGAATTGCATATCGGATCGGATCTTGTAGATAAGTTGAAGGATAGCGATCAATTCGATTTTCACTTCGTCGATAAAGAGGAAGGCTATAAGAATCTAAAGGAACAGGACTATTACATGCTTGTGGAAATTCCAGAGGATTTCTCTGAGAATGGTACAACATTGTTAGAAGAAAATCCTCAAAAGCTTTCTCTGAAATATGTACCGAATGAAAGCTTTAACTTCTTATCTGCGCAAATCGGGGATACGGCGATGAAAGAAATCAAAGCCAGTCTCTCTAAATCCGTTTCAGAAACATATGCTGAAACGATGTTTGATAAGATTCAGGAAATGGGAGATGGCTTTCAGACTGCCAGCGATAAAGCGGGCGAAATCAACAACGGAGCCATTGATCTGTCTCAAGGTGCCACTAAGCTTAAGGACAATTTAGCGGTCCTTGCAGAAAAAAATGTCGAGATGACGGACGGTGTGGCGAAAACCCGTGCAGGTGCAGAGAAACTAGCAAATGGTTCTCAAGAATTATCTGACGGTGTTGGGGTCATGACCGATAAATCTCAACAACTGTATAAAGGGACACAGGATGTCCAATCTGGATTAAATTCTCTTGCTGCCGGAATCGATAAAAGCAAGGCCGGATTGGAACAAGTGGATGCTGGACTTGACAGCGCGGTGGACAATACAGCCAAACTGCAAGCAGGATCTCAAACCCTGGCTGAAAAGATCGGCGCCCTGAAAGGCGGAGCCGACAGTGCACAAGCCGGTGCTCAGGCAATCGGAGCAGGAGCCTCAAAGCTTGAAAGTGAATTGGCTCCATATATGGGAAGCCTGCCTGAAGAAAAGCAGGCTGAATTAAAGGCTGCCATCAATCAAATCAAGCAGGGGGCTTCCGGACTTGAAACGGGTACCGGTGCTTTAAGCAATGGTGCCACTGAGCTTCAAAAAGGAGCGAACTCTCTTGCCGGGGGAATTGGTGCATTAAACGAAGGTCAGAAGAAGCTACAAGGCGGTGTCGATCAGCTTGTGGCCGGATCTGCTCAGCTGGATGAAGGTTCTAATCAGCTTGTAGCCGGTCAAAACAAAGTAGTGGAAAACTACGGGTTATTAAATGAAAAACTTGGAGACGTATACCAGGGTACAGTAAGCCTGGCTTCAGGTGCGAACGAACTTAGCTCGGGTCTGAACAGGGTATATGACGGTTCCAATCAATTGGCAGATGGATCCAAGAAGCTAGCTGATGGTTCAACGGAGCTTGCAGATGGATCAAAGAAACTATCAAATGGAACAACACAATATGAAACAAAATTAAAAGACGCCGCAAAAGAAGCCAACAGTGTCAAAGCCGATGATGATACGTACGACATGATGGCAGGTCCTGTGGACGTGAAAAATGAGAAAATCAATCATGTTCCAAACTACGGAACTGGATTTGCTCCTTATTTCTTGTCTCTTGGGCTATTCGTAGGAGCACTATTAATCTCAATTGTGTACCCACTCCGGGAACCATCCGACCGCCCATCAAGCGGAATGAGCTGGTTCATGGGTAAATTCACTGTCCTGACGACAGTCGGGATCATCCAATCACTGATTGCAGCAGCGATCTTACTCTTTGGATTGGGTCTTGAAGTGGAAAGTGTACCATTATTCTTACTTTCTACGATTATTACAAGTCTTACATTCCTGGCATTGATTCAAATGCTGGTTACAATCCTTGGTGATCCGGGACGATTCGTCGCCATCATCATCTTGATTCTGCAATTAACAACGAGTGCGGGTACATTCCCACTCGAACTAATTCCGACTGCACTGCAACCAATCAGTGCACTGTTACCGATGACATACTCGGTATCAGCCTTCAAAGCGGTCATTTCAAGCGGGGACTTTACCTTCATGTGGCAGAACCTCTTCATCCTGCTTGGCTACTTCATTGTGTTCGTCGCATTGACGGCCGTGTTCTTTGTAGGTCTATTCAAGAAACAATATACGAAAACAGTAGAAGCTTAAGGAAAAAAACGGCAGATGTCACACACATCTGCCGTTTTTTCTTCATTAAATGGACAAACCCTTCGTGAACATGAACGTGTATACTAATGGTTGAGGGGTACATAATGGTGAAGTAAAAATGTCTAAAGGAGAATAGTGTCATGAAGAAAATAAGCTTGTATATGCTCGTAGGTTCCCTTGCTTTGATTATCGCTGCATGCGGTAATTCAAATGAAAATAACGGGGCAAAAGATGATGAGAAATTAGAAGCAATCGAGGCAACGTTAGACGTGCCTGAAAAAGGGGATAAGGGTGAAACCATTTCTCTTTCCACGAAGGTCACACAAGGTGATGAGAACGTCGACGATGCTGGTGAAGTGAAATACGAAATCTGGAAAAATGGTCAGAAAGATGAAAGCGAAATGATCGAAGCCAAACATCAAAAGGGTGGTGTATATAAGGCTGAGAAGACGTTTAAAGAAGACGGCATGTATACAGTGCAGGTCCATGTGACCGCCCGCGACATGCACACGATGCCAAAAACAGAAATTGCGATCGGTGAAGTAGAAGCAGGGGAACATGGGAAAGCAGGAGATGATCACCACCATGGTGACCATGAAAGTACCGTGTCCATTCATCTGATGAAACCTGACAGTATTACAGCCGGAGAAGAAGCTGACATGATGGTGCATGTTGAAAATGAAGAATCTGCACTGGAAGACGCCAAAGTTCGTTTAGAAATTTATCAAGACGGCCAGGAGAAACATGAATGGGTGGATCTGACTCCTGCAGAAGCCGGGAAATACAGCGGTGCCTATACATTCCCGGAAAAAGGTTCTTATAATGTACAGGTGCATGTCACCAAAGGAGAAGAAATACACGAACACACAATGGAAACAGTAGAAGTACAATAAACATAAAAGAGGCTGGGACAAAACTAGTCTCTAATAGAAAAAAGGTGAATTTGAGGGTGCTCAAATTCACCTTTTTTAATTTTC
>NZ_NTUP01000009.1 GCF_002561455.1 Bacillus sp. AFS015802 | reverse complement strand
CAGTTTTCAAGGTTCAATGTAGCGCCTCTCTCGAAGCGACTTGACCATCATATCAAGAATTCAGTGTAGTTGTCAACAACTTTTTTTGAAATGTTTTATGATTTCACTGAATGTTGTTGTGTACCCGCTGCTCTCTTGCGACGGTTTTTAAAGTATATCAAGCTATTGGATGTTCGTCAATAGCTTTGATAGATTTATTTTAAAAACTTTTGCCCCCCTCCAATAAGAGCTCATGATCCTTCTATTAAAAGCACCTCTTTCTTCTATATATGAACAAAAAAGAAAACCGGCTCACCCTCTGCGTTGGAGGATAAGCCGGTTTTTGTTAGAACATTAGTCGATCTTAATGATGTTTTCGTCGTTACGGTTTACGTTACCAGACTTCTCGATTGTTACTTGCTGACCTTCTTTAAGGTTTGTGAAGACAATCGGTGTCATGATGGAAGGCGCGTTATTTTTGATGTAGTCAAGATCTACTTCTAGTAATGGTTGACCGGCTTCTACCTGGTCCCCTTCTTTTACTAGGGCTTCGAATCCTTTACCTTCCAGTTTCACTGTATCGATTCCAACGTGGATCAGTACTTCACGGCCTGCTTTGGACTCAAGTCCGATAGCGTGCTTTGTCGGGAAGACGTTTACGACTTTACCTGTGATAGGAGAAACGATTGTTCCTTCAGTCGGTACGATCGCGAAACCGTCACCCATCATCTTACCTGAGAATACTTGGTCAGGCACTTCTGTGATGTCTTTGATCTCACCTGTGATCGGAGCTACGAACTTTTCGTTATCGCGTTCAGTTTGAAGAGCTTCCGGATTCACTTCTTCGATTTGTTGCTCTACTTCTTCGTTTGCGTTTGTTTCTACTTTACGTGGAGCTTTCCCACGGATGATGTCTTGCATTTGTGATTTGATTGTGTCTGATTTTGGTCCGAAGATCGCTTGAATGTTATCTCCGACTTCAAGTACACCTGAAGCACCAAGTTTTTTCAGACGGTTTTTATCTACTTGTTTTACGTCATTGACAGATACACGAAGACGAGTGATACATGCGTCTAAGTGTGCGATGTTTTCTTGTCCACCCATCGCATCAAGGATGTTGTAAGGAAGATCGCCTGCTGAGCTTGCAGGAGCGTCATCTTCATCTTCATCTACATCTTCACGACCAGGAGTCATAAGATTGAACTTGCGGATAGCGAAACGGAATCCGAAGTAGTAGATGAATGCAAACACGATACCTACCGGGATGACGATCCAGGCATTCGTCTGCGGGTTGATCAGTCCGAATAGGACGTAGTCGATTAACCCACCGGAGAATGTCATACCGATTTTGACATCTAGTAGATGCATTGTCAGGAATGAAAGACCCGCAAAAATTGTGTGTATACCAAATAGTACTGGTGCTACGAATAAGAATGAGAATTCGATTGGTTCTGTGATACCTGTCAAGAATGAAGTCAAGGCTGCTGATGCCATGATTCCACCTACAACCGCTTTACGTTCAGGCTTCGCTTCATGGTAGATCGCTAATGCAGCTGCCGGAAGTCCGAACATCATGAATGGGAATTTACCAGTCATGAACGTACCTGCCGTCAGGTCTTGTACACCATCTTGAATTTGTTTCATAAAGATTGCCTGGTCCCCACGAACAACTTCACCAGCTGCTGATGTGTAAGAACCGAATTCGAACCAGAATGGAGCATAGAAAATGTGGTGCAATCCGAATGGAATAAGTGAACGTTCGATTACACCGAATACAAATGCTGCAAATGCTCTGTTTTCACCAAGCATAAAGTTTGAGAATGTGTTAAGACCATCTTGGATCGGTGGCCAAATCAATAACATTAATAATCCTAATACAACGGAAGATGCTGCTGTTGCAATTGGAACAAATCGTTTACCTGCGAAGAATCCTAAGTATGAAGGAAGTTCGATTTGATAGAAACGATTGTACATGGATGCTGCCAGGATCCCGACGATTATACCGCCGAATACACCTGTTTGTAAGGTTGGGATACCGAGGACCAGTGCAAATGCCGGATCGACGCCGTCACCTGTCACATCACCAATACCTAACCCTTCAACCGTACCCATTGTTACGTTCATGATCAGGAAACCTACGATAGCCGCTAAACCGGCCACCCCTTCTCCACCGGCGAGACCGATGGCAACACCGACTGCGAAGAGCAGTGCAAGGTTTCCGAAGATAATTCCACCCGCTTGTTCCATTACGCTGGCAACGGTTTCAACACCGCCGTTAGCAAGGAATGGGGCAATGTCCAGAAGCGTTGGATTTTGAAGAGCATTACCAAACGCTAGTAAAAGTCCCGCTGCAGGTAAGATCGCAACTGGAAGCATTAATGCTTTACCGACTTTTTGTAGTACACCAAAAGCCTTTTTAAACATGTGAGTTTCCTCCCTTTATTTTCATTTTCAACTAATTAGATGATTGCGCCTAACCAAACAAAAAAGGCATGAGAAAAGAGGATAATGAACGTATATGGATAGACTACCCCAAAATACACGTTTCAATTATCTTCTTTACTCATGCCTGATCGAATCAGTAACACGTAAGAAAAGATAAGTACTTTAATTCACTTTATTTTGAATCCGCTGCAGATGCATCGTGAGGTATACTGCCTCAGCATCGTAAACGGGTTTCTGCAATGTTTGCTGCATCATCTTAATCAGCTTCCAAGATAGATTATAGCAGACAGGGTATTCTTCTTTCAACAGTTTTGCAATTTTTTCTGGTTCTTCTACTCTTTCTCCCCGCAAAACCCGTTCAATCGTGTATCGAATATGCCGAATGAGTCTCATATAATCGACGCTCTCTTTATTGATTACAACATCCAGCTGCTGTTCGATCATCCCTATCAGGCGACTGATCAATTGAGAATGCTGGTTCACTTCAGAAAGATCTTTGTTCATCATGGCACTGTGAATATGAAGGGCGATGAATCCCACTTCCCCTTCAGGCAGATGAACATCGGTCATATCATTGATCATACTGACGACTTCTTTCGCTATTTCATATTCAAATGGATACAGCGTTCTTGTCTCCACCAGAAATGGATTCCGGATCTCCATTCCTCTCATCAATCGGTTTATGGCAAAAAGGATATGGTCGGTCAGGGCGATGTGAATATGCTCGTTAAGAAATGAGTTGGTTCTTTTCCTGATCAACTCGATAGCAGAAATAATGACGTTCGACATATCATCATTCAAGAAAGGAAGAAGGTTCTTGTACTGTTCCTGTTCTTTTTCCCCTTTTAAGACAAACATCTTTTCGGCGATATCATTTTGGATGGGATCCCCCTTTTTCCGGTTGAATCCTATCCCCTTCCCGATCAGTACGACTTCTCCATAGCTCTCGTGGACAGCGATCAATACATTATTATTTAAGGCTTTTTTCACATTTAAAGTAGACATACTCAATTCTCCCTATATATTCGACCATTTTCGACATTACCCGATTTCATGATTTTAACGAAAACTGACCCTTTTTTCAATTCTTACTTCTCACCTAAGTACTATCTTCTCTAAGTCTGCTTCTATTCCCTTTATTTATATTCTACACCTTTCTCTATAAAAAACAGAAAGAAGCTGATCTGCAAGAGATCAGCTTCTTATGATAGGTGCCTTATGTTACACCAGGAAGATAAAGTACAGGACAAAGATCACAAACAGGAAGTACATGATTGGATGGATTTCTTTCACGTGACCCTTCATGATCATCGTAATCGGATAAAAGATAAATCCGATGGCGATACCCGTTGCGATGCTGTACGTAAGCGGCATGGCGACGATGGTCAGGAATGCCGGTACCGCTACCTCAAATTTCTTCCAGTCGATTTCACCTAACGACGAAACCATCAGTACCCCGACAATGATCAAGGCTGGCGCCGTCACAGCCGATGTGATGACGGCAAGTAACGGGAAGAAGAAAATCGAAAGGACGAAAAGGATGGCAGTCACAACGGATGCGAATCCTGTCCTTGCTCCAGCCGCTACCCCTGCAGATGATTCAATATAAGACGTTGTGGTGGATGTTCCTAAGATAGCACCGACTACCGTTGCACAAGAATCTGCGAATAACGCTTTTCCTGCACGCGGTAATTTGTTCTCTTTCATCAAGCCTGCTTGATTGGCTACCGCTACGAGAGTACCGGCAGTATCAAAGAAATCGACGAATAAGAATGTCAGAATGACCACAAGCATTTGTATGGTAAAAATACTGCCTGCATCATTGAATAATGGCTCCAGTGCCGCTCCGAAAGTCGGCGCAAGGCTCGGTGCTGCATCCACGACTCTTTCCGGTGTATCGATCAAACCAGCAATCATTCCCACGATGGCCGTTACGACCATTCCGATGAAAATGCCACCTTTGACGCCTCTTGTCATTAAAATAACCGTGATGATAATTCCGAAAATCGCAAGTAAGGTAGTCCCATTTGTTAAATCACCAAGACCCACTAATACGGCATCGTTATTTACGATGATGCCGGCGTTTTGAAAGCCGATGAATGTAATGAATAAACCGATCCCGGCTCCAACAGCGTATTTTAATTCAGCCGGAATCGAGTTAATGATTTTTTCCCGGATGCCCGATAGTGTTAAGGCGATGAAAATCAGTCCTGAAATCAATACTCCCGTTAAAGCAGATTGCCAAGGTACCCCCATCGTCAGGACGACGGTGTAAGCGAAGAAGGCATTTAAACCCATCCCCGGTGCCAAAGCGATCGGATATTTGGCGATCAAGCCCATGATCAACGACCCGATGGCCGCAGCCAATGCCGTTGCCACGAAGACCGCACCGTAATCCATTCTCATGCTGTCCGGAAGATCCGGCACGGATTGAAGGGTCAACGTAAGCGGGTTGACAATTAAGATATAGGCCATCGACAGGAATGTAGTCAGACCCCCGATGATCTCCCTTTTATAATTCGTTCCCAACTGGTCAAACTGAAAGAAATTCCTCATTCTTGTACTCCTCCTATAGAGTCGCCGTAGAAAATAAAAAAACCTCGAACTACCAGAGTTCAAGGCTTTGACTGTTAAGATCAAGATCATTAGAAACCGCCGTGAAACGGTCCTATCATCCATCACCTCGTAGTCAAGCCATTTACGGTAGCTTGGTAGAAACGCTCGGGCCCTATTCCCGAAATTATACGACGTAATACTTTTATAATATTTTTTATGATTACAGTACTATTGTACCAACGGAAATCCTGTCCGTCAACACAAAATACGAACATTATTATTAAAATATCATATTAATGTTCGTTAAATACAAAAAACGACAGGCACCTTCCGTTTGTCGAATGGATTCGACCCGGAAGAAGCCTGTCAGTTATTTATTCTCAAATTTATTATTCCCACTCGATCGTTGCAGGTGGCTTACTCGTCACATCATACACTACGCGGTTGATATGGTCGACTTCGTTCACGATGCGTGTGGAGATTTTCTCCAGAACATCCCACGGGATACGTGCCCAGTCGGATGTCATTCCATCAATGGAAGTCACCGCACGGATTCCGATGGTGTAGTCATAGGTTCTCGCATCCCCCATGACACCCACACTCCGGATATCAGGCAGGACAGTGAAGTATTGCCAGATATCACGATCAAGTCCGGCTTTTTTGATTTCGTCGCGTAGGATGTAATCAGATTCACGGACGATTTCAAGCTTTTGCTCGGAAATCTCACCAAGTACACGGATACCAAGACCCGGTCCAGGGAAAGGCTGGCGCCATACGATTTCATCCGGAATACCGAGTTCAGAACCTAATGCACGTACTTCATCCTTGAATAATGTGTTCAACGGTTCGATCAGGGTGAACTGCATATCTTCAGGAAGCCCGCCGACGTTGTGGTGGGACTTGATCGTTTGCGCAGTCGCCGTACCACTTTCAATGATGTCTGTATATAACGTACCTTGGGCAAGATATTCGATGCCTTTAAGCTTCGTCGCCTCATCATCAAACACATAAATGAATTCATTTCCGATGATTTTACGCTTTTGCTCAGGGTCGGAAACGCCTTTAAGTTTATTTAAGAAACGGTCCTGTGCGTCCACTTTAATGACGTTCATGTTAAAGCCGTCAGCGAAAGTTTTCATGACGCTGTCCGCCTCTCCTTTTCGAAGAAGTCCGTGATCAACGAAGATACATGTCAGTTGATCACCGATTGCTTTGTGGATCAAGACGGCCACGACGGATGAATCGACCCCTCCGCTTAGTGCACAAAGAACCTTTTTATCACCGACTGTTTGGCGGATCTTGTCCATTTCCATTTCGATGAAGTTCTCCATGGACCAGTCGCCTGTGCATCCACAAACTTCAAATACGAAGTTCTTCAACATTTCGTTTCCATGAACCGAGTGACGCACTTCAGGGTGGAATTGAACCGCATATAGTCCTTTTTCTTCATTACTCATGGAAGCAATCGGACAAGAAGGGTTTGTCGCATTCACGTCGAATCCTGCAGGCGCTTCTACGACAAGATCTCCGTGACTCATCCACACAACCTGCTCTTCCGGAAGGTTCGAGAATAATTTAGACTGCTTCTCGATATTGATGGCTGCTTTCCCGTACTCACGGTGCTTCGCACGCTCCACCTTCCCGCCGAAATGCATCGTCATCAGCTGCATACCGTAGCAGATCCCGAGAATCGGAATATCCAAATCAAAGATACGCTCATCACAGCGGAATGAGTCTTCACCGTAGACACTGTTCGGTCCACCGGAAAAGATGATTCCTGTTGGATTCATTTCCTGGATTTCTTCAAGGGTAACTGTATGCGGGTGGAGCTCACTATAAACACCAAACTCACGGATTCTTCGCGTGATTAACTGATTGTATTGACTTCCAAAGTCCAAAACGACGATCATTTCTTGATTGTGCAATTCTTCTTTACCAAGCATTCAGTTCACCTCTTCAGTTTATTTACCATATACTCTCTATTGTTGTTAGCATTCCAAAAAAATATAAAAAAAACTAGACTCCGCCTTAAAAAAAGGCAGAATTCTAGTTTTTTGCATACAAGGATGTCAAATTAGAACACTGCCTTCATAGTCCAGTCATTTAAGGTGACCGGGTAGATACTTTCGAACCGTATTATCGAGGATATACGAAGGATGCTAACGAACGCTATTTGAATTTGACATCATTTTATACTCTGTAGGGAACCGGGTCAACCGGTTGTCCTTTTAATTAAATTTTCCCACAATTCCCTCATCTTCTTCCAGTCTTCTGATGTAGGGTTCTGACCGTATAATATACGTTCATAATTATTCGTCAGGCTGGTCATTTCACGGGTACCGAAGAACTGATCGATGTATCTCGAATACCCCCGTAATGTCTGACCGTCATCCATTTTCAATCCGTATCTTTCCAATTGTTTCATGAGGGACAGATAGGCTTCGGAGAACACATCGTCTGATGATTTACCTCTGTAATAGAGGATCAGCAAATATGGCATCCAACGTCTTCTCACCAGATATAAAGCAAACGTGATGATGATCAAGAGAATGGATACCATCACAATCTTGCCCCAGTTGTCGGCAACGAATGATTTCGCATCATCCCAAAGTCCAGATAAAGAAAAACCATCACCGGGGGATGCTGTATCTTCTTCCGGCTGCAGCGGTTTCTTCGGAGTATCCTTCTGCTCAGGCACCGGAACTTCATTATTCTCCGGATCAGGTACATCCAGATCATATTGATACGAGACATTGTTGCTGAATCCGACAGTAGGCTCAAACGGAACCCAGCCCACTTCCGGGAAGAATACCTCTACCCACGAATGGGCATTGTTGTTTGATACTTCATAAAGCTTGTACGTCGAATCCACCTGTCTGCTGTATTCCCCTTCTGTGTACCCCTTCGCCCATCTAGCCGGGATTCCGAGGGCCCGCACCAGAACGACCATGGAGGTGGAGAAGTTATCACAGTATCCGCGCCGGGTTTCAAACAGGAACTGATCTACGTAATCCTGCCCTTCTTCGGGAACCGGAACATCAAACTGATCATACACATAGGCTTCCTTTGAAAAATAATTCTCGATCGCCCTTACTTTGTCATACCAATTATCTTCTTCCGATGTGATTTCAACCGCCAGGTCCCTTACCCGCTGAGGAGTCGTGTCAGGCAGCTGGGTGTAACGATTGACAAACTCAGGAACCTGCATGATTTCCTGCTCTTCATTCGCCGCCTTCATCTTTTTTTGGGAAAAGGAAGGGGGACGGTAGGATAGCTCATACTCGTCAAGCTTGACCGTTTCATCGAGCTCTCTGTAACTCGTCACTTTTTCATTAATGGGATTGAAGCTGAAATATCCTTTATCATTTCCATTGATCGTTTCCACCCCATATGGATAGACGACATGGGAATACTTCCGTTCCACCGTGACCTTTTCACTTTCCAGATCCCGTTCTTCACCAGATTCAGGTGAAGGGATCGGAACCTTTTTTCCCGAATCAAATGGCAGGGCAGCTTGTTGATCGTCCGGTATGGACTGCTCCCACCCCTTCCCTGTATAAAGATCCTTCGATTCAATCTTCCAGTAATGCTCCCTTGTCACCTCAGCATTGAATACAACAGTCGGATCACCGACAAAGGGTCCTCCAAGCTTTGTATCGTCGGTATCATAGCCAATCTTGTTTACCCCGCTGCCGCCTGCGTCCTCAGAGAATGACTGAAGATAAGGGACCGGATCAGGCCAGAGCGGATCCGCTTTAGGAGCGGCGAAAGCAACGACCGAACTGACTCCGAGCATCACCGTAAGCGGAACGATCCAGCGATGGCGGCTCATTTTGGAACCCCGTAGATTCTCTCTCTGCATCAGCCTTTCAAGAGCCAATAGCCCCATAAGAAGAAAGCCGAAAAGGACCACACGAATAATGGAGCTGTCTCCCTCATAAACCGTAAAGGTGTCAATCAGACACACATAAGCGACGGTCATGATATAAAAAAGAAGGATCGTCTTCCGGACTGATATCCAATAATGGATTAAATAGGTCATCAACCATAGAAGCACAAAAAATAATAAACTTCTGTATTCAAAGGATAAACTTGGCCATTCACGACCGAGTGTCAATCCCAGATTACTCCACAGATCTTGACCGAACTTCTTCAACCACCCGGGAGCAAAGAGAGAACCGGTATAGTATAGCTCATGCAAACTGTACAGGATAAAAAGGACTTTCACCGATGCCGTGATGACATAATGAATCCTAAAGTAAGACAGAGCGAGTGCCAAGGCGATAAAAACCACAAAATAGGTTAAGCTTGCTGTGTCCGTCACCACCTTGAGGGGCTTTAACCACTCCCATAAAAGCAAAAATCCAAATAAATAACTCACGACCTTAAGGGTTGAGTTCGCTGTGTCTTTCCTCATGCCCGCTTCACCTCCAGAAAGGCGGATGAAAAATCGCCTTCAAAGCAAATCTTTAAACGGATGCCCCTTGAAGAAGCATAGGCCTTTAACGATTTTTCTTCGGCTGTATATGCCTCTCCCATTCTTTTCACTAAAAAGATGACAACAGAGCTGTTCCGCTTCGCATACTCATTTACGCTCATAATCATTTTTTTCGACACGGAGGACGTCACAAACATTACCGCGGCTGATTGAGAATAGTTCAATCCCGCTCCCTGCAGGACCTTCCCTAGAGCAAATGGACTGTCCTGTCTCACTTTCGCTAAATGATAATTCAGTTGACTCAGGTGCTCGTCCCCGCCTCTTATCGGAAATGATACATGATCTTCTCCGATCGACACGAGGCCGACCTGGGCCCCTTTTTTGACAATGGACCGGATCATCGAGGCTGTAAACGTGACCATCGCTTCAAATGCCGGAGAAGGTTCCCTGTCGAGGACGATGAGGACATCGTGGGATTGACGCTCTTCAAACTCCTTCGTCATCAGCTCATTCGTCCTGGCAAATGTTTTCCAATGAATCCACGAGAATCGGTCCCCCGGTTGATAATCACGGATCCCCGTCGCCATCGTCGTATCCTTTTGAATCTTCACGTTCGACGTCGTCATACCCTGATCATATCTATTCTCCAACGGGCGATACGGAACATCCACGATTGATGGATAGACAAGAATTCGATCCTTGCACTCCACCGCCGCTTCCTTCTCGAAGACCCCGAAGAAATCACCCGTCCTGAACCGGACTTCAGAAAAAATATGCTCACCCCGGGGAAGCTCATCGATGTAATACGTCAGCTTGATCCGTCTTCTGAATCCCGGATGAATCATCGCTTTCGCCTGTTGAAAACCGGAGTGATGAAAAACGGAATCCGTCACCATGTCTTCCATCACCATGTAGAACAGGGGAAATGGCAGCTTTCGGGACAAGGTGATCGTGACCTTCAGTTCGTCCCCGGCTTTATACTCACTCGACTCAAAGCTCCTCTCCACATAAAACTCCGACAAAGGATACAAGAAAATCAAAACGGAATACATGGCGAAAGGTAAAAAGCTATAAAATAAAAACCAGCTCACAAACCCTCCTTGGAACATCGCATACGAAAAGGTCACTCCGATTAAGATAAGGAGGAGCAGAAACTTCCCGATCGGCTTAAGAAATTGAAGTTTCTTCTTCATCTATCTCACAAGCCTTTGGACAGGAACCGGTATACGCGCCATCACTCTCTCGACCACTTCTTCAGGCGTGATCCCTTCGTACCTCGCTTCGGACTTCATGATGATCCGGTGAGAGAAAACGAATGGCGCCAAAAATTGCACATCGTCCGGGACCACATAATCCCTGCCTCTTAAATAAGCATACGCCTGACAAGCCTTCATCAGGGCAATCGATCCACGAGGGCTCGCGCCCAGGTATACATTGGCGTGGATTCTCGTACGGTTCGCAATTTCAACAATGTATTTCTTGATGGTGTCATCCACCAGTACTTCCTTCACATCTTCCTGGATAAATCTCAATTCCTCCAGGGTCATCACCGGCTCCAATTCATCGATCGGAGGAGTCCTTTGGGCGCGGTGAAGGACTTCCATCTCTTCCTCCGGTTCCGGATAGCCCATCTTCATCTTCAACAGGAAGCGGTCGAGCTGCGCTTCCGGGAGCGGATAGGTCCCTTCATACTCAATCGGATTCTGTGTCGCCATAACAAAGAAAGGCTTATCCAGCTTCCTCGTCATCCCGTCAATCGTCACGCTGCTCTCTTCCATTCCCTCAAGCAGAGCGGACTGGGTCTTCGGCGACGTACGATTGATTTCATCAGCGAGAATGATATTCCCCATGATCGGTCCCGGTCTGAACGTAAATTCCATTTCCTTCGGGTTATAAATCGATACACCGATCACATCGGATGGCAGTAAGTCGGGCGTGAACTGAATACGTTTGAAGCTTGCCCCGACGGATTTTGCAAGCGCGCGCACCATCATCGTCTTCCCGACACCCGGCACATCTTCAAGTAATACATGCCCGCCGGCAAGCAGGGAAACGATGCTCAGCTCCGCTACCTTTCTCTTCCCGATCATGACTTTCTCTATATTATCAATGATACTTTGTAACTTCGGATTCACCATTTCATGTGACATCGTACCCCTCCTGAATGATTCATTATCATCTATAACTATTACTACTTTCGTTTAAAAAGTCGAAAATCCTCTATAAATTGGGAAATTGGTATAGAAATTTTGGGGAATTGGTAGGAGATGAGGTGCTGAGGTTGGGGATCTGCAATTTTCTGTCGAAATAAATAAAGCCGATTCTCCATCAATCGAGAATCGGCTTCACTTCTTTATTTCCAAAAATCATCAAACACCGTGACCGGCAGATGACGTTTGTGCTGTGTTTTCAGGTAATGACCTTCAATGGTTTTCTTGGCTTCAGCGGGGACTTCTTTCCCTTCCAGGTAATCGTCCAGCTGATCGTACGTGACGCCAAGGGCTTCTTCGTCCGGAAGCGACGGTCGATCTTCTTCCAGGTCCGCTGTCGGCTTCTTATTGTATAAGTGTTCAGGACAGCCGAGCTCGATCAAAAGCGCTCTCCCTTGACGCTTGTTCAGGCGGAAAAGGGGAACCAGATCTGCCGCTCCATCGCCGTATTTGGTGTAAAAGCCGGTGACCGCTTCAGCAGAGTGATCTGTACCAAGCACCACGCCATTCTTCATGGCGGCTATGGCAAATTGCACCTTCATCCGTTCACGTGCCTTTTCGTTCCCTTTGACAAAGTCGGAAAGCTCGATGCCATTACTCTTCAACGTTTCGACGCTTGCATCGACTGCGGGTTGGACATTGACCGTCATCGACACGGTCGGATTGATGAATTCCACAGCATCAATGGCATCCTGAGCATCCCCTTGTTCCCCGTAAGGAAGTCTGACAGCATAAAAAGCATACTCCGATGAACCGGATTCCTGATTCATTTCATCAATGGCCATCTGAGCAAGTTTACCTAATAAAGTAGAATCCTGGCCGCCCGAAATGCCAAGGACCAGACTTTTCAAAAATGAATGCTTCTTCAAGTAAGCCTTCATAAAGTCGACGCTGCGACGGATTTCTTCCTGCGGATTGATTTCCGGGGAGACCATCATTTCTTCTACGATTTGTTTTTGAAGAGAATCCATGTTTTCACACTCCATGTTAGGTTTTGTTACATCATATTATATCTTTTTATCTTACCCAATCCCAGGCAAACTTACCAATTTTCGCTATGTTTTTCTTTTACTTCGGCTTTTACGCGATGAATGAGATCCATCTTATTGTTCCAGCACTCTTCACTTAAGTCCACAGGGTATTCTTCCGGGTTCATGGAACGCTTATACTCATCCCATAACAATTCAAGGTTTTCATTCACGAAGCTTCTCATATCTTCCAGTGGAGGCGTATCATACACAAGCTCGCCGTCCTTGAAAACATCCACATGAAGCTCCCTCGCTTCGAAATTCGTGACGAACTTACTGATATACGTATGGACGGGATGGAACATCTTCAACCGTTCCTGACTTTCAGGATGTTCATGATCCAGGGCAATATATTCGCCCTCTGATTTATGATTAACCGTATTGATGATGCGATAAACCCTTTTCATCCCGGGAGTCGAAACTTTTTCGGCATTACTTGAAATTTTAATCGTGTCTTCCATTTCACCTGACTCATTTTCTATGGACACGAGCTTATACACGGCACCCAAAGCGGGCTGATCGTAGGCCGTGATCAGCTTCGTCCCGACACCCCATACATCAATCTGCGCTCCTTGCGCCTTCAAGTTTAAGATCGTATACTCGTCCAAATCGTTGGAAGCGATGATCTTCGTATCCGTAAATCCGGCATCATCCAGCATCTTGCGGGCCTTCTTTGATTGGTACGCCATGTCTCCGCTATCAAGGCGGATCCCCTTAAAGTTGATCTTATCACCGAGCTCCTTCGCTACCCTGATCGCCGTCGGCACACCGGACTTCAACGTGTCATACGTATCCACTAAGAACACACAATCCTTATGGCTTTCCGCATACTTATGGAACGCCTGATACTCATCCCGGTAAGCCTGTACCATGGCATGGGCGTGGGTGCCGGAAACCGGCATGCCGAATAACTTCCCGGCCCGGACATTACTCGTCGCATCAAAGCCGCCGATGTACGCAGCCCGTGTTCCCCATATGGCTGCATCGAGCTCATGGGCACGTCTCGTCCCGAACTCCATCACAACCTCATCCTGTACCACCTGCTTGATCCGGTTCGCCTTCGTCGCAATCAATGTCTGGTAGTTCACGATATTCAGGATTGCCGTCTCCAGTAACTGAGCCTGAGCAAGCGGCGCCTCCACCCGGACAAGGGGGACATTCCCGAACGCAACCTCCCCTTCCTGCATGGACCTGATCGTCCCAGTAAAACGAAGCTCCGCCAGATATTCCAGAAACGCCTCCTCATACCCCAACTCCCGTAAATACTCGATATCACTTTCTGAGAAATGAAACTTTTTCACATATTCAATGATCCGTTCAAGGCCGGCAAATACCGCATATCCATTGCCAAAAGGCAGCTTTCGAAAGAACACTTCAAAAACAGCCTTTCGATTATGGAAATCATCATCCCAATACGCCTTCGTCATATTTATCTGATACAAATCTGTATGCAACGCTAAACTATCATCTGCATAGTTCGTCATGTATTTCTCTCCTTTAAGCTATAGCCAATTGTTGAACATGATTGAGTCTTTTCTATTTTAACCAATATTGGGTGGGATATCGAATGATTAGTTTAGGGTTGGGTTTGTACAAACGTTTGGTTAAATTTATATTCTTTGTGGGGGGAAATAATTTAGTCTATTTATAAAATTTATAAAGGCATTATATGAAAGTCATGTTAAGCATTTTAGTGGGTTCTAATTTTTGTACCATAGGATAATTAAAAACTCCTTTATCTGTATGGAATTCTCCGGATCCCCCATCAAATTTCCCTTCTTAGTTCCTTATTTGTGGGACGAGATTTGACTCAAACATTTGATATCCTTCTTCAATCTTCAATTGTCTAAAAGACTCAACATCTTCTGGAGAGAAGGACAAATCACTAATATCCCCTACTTCTTTGTGAATAACACCTTCTAAAAAGTTAACAAACGATTCTCTTCTTTTTTCTGTATGCATATTTTCTAATGTTTTATTTAATTTCTTCCCTGTGTTACTCTTGTCCACATGTTGCTTAATTAAAGGAATATCATAGAAATTTAATAGTTGCATACGTTGCTCTTTATATAGAAGCACATGCCATTCAATAAAGATCTCATGGATTCTATCAAATGTCTCTGATGTTAATACTTTTTTAAAATCTTGAGACACTCCAATCGAACATATTTCTTTAAACATTTGCACAAATTTCGGTTGGTTCTCCTGCATAGTTTTACACAAGTCAATTAACTAGGTTAATTCTTTATGAAGTGGTTGTTCCACAGGAATTACCTCACCAAAATATTCTTCAACCTGATTTTCAACTGTTTTCATTGTTTTTATTGGACGTTTCACAATATCTTTCATACCATCTTTAGATTGACCAGCAAAACGCATAATATTGTTATATGAACTTACTTTAAATACAACTTTTTTTGCAATGTCTCTTCCGGGCATATCACCATCATTTCTAACAACGACAGCCCCTTGTGGAATCCCGAATAAATTTAAAAATAGAACATAGTAATATAACCCCCCATTGATTTCTGCAATATGACGAGAAACTTCTATACGCTCATTCCACCTTTTCTTCTTTTTAATTACTTTTTTTGTTTTTTTGTTCAATTCACCCATGTTATTTCTCCCCCATTAAAGTTTTATTTGTACAACCCCAAACTTTTTTACCGGTTTTTTCACAGATTCTGAGCCTAAGGTTTTATTTCTATCCGGAAAATGGGGTCAGTCCCCTATCACAAACCTTTGATTATATGATCCATTTAATATGATTGGATGAACAAAGGATACGTTTACAAAAAACGCTGAATTTTAAAAATGGGGTCAGTTCCCCGTCACGATAACGCATTAGTATGCAGAGGGACTGACCCCAAATTCTTAGAACTTTTCTACACTTATTTTATACATGTTTTTTCCCCAACCTATTCTTTATTATTATTGTATTTTTCATTAATAATCTGGTTCATTCCTTCAAAGTTAGCTTCGTTTAAATTGTGCATATCTTCTTCAAATACTTTCTTCATATCGAGGATGTTTTCTCTCCTCTCATCAACTTTTTCATTTAAATAATTGAAAGCTTCTCCTGTCACCCTTTCATTTTTCTTTAAATAAAGCAACGAGCCCCTCAAATTGTTGGTTTCTTCCAAGTTAGTACTACCCCAGTCTGCAGCGAATTGAAAAATATCACTCGTATTCAATACTTTTCGAGTAAGGTTATCTCCTAAAGCTTTCGTTCTCCAAGATTCCCACTTTTCAGCAATTTCCTTCGCTCGGTCAAACTCGTTTGTTAATCCATCGAGATTATATACATTGGCATAGGAGCCATCAGCAGATTTCGCTACCTCTTTTAATTGTTTTTGTCCAGCTGCATCTACATCGAAACCAATAACATTGACAATAGGTTTTACATTCGATTCTTTTAGTTCTTTCGCCGCTGTAATTGGATCCCCGTCACAAGTTTCAATCCCGTCACTGACAAGATAAATAATATTTGTATTTTGATCAGCCGGGTACATTGAGAGATCTTCACTCGCTTTTTGAAGGGAATTAGCGACAGGTGTCCAGCCCTTTGGTTCAATATTTTTTAACGTACTGCTCATTTTGTCCTTATCATAATTCGAGAAACCAAAGACTCTTTCATTGGCTTTACATGATAATTCTTTATCCTTATCACTTCCTGTTCCCTTATGACCATATACTCTCAAAGCAATTTTTGCGTCACTAGGTAAAGACTCGGTGAATTTTGAAATAGCTTCTTTCGCTAATTCCATTTTTGATTTTCCATTGACTTGAGCCTTCATACTACCACTTGCATCTAAAAGGATTTCAACGTTTAGGTTTTCTTTGAATTGATACCTGGGATCATCTATTTCTGGACTGCCAAATGATTTTATTTTAAGCATTTCTATCAATTGGTTTGGATCTTTATAATCTCCCGCAAACATTTGAACAAGGGTATTCCAATAAGCCTCGTAAACTTCTTCACCTTCCGTACCATTTAAACTGGGGAGTTTCTCTAATTCTTTCACAATCTCAATTTTATCTTCTTCTTCTCTAAACAGATTGTTCACAAATGGTCCTGCAGGATAATTGATTATATCTTCCATCTTCTCAGGAGCAACAGGAGAATAGCTAATGACTTCATACTTAACAGATTCCTTTTTATCACTTGGCTTACTTTCTTCTTCTGGTTCTTCTACGCTATTAGAAGTAGTATTGGTTGATTTAAAGTCTTTCTGTTCTTCTTTACACCCCGCTACAACAATTAATATAGCTAAAAGGATAGCAATAAAGGATACACTCGATTTGTATTTATTAACCACTCGTTCCCCCCACTTTCTAAATAAAATCATAGTATAAAGGAACAAGCCTAAATAGACTACTTGCTCTTATATTATGACTATTACTCAATCATGGATTGTATTTTTTCAAAGATGCTTGACACCATGCCTGATCCTCCATCTCCACTACTACTCACTGCAGTAGACAATAAAGTTACAATGGTAATAATGGCAGCAGCGACCCCGATCCAATTTAGAGCCTATTAACCTCTTTAGTTTCCTGTGTAAGTTTGGGAAAATGGGGTCAGTCCCCCGTCACAATAATACATTTTTGTATACAGGGGGACTGACCTGAAATTCTAGTTATTCAAGAATACTAATTTATATTAGTACTATATTTTTCATTGATTTCTTTTTTTAACTGGTCAATATTCTTATCTCTGCTCATTTCCAAATCTTCTTTTATTTTCTTTTCAGACTCATCTATTAAATCTTTTACATTTTCTTTTCTTTCCATAAGTTCTTTCTTATGTTCAATAGTAATTACATCTTCTAAAGAAAGATCAGCGATGATCCCGTACAAATTATTATTCTGGATGTCTGCCATTAATGAATAGTCATTTGTATAGCTTAGGATGTCAAAGTTTGCGTCTACTTTTTTGGCATCAGCATCATTGAGTGCGTCATCTTTCCAATCTTCCCAACTCTCTAAAACATCCTTTGCACGGTCAAATTCTTCCTCTAATTGTTTAGCATTGGTCACTGTTGTATAAATACCGTTAGTGTTATCAGCAAGAGATTTCAACTGCTTTTGAGCAGCGCCATCCACGTTAAATCCGATGACATTGACAATTGGTTTAATGTTAGAGTCCGCAAAGGTTTTAGCAAATTCAACAGGATTTCCGTCACAAGTCTCGACCCCATCACTTACAAGATAAATAAGATTCGTATTATTCTTTGAATCAAATTTGCTGAACGCTTCTTTTGATGCTTTTAATGCTCCTTCAATAGGCGTCCAGCCACTCGGCTCAAAGCTGTTTAATGCTTTATCAAATTGTTCTTTATTATACTTATCAAACCCATATACTTGTTCCACTCTGGAGCAACTCATTTTTTTGTCTTGATCCGAGCCAGATCCTTTATGGCCATAGACCCTTAGAGATACATTGGCTTCTCCAGGAGCGGTTGACAGGAAGTCATTAATGGCTTGTTTTGCAAGGTCCATTTGAGTTTTACCTTCAACATCATTCTTCATGCTCCCGCTTGAATCCAATATTATTTCAATATTGTAATTGTCTTTAAATTGGTATCTTTCATCGGTAGTATTGGGAGTACCTGACATGCTGTATTCCCACTTTTTCACAAGGTCTTGGGGGTCAGGGAAATCAACCGCAGCTAAAGAATACAGATACTTAAAATATTGATCATACTCTTCCTCACTTGGATGTTCGCTTAGTGGAGGAGCATTTTCAACTTCCTTGAAAAGAGTAGGCTCAAATTCTTCACTCCTTATTGGTTCACCTGCGAATGTACCAGGTGACTGACCAATTACCGCTTCCACTGAATTTGGCACTTCGGATATATTAATGTAAAAATCCTCTTTGGGTTTTTTATTTTCCTTCGTCTCCGAAGCGTCTTTTTCCTTCTTTTCAGTTCCTTGACTCTTATTTTGGTTATCTGCTTTTTGCTCAGCGCTATTACAACCTGATAACACCAAAGCCAGCAGGAGCCATACGAAAAGGTATTTTTTCATGTATATCCTCCTTGAATGCATGTAACTTGTTTGATTACTTTAATCAGTGGATTAGAATTTTCTACATTTTACTTAAAATGAATATTTTTTTGTTCAATGGTTCTTGTTTATTTACTCTGTTCGGTTCCATAATGGAGAATGTTTTCCGAGTCTCTGATTTAAAGTGCTTCAAGTATCCATCCCCATTGTCTCCCATATTCTTTTTCACATTTAAGAATCTATGAATCTATGGATTCGTATTACTGTCATATTTCTTGTGAATTTCATCCTTTAGATCGTTCAATCTCTTAGAACTACTATTATTTAAATCATTTTCGATTTCTTTTTCTGCTTCTTTTAGTAAATCTTCAACATTCTTTAATCTGTTCTGTAATTCTTCCTTATCTTCTTGGGTAATAATATCCTCTAAATAAATATTTTGTATTAAGCTAGATAGGTTGTTAGACTGACTTAGACCAGTGAAATAAAAATCATTCGTATATCCTAAAACATCAAAATATGCGTCTGTTTCTTTGGCATCCACATCATCCAAAGCGTCTTCTTTCCATTCTTTCCAACTCCCCAACACATCCTTAGCTCGGTTAAATTCATTCTCAAGTTGGTCTGAATTCGTGACGGTTGTATAGGTACCGTCTGTATTAGAGGCGATTTCTTTTAATTGTTTCTGTGCTTCACTATCAACATTGAACCCAATAACATTTACGATTGGGTTAATATTTGAATCTGCAAGTGTTTTAGCAAATCCGGCTGGGTTTCCATCACACGTTTCGATACCATCACTCACTAGATAGATTAAGTTAGTGTTGCTTTCAGAATCATATGACGAAAATGCTTTCTTGGATGCTTTTAGTGCTCCCTCTATAGGTGTCCAACCACTTGGCTGAAAACTGTCTAAGGCTTGTTCAAATTCTTTCTCGTTGTATGGTTTGAAATCATATACCTGTTCAACACTTGAACAACTTTTCTCTTTGTCAGCATCAGATCCTGTTCCTTTATGGCCATAGACCCTTAAAGAGACATTTGCTTCCTCTGGTACAGTAGAGAGGAAGTTATGAATGGACTCCTTTGCCAGTGCCATCTGTGTTTGGTTACCGACCTTATTCTTCATACTCCCACTTGAATCTAAAATAACTTCAATATTATAGTTTTCTTTAAATTTATATTTTTCATCAGTTGCGTTAGGGGTGCCCGATACAGCATATTCCCATTTTTTCAGTAGTTCTTGAGGGTCTTGAAAATCTTCAGACACTAGAGAATATAAATATTTAAAGTAATTATCGTATTCTTCTTCTGTGGGATTTTCACTTAAGGAAGGAGCTTTTCTTATCTCTTTCATCACTTTAGACTCCCATTCATCCGAACTAACTGGCTTTGCAGCGAATTGACCCGGTGACTGATTAATTAATTCCTCGGCACTTTCAGGAACTTCCTTTATCTCATCATAGAAACTTTCTTTGGTGTTATCTGTTTTTCCCTCTTCTTCTTGCTTACTGTTTTTAGTATTATTTTCACTTTGATGGGATGTATTTTCTGTCGTCACTTCTTCATCACAACCAATAAGAAAAAGACTCAGTGAAAGCAAGATCATTGTAAGATATTTCATGGGATGCCTCCTGTATTGAGAGAGATTTTATTCTGAATGGACAGTTTTTATGTTCGAGCGACGATAGCAAAAATCCATGTAAGCCCGCTATTCTACTACTAGCTAACAATCCCAACCTCGCTCATTCCACTTCAGTTTTATATTTATTTTTTATTTCTTCTTTTAAGGATTCTATCTCGTTTTCATTCATTGATTTTAAATCCTCTAAGATTTCATCTAAAGATGCGTCAATTAAATCTCGGGAAAAATGGGGTCAGTCCCCCGTCACAATAACGCATTAGTATGCAGGGGGACTGACCCCAAATTCCTCGTGAAATATTCACTTCATTCATTGAGTATTAATTTGATATTTATGTTCAAGTATCTTTTTGGCTTGCTGATAATTCTGTTGATTAATATTTTTTAATTCCGAATTGAATTTTTCAATTTCTAAATCTATCCATTCATGATACTTATTGTTCTTCTCTTCAATATAGATACGAGACTCCTTACTCATAAGGCTATTTTGCTGAAAAGTATAACCGAGTAGATTAATTTGATCTTTCTCGTTGAGAGACTTGGATTCTTCCTCAGTAATATAGTTAAAAATCTCCAAGCTATTTTGCACCTCTTTAAGATCTATGGATTGCTTACCTTTTTCCTTCCACTCTTTCCATGAGTTTGCTACATCATTAATTTTATTGAGCTCTGATTTCAGTTCATCTTGATCTTCTACGTTTTGATAGATGCCCTCAGTTGAGTCCGCAATCTCTTTTAGCTGTCTTTGCCCCTCACCATTAACATTAAATCCAATAACATTAATAATTGGACTAATGTTGGATTTATATAGTTTATTAGCGGCAGATACAGGGTCCTCATCACAGGTCTCAATCCCATCACTTATTAAATACACAATGTTTGTATTACTTTCTCCATCGTATTTCATCAAGTCTTGCTTAGCTTCATTTAAAGCAAGAGATATGGGGGTCCATCCTGTTGGTTGTACATCCTTCAGAGCTGATTCGAACTTTGATTCTTCAAAAGGTTCTATTGGATATAAGACCTCAGAACTGCTGCAGGATAGTGTTTTATCTTTGTCAGCATTGCTTCCTTTATGTCCATACACCCTTAATCCTACTCTTGTTCCTTCTGGTAACTCTCTTATAAATTCCATTATTTCTTCTTTTGCAGCGTCCATTTTGGTATTGTTTCCTGCATTCTGAGCCATACTTCCTGATGAATCTAGAATTACTTCTACATTTAAATTATCCTTAAATTGATAGCGTGAGTCTTCAATATCAGGGTTCCCAAAAGATTGAAAACGCATTTGTTTAAACAAAGTTTCCGGACCTTTAAAGTCTTTCTGTACTCTCTGAAGCAATTCCTGATAGTAATAGTCTAATTCTTTCTGAGAAGGATTCTCTTTAATGTTCGGCAAGTTTTTAAAGAGCTCTATCGCTTGCATCTTTTCCTCATTTGTTGCCGTGGGAATATAACTAGAATCTTTCCCTACAGGTAGACTTTCAAGCTCTTTGTAGGTATCGGGTAATGGTGTTATCTTCATACTTTTTTCTTCTTGTTTTCCCTTAGGTTCTACACTACCCATGTCTGAAGACTCACTATTATTACTAACAGCCTGCTCAATACTTTGTTGCTCTTCTTTCTCTTCTTTCTCTTCTTTGCCACACCCCGTAATTAATATAGATACTCCTATTAATAATGTCAGAGTTACTCTAAAATTCCTCATGTTATTCCCCCAAGTGATTACTCTTAAAATATTGTATTTAGCTGTAATTTAAAAAGCCTAAAAACTATCGCTTTTATCCACTCCAATCCTGCAACTATTGCTTCACTTGCCTCAACTAGTTGAATTGCTGGAAGAGGAGTAGCTGCAGTTCAGCTTGCAAGCTCTATATTTACCAATATCGCTTCGCTAATGACATTATGAAACAACCATAAGCATCGCAACAAAAATCAACATGACCCCGCCTGGCAATATCGCTGTACCAAGTGCCTTCCATGAAGAAAATTGGTGAGCTTCCGCAATCGCTTTAATAAGGATGATGATATACCAGACGGAAAGTACCGTTTCCATAATGGATGAAGCAATGATGATCCCACTTTCTCCTGGAGAGAGTGGAGGTGGAAAAGCTGAAAAAGCACCAAGTTTGAATACTCGAATGTCGGGAATCCATAATAGGAGCGATAAGACAATTGGAATATTGGCCCATGCTGTTGCCTTAAGAATCTCTTTAAAGCTGGCAGACCCTTTAAAGACTTTGCCAATCCCCCAGTACATTAATCCGGATAGTCCCCAGAAAAATTGGGGTCTGTCCCCCGTCACAATAACGCATTAGTATGCAGGGGGACTGACCCCAAATTCCTCTGATAAGCTGACACTTACTTTTTCACCAAAGGCCCCTATGCTAATAAACACAAGGCAGACGAGCATTAGGTTGTTGATCTTCAACTCTTTAGCTCCCTTTCTTATTTTTTCCCTATTACAAAATAGTGTTCATTGAAACATCTTCTGAGAGAATATTAAATGCTTGGATTTTCGTTCATAAAAAAATTAATAAGCAACTCGCTCTGATGCTTTTTGGTCTTCCTCCTGCTTTTTCAATCGATGATATGCGAAAGCACCTTGCACACCGCGACCATAAATGGTTAAAATGATCGTAACCATCGTTAAACGTCCAATCCAAAAACCTATTGTTGCATTCTGCATCGTAAATACCATCACGATCTGAGCAATAATATAAAGAACCAGTAAGCCTACTGCGGCTGTCCGACTTTTTTTCACTAATAACCAAATGACCAATGCACAACCGATAAAGACGTCTACAATACTCCATAAATCTAACCCTGGTAAAAATGACTGCCCTAGCGTCACCATTGCTAAAAGGAATAATAATTGAATCCCCATGATCACTACAGCTACAATTCCCATCGTTTTCACTCTTTTTTTTGCATCAATTATTTTCATTGCGATAATCTCCCTTTACTTAAATCCCTAAAAATGGAATGTACTATCTTTAAAAAAAGCTTGAAATTTGCTTTCAAGCTTTTTTTAGGCTATTAATTCGTTATACTGTTAATCTCCATAAGCCAAAGAGAATGACAATTAGAAGGATGATCCCGAACTTCTTCCAAGAGAACTCTCCCCCTCTTGTTTTTGCTCTGTCTGCTACTGTAAATATTACAGAAACAACTGCAATAATAATCACTGTAATAAAAAACAAGTTATCCTGATCTGTTGGTTTTGATCTTCCATCCATAGCAAAAAATATATAGAATATCGCAGATACTATGGAGAAAAAACCTACTAATACACTAATTTTCCCTTTTGTACTTAGCTCTTTCATTCTTTTTCCCCCTTAGTTATTTAGTGGTTTTATTTCTGGTTGTTTTGGCTTTGAGGGTTTTGGTGGTTCTGGATTTTCAATTGAATCTTCTAAAAATCCTTTATATGGTTCTTCAAAGCTCTTATTCAAAAATTCTTCCCCAACCTGATCCATTAATTCATCTGCTTCGGATGTATTCGGTGTAGTCCAATATTTAACTAGATACTTACTAATTGGACCAAACACACTATACATACCTGCTCCTGCTGCCATGCCAATAAGTATATTAGAAGTGTCCCAAGTACCTTTTAGACCTTCAGCTATAAAATTATCCATACCAGCGTAACTACTTGTTATAACACCAAATTTAACTATTTCATATAGATTTTTAGTTGAAAAGGCATTTGCTATTGGCCCTCCTAGGGGCCCTAATATTCCCCCAGCTAGACCACCAAACACAGTATCTACTATTAAATCTGATCCATCAACATCTCCAGTTATCAACATCTTACCTAGAGAAAAAACGCCTGAAACTGTAGAACCTACTAATGTATTCCTAAATAATCCAGATCCACTAAAATACCTAACCGCCGCCCCCGGAAATGCCCTAGCACTACTTCCCGCTAGCCTTAGTAAGAAAGGCAAGGTCCCTGTACCTTGCGCAATTCCTCCAGCGATTCCCCCGGCAAACGCCCAACTCAGAGCACCAAAGAAGCTATACTCCGCACCTGCGTTTGCGGCTGCCCCTTGATATAAGAATCCACCAGCAAGTGCTCCTGCACCTATTACTGCCATCATAATCCATCCAGGAGGGGTGGCCACAAGAGCAATTGCTCCTATTATTGCTCCTGTTGCTATGACTGCAGCGAGTACAGTTTGGGCCCATTCGTTTTCAGCAAACCAGTCACCGACTGCCCCGAAGAAGTCACCTACATCGTCGGCACGGTCACTAAACCAATCTGAGGTGGCATCCCAGGCGTTTTCGAATCCCCCTTTGATTTTATCCCACCGATCCGGCCAGTCTTCCTTGAATTGATTCCATTCATTCGATGCCCAGTCACCGAAATCTCTGACGCCATCTCCAACGTCCTCAATGACGTTTTCTCCAAATTCCAGTGCTCTCTTCCACCAAGGTAAGTCTGTCTCACCATCGATCGTTTCACCGCTTTCACTATCTCCTGCTTCAGTCTTACTTACACTGTTCTGATCCATATCCACTTCCCCAACATCTGCGAAAGCCGGCTGAACAAATATGAACAATATGAATGATACGAGTAGGAACAAAAGCAAGTTTTTCCCCATCTGTTTGTGTTGCACCTTACTCCCTCCACTTCTTTGAGAATTAACGAATTAAACCTGAATCTATAGTATGCTTTCCACTACTGTTAAAGCTTCAAGACAACCTTTCACCTTTTACACCATTCATCACTTGAACGAGTTACTGTCTATATTATTTACGTTTTTTACAGAGAAAGAGATTCTGATGCTTTAGATAGAATTTCTATTTTGTGAATATTCTCCTATATTCCCCTGTACTAGTGTAAAGGCGATGGATCATCACCATCGCCTTTACACTAGTACCCCTTTTTCTGCTTTCGAGGGGTATTCAAAAGTTTGTACATACTAATTCCACCCAATACCATGACCACACCAAGCAACACCCTTCTGATCCACACTAAGATCATCAAGTAAGGCTGCAGTGAGTCATGACCTGCAAAAAAGCTTAAACCAAATAACACAGCAATAATACAAACATAATGATGCTTAGTACTTTCATCTCTCAAACCTACTTTTCTAATCACATGAAACCGTAAAGCCTTTCGGACTTCCTATTCGAGCAGATGATTCGGATTTTACAGGACTTAGCATATCATCCGATACCGTCACATATTGTCCTTTGCGATCCGTCTCGACATAAATTCGAAAATCTTCCGGGATAAACCGAATATCGACTAAACGGTCGTTTTGATTCTCTTTTGCATATCTTTCTGCCGCTTCTCTTGCACCACTAATATTATCTCTTACCGATTTACAAGCGATCTCACTGACTTCATCTTCTTCAAAAAAGAATTTTAAAGCGGAGTTGGCATCCACTTCTACACTGGAATTCTTAAGCCACTCTTTAATATCGTTTGGCATTGGGCGGCCTAACTCTGCCTCGACCTGACTGATGAAATCATCTAGTAATTCATCAGGAGAAGGTAGATCCTTTGGTTCCTCTTCGTCTTCGGAACCTTCATCCTCTGCCTGTTCAAGAAAATCTTCAAACGCTTCTTTTAAGTCATCCAATTTATCCTGTGTTTCATCCCGGAGGTCTTCTTTTAGGGTTTTCCCTGACTCTTTTACAGCTGCAAGGGCTGCTGCATCTGCCCCGGTTTGGGTTACACGTTTGTTAATGAATACATTGGAAAAGTCAAAGAAAATAAAGGCAATGAAGATAGCGGCAATGAGCATGCCGATAATCAGTACCAGCATGCCGCTGCCTCTTTCATTTGTTATATACTCTTTACATTTAGTCATCTGAATCAGCCTTTTCTTCCATTGGCATTACAGCATCTGCCGTAAAATCGAACTCCATTTCATGAATTAGGGGTAAGGATATCACGGGTGCTTTCACCATTACTTCGACCCTTGCTTCTTCATCACCAGGTCCCCCTGTCACATTCTCCACATGAATTCCAAAAGCTGATTTACGGGCAACCTGCTCCCAATCTTCATCATGGATCGCGGCTGCCCTTGCACCATCCCTTGCAGCACTTTCTGCCACTACAATGGAATAAGCAATAAGGGCAACCTGCCATATGATTAGCATTCCTAAGATCACCAAAGGGAACATGGCTAGAAATTCGATAGCCTGTGAACCTTTTTCATTTTTGACATGCTTCTTAAAAAGCTTCTTCACGATTCTTCACTCCAATGACGATCAGCTACCACCGCCGCCAATTTTGTTAATCATCTCTTCAAGCTTACTCACAATCGTTCTACCGATTGACGTATTATCGCCTACCCCTGATGCAATGGCTCCCATTACTGCAAGTACCACCAATCCGAGTGCAACCCACTCTAGGGCCTGGGCTCCTTTTTCATTGTCTACGTAACGAGAATAAGTTGCGTTTGCTTTCAACCACATTTTTGTTAGCATGTTGTTTCCTCCTAATTGTTTTTTATAATATAGATCCTTCTATTGAAGGAAAGACTCCAAACCAAAAGCCTGTGGATTGTAGATGATGTTCAGTACCAACAATCCGATGATTAATCCAAATACTGCAGGGGCAACAAAGAATGTTGTAACCAGGGTAATCTGAGGGCTTGCTTTTGCCGCTTTTTCTTTCGCAATGAATCCTCGGTTAGCCCTTAAATCGTCTGCCTGCAATTTAAATGTCCTCGAAACCGACACTCCTAAAGATGATCCTTGAATCAAAGCATTGACTAAAGTGTGTAATTCTTTAGAAGAATTTCGCTCTGTAATATGTTCGTACGCTGAAAGGCGCGGAACACCCAGTTCTATTTCTTTGTTGAAACGGTCGATTTCTTCACTCAATGGACCTTCAAACTGCTTGGTAACCTGCTTTAGTGCTCCGTCCAGACTCACTCCGGCTTGAAGTGTCACACTCACCGTATCGAGAAAATCCGGCATCATCACACTGATGGTCTCCTGTCTGTATTTCGCTTTGAAATATAACCAGGCACTTGGGCCTGCAAATCCCCCCAGAACCGAAAGCAGTAAAATCTGGAGAGCGAAAGGCATTCCGATAAAACTGTAAAGACTTCCAAAACCCAACCCTATAAGGGCTAACACGAAACGAACCCCATAAAACGATTGAAGGTCCATGCCCAGGGGATTTCCTGCTTCTTTCAGCATTTTGTCGTGCTTCTCTACGTTTGCAAAGAAAGGATACTTTATTCCGATTGGGCCCGCCTTGATGCCCCACTTAATAATCGGAACCATGATTCGCTGTCTTAAAGAAACTTTTTTCTTTTTCTTCTTTGGGTTATATCCTTGTTCCAATAAGAGGTTTTCCCTCTTGGCGATATAAAGGAATAAATAAACAAATCCTATAAAAAGCATGATCAAAATCAATGAAATCATGACGATTGAAAAAAATCCAACTAGTCTCATTCTCTACACCCTTATATGCGTCAGACGTTTTATTAATACGAAAGCAAACATGACAATTACGGTAAAGATAGCAAAGAGCAATAATCCAAAAGGGGTAAAAAGTACATTCAAAAATCCCTTGATAAAAAGATTCATCATTAAAGCCATCAAAAATGGCATTACCACCAGAATATAAGCAATGGACTTACTTTCAGCTGTAACAGTAGCAATTTCTTTGTGAACCCTGCTTCTTTCTTCCAACGTCTCTGCCATAGTTGAAAGAACTTCTGCAAGATTCCCCCCTACTCTCTGTTGGATCAGAATCGTGCTGACAAATATATTAATGTCATTACTTGCGATCCGTTCCCGAAATTCATTCATGACCAGTTCCAGGCTGTCTCCCAGCTTTAGCTGATGATCCATTTTTCGGAACTCCGCAGCGCTTGGTTCTTTAATATCCCTGCTCACCATTTCAATGGCTTGAGGTATGGTCTGCCCTGCCTTTATACCGTTACTCATCATCCGGCAAATTTCAGGCAGCTGTTTATTAAAGGTCTCTGTTCTTTTATTTTTCCTCGAGTTGAGGAGAAGTTTGGATCCAAATAAGACCATGAGATAAGAAAACAGCAAGGCCATCAATAGGTATAAACCAAATAGAAAATAGTTTAATAGGGTCAAAGCACCGATTGCTAAGAGATAAAGCCCCATATACTCAGAAGGCTTCAGAGGGATACTTCCCTGCACGAGCTTTTTCTCCAGCTCTTCGGATAACTCAGAACCATCGAATTTATCCCCAATGAGGAAGACGAAGCTCCGTCTTTCATTGAGTTCTTCACTCTCGAACCATGAATCCACTCTTTTCCTTGTATCCTTCATGCTTCTATGAGAGAAGAAATAGAAGATAGATATGGCAAAGGTGAACATGCTGGCTGTTAAGGTGATCCATGCCATGTTCATGTAAGAGCACCTTCTGTTAAGAGGGATTTATCAAAATCTACACCGTACGAAACGAATCGTTTATAAATGTTTGGTATATATCCGGTTGCCACAAATTCACCTTCAATTGTGCCATCAGCTCTTGTTGCTGTTCGATTGAATTTAAAAATGTCTTTTGCAATAATTTCCCCATCTTCTTCTACCAGTTCTGAGATGTTCACAATTCTTCTCTTCCCATCCGAGAAACGCGATGTTTGCACAATCAAATCAAGCGCACCGACAAAGTAGCCGCGAATGACATCAACTGTTAAAGGAAGACCAGACATGATGACCATAGCTTCCAATCGTCCCAATGCATCTTTTGGTGTGTTGGCATGCACCGTTGTTAGAGATCCTTCATGCCCAGTATTCATCGCTTGTAACATATCAATTGCTTCTGAGCCACGAACCTCCCCGACGATGATCCTGTCGGGTCTCATTCTCAAAGCATTTTTCACAAGGTGCCGAATTGTGATTTCCCCTTTACCTTCCATATTCGGAGGCCGTGCTTCCAATCTCACTAAGTTATCATAGCTGAAACGAAGTTCGGCCATATCCTCAATGGTGACGACCCTCTCGCCATATGGGATAGAGTCGGATAACACATTCAACAAAGTAGTCTTCCCACTTCCTGTTCCCCCGGAAACAAGGATATTGGTTTTAGCTTTTACTGCTGCCCGAAGAAATTCACCCATATCGTTTGAAAAACTGCCGAAGGATTGAAGATCTTCCAGTGTAAAAGGATCCTTCTTGAATTTCCGGATGGAAATGGATGCCCCGTCGATACTGATTGGGGGGATGACCGCATTTACACGACTTCCGTCTTGGAGTCTCGCATCCACCATCGGCGAACTCTCGTCAATCCTTCTTCCCAGAGGAGCGATGATTCGGTCGATGATATGACGGACGTGCTCATCATCTTTAAATCTGATACTCGTTTCTTCGAGCTTACCTTTTCTTTCGATAAATACCTCAAATGGACCATTCACCATTATTTCTGTTATGGATTCATCTCGTAATAGTTCTTCAAGAGGACCGTACCCTACGGATTCATTAATGATCTGCTGAACAATTTCTTCAGTTTGGTCATTAGGGATAATAACCTTCTCTTCATTGATCATTTGCTTGACGAGCCGCTCGATTGTCTTCTTTCGCTCAACCGGGTTCATCGTTGTGATGTTCTCTAAATTGGCTTCTTTGATTAATCTGTTTTTATAGTGCCTAACCCAGACATCGACTTGACTTTGCCCCACATTCCACTGGGTATTTGTGGGTCGTTGAGATGCAGCCTTTTCAACCCAGGACATTTCATCACCTCATTTCTTGATTTATAGTTTCTTCGACATATTTCTTCATATCTTTTGACGCTTTGGAATCCCCTTTATCTTTCTTCTTCTTGAAGAAACTTACGCCCATATTCATGTAGGGTTGGATTCCGAAATAATCAGAAGAGATTGTACCATTAACATCCTTGGCTATAATTTTCTCAATATCTTTTTTGTGAAGTTCAGATTTTGAATGAGACCTATTCAATACGATGGAGAGAGTACCGTTCATACCAATTTGAAAGCGTTCGAACAATTCATCTGCATATTTGAAACATCTCATCCCCAAGCTGTCCGGCGTCAATATATAGTGCACCTTTGTGGCTTCACTTAATCCTGTGAAGGTAATGGAATTAATAGTAGAAGGCAAATCGAGAATAATATAGTCATAGTGGGACCTTGCCACCCTGATTATCTTAGAAATTAATTCATCCGATATCTCTTCGGCTTTAGCCGGGTTGGATGGCCCGGTAATGATTGTGACACCATTCTCTTCTTCCACACTAGCAATGTTCTGCAGATGCCTCATTTCCATTTCATCCATAACAGGAATTAGGTCGTAGTAAGAACGTGGGGGTTGCAACCCAAACAAACTGTCGATGGCCCCAAATTGTGCATTCAAATCCACTAATAGCACCTTTTGGCTATGATGCACACTCAATGACTGAGCCATCATTGCAGCCAATAGCGTCTTTCCACTTCCCCCTTTTGCACTATAAAAGGCGTGAACCTCTCCCGTACCGTATCCGATTTCTGTCTCTCTGTGAAATTTGATCTGCTCTTTGCTCTCACGGATTAACTCTTCTAATCTATTTAGTTCCTTTGGGAAAACTACCAGATCCTTTGCCCCGGCAATCAACCACTCTCTCGTTTGATCAAAATCCGCTGTTCGTGATAGACCAATCACGAAACTGGAACTTGTAAACTGTAGCTGATTCGGATATTCAATGGAATCTACATCCACAAAATAGTAATGGTAATGCTGTTGGTTTCCTATTGTTTTTTTCCATTCAGGAGTAACGGTCAGTTCTAATTGATGCTTTTCCTCAATCCCTTTAAAACGTTCACTCCAATCTTGATCCTGTGTAATTAATATGGCATTAAATTTACTCACAATGTCGCATCCTTCCAGATCCACATATTTTCATTAAGCTGCTTTTCAGCCATAAAGTCAGTTAGAAGTTAGACAAATCACTGACCGTTATTCTGTTTCTTTTGTTCAGCAGCAGGAGTTGTTTTTTTAGAATCTTCTTTTTTGGCATCTTTTGCTTGGGTTTCTTTTTGCTGCTCCTTCGGTTTTTCTTCTTTCTTAACCTCAGTTTCTTTTTTTGCTTCAGTACTTACACCTTGGGTAGTCTCTTTATCATCAGCGACTTGGTTGACTCGAAGCACCCTGATTTGTTTAGCGAAATTCTGGTAGTGAATGAGCTTTTCCGCTTCTTCTACGGATAAAGAGATCTTTACTCTTTGCGCTGGACCTTCTTCGGGTTTATCATCAGGGGTTTCAATTTGTACGACTGGTACATTGCTTAACAACCGTTTTGTTTCTACTTTCTTATCAATTTCTCTCGACACAATGATGTCTACCTGATCTCCTTCGACAACACCTTGATCAATCAAAACGATCTCTGTAGCATTCAGCCAAACCACCCGCTCATCAGCAGGAATATTAACCTTCTCCCTTATGAGAGTTCCGGTAAGGATATCATCCTCTTTAATATCTACTAATGAAATAACATTCTTTAATTTTTCTTCATCTGTAATAAAAGATTGATAGGCGCTGTTCTTCGGTAGTTCTATCCATTTAATATCTGACGATTTGATCTCATGATAAGATTTAATTTCACCCGCAGCAGCAGCCACCTTGACCGTTTCTCCAAGACGTTCCTGTGCCTGGCTGATTTGAACGAGGATGACCCCCGCTGCCACAACCGCCAATATAAATGATAATGTCAAAAATATGATAGCTTTTCTTTTTGAGTCGATCATCGACTGTTCACTCCATTATTCAATATTTTCTTGTTGAAGCGGATATAAATAAACGTTATGACTACTTATTGGGAGGGCATCTTCCTCAAGCTGAAAATACTCTCCTTTTAATTCTTTTTGATTGAATTCCCCATTGGATGTAATGATCCAGTTTTGTGAAGAATGTTTTCGCATGATATCTTCTACAAGTTCGTCAACTGTAGAAGCAGTAGATTCGATAACCCTATTCTTTATTAGATAATATTTTTTAGGTTTCTTTTTCCCCATCTTTAAATAAGTCCGTCCTTCAAGATACTTAGAACTGGATGTAATCACATATTCCGTGCGGGTTCCTTCTAATAGAGATGGTATTTCCGGTCTATTTGAAAGTAAATGAAGGGCTAACCCCCGATTAACGGATCCATTCACCAGATAGATGTGCTGGTTGGGGTAGAACCAGTTTTGCAATCTCTTCACCCAAGCAGCTGGTGTGGTATGTTCATCATAAATATATAGAACTTCCCGATCCTGCATGGACCAACCGTATACTTCTTCAAGCATCTCATCTGTTGTAGTCATTGTTAGAGGGAGTTTACCAAACCCCCAACTTTTCTTTCCTTTTTCTAATGCATAAGACAACGAAATTCCTTTTTTAAGAGTTGTAGGCCGGATATGAACTTCCGTTAATAGATTTTTGGGCAACCCTAGTGATTCATCAACTACAATAAACATCATTCATTCCTCTTTCCCTCTTTATTCCATCGCCTTGAATAAGCTCTCCCTCTTATTCTTCACTTTCTCTCTCGCCTCATTCTCGAGCTTCTCCGCAAAATCCTCCAAAGTTTGAAGTCTCTCGTCAGCTAAATCTTCTATTTCCATCGCTTTATCACGGTCTATTTTCTCCTGTTTTTGAAGTGATAAAATGGCCTTATTAAAAATCGTTCGTTCTTCTGAAGAAAGCTTATCAAATGTTCTTCCCAGGTCATCCACCTGTTGTTGAAGCTCGACAGACCTATTATTAATATCGATTCCGTTACTTGCTTTAGAGAAGTTCTCTTCTATTTGTTGGACGGCATTATCCAGTAATTCCTGAAGCGAATTCTCGAGTTCTACTTTATTGTCCACAGTAAAGTATTGACCCTTTCCTGCCTCTGCTGTTGCCTTTAACTGATCCTGGCCTTTATCATCGACATCAAATCCAATGATATTGACTTGGATGTTCAAATCCGATTCCACCAATTTGCGCGCTTCTTCAACCGGATTGCCGTCACAGGTTTCGACCCCGTCACTGACTACGTAGACTATGTTCTCTGTGTCATCTCCAGCCTGTTGTTTAAGATCCTCGTAGGAAGACTTTAACGAAGCTCCCAACGGTGTCCATCCGCTCGGCTTAAACTGAGTCAATGCCTTCTCAAAAGATGACTGATCATATGTATTGGGTTCGTAAACAAGTTCATCACTGGAGCATGATAGTTTTTTATCTTCTTCTGATCCCGTTCCTTTATGCCCATAGACTCTAAGAGAAATCGTAGCGTCTTCTGGAAAACCGGCCGCAAATTTACTGACAGCCTCTTTAGCCAGTTCCATTTTCTGACCGCCACTTACCTCTGCGGCCATACTTCCGCTTGAGTCAATGAGTATGACGACATTCTTTCGTTTTTGATTCTTTTCTTCAATATCATATTTACCGAAATCCGGCTCGTAATTTTTCAAGGTCTGATAGGAATCCGAATAATCCAGGGCAAACCAATTGACCACCCCGTTAAACGTTTCCTCTACACTAAGCCCCTCAGCAGGAAAGTCTTCCATGATATCTTCCACTTTGTCAATGTCCGCTTCAGCCCCATTTTCCACCTTTGTCACAACGTCCTGCATCTTCTCTCCGTATGGTTGCTTGACGATTTCTTCAGGTTCAGTTGGGGCCTCCGGGAAATTCACCGCTTCTTTTTCTTTTTCCTTGTTCACCTCTTCTGAGGATGTTTCTTTAAGGTCTTTCTTAGTTGTTTCTTCTCCTGAACACCCCACTAGACCAATAAGTGAACAGCTGAAGAATAATACAAGTAGTCTCCTCATGTGATTGCTTCTCCCCTTTGTTGTCGATGATCTAAACTTCATTATATTTTTGTATCAAGTTAATCCCTTTTCAATAGACCTATATACGAATAAAAATTGAAGAAGATGTCAAATCCACCCACAAATGATACTTATGTATCACTTTTCAATATTTTGGAATTAACTCAACTCTTATTTACCACGAATTTCATGTTTAAAAACTTTTCATTGTAGAATCCTGATACTTTTTTTCTATATAATAATTATCATTGGTAACCGGGAACGTCAATCCGACAAAGTCTTTGTCGAATTTTGTCTGTTATCATTGGACTATTTTACAAATTTCACTTGATGGTATATTGGGTATATTGTATAGCTACTAAAGGTTTACACCGGATTTTTCAATAGAGTATTTAAATCTTATAGTGGTAATTTTTAGGTGTTTTATTACAAGTATTAAAATTAGTGGGTAATTGGAATCATTTGTGAATGAAGTGTGAAAGCCTTCAGGGAGCTTCATGTTGATTGAATTTTCCAAATATAGATAATAACATCCATATAATTGAAAAAAACCATCCGTATACGCCGGATGGTTTTTTCATCTTCTTACAGTTCGTTCACCAGTTTTTCAAGCAGTTCTTCCTTACTCATAACTGCTTCTCCCCCACCTTGAACAAACGACTCTTTCCCGCCGCCTTTCCCGTTGATCAGTGGGAATACTCGTTGTGCGACCTCTCTTAAGTTAATGGTTGGTAAGGAGCCCTTCGCCGCTACGAGCTGAAGCTTTTGATCGTTCTGCACGACCAGCAGCACAATTGCCTCTTCTCTTTTGGAGATGATGTGCTGAGCGATCTTCTGCAGTTCCTGGATCGGTCTGTCGCTGTACGTTTTTTGGATAAGCGTAAATCCAGCTTTCTCCGTCCCAAGTAAACCTTCCGCTTCATACGTCAACAACACTTCTTTCAATCCTTCCAATGCTTTCTCCTGCTCTTTTTGTTTGGTAATCATTTGCTCGGCAGTGAGTACCATATTTTCTTCTGGAGCCTGGAGTACACTTGTGAGCTCTTTCAGGAGTCCATGCTTACGGTTTAGTTGATGGAGGACCCTGTCTCCGCAGATAAACTGCAATCGGATATGACCTTTATGTTTCTCCCAATCGAGGATCTTGATGGCTCCGACTTCACTTGTGGAACGGGGATGGGTCCCACCGCAACCGTTGTAGTCGAAGTCCGGTATGATGACAAGACGGATCTCTCCGGTGACCGCCGGTTGCTTTCGAAGCGGATAGTCGGACAGTTCCGCTTCCGTCACCCACTTCGTCTCGATCGGACGTGCTTCCCTTATGATTAGGTTGGCGAGTTCTTCTGCTATCATTGCGTCAGAGTTACTAATATCACTTACGTTTAAGTCAATGGTGAGGAACTCTTTCCCGAGATGAAAGCTAATTGTTTCATATTGCAGTGCTTCTGCAAATGCGGCCGAGAGGATATGCTGACCGGCATGCTGCTGCATGTGATCGAATCGGCGTTTCCAATCGATCTGCCCTTTGACTACACCTGAAATATCTTCAAATGGTTCTTCTATGTAATGACGGATCTCTCCGTTCACTTCTTCAACATCTGTAACCCGTTTATCATTTAATGTTCCCATATCATGGGGCTGGCCACCGCCTGTGGGATAAAAAGCTGTTTGTTCCAGCACGGCGTACCAGCTTCCGTGTTCATCTTGTCGCTGTTCTTGAACGTAAGTGTGAAACGTCTTCATGTATGCGTCTTGATAATACTTCTTAACTGACATTGGTAGACCCTCTTTCTAACTGTTCTCCTCCTACTTTACCATAGCTTGAGCGGAGAGAACCATTAAGCCCTAACGATCCTTCTTTTCTATAGAAATGGGTACTGTTCCGACTTGTTCCCAGGGAATTTCCCACCTTCGTTCAAATTCCATTTTTGCCTCTTCATCCCCGGCGATGATTCTTTCCACTAATTCTCTTAAAACCATAGTAGTATATTTCATCTCATCACCCTCTTCTTCCTTTTTTCATGAATGGTGGGGAAAGCATTTCATATCACCTTATACACTACTTTTTACCTAATTATTTCACCCGCTAAACATCTAAAGACCTATAAACTCTCTACCGGCCCACACTAATCAGCCCTTTCTTCATAATATGAAGTAATCATTACTCTTAATACGAAAGAATGGGTGAGAATATGAGGGTAACACCGGGATATTCCATTTTATTAGCCGTTTTGATCATTTCGATCTCAGGATTTATTCTCTTTTATAACATTGGTAAAAACAACTCAATGGACAGCAAAGCCAATATAGTCATCACGAATACGGTTGAAAATAACATCTACGGCAGTGTCGGAAAGGTAGATACCGTCATCTCTAATAATGTGTCGGAAGGAACGGCCAGACTGAAAAACAATATCATGAACAATGGCAAGGAAGATGGAAGCGGGGAAATCAGTAGTTCTATTGAAAATGAGGTTAATGAGACCTCCGGGGACTTAGAGAATAATATAACAAACACCGTCGAAGGAGATGGAAATTACACCTTTTCAAATTCCACACGAAATAAACTCGGCGACGCAGCTGATATCAATGTCAGCAATAAGGTTGCGAATAAAACAAATGGCAATGATACAGAGCCGCCACCTGAGTCCCCCGAAATTATCTGGGGCATTGATTCTGCCAGTGAAACAACGGAGAACTTTTATGCCTGTGTAAGAGAGAACTTTGGGGATCCTGCCGTTCTCGGACGCTATCTTGAGACGAGAGAGGACATTTCCAGAGGGCTCACACCCGAGCAGGTTTCCTTGATCCATTCAAAAGGAGATTATATCCTTCCTATCTTTAATAATTTCAATGATGCCACCGGTTATGAAAATGGAAGCAATGAAGCCAAGGAAGCAATTGAATATGCCCAGGGCCTAGGGATTCCCTCCGGTGTCGCCATATTTGCGGATATTGAACCTGCCTATCCGGTAGATGCAGAATTTATCAGAGGATGGTTTGAAACGATTTCTGCATCCCCTTATGAATCCGGTATTTATGGAATCTTCGACCCGGAAAGTGCACTATACCAATCCTATAACACGGCCGTTCAAAGTAATAATGCCATATTGAAAGAAAATTACGTTTGGACCGCTTCACCAAATGTCGGCATCACATCTCAGGCCGAGGCACCAGAATACAATCCCGAAGCACCGGAAGGCTCCCTTGCATTCGGATGGCAGTATGGAATCGACGCTGAAACCTGTAACATTGATACGAATCTTTTCAATGGTGAGCTATTAAAGGTATTATGGAAACCCAATTCATAACCAAAAAAACTACCCCCTATTTCTATTTCAGGAGGTAGTTTTTTATTTACAAATAGTTTCTTGAAATGGGTGAAAATGATCAGATGTTCGGCGTTAGCCTTACATCATGCCGCCCATCTATTAACCATATAAACAAGAACAAATGAACTTTAAAAACTCCATTAAATCAACGTTCCTTCGTTTACACTAAACATAAATAAGACCAATATTAAAGATAAACATGAACAAAACATGTACAGTTATCTTTAGCGTATTTTTTATGTGACTATCTAAAAACCTTGTCTATTTTTGTCCACACATATAACAACCGAATATACGAATAAGATGAAATTAATTTCGGTATCTGGGTTAAAAATACTGCTACTATTTATCCTTTCTTTTACCTGAATTTATCTTAGGTGGTTTAATTACCGGACGAGCTACCGCCTCACCATAGCTCTTTTTTAAACCAGTACCCTTATTAGTTTGCCCCTTGTTTTTATCACTCATTTGTATCCTCCCCTTCGCTTTCAAACAACTCCATTTGATTTATTTCTCTAATTAATATTTTCGTATCCCCATCATAGAAAGTGCCAGTATAAGGGATAGGTTTACCGGTTCGTTCCTCATAACCCACCAAGAAGTTTGTCCATGATTCTTCTTCCTCTATGTGAAAGTGTTTTTTACGACTCCCATCTGCTGAATAATACTTCAAACATCCGTAAATGACCTGATTTGGAGCATCTAAATAACTGATTTCAACCACTAATGGCGACTCTCCATTGATTTGTTGGCGAGTATCATTATTTTCTATAAAGAATAATTGCCAAACAGAAGAACCTGGTGTTATTTTGGCATAACCCTTTCTCACTCTTACATAGTTAATGAAAGCAGTTAAATAGTTAGACAGTATAGGGGTGACAGCAGATAAAATTACACTACTAATCCCTAAAACCATCGTAAAACAACCTATAAATACAAACGCATTAAGATTGTTCATTAATTCATTTATATTGGAAATATAGATGATATCGTATTTTCTAAAATATTCTATCCCCATAGTTATCAAGAATTTTTCTGTTAGGCCTAATAGAATATTAAAAATGAGTATCGATAGCAATACGGTTGGAACCCACAACAGGGAGGTAATAGCAAGAAGTTCCACATTAGACCTATTACTGGTTGAGGAATTCCCTATATACTTAGAAAGTAAGTAAGTCAAAACTCCAGGTATACCTAGAATGAAAAATGAAAAGAATGCATCCAATTCTATTTAACCTCAAACTATAATTTATTTTCGTTTACTAGACGCCAGTATTGATAACCTAGCGCTGTGAGTTTACAGGAGCCTGAGTTCATCGCCGCGTAATACATATGTTCTTCCCCTACCGGTACCACTAAGCCCTTAGAAACGAATTTCTGTAAATCCTTGAATACCTTCACGTTATCTGGATTATGATTCGGCTCCGTATATTCAAAGGTGGGATCAAGAGCTATTTCCTGATTCGGATCTTCGAAGTATGTTGTGATTTTCCTTAATGTATCCAACGGAATAAGCGGTGTAACCTGTCTTAAAGATGTAAAGCGTGATACATTCGTTTTAAATACTGGCCTTTGCTCCCACGAACCAAGTGCCTCATCAATATACGAGTAAACGCTACCAGGTGTGATGTTGCCTCTCAAATCAGCGGCCCCACCTTCAAGTGCATCTAATAATAACGAAGTAAATACACCAGAACCATCTTTCTCCATCGAAAACTCGTTACCCCGGCTCGATGTTAGGACTGTCAAATTGTCTGACAGCTGAGACAGAGATGGGTCTCGGCCTCCATTTTTAACCGCCATTTTTCCAGAGTTGCAGCAATCTAATATGATAATTCTATCTCTCGCATTAGAGTTATTGGCATAGTCCATTATTTCTGCCATAGATACACCTTCGTCATAACTTTCAGCGTCAGTTGTTACAATATATCCACCTGTATTTTTAACTAGACCGTGACCAGAAAAGTAAAACAATGCAACATCGTCTTCTCCTTGGAACAGCTCCTCAATCGCTTGTCGTAATTCCTTTCTTTCAGCTGAACCAAGTATGTGCTTTACTTGGAAGTTAGGTGAGCCATCGCCATTTTTAGTTAAGACGGTTTCCATTTTTACTGCATCGTTGACACATCCCTCTAGCGGAGCAACCTCATAATCATTTAATCCAACAACTAGCGCTTTTCTTAATCTCATTCGAATCACCCTAATTCTCTAATTGCCCTAATTAACGAATTAGAATTCCACTTAACGATCCTATCGGCATTATCTTTGACTATCTTTGAAGTCCTTTCGGAAGCGTAAGGCTCTATAGCTATAATAGGCTTGGGTACCAGGAATTCTTTGTTTGCAATTATTATCTCTTTATTTATCCATTTGCTGTAAGAGGAATAAACACCGGCAAGTATAATAACAACATGACATGAGTTTACTTTCCTCTTAATTGCATCGTACAACTCCTTATCGTTGCTAGCATTATGGATGGGATCATTCTTCGGCACAGAGAAGTTTTTATACTTGAAATAAGACCCATTATCAAGTAGAGAAACTAAACTGTCATAGTTATCGCTATAATTCCAAGAGTGACTAATAAAAAGATTATATGTTTTACTCAAAAATAACACTCCCCCTTAAATTATCTATAGTTATATTATACCAATTTTTACTAGAGGGGGAATAGTGAACAGGCTCATACTTCGAAAAATTCTTACAATTATGCGTGCTTATTCCATTTTTCGATGGTTTATAAATGTATGTGTAAGGTCTTTTTCTAGACAATAGAAAAAGGACAAAGAACTCTCTGAATATCACCACAATAATCGAGAGGAGTCCTTTGTCCATGTCTAATAATAACACAAAAAACCTTAACCTTTCTAGTCTTTTAGACTCCACGATGAAAGAAGTACTTAAAGAAAAAGTAGAATTTATTCTCCAGGAAGAAATTAAAGAGGTTCTTTCAAAGGTGAAGTCAATTTCCATTATATGTAAATTATTACACCGCATTAAATCAACATTTCTCCCTTTTTTGTTTACAGGGATTGGAACCGGTTATTCGCAAAGGGTATTCAAGGGGTATTCAAAAAGGTATATAAAACAAATACGCTGGCAGGCTATATAAAGGAAGTTTTTTTATTTGGTTGCCCTTATTTATAATGTTGACTATATTTCCCTTTTTCATCTTACGTGTTGCATAAATAAATTTCTCATGATGTTAAAATATCTTCAATAGTAGGATCAATGCCCGTTTCAAGAAGTCCCTCAACTAACCTCTGCATATCGAATCGGTTCTTTTGATATGCCACAATGTAAAGAATTCTCGCAGATATTTCTTGAGCCACATATGATAGGTTTTGATGAATAACATTATAAGCAATAGTGCCAAAACCATCGTAATCTCCCCAGTCTTTACATACATCTAGAAAGTGATCTTCAATCATCTGAAGCGTCTCTATTGTACGTTTTTCATCAGACTGTATAAACTTAATGACTGTTGGTACCATATTGGGAACTTCAACTATAACCTTGCATAGGGATTTAGCGTCTAAACCATATATGTAGTTTTCTACATCATCATCATAGGTTCTTTTTTTTATCTTAGATACTACCAACTCCCTTCGTTCTTCATTCTGGTGATATTCAATCGCTTTTTCAATTGCTTGAAGTAACTGACCAGCATCTGAATAACGAAAACTAGGATTTTCATTCTTAGCTTTTTCTACAGAATTTCTCATGAAATGCCTACTATCCCTTGGATCACCTGTCATGATGAAATTTATCAGACTCCCTAGCGAATAAACATCACTTCTTTTATCACCTTCTTTTAGTTGCATAAACTGCTCAGGTGCACAATAATAATATTGTCCCATCGAATGAGTTCTCATTGTTCTATGTGAATGAAACATGTCTAAATCTTTCCCTAATCCAAAATCAGAAATTTTTAGCTGCCCATTAATTATCAGAATGTTATTGGGGCTTATATCTCGGTGAATTATGTTCCTATCATGTACATTTTTCATTATATGAAGAATTTGACGAACCATCACAAGCTTTGAAGTCTCGTTATTCTGAAAACTCCCAATATAATTTTCTAATGTTGATTCCGCCTCTTCCATTGTATAAGAGTAATCCATTGAATTGAATTCAAATACTTCAATAATTCCACCTAAATCAGATAAACTTCTGGTTAATTCGAACTCACGCTTAAATCTGTGCCTTATCCCTTTAAATGTTTTAAAATCATCTTTTAGCTTCTTAACTATAAGTCCCGTTGAAACTGATTTATATACGTTGGCAAACCCACCTTCCCCAACATACTCTAAGTCACTATTCTCAGAAACCAAAACATACTCCTGTCCTCGCTTATGAATTTTGTATCCTTCAATGATTAACTGATCGTTTAAATAATTTAATACTTCAGTGATTTTTTCTAGTGCCTTAATTTCATTGAATCCATTGTCAATCATAACAAACCGCTTTGAAAGTATTAGATTTAAAAACGCATCAAATTTGTCTCTGTTCCATAGTGTTTTTATTTTTTCCACTGTGTATAACCATCTTGAAGGAAACCCCTGTCCATAGACATCACTATTTCCGAAATTAGCATTGAAGAATTCTACAATCTCACTACCAGACTTATAAGAATAGTAACCTTCAATATCACCAATAAGAACTTCAGCTATTGTTCTAATGCCTGGTTCACTTAACACTTCTTTCCCTCCAAAACAATTATTATTTCCCCCATTTATTAATAAAACAATTCGAAAAAATGTTTCCTTTTGTTTTAATCTATTATGCGTAAACCTTCACAATTTTTTTATTGAATAACGCTTTTAAATAATTATATATTACGCGTTCCGAGGCCAATCTTTATACTGTTCTTTTGCCTCATTCATTATAGTCTTCGTGATAAAAATTAATTGCTGTCCTATGATTCCTTCTTTCATCAAGACTTTTTTCACAGCCATATTCACCTTGGCATAAATGTTCTTCCGGTGTTCGCTTGTCCAGTCTTGACTCAAGTTCTTCTTTAATTCCTTCACTACTTTATGAATGAGATCCGCTAAGAATTTGTTGTCAAAAGCCTCCATTTTCAAAGATGTAATTGCTTTATAGAATTCAACTTCCTCGTCTGAAAGCCCCAGTTCTTTACGATAGTCTACTTCGTCATCGACTTGGTTTTTCATATCAGTCATCATTCGTACCACGTCTGCGGCTTGTATGATGCGGTTATGGTAGTCTTTTAGCGTTTTCTCAAGTAGTTCACGCATCTTTTGTTCTTTTGGGCTATTTCGCTTGAAGTGGACTTTAATATGGTCTTCTAGTAATTTCTTCAGCAGTTTCAGTCGCAGATCCTCATGATCTTGTTTTTGTTGCATATCTTTAAGGAAATTTTCATCAAGAATACTGATATCAGGTTTTTCAATACCAGCAACTTTATAGATATCAACCGGTTCTTTTGATTCTAAATGTTGATCAATCAAGGAATTTAGCCGTTCTTCAACAGTACGGTTTGATTTAAAATCAGTGTTCTGCGCTGATAGGTATTTTCTCACTTGAATACGGATCATTTGATATAGAGTAACTTCATCCGAATATGGGATGACGTTATCAAGATGTTTGACCAACTTGTATGCCTTCTCTAGTTTAACGCACCTCTCAACAAACGCTTCTGGTTCTCCGTTTAATTGATCATTCACAAGATCTGCAATCAAATCATCTCGACTTACTTTAGAAAGAGAGCGCCAATCATCTCTATGTTCGATGTTACCAAAGTATTTACGCACGTCTTCTAGCTTACTATTAAACACACCAATTGCTTGAGCGACATCAATGTCCATGTTGTTTGTTGCGTTATCGCCCGTATATTGATTCGTTGCTTCCTTAAGGGATGTAGCAATACCAATAAAGTCAACGATAAGCCCACCCTCCTTACCAGGGAAAACTCGGTTTACACGAGCAATAGCCTGTATAAGATTATGGCCCTGCATTGGTTTATCGACATACAAGAATGAAAGATTTGGTGCATCAAATCCAGTAAGCCACATCGAAACCACAATGACTAACTTTAGCGAATCATCAGTCTTCTTTAATCGACCTTTTACTTCCTCTTGCTCTTCTTTCGTTTTAATATGAGAGTACTTACTACCTGGATTAACCTGTCGCCACGAGTCAGGATCTTTTGATACATCACCTGTCATGATAATCTCTACTTCTGGACAATCATCATGCTTCTTTAATTCATCATACAAGCGAACGGCGACCTGGCGACTCATACACACAATCATGCCCTTTTGATATGGGTCTGCGGCCTTATTAAAATGATCTAATATACTTTTAGACATCTTTTGGAGACGTTTGGGTGTGCCAACTACTTTCTCTAAAGCTGCCCATTTCAATTTATAAGATCGTGACTCCTCATCATCTAGCCCCACCTCGTTGACTAGATCAATGAACTCTTCATCTATATCCGCTCCATCGTAATCTAATGGAATCATTTGGCTTTCATAATAAAGCGGTAATACAGCTTTATCTTGTACGGCTTGTGCCATATCATAACGGTGAATAACATGGCCGAATATCTCTTCTGTGTTATTACCGAGTAATTTAACTGGTGTCCCGGTAAACCCAACAAAGGAAGCATTCGGTACAGCAAAGCGTAGTTGGGCTGCATACCCTCCATCGAAGCCACTCTGTGTTCGGTGGGCCTCATCTGAAATCACAATAATGTTCCTTCGTTCCGATAAAACCGGATGTTTAGCTTCGCCTTCTTTTAAGCGGAATTTTTCAATCGTGGAGAATACAATCTGCCCTCCCTCCCCTCTAAGGATATCCCTCAACTGATCTGCTTTTTTCGCATGATGAATATGTCCGATTAGACTTCGACCTTCTGAAAATGTGTCATGGAGTTGTTCATCCAGATCGTTGCGGTCAACCTGTACAATAATTGTAGGATTATCCAAATCCTTGTGCTTAGATAATATGGTTGAATACAACAACATACTGATGCTCTTACCAGAACCTGTTGTATGGTACATCACACCGATTTTATGATCCCCTTCTGGGCGGGTCGCCCGAATCGTTTCTTCGACTGCAAAATTCACTCCAAAAAACTGATGATACTTTGCACCGATCTTGATTTTTGAATCACCTTTATCAAGATAAACGATAAAATTACGTATGTAGTTTAATAGTCGATCCTTCTCCAACAATCCTTGGATTAACGTGCGCATAGTGTTGACCACATTATTGTCTACGTTAATTCCATCTATTGTTTTCCAAGAAGCAAAGAAATCATAAGGGGCAGATGGCATCCCATGTTTTGTTTCGATGCCATCTGATATAATTGTAAATGCATTGTATTCAAAAAGTTGGGAGATGTCATGGGTGTAGTTGCGGATTTGAGTATATGCATCATGGACTGCTGCATTTTCTTTATTTGGATTTTTAAGTTCAAACAAAATTAGCGGCAATCCGTTTACGTAAACAATGATGTCTGGGCGACGAGACATCCGACCTTCTATTGATACCTGGTTTACAACTAAAAAGTCATTATTCTCAGCCTCAGTCCAATCGATCGGGTAGACATGTTGAACTTTTTCTTCATCTTTATCCTCGTAAACAAACTCAATTCCCTTTACGCACTTTTGATGAAAAACGAAATTACGTTCTTCCCAGCCTACCCCTTCATTTAAGATAAATAAGTTTGCCAAACGACTGATTTCGTTATCAGGAATCATTGAGTAGGTTTTCCGAAGGAAAGATTTGAGCCTTCCCTTAAGAACAACCTCCTGAACTCGCTCACGCTCCCCCTTCTGAAAAAGTTCTTGACCATGTAAATACGTATAGTCAAGACCCTTCAGCCGTTCTATCGTCGTTTCTTCAAAATCCGATTCCATTAGGCGTCCCATGATTTCTCATCCCTCCTCTTTTTATTGCATCACGTTCCCTACCGCTTCTTCTACTTCAGGTATATTGACTTCACCCGATAATAGTTTTGGAAGCAAGTAATTTCTCAAATCCTCTAAATTATTATTTTCTATTATATTACTTCTAATTTGCATGTAGTAAGGTTTAACCTTCTCTTCAAATTCTTTTACATGATCATGTTCATAAGAAAATTTCAATGAATTTAAAGTAGATTTTGTTATCGTATTAAAGACAGAACCATGAGACTGTTTTATCAGATTATTTATTGACTTCTTTATGGATAAATAAGTAAACACATCTAAATCATATGGACTACTAAATGCATAACACGACTGGTTCATTGTCATTTCTACCCCTGTAATACTTATATTACCTATTGTGCCACGGGCAGAAATAACCGTAGAAAAAGTAGGGAGAAGTTTAGTTGAACTATTCTTTATACCTTTTTTTGTAACCGTTTTTTCAGTTTGCATTATTACTTGAGAATTTAAATCCTTCACTGATATCCACGGAAACTCTCCTCCCCAGTATTCCTCAATCGAAGTCTTAGGTGTTCCCCCACCTATGATATTTGAGAACTTGGAAACACCAACAACTTCCCATCCTATTGGAATCATTCCCAGATCTGATTCTACAAACTCACCATCTTGAAAAGGACCAAAATCCACAAACCAATGTTTGTAAAGGGTCATCGCCGTTTCTTCAAGAGTATGGTTCATTTTTTTGTTAAGTTCTATCTTCTCATCAATGGAGTCTAGTATATCTTCTAGCTTATGTTGAACATTAATTGGTGGGACCTTTACTTCTATATCACTCAAAATTTGCGTGTTGATTGATGGCATAGTTGCCCCAACAGCAATTCTCCTAATATATGCTTTAAAAGATTCGAGCCCAAAATAATAAGAAAGGTAAAGAGAAGAAACCTCTTGAGTTTTAACCCTTACTCTTAAACAACGACCAGAAAATAACCATCCGTTCTCTTCTTCTCTAACATATGCTCTTCTATCAACAGAGCCTACCCGACTAAATACAATATCACCCTTAAATAACTTATATTTAGAAAGGCGTTCCTTATCCTCATCTGATACGTATGGTGTGTTCACGTGACTAATTCTATTATCCAATAAATGTTCCACAGTAATTATGGGGGTTCCAATGTCAACATAATCTTTTTGATGCAGTTGGCTACCGAATGGTCCCGTTTGTACATCAGCAATATCACCTAAGCGATAATTTGAAAATTCTATACTCAAGTCAATTCCTCCAAATTCTTCTTAATTTTCTCCTGAAGGCGATTTGACTCTGAAAATTGATCGATCAATTTTGTTCTTAATTTTTCCATTTTCTCTTCAAAAGGCTCACCATCGTCCTCTAATTCTTCAGCACCAACATAAATACCTGGGGATAACTTATAATCATTATTCTTAACTTCATCCTGCGTTACAACCTTGCAAAATCCGGGGATGTCTTCAACCTTAACTTCCTCGAACTTAAAGTCATGATATATTTTTGAAATTTCTTCAATTTCTTCTTCGGCCAGTGCTCTTTGCTTTCTACTTACTAGTGATCCTTTATGGCGAGCATCTATGAACAAAATTTCTTTTTGACGTTCACGATAGTTACCCTTCCCATCACGATTTTTACTCAAGAAGAAAAGACAACAAGGGATTCCTGTAGACAAAAATAATTTTTCAGGTAATGCAACAATACAATCAATATAACCATTATTAACAAACCACTCACGAACAGGTTTTTCTCCTCTTTGATTTGTTGTCATTGCTCCGTTGGCCATAACATATCCTGCGGAGCCTGTGTCATTCAAATGGTGAAAGAAATGTTGCATCCACATATAGTTGGCATTTGAATCGGTTATTGGTCCAACTAAGCGTGGGTCTTCACTAGAGATTCGATCTGCTCCCCACCCATCTTGGTTAAATGGAGGATTGGCAATCACATAATCAGCCTTTAAATCTGGGAACTTATCATCTAATAATGAGTTTCCTAGACGCATGTCTGCATTTAGGCCGTGGAGTAATACGTTCATCTTTCCTAATCGAGCTGTCGTTGTTACATTCTCCTGTCCATAAAAAGAAAGTTCATGGCGACGAGGAGAGTACTCCTCTGATTGAATGAACATACCGCCTGAACCACAAGCTGGATCAAACACAGTTCCTTTAATAGGTTCTAGCATTCTAACAAGTAGACTTACTACTGAGTAAGGCGTATAGAACTCTCCACCGCGTTGGCCTTCGGTGGATGCGAATTCTGAGATAAAGTATTCATATACCCGTCCCAATACATCGACACTTCGCTCGTCACGAGTACTAAAAATATCTCGTGAAAAGATTTCTATTAATCCTGAAACATTTTCTGTGGGCAAATTACTACCTTGGAAAATTCGAGGCATCATTCCTTCTAAGTCAGGGTTCTCTTCCTCAAGCCTTTTCATCGCACTATCAAGGATCTCTTTAATATTGGGTTGTTTGGCATTTCTTAATATGTAATTCCAACGAGACTCTTCAGGTACAACATATACGTTTTCAGACATATACATGTCTGGATCTTCTTTGATTACCTGTTGCGTTTCTTCATCAGAAGCGTACCAATCACTTTTAGGATCTTTAACTAAACTGTCTATCTCTTCTTTACGCATTTCATAACGATTAGATAAATACCTTAGAAAGATTAGTGGTAATACGTAATGTTTATAGTCAGCAGGAGCCACACTTCCACGCATGTTTGTGGCTGCCTCGAATAAGTCTTTTTGAAAATTTATATCAGCTTTTGCTACCATTGTAGACCTCCGTCAATTCCAGTGAATTCGTTTTATTACACCACTATTTTAACATATAATTACAGAGAATCATTAAAGTAATGAGACGTAATACAACAGGCTAGTTTAAAACATGAAATAACATTAAACCCTCTTCACGTGTTATTCACAACATTTGTCTTCACTGTCGCAAACGTTAGATAATTCACTTAATCAATTGGTATCGTTAGCAATGGCATTTTCCTCAGGAGCTCGCAGGTATAAAAGAGACAGAAAAAAAGACCAATCCAAGTTAGATATGGCCTTGAGAATGTAAGATTATAAAGAATATTATAGTTAGTATATATGGGAGCTGTTGGGATGGGAAGAGGTACGTTCTATCCTTATCTATCTCAACGGAAATAATATTGGTAATAAGTGTTGATGTAACACTTTCACCATTCACCTTTATAATTTAAACTGATAAAATTTGATCTTTGGAGTGTGGTTTGCCTTGGCTATCTACCCAGTGGGTAGTAAGGTTGAATTTTCTGGGTGTCCCCATGTACACTAAAACATGCTCCTCAAAATTCTTTCCTGGCTCGAGAAACTCAAACGGCACTTTTTCTTTAAATACCATGTTCTCATACTCTGGTTGAGTTTCGAAATCTACGTTATAGGCCGTTGCCTTACCTGAATTCCACACTTTCATCTTATATTTTCCTTTTGAAATTTTTACAACACGAGCTTCTACACATGCTTTAGTTGCCTCTTCTCGTTCCCTTTCTTTTTCTTCTAGTTCAAAATTTTTCAATTTTTCTTCAACTTCGTTAAGTCTTCCCCTAATCTTATTAGCTTTTCTAGAATCTCTATATGAGAGGCAAGATATCACAAGGGCTGCTATAGGAAGTGCATATTTAACGATATATATAAACACATCTTTTATTAGAATCCACAGCTCAGTAAAAACCATAAATTGACCTACTTAAAAATCTTCTTAAATTCTTTGTGTACTTGTTTCATAATGTCATCTTTAAAATCTTCAATGTTAGCGTTGATTATCTCACTGTTTTCTTCAATTAATTGTTCTTTAGTTACCACTCGACCGCAATCCGAACATTTTATTTCCGTTACATCTGGAGCACTCATCAGATCCTCAACATTCTCATCGACGCTTGAAAACTGATCGTTGCCGCAAATATTACATTTCATTTCAATATTCCTATCCATATCTTTCATGAGTGATAACCCCCAGCATTAATTTTATCGATAATCAAAAGTTCAGGATAATCTTCCATTTATCAATAATATACCATAAAAACCCAAATAAATCAATATATTGTTTTTGCGTGTGATTTACGATCTATATATAGTATGAAATCCAAATTAGAGGCAACACCTAAGTCACAGAAAAGGCAATTCCTTTTTCAAAAAAACCTTGAATTCGAGATATGATCCTTAGTTCCTGGTTTTTCTGAGGAATCTTTTATATGTGTAATATGTCTATCTATATGTTTTCTTTATAAGTCTTTCATTATAAAAAAGAGGAACTAAGGAACATGACTCTGTGAGCCCCTGGGATAAAACGATTTAGGTGATCCTTTTCGCCTCGGAAATCCAGGGACATTGCAGGGACTTTTCGAAGAAAGCAGGAACAATGGAGCGAAAATTACTTGCATAGATGCAATAACCACTCTCTTTCCAAAAGAACAGAATATCACTTTCTTCATCAACAAATACTTGCATACATGCAATAACGATCCAAACAAGGTACATTTACAGAGTAAATAGGAACCTTTAGGACTTAAAAAGGAATAAAGCAGGAAGCATAATTCCTCTTTTTCAAGAGGAAAAAGTGGATACCTTATAAAGCCTACAATGTGATAATACTTCGCAAAATGACAACGATCCGAGAAAAGTCACTCGATCGATAGCTCGTCGATATGTGACTGAACAAGTTGAAAAGCAAAAGAATATATCAAGGGGCTGTATCGGTTATCGTTCCATGCCTGCAGATCTCAAAAAGCTAAATGAGCGATAGGTATGCGAAACTATAACACAAAAGACCGACTCTTTAACCTTAACTGAGCCAGTCTTTTTTGCATCACTACCACATTTTGGGTAAATTTCTATGTTATCTTTAAAAGACAACGATCACATGAAAAAGGAAGGATGGACCAACAATGAGTGGACGAAACGACCCTTGCCCTTGCGGTAGCGGAAAAAAATATAAAAAATGCTGTTTGAATAAAACGTTGGACAAAAACGGATGGTGGAAAGAAAGAGCGGCTGTGATAGGTTCAAACGAAACCCTATCTGACACCTTTTTCTCCATCCATAACCACTCAACCAGACAGGGATGGCGTGGCGCTTGTCACGCAACTTCAAGCCTTCTGCACATCCTGCTAAGGGAGCAAGGAATTGAATCCCAACTCAAGCTCGGGTTCGCCGAAGCAGAAACAATCCCTTTCGCCTTTTGCCACTCTTGGGTTGAAACCAATGGAAAACCCTATGATATAGGTATTTACCGACCAAACCGCACAGGGGAGTCACAAGCGGGAGAAGCCTCGCCTCCAATCTTTCACGGTATTAATTTGGAGACGAATGAACCCACTACCGTCCAGTATGGAGTAGAGACAAATCGGTCTGACCGTATTTACAACCAACTGGCTGCTTCCACTCTTGGAGATTACATGCAGGGGTGGCCGGACCATAAAGAAGGATTGTGGAAAGACCTACTCATTATCGGTGAGAGATTGAATCTAAGGTTAAACGTGGATGAGCTGAAAGAAAAGTATGCAGATGAACCTTACCAAAATTCCGTATCTCATTCTTTGGATATTTATGAAACACAAAAGGTCGACTCTTAATTGAGTCTGCTCGGTCGCACCTCTGGTCTTCCCTTTCATCGAAAATATCACCGCATGTCACACGGCATCGTCATCTGGTGGGTGATTCGATACACTTAAAACGAGTGCGCATGGCGTGCCACACACCATGCGACACCCCGCGACGAAACCCCTGCACAGGAAATAAGCACGGGATGTCACACCGTGTAAAGCTGTTTATGATATGTCGCATGACATGCGTATGCGATGTGAAACGGCATGATTATGTTCGTTGCTTGTGGGTGTGACATACGATAATGCCCATGATGTGCGTATATCATGTGACATGTTATAAACATATACGCTATACGCACGCGGTGCGGTATGACGTGCGTATGGCATGTGCATGAATGACGTCACGGGGTATGCGCAAACGAAAGCGTCGCATCGTATGTGCATTTCATGCGTTACGCCATACGCATAAAGAATCAAACAACATATCACACGGCATGAAAACCTTTCTTTTCTTGAATCCTTTAAGTACCAGACAACTATCGTCTGACGCATCGGGAACCCCGGACCTGCTACCCCATAAAGGGATAACGGTCTTTTTCGGTCAGCAGACCTTAACCTGTATGAATAACCAGAGCGTCAAGCCCTTGTCCTGACAGCCTTGGAAGGACATCCCGTGAATGCTGGGCGGGTCCCGCGCCCGTCGGTGGTTCTTCCTGATTCGCTCGCTGTCGCTCGTATAACCGCTCCGGGCTTCCCGCCCAGCATTCACGTCAAAATCACGTCTAATCAAGGGCAGCCAGAGCTTTCCGAGCGGGTCCCGCGTCGGTCGGTGGTTCTTCTTGATTCGCTCGCTTTCGCTCGTATAACCGCTCCCTCCTTCCCCCTCGAAATCCCTGATAGATCATCCGTCCAACGAGCGCGGAGCCTTCCTCCGCTCGGTGGTTTTTCCTGCCTTTTTCAGCTCGCACTTTGTGCGTACAAAAGATGATTTTTTGACATACAACCGCCTCGCGTCGTCCACGCTGTCGGACTCCAGATCCATTTCCCGAGATGCTTTTCCTGACGATCCGCTCCCCGTTCGGTCCGCTGATCTATCTTCTTTTTTGACAACCTCCCCGACCGATTTCCGGACCGCTCGGCTTGGATTCCGTGATGCAAATCCCGCGCCGCAACTCTCCCCGAAATTCCGCCTCTCGGCTCTCGCTGTCGGGGTGGATTCCAGATCAGAGACCGCCGAGGAACTCGTCATACGCCATTTCTCCAATTGGTTGACCGATGGACATCGGCGAATCGCTTAGCAGCACGGTTTATCGGGGGCCGAATACGCGACGTATTTCGATAGAATGTCACCTCGGAGTGTCGCAACGCCAGTCGCCGCAATGGATTGAGTGCTCTACTGAATAAGCGACGGTCTCCCGGTACGGATCGGGGAAAGAGCATAAGGGGGACGTATGACAAACTTCGCTTCGCTCCTTTGTCAGTCAGCATAGCTGACCGTCCCCCTTACTGCGAACATGAACGCTTACGCGTCCCTGTTCTTGGTCCTTCGGACTGCTCATTCGAAAGCTCCTGTTCGTCACTTTCTATTTAATGAAAAGCCCAAGACCTCTCCTTCTCTCCCCCGGCGATCAATCGTGATCCCCGGGTCCGTTCCGGTAAAAATCTATTTCATTAGCCACATGCCCCTTGAAGCTTCCGCTTTGTTCGGTACACATACCAAGGGAATATGTGTACGTACGCAGGTGTGACCGTCAAGTAGAAGATAAAGAAAAGGCAGCCGAAGTTTATTGGCTGCCTTTTCCATTATTCTGCCCGTTAGCGGAATATGCTAACGCTTGCTGGCATAAGTGAAGAGAGGCGGCTGACTGCTCACCCAATGTTCTTTTAGTTCAATAAAGTAAAAGATATATAAGCAGCAATTAGGACTAAAATAAATAAAAGAATACTTCTGGTTCTGTTTTCTTTCCATTTTAAAAGACCTTGGTAAAACCAGCCTATAAGTATCAGAACTATACTTAAACTCATAAGAAATCGATACTGAAAAATAAGTGATATAACTAATAATGAAAGACCAACAAATAACATCCCAGTTCCATCAAATAGTAGCTCTCTTTTAAAAGTTTCTTTATCCTTTGCATCTAGCTTCTTATATGCTCTCCAAACAATCAATGTAATGAATATTAGGAAAATTAGAGTTGTAACGATTTGGATAAAAATCATCGCTTTCCCCCTCTAGCTCTTGAAGTGTTCTGCCCTTTAATTCAATACCAATTATTTCAAAATCAAGCAATTTACTCAAGAAAAACTTTAGATAAAAAAGAAGCTCATCCTGTTCTGGATAAGCCCCCGATTGAGGAGTAAGAAGAATGATGGTTAAGGGTTTGATATTCCTTCCTTAATGAAATACCTTATATTATCTAATATTGAATCTATGGTTTCGTCTTCATCTAAGTTGTAATTCTCTAAAGTACCTGTTTTCTTTATTTCGTTCTTACAAATATCAATAAATAATTTCATTACAATGTTTTGCTGCTTATAATCAATAATATTTACTTCAGCAATCTTGTTATTGATATCAATCCTAACATAATCATACTCGACTATTGGAGTTATGATCGCCTTGCTCGTCCAATTATCCTCCATTAAATATCACTCCAGTCTAAATAAGAAAGCTACCCTTCCCACTATTTTTATAAATTATCATATCCAATAATTTGCTCTCTTTGTTCAATTTAACTGCCCTTTAACTGAATAAGCTTACTAGTGAAAAATACTATTTATTTAATTCATTCTCTTCAATGAACTCAAGAAAACAGTCTTGAAGTTTTCCTTCAGTATCCTTTGAATCGAGAAGTAATCTCGGCTCTAATGCACTGCCTAAAAGTGTAGAACTTCCGTCAATTACTCCAAGTATATTTGAAACTGTATCAATGATTGTTTGTTCGATGACTTTAAAGAAAACCTCTTTGTGCTCTTTATTAAGGGATTGATATAACCCTAAAGCTTCTTCAAAGTATTCATCAGTTAAGCCAGTAGGATTGGTTGTTTCAAATAATCCTTTGTATAGTTCAATATTTTCATCAATTACGGTTTTGTATAAAGATTTTACAAACTCTTCATTCATTAAAAATCTCCCATTTTCCCAAATTTTTTAAATTTATTTCATTTCTTATTCGGTTGTCCTTCTTGAACTAAACTGCCCTTTACTGGAGGAAGAAAAAAATTAAAAAATAGCTGAAGATCAGCTGCCGGATCTTCAGCTATCGCCACCTTTAAAGGAATAACATTTATTTTACTGAAGTCAATGAATCAGCCATCATTTTAAGGTCTGCATTAGTAATTTCGGTATCCTTGAACATTACTGCCAATTCTTGGACATCTCCATCATTGTCTGCCCATTCTAAGACTTTTAATTCCTCTTCATTTTTTTTCAGAATTGCTACTTCCCCATTATTTAACTTGATGGATTCATAACTCTTTGATGAATCAACTTTGTCACTATAATATGTGGTAAAACTAAGATTAACCTTATTACTTAGTTCATGATCAACAGGTTCATATATTACTGAGGTATAAACAATATTCTTTTCTTCAGGCGTAGTCGAAAATCTAAAAAACTCGACATCAAAAGGAAACTCCGTTGGTACTTTTATCTTAACTTGAATATCTTTTGGCAACTTGCTGATTTCTTGGTGGAATGATTGAGGATATTCTTTTATTGGTAAGTCATATGCACTTTGATTGGAACAAGCCACAGTTATTAAAACAAATAATACGATATAAATTTTTTTCATATTACCCTCCTCTCAATTTGATTAGATGGTAAAATTCTTATTCAATTAACTTGCCCTTTAATTAATTAAGGTCAATAGCCCCTGATCAATTAGCTGACCTCTAGGTTTTGATATTTTCAACTTGAGCATTAAACATCTAATAATAATGTTCTTAATTTTTTTGTCTCATCAGGAGAAACTATATAACCTTTTTTTTCGTGACCGATATACATAATTAAGCTTTCTTTCCCTGGATTTCCAAGCAGGAGATGTAGTCCTCTTGTCCCCCCGTTTTCATAACTTATTAACAAATCGTAGTCAGGTGCTTCATTAGTCAAATCCATATCTTGAGATATTTTTTTTGCCTTTTGCAGAACACTTTCAAATACTGTAATGGATTCCTCTTGGTTTATTGAAAGAATATAATTTTCATTTAAACTACCATAACCATTGGATTTTGAAATAGATATATCAGTTACATTATCTGCTAACTTCATTTCGTCAACTCGGTTTTGACAAGCAATTAAAGCAAAACTACAAACAATAAATAAAAAAGATAATACTATTTTCTTCAAACCTTTTCTCCCCTTTCAATGTAATTCTTTATTAACTAAGCGACTCGTTGCTTAAAACACAATGCCTTTATAGATTTGAACTACATTATTAAATGTTCAATTATTCACTTAAACTGCCCGATAATTGAAGAGGGGCAATAGCCTGATCAATTTACTGATCTTCAGTTATTGCCCCCTTTACTTTAACAATGAATTTATAATTTCAGTTCCCCAATAAAGAAAACTCATAGTTAAAAACACAGATGTCAAAACAGTAAGTACTTTAGGTGATTTTCCATAAAAATAAATTATTGCTAATCCTACCAATATGTGAACAATAACAAAAAGAAAAATATTCACTCATTTCACCTCTACCAAATTGTAACATTTTGTATTAAGTGAGTGTATACTTCTTCCACTAACCTGCCCGTTAATCCAATAACTTTAACAAAAGAAGCGTTAATCCTTCTTAAATCAAAGCCCCCGATTGTTAAACAAGACTTTATAAATTCTTTTCTAAACAATAGTGTGGTTTTCCTTCGTAAATTACTTCTTTGAACCTATTAAAACCTAGCCTGCTCCAAAACAAAATTCCTTTCTCATTCTCCTTATGGACTGCCAATCGTAATTTTTTCTTTCCTTCTTTTCTAATAAGGTCTTCTAATTGTTGAAATACTTCAAGTGAATTTCCTCCCCCTTGAAATTGCTTATTAATTACAAATAAACTAATCCAAGGAGTATTATCTGAGGTGTTATTTATACAATAATCCACTAATCCTATGTAATTATTCCCCCGGTTGATTAGCAGGCGAGTAGTATTTAACTTCTTGGCTTCTTCATATTCGGAAAGGATATCATCGTAGTTAATAGTGCTTTTATTTTTAGACATCTGATTATAGGAAGGATTTGAATTCATTATTTCTAACTCAATTTTCCATTTATTTATTTCATTAGATTCAAAAGTAATCACGTTAAACACCCTTCCCTTCTTTAAATGTTAATCAATGCTACGCGATACTCACACAACAGGGCGGCTGCTTATTCAGCAATCGCCCCCGTTAATTGAAGGTAGTAGATGCTTTAAATAGGGTTAATTTAAAGGAATTAACTCCTCAAAAATCTCATCTGCAAAGGCTTAAAAACATCCTCTGAACTAAGAAGCTTTCCTCCCCCTTTAGGGATTTTGATAGTTTTGCTTTTTGAGGTACAAGAACCATTTGGATAGTAAATAGCATCTTTTTATAAGAATCGCGACTTTATTTCATTGCTATATTGGAATTGTGGAAAATCACTGTTTATTCCCTCCACCGGCTGCAATTTCTCTGATCAATGTAATAACCGAGTCAAGTGGAACTGCTGTGTTCGGTCCTATTTGGGAATTTTGGATATGAGTAGGATTTTGATTTAAGGTAGGCTCTTTTGTGAAAATAGTATTGGCCAACTCTCGCTTTATTTCCTGGATAGCTTCAGGCTCTTCTTGGTAATTAGATAGATAAGGGTTAATTGACTGGATTTTCATTTGTACTCCCCGATTATATCGAGCTTCTTTTTTATGATCCGCAGCTTGTTTGGCTGCATAAGTAACAAATCCACCAAGAGCTAAACTAAGGGCAAGTCTTTTTAAAATATCCGCCCAACTTATTGCTACTTCAACCTCAAAAACCTTCGCTAATACTAAGTCATGAAAAAAGAATGCGTAGACAGAATAAACTATTAAAACACCAAACCCTATTAAGGTTGTTACAGTCCATCCCTTCCTTAATTTTTCTTCTTCATTTGCTGTCTTATGAAACTCTCCGGATATTCCCTGGTCCGTAACAAGGTTAAAAAGTTTAATAAATTCGTCTTGCTTTTGTGTCAGGTCTTCCTTGTGGTTAGTTAAATAATCCTCAAAACCTTTAGCCAGTTCATCAAATTCAGAAGTATAATTGTTCTTTTCCTCTTCCAAAATGGATTCTTTGCTACTTTCAAATTCCTTTTGTTGTGCATCAAGATACTCTTCAATGTCTTTCTCAAGACCCTCTTTTGTTTCCTTTATATCAGTCTCGTATTTTTGAATTAGAGTTATTAAGCTTTGAGATTCATCTTTATATTGTTGTATCTTTTCCCCATCTTCCCTAATATTAGATCGATGCTGGCCAAGGGAGCGCTTCACAGAGACTATACTCTCCATGAGACTTTCTAGTTCCTCTGTTGAGTGAGGAACGGCAAACTGGCTAAGTGCTGCAAGTAATGCATCACTTTGATTAACAACGTTTGTTAGATGTCCTCTATTATTATTTGAAATATAGGCATTGATATTTGAGTGAATTTGATTTAGGTTATCGCTTACAGATTTATACGCATTGAAAGGGGTTAGGTATACATCAGAGGAAGCCATTAAATTTTCTACATGCTTGACCAGCAACTTTATCCGTTCGATATAATTAAGTGCTTCTGTATCTGTTTCAATTCCTTCTTTGTTTTCTAATTTCTCAACGGCTTCTACACAGTTATTAATCCTAGTTTGAATATCTAGCTTTTCAAGCCGGTCTATAAAGTAATCCATCTTAACATTCCCCTCTATTGAATGATCCTTTCTAATTATACCAAAAAAAGGAACGAAAACTAAAAAATCCTCCGCTTAATATAAGGGGGGATTTCAAAGAAATATCAAGTTGAAATTAATTTCTCTATTTTCTCTGTTAGTAATGGCTAACTACCCTTTATAGTTGGTAAAACCTTTTTAAGGCTTCTATATGTTCCTCCACTTTACCTCCCGATATTAGAGCACTTTCTGCTTTATCTACTGTCCTTTTAACAAATCCGGTAAATGAGTGATCTATTTGTAGCTTTGAAATAAACCCTTATATTACGATTAATAAAAAGAAGCCATTTTGAAAAAAGACTAATCCAAAGGGCTTCTTCTATTAAATTTTAGTTTGGTTTTTATAAAAAAAGGTTAATCAATTCTACCTATGTTGTTCAACAACCGCCCCCGTTTGTTGAACAAGCTATTTGTGTAAATTAGTTAATATTGTTTTAAGCTCTTTCAAATTGTCAATTACCATATCAGCTTGAGAAAGTTCATCTTCTCGTGCAAAGTCAAAGTTACATCCAATTGAAACTAAACCATTATCTTTTGCTGCGTTTATATCTGATAGTCGGTCTCCAACTACGGCACCATTAGTGATGCAGTATTTTTTTATAATACTCTGGACCAAATCCGATTTATTCAACGTTTTAATTTGTTGGATACTAAACGTTTCAGTAACCCATTTATCCAAACCATAGTAACTAACAACGGCTTTTAAATATTCCGATAAACCATTACTTGCTATGTATATTGAACAATCCTCCTCTTTTAAGTAACTAAAGACTTCCTTTACGTTAGGGTATAAAGCACCTTTACCACTTTTTATATTTCCAATTAGTTTTTCTAGAAAGTAAGCATCCGTTTGTTCTCTTTCCTCAACTGAGTGGTTAGGTAACAAAGTCTCCCATACCGTTGGTAAAGGCACGCCCATAATTTCACGGTATTTATCAATGGGTGTAACTGCTTCCCACTTATCTAACGAACGTAAGTGGTTAAAAGTATCCTCAAGTGATAATTCTAAAATTTTATCTGTTTGAAATAGTGTACCATCCATATCAAAAATTAGTGACTGAGACATTTTTCTCTCTCCCTTTTAAATAACTGATTGCTATACGAGTTTAGCAGAAAAGTGGATTCAAACTAAAAATACTCTTCAATTCTACTGCCCTATACATGAGCAAAGGGCGGCTGCTTATTCAGCAAGCGCCCCCGTTAATTGAAAATACACAATTAACGGCTGAATGTAATTATAAAGTGCTTTTAGGCTTCTTAATTGACAATTTTTTTAATATCTTCCTTCCAGCTAACAACGCAAAATATAAAGAAATGGCGACTAGTAATATCGCATAGAAGTCCCGTTCAGAAAGGTAAGTTGCAGAGTGAATACCTTTTATGAGTAAGTGAGCAAACACGTAGGAGATAGGCAATAGAATGATTTTTTCTAGTCCATTTCTTATTTTTTCATTCTTACGGAATAGTACTAATCCAATTCCACAAATAATTGAAAACCCTATAGCAAAAAACACATAATAGCTTAAAACGAGCCGAGGTAACGTCATGACAGAACCATCCATTATTGGATCTCCATAAATTAAAACATCTTCACTTCTATCGGTATTGTAATAATAAATTGAAGCGACCGTTTCCCCATTCGGGTTTAAGACCGTATTTTTCAGGTTGTTTTTGCTTATTTTCTGGTGCCATATCGTTTCCCATGTAGTTATACCATATACATATCCTGAATTGTCTGCTGCTGGATATTCAGTTACATTGAATCCAGAGACTTCTTCACTAAAATTCAAAAGTACTGTTCCGTCATCCTTTTCAATAATTGAAACCGCATCTTCATTACCAGAGAAGTATGCTGGCGTTGTCAGATAAGCTATTGTAGCCACTGCAAATACCAATGTTACCATGACTGAAAAAATAATCGTTTGCAGCTTGTTCCTTCGCAATGTATTTTGTATGCTTCTTAAGGGAGCTATGTCGGTATCTATCGGCATTTCTTCAAAAGTCCGCATTTCTTCAATTCTTTTTTTACAGTTTTCACAAGAAGCTATATGTTCTTCAACTATATCTCTAGTATCTTGGCTTGCCATATTCTCGACATATAACGGCAGTATATCCCTAATCACATTACAGCTGATTTTCATCGATAATCCCCCAATCGAGCTTTAACCTTTTCTCTAGCGCGGTGATAAGTAACACAAGCCCAGTTATCACTCTTTCCAAACAATTTGCCAATTTGCTTATATGACAGTTCTCCAAATATACGGAGCGTAAAGACCTTTTTGTATGGTTCTTTCAAATACTGGATCATTTCATGTACCTTTATAGACGCTTCTGAAGTGACTATTTCTTGTTCTACATTGTCTCCACTAGCTGGCTCTGGAACCGACTCAAGATCTACCAAGCTTTTTTTCTTACGCAGATAAGAATAATAACTGTTTTTGGCAATTTGGCATAACCACACACGGATATCACTATTCCCTTTGAAACTGTCCAGCGATGTTAATGCCTTCATAAAAGTTTCAGAAGTGATATCTTCAGCGATATGCTTATCGCCAGATAAACTATACACATATAAAAATACATCTTTAAAGTATGTATTATAAATATCCTCAAGCTGTGTCACCATTTCACCTCCTTACATATAAGACGCGATAAACTTTAATTTCTTACAAAAATAAATTTAAAATAAAACCGAACAAAGTACGCCCGGTCCTTTTTTCTTCCCCCCTAATTATTGGGTACTGTAGTCGATACTCCTTCTAATCTATCCCTTATAATATTCAGGCGTCATTTATCCTCAAGATTGTTCACAATGAAGTAGATTTAGTGTAAGTGAATTATGTACAATCTTTACACTAAACTAATATCTTGTTACCAAGCGATTTTCAACAATCCAGTTTGAGAGAGAAGCTGCTCTCAGAGAAGTTAAAGAAACAGGATTCTAATTTTGTTTCCTTTATTTTATATTTATGGTAATAATAGTACTGAACTCTAAGAATATTTGCTATTCTCTTTAATATTTTTTTTTCGAATATTGATTGAGATACTTACTCTTGCTTACATACAGTTTTTGTTACTCAAAATTCTTTGTTTCTGCCTGATTAAAAAAGATATTATTTCAATTCATTAAAACTTAAAATCAAGGCAACTTTTCCAATTGCCTAGCACCCTAGAAACTTCAATAATGAAAGGAGTTCAACTCAATGAGTTTTAGAAACCTTCATCAAAATGTCCAAATTAGGTTAATAACAACCTTTACTTCAAGATTGATTAGTTCGGCAATCTACCCATTTATTGCTATTTATTTCTCAAGAGAGTTTTCTCCTGTATTAGCAGGAGTTTTTCTCGCAGTTACTATCTTTTTCGTAATAGCCGGGAACATGATTGGTGGGTATCTCAGTGATAAGTTTGGAAGATTAGTTATAATGGAAAAAGGACTTATTTTTCAAACTGGATTTTTTCTAATAATGGCTTTTAGTAACTCCAGTATTTTCCAGTCTCCGTTAATAACCTTACTTGCATATAATATGGTCAGTTTTTTCTCCGGCTTTATTTCCCCAGGAATGGCAGCGATGGTATTAGATCACAGTACTGAAAAAGAAAGAGCCTTTTTATATAAGATTAACTACTGGTCTATAAATATAGCAATTGCTCTTGGAGCAGTTATAGGCGGGTTTTTGTTTGAGGAATATCTATTTCAATTGTTCTTAGTTCAAGCTGGGGGAGCTATTTTAACATTAATTCTCTTTCGTTATTTAGGTGATACTTCAAATGAAATCAAGCATGAGAGCAATGTAGGTAACCCTTTTAAGGGGCTTTTGCAAAACTATAAAAAAACTATAAATAATAAAATGTTTTATTTGTTTTTTTTAGCAAACGTACTTTTGATGTTTCTTGAATACCAAAATACCAACTATATTGCCTGGTATTTATCCGTGAATTTTCAAGAAAAAGTTATAAATATATTCACTTTACAACACTCTATTAATCCGATAGAGCTAATAGGATACCTAAAACTGGAAGAAACCATTTTAATTATTCTTGTTACACTTCTTTTTAAAGATCATATAAAAAATAAAACAAGGTATGCTTCAGGAATAATTTTTGTGTTATCCTATTGTTTTATGGTCATTTTACCACCTCTTTTTTACATTCTAGTCATTATAAAATTCATACAGACAACAGCAGAGGTCCTATTTATACCAAACAGACAAGAATCACTCGCACAAATTATTCCCTCTCAACAAAGAGGTTCTTATTTTGCAATTTATAACTTAAGTTTTCAGGTTTCCAGAAGTTTAGCTGGCGCAAGCCTACTGTTAGGTGAGGTTGTCGGTAATCTCGGAATGGGATTGATTTATTTAATTGTTGGTTTTACCAGCATTAAACTTTTTTATGCTGTTGAACAAAGCTATAAATTAACAGATGCTTAAATAAAGAAAATTATTTGTTTTTTCTATGCAAAAGAATTGCTAAGCGAAAAAGCATTATATCCTTTGTTATCTTCCGTTAAATGGCCCGTTTGTTGAATAATAGCTTCACCTCGGATACGCATTAAAATAGAAGCATATACATTTTAAACTGACATCATCTCTCCACTGAACACTTCCACCTTATCCACTATCCGAAGGGACCGTTCCAACTGGAAAATCTGTGTGTCATTTTATGTTTCGTCCTATCCAGCGGTCACAGCAGGTCTGGAATACCTGAATTCCGCGAGACTTCTTCCTCTATAACGTTCTAATTCTTCTTATTTCACATCCCTAAAAGCCTTATGAAGAACCATAGCGTATTCGTTAAATCTTATGATTGATATATATTCAATGTGGCACAAAAAGAACGGTCTAGTGCTAATACCACTGACCGTTCTTTTTAATGGTGAAAATTGCTTCTGAATGTAGGGGTACTTATCAAAAAACGAGATGAAACGTTGCGGATAGCTTTGAAAGAAATTTTGAAAGAAATTCGGGTACTGGTGTAGCAGGATCAGCGACGATCAACTCATTTATAGTGAGGATAAACAGCGCAACCAAGAAAAAAATGACAATAAACAAGGTCCATATTTTGCTAACTTTATTTCTTTTTAATTTTTGCTTCTTCCTTCTGTATAAGCTTTGCACCATTCGCAGCTGTTGGTTTTTATCCTGTCTGTCAGCATTCATGCTTTATACACCTTCCCCTCAACGATTTACTATTTCTTTAATACATAACTTTAATACCTACCTGCTTGGTGTTCTTTACGAAGGGAAATAGGAGAAGGCCAAGCTCAAAAAGGTAATAATTAATTACGTAGCAATATACCCTAAACATAAAGGAACTTTCCCTTGAGCCATTTAAGAATGATCGTAATTAGATATTTCTCTTAGGTTGTAAATCAGTTCAAAGAAAAAATAAAAAGGCGACTGCCTGAAAACAGTTGCCTTTTAACCCGACCACACCTCACCTTACCCGGGCATGCCACGCCTTTCCAATACCTTACCATGCCTCTCCTCACCAATTTCCATGTTTTCACCTACCCGCCCTACCTCCACCTAGTTTATGTATCCTTACCATGCCAAGCCTAACCGATCCTAACCATACCTTTCCATGCCGAACCACGCCCCACCCCACCTCATTCCATGTAATTCAACTACCCACCCTACCTCCATGTTGAATTACTCCCAGGCCTGAGCACGCCAGCCAGGTTCAATAATACCTTGCTTCAAAGCATTCCCCTTCATCCCTCCGTGCCTTAAATCAGCACGTAGCGTATGGCATGGCCTACACAAAGTACGCAAATCTTTAATCTTGTTTGTACCAAGCTTTCCACTGATTTTATGATCAATGTGACAGGTTTTTAATGTGACGGGTTCACCACATCGAGTACAGCGCTGCCCATCACGATAAAAGACCATAGGACGAATGTTTTCGTTCCAGACTTCTTTAGGCGGACGATTTCTTGGCATTTTTCATATCCAATACTTCAAATGAAACTACTTCAAAACGTCCAAATCCAATGGACCTTCCATCAGCTAACCCTACCAAAGAACCTGCATCTAGAAGAACCTGTTCCACTTGACCGCTGGAAACGATGGTATTGTCCCATTGAATTTCAAATTCCGTTTCCCATCCTGCTGACATCGCCACTCTGTAACGGACATTACGCCCTTTTGTGGCCGGGTTTTTAACCGAACGAACATCCAGGTAGACAGAATCATCAGGAGAACAATCAAGAAATTCATTTTCTTCTGGTATATACCGGTTAAAAAGAATTTTATCTGACAAGACTTGTAAAGTTGCAGAGAACTTAGCCTGGATGGATCCCCTTCCGCTCTTGGTGTGAATGGAGGCAGCACGCAGGCATCCGAAAATATACGATGGATCCACATATAGTTGTCCATCCTTGGTTGCCGTGTAGCTTTTTTTCCATTCTTCCGGGTCATTCCCTGCCACTCCCGTTCTTGCCTTCCTTTCTAAAGAAAGTGTGTCGTTGGAGAAGCAATGCATTAACAAAGGTCTAATCCCCTTAATTTTACACTTAGCAGTCTGCTGCATAGCTACTTACCTCCTATTTACAAATCAATTTTTATATAACCTTATGTTTTACACCATTTGTAAAAAATATGTATTCTATAACCAAAAGGGGAAGCCCTGTAAATAGTAACTATTATTTCATCTCCTGCGACATCTCTTTCAGGTCCCCCTTATTCACTCGGTAGTCCTTGATGATTTGTAATACTCTTGCTACGGAACGGAATAATAATCGTTATCTCTCATCATATAGATTATCTTTCCCTGTAGTCACGCTTGACTGGTTCGACGTGTTAGTTATGGCGATTGGTCACACGAAACCAAGCGGTGTTGCTGTTACAAAAGGTACATAGTCACACTAAAAGGTGAGATTGACTCCTTGACTCCTTCTCGAAATAAGAACTATTTATATATTTAACTATAATCCTTGTTTATTTACTTTTATTTTTTTCTTTAAAAAAGAAGGAGTGAAGGAGTGACGATCGTCAAGGCCTTGATACTCCTCATTTTATTCACTCCTTTTTGCTCAAAAAAGAAGGAGTTTCGAAGGAGTGACGCTCCTTAAAAGGAGTGAGATTCGAAATGAACGATTATTGTTCGTATTACATACTCCTTTGTTTCTGTGATTCACTCCTAAAAAAGGAGTCACACTCCTAAAAAAAAAGAGTCACACTCCTAGTTTCTCCTTCAAGAAAGGAGTCAATTTTAACCTGTGACTCATGCACGAAGAAGTCCTCTGTATTCTTTCATTCTAGGGAACTCACGTTTCTTCGATCTATTATCCCCATTGTAGTCTGGGCACATCCACGGTGTTGCCTTTCCACTCCTATCATGTCTATCTAGTCCAAACTCTGTGATAAGTGGCTCGTCGTCGTCCATCTTTCCTTTTGATTGAATCTTTTTATTTTGCCCTGTTTTATCAACCCACGGGTCGCCCTGAGCTTGAACAACAGCAAGTAAGTCATCCATGAATGTACGTTTCGACATGACTTTGCCACTTGGGTTGTTTCTCTCATGCCATTTCACAAACAAATCATACAAGAACTGAGTTGGTAGCAAATCCCAAACGAATTGCTCCTTGTATTCATTCCAGAATTCAAGCACTGGATTGTTCTTCTCACGGTAACTATCAAGTACCTCAGCAGAGCGTTGTGGAACAATATACTCGTCAAAATCCATATCCAATGCTTTGTGCAACACATATTCCAATACTTCTTTTTTATTAATATAATCGCTCTTGATGTATTCACGTTCACCATTATTTGTGAATGATTTCATAAACGGAACAAGAATAATGCGTCGGTAGAATGACTCTGTCTTATCTTTTGTCTTCGGTAGACCGTTCATCATCTGAATGTTCGTACCGTTAAACTGGATACGTAATGGCTTTTGGTATTTTCTGTTGATGTTGATGTCATCACCTGTCACAGACGCCTTGTAATCTTTGACGGAGTCGATGAATACCGAAACGTCATTCTCATCCGCGATGTTCGCTGCGACACCAAGCAACGTTTCTTTCAAGAACTCATGGTTGAAGTCAGTCACAGACAAAGACGAGTAGTTTCCTTTACCGAGTAAGTTCTTGATCAGTTGACCAACAGTCCCTTTCCCGTTATTTCCTTTTTCAGAGTAGAACCATATACTCTTGTGACGTGAATAATTCGGTTGCAGACAGTCCGCAATGACTTGCCATATCAATGTAGTGGTATCCGCGTCGTTGTCTGTGATGTCTCGAATCCAAGACTCTACATCCCATTTGTAGCCATCTGGAGCTGTCAACACAGGATTCATTGGGTTCAATTTATAGTCCACCGGTATCTTTGTGAGATACACATACTTCGAATCAAACGGCATTAACTGTCTTGTTTGTCGGTTATAGATTCCATTTTTCAAAGCGAACAAATGACGCTCTTTTGTTTGTTCAACTGTTGAGATGGAACGTTCGATTTTGTGAAGTACTTCGTCCATTTCGTGTCGCTTGAAATTTGGAGCAAGCCGCTCCATCATTTCGTAAAAGTATCCGCTGTTCGGATTATAGGTCCCTCTCTTTGCAGAGTTTTTGTTGTGGTCATATACCGCAAGAAGGGTATCCTCTACTCGCTCCGTCATTTGAATGTTTTTAAACGTGAAGATAGACATCATGATGTCCGCTACTTCATCGAATTCTAGTTTAGTTGGTAAACGTTGTTTTAACGCATTACCCTTAACAGACATGTTGTATTGTTCCACGTCAGCTATCTTCTTTTTAAGTGCATCCTCACCGACTTTTATCAAAAACTTATTTTCGATTTGATTCGGTAGAACCAAATTATTTAGATAGTCTGCTAGATACTTAGGGACGAAAATGTCGTCAGGTACATGTGCACGTTTCTCAGACTGGTTATCGTCATCGTCGGCACCTGTTGTCGTTCTATCATCGTTATTTCCACCGTTGCCGCCTGAACCGACGCAATCTATTGTGATTAGTTCATTATCCTCAAAGTCTTCCTGTGATAAGAACTTTCTGTTGATTTCCTCGAAATTTATGGTAAAATAATCTATAGTAGCTATGTTTTTATCGCTCATGTAAGACACACCTCTCGTATTATTGTTTGGTGCTGACTTTCGTGTAACATAGAAGCAAAGCAGTTCCGACATTTGCGGTGTCGGTGTCGTTAAAATTTACAAGTATCATATAGTTCCGGAGCGAATATCGCATCGTGGGCTATTTTTTTTCCCTTTTTTTCGATGGATTCATCGTACTGTGTGCATGACGTCTGCAAAGTCCGCCAAGGCTCTTGGTAAACGATTACGTAGGACTCAGTTCGCACGTCTCTATCTGGTACGAGGGTTGGTTTTCCATTAGGTTTTACAACCAGCCCTTGCAACATTGTACGGAATTCATCTGGGAGTCGATGATGTGCTATATCAAAACGCGCATCCACAAACATCGCTTATCGTTTACTTACACTTTGGATATTTCAATTGTTTAAGCAGCCAAGTATTTAGGCTGCTTTATTACAAGTCACAAAAATCCTCTTTAGACAAATCCGGGATTTCTTTTCTGACAGCCATTAATATTTTCTTCATATCCTTGTTACTTGGATCATAATATGGGGCGAAACAAGCCTTCACTTACGGAAAGATAGTTCGCCCTATTATCTATTACTACCTAGAGTGACAGATCTACTTTGCGCCACCACCCCTTGTTTGTGCTTAGCCTTTCTGCATTATTGCAGCTTCTTCCGCAAGCTCATCTTTAACACTACCCCATAGCTAAACAAAACCATTCCTTAAATCCAGTAGGGCCCATTTTTTATATCCTCGCTTGTAACTTTGTAAAGAATTTTAGATCATTGTTTGTAGCTGACATGCTTGCTGTCATATCATCCAGGAATTGATCAACTTCCTCCTTTTTAAACAGATACTTACTCCCCACCTTGTAATAACGTAAACCGTTTTTGATAAGTCTGTCCTCAATTACTGGCTTACTGATGTTTAGATACTCGGCTAATTCTTGATAGGTCATGAAATATTTTATTGAAGCTAATTCCTTCACTTTTTCATTAATTGCTTTTTCAAGCATGGTATTTACTGTTTTGTCGTCAATTTGCACGTTGAGCATTTTTTTCTCCTCCTCATAAGTATATTTATTTGGAATTTATAGAACCTGTACTATTATTAAAACATGTTCTATTATATTTGTCAATGTTCTAAAAACTAGTACATGTTCTATGATTGTGTTACTATATAATTAAATATTAAGAAGGAGATGGAAATTCTATGAAATATCCCGTGATAAGTATGTTGATGAAAGAGCAAAGAGAAATCAAAGGCATGACCTTATACGAACTGGAGAAGGTTGTAGGTGTTACTGCTAGTTATCTTAGCCAGGTGGAAAATGGGAACAAATTACCTTCAGAAAAAGTTTTATTTGCAATCGCATATTTTCTAGATGTTGGTACCATCAAAAATAACTATCGAGAAAAATTAATAACTGAATATGCAGGTATAAAAGAATTGGATGAAAATGAATTGTGGAATGAATTCCAGAGATTCCAAAGTTTCCAAGCTATTTTAATAAAAGAAATGGAAAATTCAATGAATGAATCAATTGATACTATTAACAAAAACAAATTCAAGCTAAAAAAAGGTACATTAAAAGCTGAACCTATTGAGGAACCCAATTTTGATTTAAAATGGTTACTAACTCAAAAGGAATATGAGGTTTTTTATGGTCGTGAATATAATATAAATCCAGAGAAAGAGTCGAAGCTAGATAAATATTTGTATCATAGATTACGTGATGAAGATTTAAAAATTATCCATGGAATCATTGAGGCTTATATCTCGAATAAGTATGAAAAAAAATAATAAAGAAGGTGATTAAATGGCATACATCTATAAACGTGGCAAGAAATGGGCATATCGTGCTTACGCTGGGAAAGATCCCATAACTGAAAAAGATAAACAAGTAAGTAAGTCTGGCTTTTTAACAAAGAAAGATGCCCAACTTGCTGCTGCCTTGTTTGAAAGGCAATTTCATAATGATGAATACATCCAGCCATCAAAAATAACATTTAATGCTTTGTCTGATGACTGGGAAAAGCATTATTTACAAACAATGAAAGCAAAAGAAAGTAGCTTAAGGGCTAGAAAAATAGCTTTGAAACATATCAAAAATGAGTTTGGGGAAATAGCTATTCAAAAAATAAGCAAAAAGGCATACCAAGATACAATAGATAAGCTTTCTAATGAATTTAGTACAAACTATGTTTCAAGTATCCATACTTCCGCCAATATGGTGTTTGAATATGCAAAAGAAAATAAACTAATTAAAGAAGTACCTACAATGGATATTACTTTGCCAAAGAAAAAGAAAACTGTTGCTGATCTTGAAAAAGGTGACTCCATAAAACAAAAGTTTCTCGAAAAAGATGAATTAGGGGAATTTCTAAACATTGCTAAAAATGATGGCTTAGAAGGTGATTTACTTACTTTCACATTACTTGCTTATACTGGATTAAGAGCAGGTGAAATGATTGCTTTAAAATGGTCTGATATTGATTTTGATAACCAAACTTTAACGGTATATAGAACGTATTACAATCCCACTAATAACAAGTCTAAATATACGTTGCTTACACCTAAAACACAAACTTCTCACCGCACCATAACAATAGATAAATTACTAATTGACTTGCTGCAATTACATAAAGAAGAACAAGACGAAATCAAGAAGGAAAATGAACCGTTTTATCAAGATAATAATTTTATACTTGCTACTAATGAAGGCTATCCAAAAACAATAAAAGCGATTTCTATTAGATTGAATCGATTACTAAAGAAAAGCAAGATTAATAAAGATATTACACCACATTCATTTAGGCATACACATACGTCTTTACTAATTGAAGCAAACGTTCATATAAAAGAAATTCAAGAACGCTTAGGACATAGCGACATTAATACGACTATGGATATATACGCCCATATGACAAAAAACATAAAAAAAGAGGCTTCCAATAAGTTTGGTAACTTAATGAAAGACCTCTCGAAAAATCTAATTGATTCCAAACATGAACAAAAGCATGAACATGAACAAGACTAAAGGCTTATAAACCCTTATACACAAGGGATTATAGGTCTTTATTACATCATGCCGCCCATTCCACCCATGCCGCCCATACCGGACATATCCGGCATGCCGCCGCCTTCTTCAGGAATGTCCGCTACTACTGCTTCAGTAGTCAGGAACATTGCTGCAACAGACGCTGCGTTTTGAAGCGCAGAACGAGTTACTTTGGTTGGATCTACGATACCTTTTTCGATCATGTTGACCCACTCACCAGTAGCTGCGTTGAATCCAACGCCTACTTCTTCCTTCTTCAGACGTTCTACGATGATAGAACCTTCGAGTCCGGCGTTGTGAGCGATTTGACGGATCGGCTCTTCAAGAGCACGCAGCACGATGTTGATACCAGTTGCTACATCTGCATCCGCTTCGATTGATGCTACTTTATTGTATACGTTCACAAGGGCAGTACCACCACCGGATACGATACCTTCTTCCACTGCTGCACGAGTAGAGTTCAGGGCGTCCTCGATGCGTAGTTTACGCTCTTTAAGCTCAGTTTCAGTTGCAGCTCCCACTTTCACGACTGCTACTCCACCTGCAAGCTTCGCAAGGCGTTCTTGTAATTTTTCCTTGTCGAATTCAGAAGTGGATTCTTCTAATTGAGCACGGATTTGGTTTACGCGAGCTGCGATTTTTTCTGGATCTCCAGAGCCTTCAACGACAGTCGTGTTTTCTTTCGTTACGACTACTTTCGCCGCGCGGCCAAGTTGAGTGATGTTGGCAGATTTAAGGTCTAAGCCTAGATCTTCTGTGATCACTTCTCCACCAGTAAGAACCGCTAAGTCTTCAAGCATGGCTTTACGACGGTCACCGAAGCCAGGAGCTTTAACCGCTACAGCGTTGAATGTTCCGCGAAGTTTGTTCACAACAAGTGTTGCAAGAGCTTCACCTTCAACATCTTCTGCTACCATTAATAGTGGTTTACCTTGTTGTACAACTTGCTCAAGGACAGGAAGTACTTCCTGGATGTTACCGATTTTCTTGTCAGTGATCAGGATATATGGATTCTCAAGAACCGCTTCCATTTTATCTGAATCTGTGACCATGTATGGAGATGCATATCCGCGGTCGAACTGCATTCCTTCTACTACGTCAAGTTCAGTAGTGAACCCTTTAGATTCTTCGATTGTGATAACGCCGTCGTTTCCAACGCGCTCCATTGCTTCTGCGATCAGTTGGCCGACTTCTTCGTCAGCCGCTGAGATCGCCGCAACTTGAGCGATGGAATCTTTGCCTTCGATCGGCTTGGAGATCACTTTTAATTCTTCGATAGCAGCTTGAACCGCTTTTTCGATTCCTTTACGTACACCGACTGGGTTAGCACCAGCTGTTACGTTTTTAAGACCTTCACGGATCATTGCTTGAGCAAGGACCGTTGCAGTCGTTGTACCGTCACCGGCGATTTCGTTTGTTTTGCTTGCTACTTCAGCAACCAGTTTCGCACCCATGTTTTCGAATGCATCTTCCAGTTCGATTTCTTTCGCAATGGTTACACCGTCATTTGTGATAAGTGGTGAACCGAATTTTTTCTCAAGTACCACGTTACGTCCTTTTGGTCCAAGAGTTACTTTTACTGCATTTGCTAATTGATCGACACCGCGAAGCATGGAACGGCGTGCTTCTTCGCTGAATTTAATATCTTTAGCCATTATAAAGTCCTCCTCTTATTTAAATAATGTATGGTTTACTTTTACGGAATTTTAATTATTCGCCAACTACAGCCAGAATATCGCTATCACGAAGGATCAGGTATTCTGTGCCTTGGTATTTCACTTCTGTACCAGCGTATTTAGAGAATATGATTCGATCACCGACAGCTACCTCAAGAGCAACGCGCTCACCGTTGTCAAGAATGCGACCAGTACCTACAGCCATCACTTTACCTTCTTGTGGCTTTTCCTTTGCGGAATCCGGTAGCACAATACCGCTTGCTGTTTTTTCTTCTGACTCAACTAGCTCGATAACGACGCGATCACCTAGTGGTTTTAACAAGTGAAACAACCTCCTTGAAATATGTAAATGATATTTATTAGCACTCGCAGTCTGTGAGTGCTAACACAACTATTATATTAATTAATTCGTTTTCATTTTGCAAGAGTCCTGCCTAAAATTTTTTTCGTCATTTTTCTCTTTTTTTCACACCCTCCTATCCTATGCCATCCATTCCCCTTCTATTCCGGGATGAAAGAAACCCTTAGATTTGAACAGTTCCGATTTTCTTAGTAGAATTGAACAGGAGTAAAGCTGGTCGTTATCTTACAGGTGCTAAAGGAGATCAAACGTTGAAAAAACATTTCGGATTTATTTTAATTGCCTACATCGTCATGCAGCTTTCAAGCATTGTCGGGGTACCCCTTTTATATAAGATCGGTGTCGACGTCCTCGGTAAGCCCGATGAGACGGTACAAAGCCTTGTCCCCGGATATTGGCTCGTCATCAGCTTTACGCTGACCCTTCTCATTGTGGGAGGCATCTTAAGGAAAAGCGAAACAAGCACCCGGCTCGAACGGAGTGCTCCCATGGGCACCGGCCGTTCGATTATTTGGGCGGTACTCGGGATCTTCATGGCATTCATCGCTCAATCGGTTGCGATACAAGTGGAATATGCCCTGGGAATTCAAATGGGTTCTGAAAACACCCAAATGATCATCGGGATCATTGAAAAAGTTCCGTTATCCATGCTGGTCGCGGCCATCATCGGGCCTATATTGGAAGAGATCGTGTTCAGGAAGATCATTTTCGGGGTGCTTTACGAGAAGATGCACTTCTTCTTTGCCGCTCTCATCAGCTCGGTCATCTTCGCCCTTGCCCATTTCGAGCCGGAGCATGTGATCCTGTATTCTGCAATGGGCTTCACCTTTGCATTCCTTTACGTGAAGACAAAGCGGATCCTGGTGCCAATATTTGCTCACGTTGCCATGAATACAACGGTCGTTCTAATGCAATCTATCTATAAGGATGAAATCGACAAAATGATGAATGAAGCGGAAAAAATACAAGGATTTATTGGAGGATTATTTCTATGAGGAGATCACCATTATTCTCAGGAGTGATCTATCTCCTTCTCGGTGTGCTCTTCACATACTTTGCTGTACAAAACGTACAGAATGATGAAGGTTGGGGATTTTTCACGTATATGCTCATCTTCCTTGCGACCCTGGACTTCGGTTCCGGGTTACGGATGGTCATGCTGCATTTCAAGATCAAAAAACAAATAAAGAACAAAAAATAAGGATTGATCATTTTGATCAATCCTTATTTATCGTCTCGAACTGTTCCATTTCAAGCTTCTGTTCTGCCTCTAACACCTTTTTGTAACCGATCTTGGAGATCCAGATGCTGATTTCGTATAGAAGCAGCAATGGGACTGTAACCATCATGTGGGATACGATATCCGGCGGTGTAATGAAGGCCGCAATCACCAGCAGGACGAAGTAAGCCACTTTCCTCATTTGTGCCAACAGCATCGGCGTAACGATTCCCAAGCGCGTCAGGAATAGCATGATGACCGGGAGCTGAAATAAAAATCCAAATGGGATGGTGATTTGAAACAGGAAGTGAAAGTACTCATTAATACCGATCACTTGCTGGATGTTTAAATTGTTCGATAAACCCATCATAAATTTCACAACATACGGAAACAAAATAAAATATGAAAATGACAATCCACCTAAGAAAAGCAAAAGAGAAATCGGTATGTAACTGAGCGTTACCTTTCTCTCTCTCTCATATAGACCTGGACTTATGAATGACCACACCTGAAAAAGGATAAGGGGTGATGTCATGATGATGGCAATGAACATGATCATTTCCATATAGATTTTGAGAGGGTCCGTGATCCGAAAGGCGTTCATCGTTAGCTGTTTCGCCTCATCGGCGTGCTGCAAATATCGAATTAACGGTTCCGCAAGAAAGAAACTCACGATGACCGCTAACAAGAAGAAAACGACTACAAACATGAGTCGTTTTTGCAATTCTCCTATATGTTCATAGACTGTCATGTCTTTTTGACTTTGACTCATGGCGTTCATCCTACCCTACTTAGCTTTTTTGCTATTATCGTCCTCATCATCTGCTAAGCCCTTTGTTGCATTCTTGAATTCGCGTAATGTATTACCAGCCGCTTTTCCTAACTCGGGCAATTTCTTCGGTCCAAAGATCAGTAAAGCCACAACGGTTATTAATACGATACTACCTGCACCTAACATAATGAGACACCTCCTCTTTTACCATTCTATCATAACGTAAATATGAAGATTTTTCTATTCTGTTATGATTCCATCTTGTGACATTTCCGTGTCATCCTCCGAGTAATGCTTCAAGAAGTATACGAGTGACTGAAGCTCCACCGCCAAGTCGATATGATGAACTCGGATATGGTCCGGTACCGTCAATCTCGCAGGGGTGAAATTCAGGATCCCCTTTATATTGGAAGAAACCAATCGGTCTGTGATATTTTGAGCAGAAGATGCCGGCACCGTCAGGATCGCTACTTCAATATCATGCCCCGTAAGCTTCTCTTCTAAATCATCCAGATGAAAAACGGGCACATCACTGATTTGCGTCCCCACCTTCTTTTCATCCACTTCAAAAGCCATTTCGATCTTTGTATTATTATTTTTGATGAAGTTATAATGAAGAAATGCTGTGCCGAGATTTCCCACTCCGATCAGTACTACCTTCGTCAGGGCATCCTGATCCAGTGTCTTACGGAAGAAAGATAGAAGATAATTGACATTATAGCCGTATCCCTTCTTACCCAACGCCCCAAAATAGGAAAAATCTCTGCGGATGGTAGCAGAATCGACCTTCACCGCTTCACTTAATTCCTTCGATGATACCCTCTGCTTGCCCGATGAGTACAGATTCTTGATAAATCGATAATATAACGGAAGGCGCTTGGCCGTTGCCTGTGGAATTTTCGTTGTATCCTGGTTCATATTGTATTCCCCCACATCTATTCAAAAACCTCTGATACCGCTTCCAAAATAGAAAGCATACAGAATTTATAAACTCTCCTACCCATCATACACTATATTTTATCCCAAGTGTACGAAGATTAATAGGTGTTTTATTGCCGTTCCCCTCACTTATACGGTACACTAGCACTATGAAATAGAGGTGAAACGTCATGATTCTTCTACAAGTGAATCAACTAACGAAAAACTTTGGTGCAGATAATATCCTATCAAATATTAAACTTGAAATACAGACAAGAGATCGCGTCGCCCTCGTTGGACGCAACGGGGCAGGAAAGTCGACTCTTTTAAAAATAATCGCAGGTCACCTCTCCTATGATTCCGGAGAGATCACGAAACCAAAAGGAGTCTCCATCGGATATCTGGCGCAGAACACGGGTCTGGAGTCGGATCTATCCATCTGGTCCGAGATGCTGACCGTCTTCGAAGAATTGCAGCGGCAGGAAACAAAGCTGCGATCATTGGAGCAGCAGATGGCCGACCCTGCTGTATACGAACAAGAAGACGTCTATCAACGGATTTTGAAAGAATACGATGAGCTGCAGGTCCGTTTCAAGGATTCCGGTGGATACCAGTATGAAGCCGATATCCGTTCCGTCCTTCACGGATTGAACTTTGCCGATTTCGATTACGAAACCAAGATATCCACATTGAGTGGTGGTCAGAAAACCCGTCTTGCTCTAGGTAAGCTGCTACTCACTAAGCCCGATATCCTCATCCTCGATGAGCCGACCAACCATCTTGATATTGAAACCTTATCATGGCTTGAAACATATCTTCAAAGCTATGAAGGTGCCGTCCTGATCGTTTCCCATGACCGTTACTTCCTGGACAGCGTCGTCAATCAAGTGTACGAGATTTCCCGGAACCGGAGCAAGAAATACCTTGGGAACTACAGCAGGTACCTTGAACAGAAGGCCGAAGACTACGAAAAAGACCTAAAGATGTTTGAACGCCAGCAGCAGGAAGTCGCCAAGCTCGAAGACTTCATCCAACGGAATATCGCCCGGGCCTCCACCACCAAGATGGCACAGAGCCGACGAAAGAAATTAGAACGTATGGATCGGATGGACCGGCCTTTAGGAGATGAGAAGTCTGCCATCTTCGCGTTTCAAATCGACCGTCCAAGCGGGAATGACGTACTGCACGTCCAGGATCTTACCATCGGATATGGTAGGGACGAGATGATTTCATCCCACATCGACTTCTCTGTCAAAAAAGGGGACAGCATCGCACTGGTCGGTCCAAACGGAATCGGGAAGTCCACCCTTTTAAAAACATTGGTGAATAAACTGCAGCCCTTGAATGGAACCTTCAAGTTCGGATCGAATGTGTCCATCAGTTACTATGACCAGGAGCAAGCGGAACTATCTTCAAATAAAACGGTCTTGAACGAACTTTGGGACGAGTACCCGATGAAGATGGAGAAAGAAATCCGCACGGTTCTCGGAAACTTCCTATTTTCCGGCGAGGATGTTCTTAAGCCTGTTTCCACATTAAGCGGTGGTGAAAAGGCTCGTTTAGCCCTTTCCAAGCTGATGATGGAGAAAGGGAACGTCCTGATCCTCGATGAGCCGACGAACCATCTGGATTTAGACAGCAAAGAAGTGTTGGAAAATGCCCTGATTGACTATCCCGGCACGATCCTCTTTGTTTCCCATGACCGATACTTCATCAATCGGATTGCGACGAAGGTAGTGGAATTGTCCAAGAAAGGCTCCACCGAATACCTTGGAGATTACGATTATTATGTGGAGAAGTTACAGCAGCAGGAAGAACTTGCAGCACTGGAACGCCTCGAACAGGGCGATACGGCTTTACCTCAAGGTACGACTCAAAAGCAATCTCATAAAATCGACAAAGAAGCGAAAAAACTGGAGCGACAACGAAAACGCAGAGTCGAGGAAATCGAAGGGCTTATGGAAGCACTTGAAGAAAACATCCAGGAAAATGAAGATCTTCTCTGCGATCCGGAAATCTTTCAAGATCATGAAAAAGTTCATGACATCAATGAATCACTGACAAAAGCAAAACAAGAGCTTGATGCTCTATTGGAAGAATGGACGGAACTGGAAGAACTTCTTCAAGAAGAACAATAATCCACAGGATTGGGGATAACGATCTTCCCCAATTCTTTTTTATTCCACATTATTATCCACAGACGAAACACCAATGAACCGTTATTCACAGAGGTTTTCCACATTATCCACAACAACGACTTTGTTTATCCACAGCATTTTCCATAAAATAGGTTATACAATTCTACACTTTTTCACATAGTATACACATTAATTCTATAGTTACTAACATATTATCCACAACCTGTTGATAAAACGTATGTTCGTTTCAATCCTCTTACTACTCATCATCCCTATATGTTACCCACAGGATATCAACAAGCTCGTATTTTATTAAAAGAAAAAAGCTTGAACGAAGTCTCCGCTCAAGCTTTCTCTTTAAAAATTCTCAATATCAAGTCCAGGATGGGCATTCATATCCATGCTTCCTCTTTTTCCTTGTTGGAATAATACCGTACCGGCAGCTGCAATCATTGCAGCATTGTCTGTACATAGAGATAACGGAGGGATGATCAATTCCGCATCCATTCCTTCAAATGCTTCTTGAAGGGCGGCGCGCAGTCCTTTATTCGCTGCCACTCCACCTGCGAGTAACACTTGCTCTACTTCATATTCCTTTACAGCTTTAACTGTTTTGGTTACTAACACATCAATGACGCTCGCTTGAAAGCTCGCTGCCAAATCCTGTGGATGAATGGTTACTCCCTTTTGCTTTGCATTGTGTAAAGTGTTGATAACCGCCGACTTCAATCCACTGAAACTGAAATCATAGGAACCCTCTTCCAGCCATGCGCGGGGCAAGTCGATATTTGGCTCCCCTTCATGGGCCAACCGGTCGATATGAGGTCCGCCGGGATAAGGAAGACTCAATGTCCGGGCTACCTTATCATACGCTTCCCCCGCCGCATCGTCCCGGGTCTCCCCGATGACTTGAAACGAGCCATGATCTTTCATGAATACAAGCTCTGTATGTCCTCCTGAAACAACCAATGAAAGAAGAGGGAATGTCATCTCCTTCACTAAGCGATTCGCATAGATATGCCCCGCAATGTGATGGACACCCACCAACGGTTTATTATGGGCGAAAGCAAGTGCCTTTGCCGCATTGACGCCAATCAGAAGGGCTCCTACCAAGCCAGGACCTTCCGTTACCGCCACACAATCGATGTCATCCATCGTCATCCCGGCTTTTTCCAGTGCTTCTTCAAGCACAAACGTAACCTGCTCAACATGATGACGTGATGCAATTTCGGGCACTACTCCCCCAAATCGCTTATGACTTTCAATCTGGGACGAAACAATATTCGTCACAATTTCTGTTCCATTTTTAATAATCGCAACCGCTGTTTCATCACAGCTTGTTTCGATTCCCAATACAAATGTATCCTTCTTCATAAATTCACCCACATTACTAAAGCATCCTCTTGATTGTCCGAATAGTATCGCTTGCGGATCCCGCCATCCTGAAAGCCGAGCTTCCGATATAAATGCTGGGCAGGTGCGTTTGAAACCCTGACTTCTAACGTCATCACCCTTGCGCCAAATTCAATCGCTATATCCATGATCTTGCGCATAAGACCTTCTCCAACGCCCCGTCCACGATAATCCGGGAGCACAGCCACATTTGTGATATGAGCCTCATCCACGACCAGCCACACCCCACAGTAGCCCGCAAGCTTGTCTCCATCTTCGGCCACAAGATAGGTGGACAGGTGGTTATGCTCGATTTCATTCAAGAAAGCGTCCCGGCTCCAAGGAATGCTAAAAGATTTATTTTCAATTTCCATTACAGCTTCTAAATCATCAACCGTCATAAATCGTATATCCATATGTTAACGATCCTTTATATTCTATTCAGATTTTTTTTGAGATTCAAGCCATTTCACTTCTGCTTCAGCCATCCGTATATAATTAGGGAGCACTTCATGTGCAGTCATCTCTTCAAGACCCTGACCGATATACGCCAGTTCAGAAGGACGGGGATTATGACTGACAAACGGAGCGATCTTAGCTTGATCTCCCAGCACTTCCTTAATCGTGTCCTCGTGGATGGCTGTATCATTCCCGACAAATAATAGATCTTTGTTCAATTCTTTTAACTTCTTGACCCATTCTTCCAGCATGATATTGCGATCCTCTTCTATACAAACTAATCGATCGCCTTGAAATTCATAAAGTCCAGTGTATACCTGCCCCCTTCTTGCATCAAACAATGGAACAATATACCCTGAAAAATACCGCCCGGACGAGGCCAAAGTGGCGAGACTTGAAACCGGGATTAGAGGGATATTCAATGACCATGCCAGGGTCTTGGCTAAAGTAACCCCGATGCGTACGCCTGTATAGGACCCCGGACCGTTTGCAACGACAATCTTCGTTAATTCTTTTGCCTCTATCCCACAGTCCTTTAACAGCTGTTCGATCGCAGGCATGGCCCTTACAGAATGATTCTTTTTCATATACGTAATGTACTCCCCAATTACCTTGTCCTCCTGAATGAGGGCAACCCCAAACGGATAATTGGACGTATCTATTGCTAATATCGTCATGACACAATCTCCTTACACAATTCACTATACCGATCACCAAAGGGCTTCAACACAATTCTTCTTGTGGAATCACCCTCCCGGTAAATGGAAAGACTTAATAACTCTTTCGGAAGTTGGTCCTGAATTAAGTGAGCCCACTCTACGACGGTCACACCGTCTCCTTCAAAGTATTCATCGAACCCCAAATCCTCAAAGGAATCATCCAACCTGTAGACATCCATATGATAAAGAGGCAAACGCCCCCTATATTCTTTTATGATGGTAAAAGTGGGACTGTTCACCGTCTTCGTCACACCAAGGCCCTTGGCGAGGCCTTTCGTAAACGTCGTCTTTCCCGCCCCAAGATCACCCTCTAATGTTAACACAGCTCCAGGTCGCAAGTGCGCTGCCAAATTCTCAGCAAATCGCCCTGTTTCCTCTGGACTGGCCGTTATGATCTCAAACTGATTCATGTTAATCTCCTCAATTGTCATTTAGAGTATAAAAAACCCTTAGGATTGTTTGTTACCCTAAGGGAGAATGTATATATGTAGTTTACCCTTTTTCGGGTATGAGAGTAAAGGTTCTGATAAAAGGCAATAAAAAAAACGAAACAAGGTTTCGTTTGAATAAACAAAAATGGCGGTCCGGACGGGNNCTTTTTGCGTTAGCAAAATAGGTTTCATTACCTTGCGTTAGCAAAATAACTATCCATGCGTGACTCATATAGATTTATCAATTGCTTAAGTCATAAATGAATCAAAAATGGTATTGCGGGGA
>NZ_NTUP01000015.1 GCF_002561455.1 Bacillus sp. AFS015802 | reverse complement strand
ATTAATTTAGGTTAGTCTACCTTCCTGATTAAAAGGAAGGGGTTTTTTTTATGAAGTGACACAGTTACAAGGGCTATCTATCTATTAGTGAAATGTCAACTCATTTATTCGCTTATATCCTGGACTTTAATCATTAGGATTGAATAATCAGAATCACCTTAGGCCACCGCTCCTCCGAATGACAAAATGTTTCAAAATTCGACAACAAGGGTAAAAGAATGTTGGCGCATTTATACGGTTATACTAACTCCGTGGGTCGTCAGGATTATTCTCGGTCCTGGACGGCTTTTGTTTTGGCCAAAAATACATTTATATAGGAGGCTGTACTTTTGGAAAAATGGATGAAATTCCTCGAGGTCAATGCACCTCGGATCCTTGATTTGACCATAGAGCATGCGGTGCTTGTTGGACTTGCGATTATCGTGGCGCTTTTAATCGGGGTACCTTTGGGAATCTATTTAACGACAAATGATTATTTGGCGGAAACTGTGTTACAGATTGCGTCTGTTATGCTGACGATTCCGAGTATTGCTCTTTTTGGAGTGATGATTCCGATCTTTTCTATCATCAATCAGGGAATTGGATTTGTTCCTGCCTTTGTGGCATTGGTGCTTTATTCTCAGCTTCCGATCATACGGAATACATATACTGCAATACGGAATGTAAGCCCTGAAATGCGCGATGCAGCGAAGGGGGTCGGAATGAAGACCCATCAGCGTCTCTTAAGAGTTGAAATACCGAATGCCTTTCCAGTGATTATGGCAGGAATACGTACGGCGGTTGTTATGAATATAGGAATTGGTGTAATCGCAGCTTACATAGGTGCTGGCGGCCTCGGTGTCCTAATCACCCAGGGGATTTCCAGGGGTGATAACTATCTGATCATCAGTGGATCGGTTGCCGTGGCGATTTTAGCCATGATAGCAGACGCGATTTTGTTATGGTTGCAGAAACGTTACACACCAAAAAGCATTGCATAAAGTGGAAGAGGTGAAGCTATGATTACGTTTGATCAAACAACGAAGACATATGATGGCGGTGTCACAGCTGTAAAAGGTGTCGACTTTACCGTAGAGGAAGGTCATATCGTCGTATTACTTGGACCATCGGGATGTGGGAAGACCACTTTACTACGGATGGTGAACCGGCTGGAATCGATAACCGACGGGAAGATCATCATCGACGGTCAGGATTCAATGGAATTAAATCAGATTGAACTTCGCAGAAAAATCGGTTACGTCATTCAAAGTAACGGCTTATTCCCGAATATGACCATAGAAGAGAACGTCATGATCGTACCCGACATGTTGGGCTGGAGCAAGAAGGAGAAGAAGGAGCGCTTCAATAAGCTGATGGACATGATCGGGCTTGACGGGGATAAATTTGGTAAAAGATATCCTCACGAATTATCGGGGGGACAACAACAGCGTATTGGTGTGATCCGTGCACTTGCCGCAGATCCTCCCGTTATGTTGATGGATGAGCCATTCGGGGCTCTTGATCCGATTATACGTGAAAAGATTCAGGATGAATTCCTGCAGATACAACGGGAAGTGAAGAAAACCATCTTGTTTGTAAGTCATGATATCGATGAGGCGATTAAGATGGCTGACAAGATCGTGTTATTACGAGGTGGCGAAATCATGCAATATGATACTCCCTCGGAAATGCTCGTCCGTCCAAAGAGTGACTTTGTCTATGAGTTCTTTGGGAAAGATCGTGCCATCAAGAGTCTCAGCCTGCATACGATATCGAACTTGGAAAATATCATAGGTTTAGCAGCATATGATGAATCCATTCCTGATACAAAGACCATCAATGTTCATCATGACCTCAGAAATACATTGTCGATGCTCTTGAATCAGGAAGCTGATCAGGTAATCGTAACCGATGATCATGGGAATAAATTAGGCGCGATAACCATCGATCTGGTTCAAAAATATCTTCACTATGAAATCAAAGGAAAATCGAACGTGGTTCAGAAAGGATGATTCTGTGAACACGAAAAAGGTTGTCAGCAATATTGTCCGTTACGCTGTGTATGCACTGGTCATCCTGTTCTTTTTCTGGGCAATTAAAAATCAATATTTTGATTATATGTTCAGTCAATCCAAGACATTTCTCCATTTATTGAAACAGCATCTTCAACTGGTCCTTGTATCTTCTTTACTGGCTCTGGTCGTTGCGGTTCCGGCGGGCATCCTGATTACCAGGAAACAGTTCAGAAGAGCGGAGTGGATTGTATCCAATACAGTCAATTTCGGTCAAACCATTCCAAGTTTGGCGGTTCTTGCCCTTATGATCAGTATATTGGGGATCGGTTTTAAAACAGCCATATTTGCCCTGTTCATTTATTCTCTACTACCGATTTACCGGAATACAGTGGCCGGAATTGACTCGATTGACGAGAACCTGATTGACGCTGCAAGAGGGATGGGGATGAAGCCTTATCAAATCCTTTTCCGGATCGAACTGCCAAACGCAGCATACTCGATCCTGGCCGGAATCAGAACAGCGGTTGTATTGAACATAGGAACCGCAGCCCTTGCTTATGTCGTGGGAGGCGGAGGATTGGGCGTCTGGATTTTTACAGGCATTCAATTATTTGACAATGGTTATTTAATTTCCGGTGCGATTCCGGTTACCATACTGGCTATTCTGGTTGATTTATTATTGAGATGGATCGAAAGAGTAGTTGTACCTAAAGGGACTAAACAAACATTAGAAATGTAATGGTTGAACGAGGAGGTGAGATTCATGAAACAGAAGCTGAAATGGGTCGCAATCATGTCCCTTATACTTATGCTTACCGCTTGTTCAAATGTCGGGATAGGCGGTAAACAAATATCCGTCGGTGGTAAGAACTTTACAGAGCAATACATACTTTCCGAGATGACAGCTTTTCTTCTGAAAGAAGAGGGATTTAAGGTCAAGCAAATGAACAATCTCGGAAGTACCGTCGTACGTAAGGCGCTGGAAAATGAGCAGGTGGATATGATGTGGGAATATACGGGTACTGCCTTAATCACATACATGGGGCAGGATCCCATGTCAGATCCCCAGAAAACCTTCGAAAAAGTGAAAGAGCTTGATGCCAAAAGGGGGATTCATTGGATGAATATGTCCAATGTGAACAACACTTACGCTCTTGCTATGAATAAAGATCAGGCAAAAAAATTGGGAATCGAAACCATCAGTGATCTAGCTGATTATGTCAATAGCCACCCCGGGAAATTGACCATGGCATCCGATGCCGAATTTGCTAATCGTCCAGATGGTCTTCCGGGTGTGGAGGAAAAGTATGGTTTCAAGTTCGGTTCCGGGCAAATTAAACAAATGGATCTCGGCCTGACCCAGAGAGCGTTGAATAATCGCCAGGTGGATGTATCGGTTGCCTTTGAAACGGATGCAACCATCGTTGATTATGACCTTGTGACCTTAAAGGATGACAAGAACTTCTTCCCGCCATACAGGGCAGCCGTCAGCATCAACAAAGATGTTTACAAAAAGTATCCCGAAATTAAAAAAATCACCGCAAAATTAGCAGATAAACTCAATAGTGACATTATGCGGAAACTGAACTACAAAGTGGATATCGAAGGAAATAGCGTCTCTGTCGTGGCCCATGATTGGCTCGTAGAGAACGACTTAATAAAAGAATAATAAAGACGATAGGGAGGACTGGACCAGTTTTGGTTCAGTCCTTCTTGGGGAAGATGATTCTTTATTATAAATAATGAAGCTTAATAAAACGTTTCGTTTGACATATGACACCGTGTCACATAAAGTGGAGAATGTTCCATATGACACGGTGTCATTTTTTTATGAAGGAGGAATGGCAGCATTGCCTAAGACTACTTTTTTCAATTTAAGGGAAGAGAAAAGAAACGTATTGGTGGAAGCAGCCAAGAAGGAGTTCTCCAGGGTTTCGTTATACGAAGCTTCGATTGCAAACATCCTAAAGACGGCCGGCATCCCGAGGGGCAGCTTTTATCAATACTTCGAAAATAAAGAAGATGCCTTTTTCTACCTGGTGGGGGAACATGCCCGTAAACGGTTTGAAACGTTCATTTCTCTGCTGGGAGCACATGAAGGAGATTTGTTCGAAGCTACGAGGATCATGTTTCATTCCATGCTGGAGTTTTCTTATGAAAATGGACAAAATAACTTCATCCGAAATGTATTGTTGAATATGAACTATAAAATAGAAAAAACCTTCACTCAGACTTTGACCAGGAAAACGATCGATGAGCGTTATGAGGAAATCTTTCGTTTGGTCAATAGAGACCTGTTCAATATTGAAAATAAAAAAGATTTGTATCATGTATTGCAAATCCTCTCAGCCGTCACCTTCCATAATCTTGTGCAGAGCATCTCAGATGAATTGACGCTTGATGAAGCCATGGAGAAATATGTGAAGGAAATGAACATGATCAAAAGAGGGTTGTGTAAATCCCCGTAATCATTTCAAAGAAAGAAGGGAGAACATGAAAAGCAGAGACACTGATACTCAATCCGAAAGTTTTAATAAAACACCGTTGCTCATCGTCCTGATTTCAGGGGCATTCGCAGCTATTCTTAACCAAACCTTATTAGGGACGGCTCTCCCTCATATCATGAGCGATCTGGATCTTGATGCGAGTACCGCCCAATGGCTTACGTCCATCTTCATGCTTGTCAACGGAGTCATGATTCCGATTACGGCATTCCTTATTGAACGATTCACGACGAGAGCGCTGTTTTTAAGTGCGATGGGATTGTTTGCAGGGGGTACGCTCATTTGTGCCATTGCACCAAACTTCGGTTTCTTAATGGTAGGAAGAGTCATACAGGCATCGGGAGCCGGTATCATCATGCCTCTCATGCAAACCATCCTTTTTCTTATCTATCCTGTGGAAAAAAGGGGAGCGGCCATGGGGATGTTCGGACTTGTCATTTCCTTCGCTCCGGCAATCGGTCCGACGCTTTCGGGATGGCTGGTTGAACAATTCCCATGGAGAAGTTTATTCTATGTGATTTTACCGATTGTCATCATTGATTTTATCGTCGCCTATTTCATTTTAAAGAACGTGACCAAACAAACGTATCCGAAACTCGATATCCTTTCCATCATCCTGTCTTCCCTTGGCTTTGGAGGCTTATTATATGGATTCAGTATTGCAGGCAGTCAAGGGTGGGGAAGTTTTCAAGTTGTTATCTCGATGATCATAGGAGGCGTGGCGCTTTTCTGGTTCATCACCAGACAATTTAAGCTCAAGCAGCCGATCCTGGAATTCCGCGTGTTCCAAAATAAGATGTTCACGCTAACGACCGTTCTTGGGATGGTTGTATTCATCGCAATGATCGGAGCTGCGACCGTACTTCCTCTTCTCATGCAGAATATGCTTGGATTCTCGGCCTTTGAATCGGGACTTATGCTCCTGCCCGGGGCGCTCTTGATGGGGTTAATGAACCCTATTACCGGAAGGATCTTTGATAAATTCGGTGCACGGTGGCTTGCCATCATCGGGCTTTCGATTCTGACGATCACGACTTTTATGTTTACGAATTTATCGGCTGACACAACGTTCATGTATCTCGCGATTGTCAATGCCATCAGGATGTTCGGTGTGGCCATGGTCATGATGCCGGTGACTACCGCGGGGCTGAACCAGCTGGACAGAAGCCTGATTCCACACGGTACGGCCATGAATAACACGATGAGACAAGTCTCAGGTGCCGTTGGAACTGCTCTTCTCGTAACAGTGATGACAACCAGTGCAGAACCTTCCAAAGGGCTTGAAGGGATGATTCATGGAGTCAACGTCTCATTCATCGTTGCCGGTATTACAGCCATTGCAGGACTTATGCTCTCCTTTTTCATAAAAAGCGGCCGACCCGGAAAGGTTAGAAGTGGTGCACAATAATAAGTGATCAAGGAGGGACGGACCTTCAGCTTTTATAAGCAGAAGGTCCGTCCCTCTTCTTATTTCTCTTCCTTCAAATACTCATCATTTTTCCAGTCTGTCACGAACATGCAGCCTGGGGAATGAGTCAACATGTATGGTACCTTCGCATGAAGTGCCACTGATTGAGGTGTTACTCCGCATGCCCAGAAGATAGGAGTCTCTCCTTCTCTGATTCCCACAAAGTCACCATAATCGGGTTGTGTGATGTCATGTATTCCAATTTCAGCCGGGTCACCGATATGCACAGGGGCCCCGTGCATCTTGGGAAATAATGAGGTGATGTCCGCCGCTTTTTGTACGAGTGAATCGGGTACGGGTCTCATGGATACGATCATCGGGCCTTCAAATACACCCGCTTTATTTGTCTGGAGGTTGGTTTTATACATCGCTACATTTTTATTTTCCTCTATATGACGAATAGGTATGCCCCCCTTGATGAGCCGGCTTTCAAATGTGAAACTGCATCCGATGAGGAAGCTGACAAGATCATCCCTCCACAGCTCATCGATCCGCTGTTTTTTCTCAATCAATTGCCCATGTTTATACACATGGTACATAGGGATGTCAGTACGAATATCGGAATCCTGGGCATATCTCGATTGAAATTGTCCTGGTTCAAGCACTTCGATGATCGGGCAGGATTTTGGGTTGCGCATGGTGAATAATAAAAAATCAAAGGCGTATTCTTTCGGAAGGACAACCAGGTTGGCTTGTACGTAGTCCTGACAGAAGCCTGAGGTATGGGCTTGGTGCTTTCCGTTTCGGATATTGGATCTTAGTTCTGAAGGTATCATGGAATCAGGCTCCTCTTATATATTTATAATTATCTGAAGAATCTTTATCATTTTATCATATCATCCAACCATATTTGTGTTACGTTAGCAGTAATCATCTAGTTGCTTTAGGAGGAATCCCCCCTTATGGAAAATAGTTTTCACCTCGCTCCGGACTTGTTTTCAGATTTAAAAAGCTCTAAAGAAACGTTTTGGGCGAATCCTTCCCTGGAAGCCTGCATCCCTTCAGGGAAAGGGATGCAGGATATCGTCGAAGCGGAGAATCGTCTCACCCGTTTTGCTCCTTATCTGAAACAGGTATTCCCGGAAATGGAAAACGGAATCATCGAGTCCCCCCTCAAACACCTTGCAAACATGCAAACAGCACTTCAGGATTATAAGAAATCGACGATACATGGGCAGTTAATCCTGAAATGTGACAATGAGCTTCCGATTGCAGGTTCGATTAAAGCGAGGGGCGGCATTTATGAAGTATTAAAACTGGCTGAAACGGTCGCTCTTGAACAAAAGTGGATGAAAGAGACAGACGACTATTCTATGATGGCAAATGACAGATTCAAGAAATTATTTTCCCGATATTCCATTTCTGTAGGCTCAACGGGGAATCTTGGTTTAAGTATCGGGATCATGGGGGCCGCCCTCGGGTTTAAGGTGACCGTCCATATGTCCCGGGATGCGAAACAATGGAAGAAGGATCTCCTTCGAGACAAGGGAGTGCTTGTTATCGAGCATGAACAAGATTTCTCCCATGCTGTCACAAAAGGGAGAGAGCAGTGCAGGAAGGATCCCCACTGTTTTTTCATAGATGATGAAAATTCAAAGGACCTTTTTATGGGCTATGCGGTCGCTGCCGTAAGGCTCAGGGAACAGTTTGACAGTGAGGGGATAAAAGTGGACCGGGAACATCCGTTGATTGTGTACTTACCGTGCGGGGTGGGCGGGGGTCCCGGTGGGGTCACATATGGTTTGAAACATGTATTCGGTGAACATGTTCATTGCTATTTTGCAGAACCCGTGCAATCCCCAAGCATGCTCCTGGGGCTTGCAACTGGAGAGCATGAAAACATTTCTGTTAAAGACATCGGATTATGCAATCGTACCGAGGCTGATGGATTGGCAGTGGGACGTCCATCAGCCCTTGCAGGAAAAATGGTGGAAAAGCTGGTGAACGGGATATATACAGTCACCGATGAAAACCTGTTCAAGATGCTTGCCCTTTTACAAACGTCAGAATCGATCACACTTGAACCATCTGCGCTTGCCGGTATGATCGGACCAACAATGCCTTCCGTACAGAAGCATCTTACAATGCTTCAAGTCAAATCCGCCAAAGCGACTCACTTAGTATGGGCAACAGGAGGAAATCTTGTCCCACCTTTCATAATGGGAGAGTACGTGGCAAAAGGAAAAAGATATTTAGTAGAGTAAAACATCGTGAAAAAAGCCATTCAGAGAAAATGGGCATATGCACAACTCCTGAAACCGCGCATATGATATCGTGGTAAAAATCAGAAGGGATTGATCACGATGTACAATTTACCGATTACCTATTCATATCAGGCACACCCTTATACACCTATGTCCACAAGAAGCGGGGATAATCCTCAGCATTTTGTGAATGCCCTGCTTAATGGTATCAGCAGGAAGGCCTCTACTGTTGATTTATATAATCGATTGGCCGGTGTTGCACCGAATCCAGACGACCGTCAGGATCTTATGAGAATGATGGAAGATGAGCAGAGACATTGGTGGGAGTTGACAAATTTATATACTTCCCTCACTGACACACAGCCGGTTTATCAGGTGGAAAGGATTCCGTTTCATTCTTATCGGGAGGGACTTCAGAGAGGGTATGAAACGGAATTGGCGGATTATGAGCAGTTCCGTATCTGCAGCATGCAGGCACAGCATTCCGCAGCATATGAGATCTTAGTGAACACGTGCAGGGATGAATGGGAGCATGCAGGAAGATTAGGTGCGCTGCGAGCAGCGGAGGAGAGCAGGGTGATATCAAAGGATTATGGACCAAATCCTTATTCTTTGAATATTGATGAAGCCACCGTTCAGAATGACACCTTTCGTACGGCTTTATGGACAGGAGAACATTTGCAGGTCACTTTGATGAGCATCAACCCCGGGGAAGATATTGGATTGGAGATCCACCCGAATATTGATCAGTTCCTGCGTTTAGAGCAAGGGGAAGGAATTGTCCGAATGGGTGATCGTCAAGATAACTTAACGTATGAAAAAAGGGTGAAGCAGGACTTTGCCATCATGATTCCGGCGGGAACGTGGCATAATGTCATCAATACCGGGAATACCCCTATCAAGCTGTACTCGATTTATGCACCTCCACAGCATCCGCGGGGTACGGTCCATGTAACCAAGGCTGACGCCATTGCTGCTGAGGAAGGGCATGCTCGGTACTGAAAATACGGAGCCCAAAATAGATGCGGAGTCTGCTTGGTTCTGCATCCTTTTTGGCTTTGAATTCTTTTTATGAATGATGTATATCAGGGATTGTATGTTAAAATAAAGCGGTGTTGCGGCAAAAGATTGTGAGTTTACAAGAGAGGGGAAGGATGAAACGTTGAAAAGCAAAAGTAGCATAATCGGCTGGGCTCAACCCCTGTTGATAGGGATCGTATTAGCTGTATTGATTCGCTCCTTTATCGTGGTTCCCATAGTGGTAGAGGGAGCTTCGATGAACACGACTTTACTCAATCATGACCGGATGATTGTAAACAAGATGGATAAACCGGAGCGCTTTGATATTATCGTATTCCACGCAACCGAAAAGGAGGATTATATTAAACGTGTAATCGGACTGCCGGGTGACCGTATTGAGTATAAAAACGATAAGCTGTACATAAATGGCAAACCTTATGATGAACCATACCTTGAAAACCAAAAACAAATGGTGATGGGGGCATTGACCCCTGACTTTACCTTGGAGGATACACCGGTTCGACAACGAACGGTTCCCGAGGGCGAGTTATTCGTCATGGGAGATAATAGGAGATACAGCAAGGATAGTCGTCAAATCGGTTCGGTTCCGATCGATAAGGTAGTGGGGACAACGAATATTGTGTATTGGCCGGTCAATGAGATGAAGATCCTTAAGAACTAGGAAGAATTCCGATCCCGCTTAAAAATGAGTTAGAGGCATGATGGAATGAAACAGGGAAGCAAACGTTGTCCATCATATTTTGATATACTAGACTCGTATGAAATGTAATTTTATACCATACAGAAAAAGGTGAAGGATTTGGAGGGATTCTCGAATGGACAGCATCATTTTCGATCTTGACGGAACACTGTGGGACCCGATTGATTCTGTGCTTGAAGCATGGAATAAGGTCATCTTAGGGAATAGGCGTGTGCAGCATGGTATTACGAGGGATCATCTGGAAGGGACCATGGGGCTTCAAATAAAGGAGATTGGTAAAATATTGTTTCCTGAGTTAGATGAAGAAGGAAGGGAGCAGCTTTTGAAAGAGCTTTCCCAACATGAAATTCCCCACCTGCGTGAACGTGGCGGCCGGTTATATGATCATGTTGAGGACGTCCTAATCGAGTTGTCTAAGAAATATAAACTGTTTATCGTCAGCAACTGCCAGGACGGCTATATCGAATCCTTCTATGCCTTTCACGGTCTGGATAAGCATTTTATCGATTATGAAAATCCAGGAAGGACTGGACTTTCAAAAAGCGAGAACATCAAACTTATCATGGAGCGGAATAACTTAAAGAAAGCTGTATATGTAGGCGATACAGAAGGAGATCAAAAAGCAGCCAAAGATGCCGGGATTCCCTTTGTCTATGCAGCATATGGGTTCGGGCAAGCGGGTACTTACGAATATAAGATCGAATCATTTGAAGAGCTATTGGACATGTTCTGACTATATGAAAAAGGTCAAAGAATCTTGGTTGATTTTTTGACCTTTTTTCACGTCTTCAGGGACGGGCCGGCATTGACTTTCGTTTATTTTTGTAAGATAGTTACAATATCCTGTCATTGAATGGGAGAATTGTAGATTACTAGTAGGAGATTATAATGAAAGAATTCCATGATCGGTTACATAAAAAATATTATTATATGATTATTTCGTTTATTATCTTATTGATGGTGGCAGGACTGGTGATTGATAACCCGTTTAATTCAAGATTTGTGATCCATGGTGTGATGGTCATCGTCATTTCTACCTGTCTGCTTCTATATCCCCGATATGAGAATACCTGGTTGAGGTACATGACGGTGATATCCTCAACAGGGTATTTTTATACGTTGTTTTATCTTTACCCGGAAACATGGTCGGATTTCGTTTTACTTTGCTTCATCCCGGCCTTTTCCATTTTGTTTTTTGACAAAAAGCTCTTCTTCTTTTCTCTCGTACTAAATATAGGTTTCATTGCCTTTACTTTTAGTTATATTGGATGGATAGATAAAGGTCAATTCTACCCCTACATATATATAGATATGACAGGGAATGTGGTGAACTTCATCGCCAGTCAGATCCTGCTGTACTTTATCTTCCATTTAACAGATCTTCGCATGCAGAAGCAGCGGTTGTATTATGAGCAGGTACAGCAGGCAGAACGGATGAGAACGACGGGACAGCTGGCGGCTGCTGTCGCACACGAAATAAGGAATCCCCTGACCGTCGTCAAAGGGTTTTTGCAGTACTATGCAGAAGATGAAGCACTCAGTCAAAAGCAGAATTTTCCCCTTATGATCAATGAGCTTGATACGGCAGAGCACGTCATCTCTGAATTCCTGAGTATCTCAAAGCCTGATTCTGTAGAGAAGGTGCAGAAGATCGATGTGGAGACTGTTCTTATGGATGTCACGGAGCTCCTCACAATGTACGGTTTATTGAATGATAATAGCATCCATCTTCACGTGGGTAAGGAATGTAACGTCTTTGCCAATTCCATCGAGATGAAGCAATTGTTCATTAATTTGATCAAAAACGCAATTGAGGCATCCCGGGATACCGGAACCGTTTCCGTTAAAGTTCATAAAGAAAAGGGCTATGTCATCATGCGGATTACAGATAACGGCAAAGGGATGACGAAAGAAGAACTTGCTAACCTCGGTACCCCGTTCTACTCTTTAAAAAGCAAAGGAACCGGACTCGGCCTTATGATATGCTTTAATATCGTAGAGAAATTCAACGGTAAAATTCTATTTGACAGCACACCTGATAAAGGCACAACTGTAACCCTTCAATTCCCGATCGCATCTTGAGGGACGGACCTTTTGTTTCCTTAAACAGCCATCATCAACTGTGTTATGGACGGAATGGCCCTGACATGTAGAAATGCAGGCTTCTATTTCTCAACTTAAAATGGTAAGCTAATGATTTAATAATGTGCCAAAACCCAGGAGGTTTTCAGATGAATCTTGATAATAACGATATTCTCATTCGATTGCGTTACGCTCTCGATATAAAAAATACAGAGATGGTAGAAATTTTTAGACTTGGCGGCTTTGATTTGTCAAAAGAAGAAGTGCTGAAGGTCCTCACGAAGTCGTTGGATGAAGACGATTTTAAAGAAGGCGTAGATGATGAAGAGCATATCCATTGCGACGATGAAATGTTTGAGTCCTTTCTCAATGGTTTTATTACGTTCAAGAGAGGTAAGCAGGAACCAAAGCCTGGTCAGCCTGAGAGACCGGCACTATCCTATGAACATGTGAATAATCTCCTGCTTAAGAAAGTGAAAATAGCTCTTTCCTTAACAAGTGAAGATATGATCGAAATCCTGGAACTGGCAGACGTTACGATCACAAAAGGTGAACTAGGTGCGATCCTGCGAAGAGAAGGCCATAAGAACTATCGGGTATGCGGTGATCGTTATGCACGTAATTTCTTAAAAGGACTCGCAATTAACTATAGGGGTTAAGAGATGAACCATACGTATTCAGGTGAAACCATTCATTATGATTTGAAATATAAAAATCGTAAGTCCATCGGCATTTATATCGATAGTTATGGCCACATCGAAGTCCATGCACCTAAAGGAACAAAAGATGAGTCTGTCATCCGGTTGCTGGAGGATCATTGGGATAGGATAATGTTGAAATCGAAAGAATTGAAGGGGCGCTTAAATGGGCCGCAGGTGAAGAGTTACCAGCATGGTGAGCCTTTCCTTTATCTGGGGGAGAGCTTTCCCATTGAAGTTCATCACAATCCTGAAATTTCCCGGGACCATGTGACTCTTGGGGAGGGGCGGATTAATATCCATGTGAAAGAGCAAGATGAGGAACGGATCAAACAGGCGCTGAAACGTTTTTACTACAGGGAGTGCAAGTCCCTCGTAGAAAAGCGCATCTCTATTCACCAGGAGAAATTCAAGGCCAAGCACCGGTCGGTGCGCATCTCAGACAGCCAAACAACCTGGGGAACGTGTGACGGAAGAAGACAGTTGACCTTCAACTGGAAATTGGCCATGGCCCCTCAGGATGTCATCGACTATGTGGTTGTCCATGAAATGTGCCATATGATTCACTTGAACCACGATCGCTCCTTCTGGAGGCTGGTAGGGAAGTTCGTGCCGGATTATAAAGAGAAAGAGCAATGGCTGGCAAGATCGAGTTGGAAGATGACGTTGTAATGAACACATTCAGTGAATTTTAAACAGAGAGTAGGGTCTTTTTTGAATTGAAAGGATGAGTGAAGTGACTGATAATCAAGGAATGTCCATGAAAGAAATAGCCATGTCGTTTTTAGAACTCGTTGCGGCGGGGGATGTCCGGGAAGCATTTAAGAACTACATAGGGAAAGATTTTCACCACCACAATCCCTATTTTCGCGGAGATGCTGATTCTCTAATGATTGCAATGGAAGATAATGCAGCAAAGAACCCAGGAAAGATTTTCGAAGTCAAACGAGCGTTGGAAGATGGAGATGGCGTGGCGATTCATTCACATGTGAGGCAAAATCCAGACGATATTGGAGCAGTTGTTGTCCACATCTTTCGATTCAAGAATGGTAGAATCGTTGAATTATGGGACGTAGGTCAACCTATTCCGGAAGATACCATTAATGAGAACGGGGTATTTTAGGTCCATTCATGAGAAATGAAGGTTCGATTAAGGTCTAAACGTGAGAAGCGATCATTGATCATCGTTCATGGGGTACCAGGGAGTGACGTATGTATACTTTGTGAAAATGAAAAAACCTGCTCAACTACTAATATATAGTCGGGCAGGTTTAAATTTTTATTGATTATGTATGGTGAATATGATAAATTAGTACAGAAACACTTATTTTTTATATAAATGTATTCAGATTACCTCAATAATAATTATACAACGAATTCTATTCATTCGTCAACCCCTATTTTTTAACTGAAGGAGTGCTTAGATGAAAGCTGAAATGAGCCATGAGCAAAAACGAGTGGACCTTGTCATTGGAAGTATAAAGGAACAAATAGAAATGCTGGAACATGAAACGGGACGTCGCCAGGAGGAAGTGGTGGAGATCCGTAAACATTTTTGGGATGAAGTAAAAGTAAACACAGATACATTCGATGATTTTCTGGAAACCGTTCTCGCCTTAAGACAGCAAGCTCAATCGTTGACCGTTTCCGAGAGCACTCATAAACAGGCTGCAAAGAAATTAAATGCCTTACGCAGAATGAAAGAGAAGCCATACTTCGGGAGGATCGATTTCAAAGAAGAGGGAGCGGATACTGAAAAGGTTTATATCGGTATTTCTACACTGACGGATCAAAGCGGGGAGGATTTCCTAGTTTACGATTGGCGGGCACCGATATCCAGCGTGTATTATGACTATCCACCCGGACCGGCAGAATACGTCACCCCGGGAGGCGTCATTCGAGGGGACGTTGAGAAAAAGTGGCAGTTTCTCATCAGGGATGGTGTGATCCAGTCGATGTTCGATACGAGTCTGACGATTGGGGATGAGATTTTACAGGAGGTCCTCGGTAAGCAATCAGACAACTACATGCACAGCATTGTCGCTACGATTCAACAGAGGCAGAATCAGATCATCAGGCATGACCATGGCAGGCTTCTCATTGTCCAAGGAGCTGCAGGAAGTGGTAAGACTTCAGCTGCCCTCCAGCGGATTGCCTACCTGCTTTACAAGTATCGGGAAACATTGAAGGCGGATCAAATCGTCCTGTTTTCGCCAAACTCCATGTTCAATAGTTATGTATCTCAAGTACTGCCTGAACTCGGCGAAGAAAACATGGAACAGGTGACATTCCAGGAGTATTTGGACCACCGTTTAAGTAAGGAATTTCAAGTGGAGGGTCCTTATGATCAATTGGAATATGTTTTAGATAATGAGGGCGACAGCCAGACTTACAGGATCAGGACTGCTGGTATTCGATTCAAGGCAAGTACTGATTTTTTTGAGGTTATTAAATCCTATCGGATATCGCTTGAAAGATCCGGGATGAAATTCAGGGGAGTCAGATTCAGGGGTAAGCAGATTGTCACGTCCGAAGAGATCACGGAACGGTTTTATACATGTGATAGCTCACTCCGCTTCCATAATAGACTCGGTAAGCTGACTGAATGGCTGAGTACTCGAATCGATGAAGCAGAGAAACGTGAACGTATGGAACCATGGGTGGAAGAAGCTATCGAGCTGATGAGCAATGAAGAATATTATAAGGCCAGGAAGCAATTACGGAAGAAAAATATCATTGATGATTATGAAGCAGAGTATGACGCACTCAGGAGAATGATTGTCCGAAAGAAATATAAGAAGCTGCGCAAACAGATTGAGTGGCTTCAATACGTGGATGTTAAAGGGATTTACCGACAACTCTTTGCAGACCCCATGAAAATAAGTTCATTTATGAATGGGGAGACACCTGAAGAATGGGAGGAAATCTGTCACTCTACGTTGAACATGTTGGACGAGGGGCATCTGTATTACGAGGATGCAACCCCTTTTCTACTGTTAAAAGAGCTGGTTCTCGGTTTCCAGACCAATACAGAAATTAAACATGTGCTCATAGACGAAGCCCAGGATTATTCACCTTTTCAATTTGAATTCATCAAAAGGTTATTTCCTTCAGCCAAAATGACTGTCCTCGGAGATTTTAATCAGGCGATCTTTGCTCATGCCAATGAACATGTTGATTTCAGCAATCTGACCTCGTTATATGGTTCTGAAGAGGCGGAACTGATCAACTTGACACAGAGCTACCGGTCCACTAAGCCGATCATTGAATTCACCCGAAAGCTTATACCAGGCGGTGAACAAATCACCGCTTTTGATCGGGGCGGAGAAAAACCATCACTCTCAAAAGTGACAGACCGCGTTGATCTCCATAACCGTATAATAGAAAATATTAGGAAATGGCAGGATCAAGGCTATCATTCCATCGCCGTCATATGTAAAACAGCTTCAGAAAGTGAACGGGTATACGATTCCTTAAAAAATATAGGGAACATAAAACTCATGAAAAGTGCCTCTCTGGAATACGAGCAGGGAGTTATCATCATTCCCGCATATTTGGCTAAAGGAATCGAATTCGATGCCGTCATCATATATGACGCCTCAGCTAAATCGTACGGTCACGAAAACCTCCGCAGACTATTCTACACAGCCTGCACAAGAGCCATGCACCAACTAAAACTCTACAGCATCGGCACCCCCAGCCCCTTCATTGAAGGGACGGACCTCTAAAATGTAGCGGAAAGCCTATGATAGAGGGATTCTGCTCTGAAATATAAGGTCCGTCCCTCATTGAAAGGAATGAAGACGATGAAGCTTGATCATGAGCGATTGAAGATGATTACTTCTGGGAGTGAAAAGCAAAGGTATATTTTAGGGATAGACGGTTTAAGCCGTTCGGGGAAAACCACTCTTGTTAATCAATTAAGGATAATGTTGAATGAAGAAGGCAGTGAATATCACATTTTTCATATCGATGATCATATTGTGGAACGGAAACGCCGTTATGAAACGGGTTTTGCAGAATGGCAGGAATACTTTCATTTGCAATGGGATGTGGAATGGCTGGTAACCCATTTTTATCAGAAGCTGATGGAAGTAGAACAAATCACTCTCCCTTTTTATGATGGTTACACGGACACTCATGAAAACAGGACCATTCAGTTACCTGTGGAAGGATTGATCATTATAGAAGGGGTATTCCTTCAACGGAAAGAATGGAAGCATTTCTTTGATAAGGTTGTCTATTTGGATTGTCCACGAACCACTAGATTTAACCGTGAATCACCAGAAACGAAACAGAACATCACGAAATTCAGGAACAGATATTGGAAAGCTGAGGATTATTATATAAATCATTATCATCCAGTGGAAAAGGCGGATATGGTTATAACTTCATAAGGCAATGAAACTTCAAAAATGAAAGGGAAATCGTCCCGGTATCAAGTATATTAGAAGCGTATAAAACAATACTAATAAAAAACGATTAGGAGTCGAACCGAATTGTTCCATGTGGATTTCTTAGAAATGATCGTTCGTTCCACTGCGAGTTTCCTGGTTCTTCTTCTTCTCGCACGCTTACTTGGACGAAAACAATTAAGCCAATTGACCTTTTTTAACTACATTACCGGGATAACCATCGGTTCTATCGCTGCTGACATTGCAGGGGAATCAAAGACGCATTTCTTTAACGGTCTGACAAGTCTTGTTTGGTGGGTTTTTTAACATTCCTTGTCGCCTATTTCGGATTGAAATCTCCGAAATTGCGTGTGTTCATTGATGGTCAGCCCGTCATTGTCATAAAGGATGGAAAAATACTAGAGGATACATTAGGGAAACATCACCTTAATATGGACGATTTAAGCATGCTCTTAAGAGAAAAAAACGTTTTCTCAATAAATGAAGTCGATACAGCCATCTTTGAACCAGATGGAAAATTAACCGTGTCCTTAAAGTCCGGGAATCGCCCATTAACCAAAAAAGACGTGAATATCATCAGTGGAAAACCAACATATATCCCAACAGAATTAGTTGTCGACGGAAACATCCTATACCAAAACCTAAAGGAAGTGGGGATAACTGAAGAGTGGCTGCGAAATCAGCTCAACTACTTCCAGGTTAAGATTCAAGATGTGTTCTATGTCGAACTTCAGGAAGACGGGACCATTTACATTGATCAGCGCAGTGATCGGTTGAAGGAATAGAGAGGTGTCAATCCTTAATGGGTTGGCACCTCTTTATATGGGAAAGGATTGTGTTTTGAACAATAATTTGGAATAATTGGAATATATATTGTGCAATTTCAATAAGTGGATTCTAAGAATGGGGGTAACGAAAGTGGGTTTATTCTTCCTATTCCCTTTTGTTATGGGATTGCTTGGCGTGTATCTGATCACTGTCGGTCTTTGGGAGCCGAGGGTCGGGACTGATAGAAGGAAATATTCAACTTATATGTTTACAGGTCTCGCCTTGATTGTTTTCCTGACGATGGGTTTCTGATTGCCGTTAGATCTTAATTAGAAAAATGCATCCTATTAAACACTCCGCTAATCTATTAACCTTCTTCCACCACTATTCAAAGAATTCAGGCGAGAGAAAACCGGAAAGGAGCCATAATGAAGTCTAATAAAAAAGTGATTGAAATCATGAATCCCGAAGAAAATACTCCCGATACATTTGAAGATATCGTGAAACTTTCAACCAAGTGTAAATTCACGAATTGCACTCATAATACGGAGCCGAACTGCGCTGTGAAAGAAGCCATCCTAAAAGGTGCTCTTCCCCAAGAAAGGCTCATCACCTATCATAGGGATAAGAACGAAGCAGCCTATGTGGCCAACCAAAAAAACAAGACAAAGGCAATCGATTACATGAAGCAACGTAAACTGTTTAGAAAGTAGTGAGTAATAAATGAGTGAAGACACCATGAAATTTTATCTGGCTTCAAGCTTCGCAAATAAGGATCTCGTACGTTACGTAAGTGAACAGTTGAAACGGGAAGGCTGTATCCATACGTATGATTGGACCGTAAATGAGCGGGCGTCGACAGTTGAAGAACTTCAAGGAATCGGTCTGAAAGAGAAGAATGCCATTTTTGATTCAGATGTGGTCATCATTCTCCTCCCCGGCGGGAAAGGGAGTCACGTCGAACTTGGCATTGCCATTGGACATGGGAAACGGGTCATTTTGTATTCACAAAATGATGAATTACATGACCTCGCTAACTCAACTACCTTTTACCACTTACCGGAAGTGGAAAAGTATTCGGGGAGTATAGAGGATTTAGTGGTTTACACGTTGGAAACTAACACAAAAAGGTAGATGATCTACTAAGGGATTTATTATGTCACACGTTTTTTAGTCAGGCCGGCTGATAAAAGACCATTTCAGATTATAAGCAACTCTTAAGGAAGGAGCATCCCATTGAAGAAAATTAAACGTTTAAGCATTCCCCGTCAAGGAAGGATCATTGTGATTTCGGATATCCACGGAGATCTGAACCTGTTTACGGAGCTACTTGAAAAAGTGAATATCGGCTCAGAGGATTATTTAATTATTAACGGAGATCTTTGTGAAAAAGGGAGTAACAGTAAAGGGGTAGTCCGATATGTCATGGATTTAGAAGAGCGTCACTCAAACGTCCATGTAACGGAAGGGAATTGCGACACATTGGTGGAGGATCTTCTTGAAGAGAATCCTAAATTGATGAACTACATAAGCTCAAGAAAACATTCCATCCTAAATGAGTGGCTTGATGAAGTGGGATTCGAAATGCAAGAAGATACAACGGTTCAAGAAGTGAAGAAAATCCTGACACATCATTTCTCTGCTGAAATTAACTGGCTGATGGATTTGCCGACTGCGATTGAAACCGACGACTATATTTTCGTTCATGCCGGTCTTGAGGATAAAGAAGATTGGAGGGATACGGATCGATTAGCTGCCATTACGATGCCCGCATTCATGGGAAAATCTCATCGTTCAGGTAAGTATGTCATTGTTGGGCACTGGCCGGTCGTCAATTATTCCAAGAGTGTTCCTTCGAATAATCCGATAGTGAATAAGGATAAAAAAATCATCGCCATCGATGGAGGCAACGTCATTAAACAGACAGGTCAATTAAATGCTTTTATCATACATAGAACAATGAAAGAAGATTCTTTTTCCCATATTTATACGGATCATCATGAACACTATGAAGTAGTGAAGGACTTCATTTCAGAACAGAAGATGGAGGGAACCATCTCTTACCCACACTATGATTTGGTCCTCCTTAAACGGTTTGAACATTTCACCCTTTGTAAACAAGCTGGAACGATTGAACATTTATACGTTAAGAATGAGTATATTCACCACAATGTACAAGGGGATTTCTCTGCGAAAATGGATCTTTCATGTGCCCAGTTATCCGTAAAGAAAGGAGAGACCATTTCTGTTGTAGACAATAGCTGCACAGGGTTCGACTTAATCAAGAAAAACGGGTCAGAAGGATGGGTGCCTAAAGACGTCCTCCTCCAAAAGAAAAAAAGTGAATTGACGACTACTGGATAAAAAATGTCAAAAAATTGAGGTGACACATTTTATGGAATTCACGATAGACACACGACAGGGTCTTAGTCCGCAAATCAGTTATCTTGTCACGCAAATGGAGTATGTGAGAAAAACCACCTTGGATAGTGTAAAAGGGTTAACCTGTCCGGAACTGGATTTTTTACCTTGCGAGGATGGAAACAGCATTGGAGCGCTATTATTACATATGGCGGCAGTTGAAAAAGGTTTTCAAATAGAGCTATTCGATGACAGAAGACCAAATGAACAAGAAATGGATGAATGGGGTGCAGCCTATAGTCTTGGTGAAAAAGGAAGACAGAATATAAAGGGGTTTCCATTAGAATTTTACCTGGAAAAACTTAATGAAGTCAGAAGCAGGACGCTCAGGGAACTTGCTGAACGAAATGATGATTGGCTCTTTGAAAACAGATCATGGGATACCCATCCATCGAATAACTATTTCATCTGGTTTCACGTTTTTGAAGATGAGATCAATCATCGTGGGCAGATCCGGCTGATTAGAAAGATACTTTCTGAAAAGTAGTAGATCACTAGTTTTTGTCCAATAAATGAAAGATGTTTTGCAGTTAAATTGGTCATTTCATCTTTCTTGTGGGCAGGACGATATGACTGGTGCAGTTTTTAAGGTGAAGGGACGGTGACACATGTTGAAAAACATAAATATTGGAAGGCCACATCCAGATGATAAGAAAGAACTGAATCATTTTTTTCGTGCCGTCATTGAAGATACGTTTGCAAATGAAGGATTATCAGAACTTCATGATGACATAAAGAATGAAATCTCAACGAAGATCCAATATTTACAATCTGACTATGATAGCGCCGGGACAGACCGTTATTTTTTAATTGCAAAAATGGGTCAAACGATAGTCGGAACTATTGAATATGGAGAAGCCAGTGAGTTGATTAAAATGACAACAGGCGGTGATCTAACAGACATACATGAGGTAGGGACGATATATGTTCATCCCTGTCATCAAGGACGGGGAATCGGTTCACTGCTATTAAACACCATGATCCTCACTTTACTCAACAGGGGAATTGAAGAGTTTTGTCTGGATAGTGGTTTTACCAATGCTCAAAAAGTGTGGACAAAAAAATTAGGGAATCCCGATTATTGGTTGAAGGATTATTGGGGGAAAGGCTCAGATCATATGATTTGGAAGAGGAATGTAAGGGAATTCCCCATCATCTTCAGCGTTTAAAATAGACTGTAATTCAGGAATGATCCTAGGGGGTACCATGAAATCGAAAACAGTCAATATCCCTAAACTATTGGAAAAGTATCAAATAGCCGGACTAAGTATGGCAACCATTGAAGGCGCGGCCATAAAAAGAACAGAATTCTTCGGTTTCCTTGAAATTGGATCAAACAGAAAAGTGGAGAGCAATTCCATATTCAATGCATGTTCAATCAGTAAGTTTTTCACCTCCATATTAGTGATGATCTTAGCGGAAAAGGATATTCTGGATCTGGATAAGGATATAAACGAAAATCTGTCATCATGGAAAGTCCCGGTGAAACCATCCCATCGATTTATCACATTACGGCATTTACTTAGTCACCAGTCCGGGGTAGTGGATCCTGAAGGAAGCTTTGATGTACTCAACCCATTGCTGGGTACTCCTACTATGATTGAGATTGTGAAAGGAAAAACATCGTATTGTCATGTTCCTATTCAACTAAAGTATGAGCCGGGAAGCGAATTTCATTATTCAGATGCAGGCTATTGCATCATTCAACTTCTTATTGAAGAAATAACGGGGAAATCATTTGAAGCAGTCATGAATGATTATTTATTTCAGCCATTACATTTGAACAACAGTACATTTGAACTGCCTGAAAACAAACATCAGTTTGCGTGCGGACATTCCAAAAGAGGTGAGTCAATAAAAGGGAGATTCCCCATTTATCCCTATCCTGCAGCCTCAGGATTATGGACCACCCCGACAGAAGTAGCTCGCTTGGTTATTGAGATAATGAAGGCGCTTAAGGGTGAAAGTAAATGTCTTTCAGCAGATATTGCTCAAGAGCTAATGAAGTCTCAAGGCGGAAAAGAATGGATGGGGCTGGGAGTTTTCCTTGATAAACCTGAAAAGGGGATCGAAATATCTTCCCTCGGTTGGGGTGTCGGTTTTCAGTGTATGGTGGTCGCATATCCTTATAAAGAAACGGGACTGGTGATCATGATCAATACGGACCCGGGTGTTCATCAGCTGAAAGGGATCATCGGCGAAGTGTACAGGTCTTATAATAGCGAAAGCAGTTTACTAAGTTAATGGGGTGAAAGAATGATCATTTGGATTAATGGCGCTTTTGGATCGGGAAAAACGCAAACAGCTTATGAACTACATAGACGTTTACCAGGTTCATATGTTTATGACCCTGAGGAAGTAGGTTACTTATTAAGAAAGATGATCCCAGACGAGGCATCCAAGGAGGATTTTCAAGACTATCCATCCTGGCGGGACTGTAACTATTCCATCTTGAAATACATTGATAAACAGTACAAAGGAGTAATCATTGTCCCTATGACAGTGGTCAATGCACAATATTTCAGTGAAATGGTCGAACAATTAAGAAATGATGATCTGAATGTGAATCATGTCGTTCTGTGGGCGGCTAAACCGACCATAGAAAGAAGACTGAGAAGTAGAGGCGAAAGGAAGAATTCATGGGGAGCACAACAAATCGATCGATGTATGAGTGGACTATCACACGAAATCTTTGAAAATCGTATCCTTACAGATCATCTGACAATCGAAAAAGTAGCAGAAACCATTGCAGATATGTTCGAAATCAAATTGATGCCTGACGATAGGAGCAGGGTAAGGAAGAAATGGAGCAGGCTGAAAATACAAATCAAACAACTTCGAATGTTCGCTTAATGGTCTATTAGAGGGGGGATATCAAATGTATCTGTATTTTAACGGCTTAATCATAAGGGAAGGAACCGATGGAGTGCCTGCACGTCAAGTTGAAGCATTATTTGAAGATGCCGGCTGGGCAAGGAATACACCGGCCTGGCAGAAAGAAAAGTTTTCTTTGATATTTACGAACTCCACCTGGGCATTCACCGTTTGGGATCAAGACAAGATGATAGGCATGGTCAGGGTGATTTCAGACAAGATCATGGCTGCCAACATCATGGACCTCATCGTTTTGTCAGAATATCGGGGCAAGGGGATCGGGAAGAAACTTGTTGAATTATGTGTCAATAAATTGCCCCACGGGGACTGGTTCGCCCATACCTCTGCAAACAATTTCAAATTCTATGAAACATGTGGGTTCGAAGTGAAGGATTTAACTGAGAATGGGACATGTGCCTATTATGGATATATTCAAGCACGTAAGGATGGTCATCGATAAGTATATGGGGAAGACATTTACGTATTTAGTAAATGAAAATGATTTGATATAAAGGCGGCTATAACAAGGCTTTCCATACTTTTTGAAGATTTTAATTTCCGCAAGTTTAAACAGGAAGTGGTACAAGCTTGAAAAACACTAAACCGAACAAACCTATAAAAATAGGAATCAACGTCCTATTTCTTTCTCTGATTCTGGGAGCCGGGATGATCTTTTTTGATGATGACTATCAAAATGATCATAAGGGCTGGATTCTTTTACTCATTTTTTGGGGAATAAGGAGTGTCATCAGCCTCATAAAAAATGTAAGGGACGTAAATAAAGTACTTGTGGTGGCAGATCTTCTACTTATAACATTGGCGGTTGGGTTTTTATGCTGGCAAGCAATCGGGAATTGGTCTTAAATACATCAAAAAGGCTCAAAACCCTTCTGAGCCTTTCCCTTAGAAATTTCTATTTTTTCTGTTTTTTTTTCTAAAATAACCAATTGTTATCCCTATAATGACCGCAATAATTATTAGAGGAATGATAAAATATAACACAGCCCCGGATGCTCCGATCATTGATGTTCCTCCTCTCGATTCATTCATCATTCTATTCCCCGCTTGTTGTTTTTAGAAACGTTAGAGTGTGCTTCGAATTGTACTCAATTAAAAACTCTGGGGCTGATTAGGGATGAGACGTTAATAGGATGAGAAAACCCTTGTTCTTAATTTGGTGCTTTCTCAAAATAAAAAAATTTTCCCGTACAATTTTTCAGTCGCCATACGTTATACATATGAACGAAGAAATGGAGGATGGATATGAAGGAAAATACCATGAAAACTTTTGCTGAGAAAAACCGGGAGCTTTCTACAGAGTTCAATACGATGATCAAAGAGTTCAAGGACGGATTATGGAGATATTGCCGCTATTTGACCGGTTCACCGTGGGATGGGGAGGACTTGTTCCAGGATACGATGTTGAAAGCCTTCGGAGGGTTCTATCAGCGGTGGCATCCGACGAATCCGAAAGCATACTTGTATCGAATGGCCACAACTACCTGGATTGACCAGTGCCGAAAAGAAAAAAGAAATCTTGGTCTCCTGGAGGAATGTGAAGTACCTAAGGTGGATTTCGCTGATGACCTGGAGGCAGAGGAGGCCATGACCATTCTTTTTGAATTATTTCCTCCTCGGCAGGTCGCTGTCTTTCTTTTAAAGGAGGTGTTCCGGTTTGATGCCAAGGAGGTTGCCGGTATGGTGCGGACGACACAGGGAGCAGTCTATGCAACCATCCGTCGAATGAAGGAGAAGCTGCATGAACGACCTTCTTTGAAAAATACATCCAAAAGTGTGGAACCTGTTTCCCATCCGATTATCCAAACCTACCTGAAAGCACTGAATGAGGGGGATATTGAAGCAGTACTGTCATTGATCAGTGAAGAAGCGAATAATGAGGCTGTACTTGGTTTCCAGGAATATTCCAAGAAGGAAATGCGTTCCGGTTCGATGAAATATGGTCTCCCTGGTATGCGTGCAGAGGAACACATCCTATGGGGTCGGAATGTCATTGTCCTGTTTGCAGAAGGAGGACATGGGCCTGAAATCCATGATATTCAGTATCAAGAAGTAGAAAATGGAAAAATCGTCCATCACATCAGTTACTATTTCAGAAAAGAATTCATTTTTGCTGCTGCTGAAGAACTTGGCTTCAAGCCACAAACCGATAAACCTGTTGTAGATTGGGTATAAGTGGTCGATATTTACTATTTTGTGCAGGAGCTAAATGTGTGCGTATGCGTTGAATGACTGGGTGGAGAAAGTATAGGAAAAAACAGTTGTCAGGGAAAGTGGGGGGTCTCCAAGATGCAAATAAGATTAAAAAATGAGGACTTAATTGATTTCAGGACCTATCGATCAGAAGATTTTATCCATATACACACTCTGAATGCAGAGGAACAATGGAATAATCTTGTGGAAAATAAGGAAAGTACAAAAAAGGCTTGGGAACATTCGAATATAGCGTTTGTAGCGGAGGCAAGTGGCCAAGTTATCGGTTATATCAGGGGACTTACAGATCAAAATGTCTCAATGTATATTTGTGAATTATTAATCAAGCGTGAGTTCCGTGGGTTGGGAGTAGGAGACGCTCTGCTCAAATTCACTCATGGTCTTTATCCAAAGACCAGAATTGAAATGCTGACAAATACCTCTTCGCATTCGTATTATGAACAGAAGGGGTACAGACCATTTTATGGGTTTAGAAAGACATTTCAAGAACATCAATGATTATGGTAAGAATTTGCAAGGGCATAAAATGAGGATAGATCATACTATTATTCAATCAATTAATTATAAGATATAGTGATGGGTTAATAGTCCTTTGAGACTTTCATTATAAAAAGATTGTATTACTACCAATAATTTGAAATAATTGGTAGTAACAGAGGGGGAGGGGTCTTTAAAATGGAATTAACCCATACCAGGTTACTAGTGAATGATTATAAGAACTGTTTTCTTTTTTACAGGGACGTCTTGGGCTTTGAGGTTTCGTGGGGGGATGAAACCTCCTTGTACGGACAGTTTAAGGTCGGGAACACACATCTAGGCATTTTTGAACGAAAGCAGATGACGGATGCACTGGGCACCATTGATTACTCCAGCAAGTCTTCCTGTAACCGAATGGCTTTGATTTTCGAAGTGGCAAGTGTCGAGGATACATATGAAAAGCTGAAAGAAAAAGTTGAATTTATCACAATGCCCATGGAGAAAGTCGAATGGGGGATGAAGGTCGCTCATTTTCGCGATCCAGAGGGCTCACTTATAGAAATCTATGAAAATATTTAAGGCGACTATACGTTTCCAATAGATTATGGGGGATAAAATGACCAATTTAACAGGCAGGATAGCCATCGTGACGGGAGCAAGTCGCTCGAAAGGAATAGGGGCAGCCATTTGCCGTTCACTTGCGTTGGCGGGGGCTGATATCTTTTTTACCCATTTGACTTCGTTTGATGAGTTGAGTGGAACCGGTGCAGATAATAATTTTCCCCATCTATTATGTGAGGAACTGCAAAACACCGGAGTTCGTGCTGCCCATATGGAGCTGGACTTGAGTGACGAAACCGCACCCACCCGCTTAATGGACCAGGTACAAGAAATGCTTGGTGAGCCTTCTATATTAGTGAACAACGCGACATTCGAATCACCAGCGAATTTTCGTACATTGGATAAGGAAATTCTGGATAAACATTATCAAGTGAACAACAGCGGGGCGCTCATGCTCACATTGGAGTTTGCAAGACGATATGAAAAAGCTTTTCCGACAAGTAAACATGGACGAATCATCAACATGGTCTCAAAAGGACCGGATCCCAATAATTTAGCTTACATCGCCACAAAGGGCATGTTGATTGCCATCACAGAACCGTTATCGGTCGGGCTTGCACCGATAGGGATCACGGTGAACTCAGTGGATCCGGGACCGACTGATTCAGGCTGGATCAATGATGAAATCCGAGATCATTTACTGCCGCTATTCCCGAGCGGCCGTATCGGTGAACCCGAAGACGCTGCTCGATTGATCCGGTTTCTTGCCAGTGAGGATTCAGGCTGGATCACCGGGCAACTGATTAAATCCGAAGGGGGATTTTTAGGGAAGTAAATGCTTTTTAGAGAGGGACGGACCTACTTTATAGAAATATAGGTCCGTCCCTCTATTTACATATTTATCTATTAATGAGATAATAAGGATAGTAAGTTTATGGAACCAACTAATTGCTGATTAATTTATTTTTTAAATTAATGTGGATTTTGTAATGAGCGGGAAGTGCCTATGAAAGATAGGTTTATTTGTTATGCTCTTTATGGAATCAGGCAATTAGAAGGAAACTTACTTTTCTACTATCTAGATGGTTTTTCATGGAGAGTTACGCCACGTCAGGATTTGAATTTGTGGTTGGCCTAACGGCTTCTTTATGAAATGACTCATGATAACGGACTGTGAGAAGGATTCCCTTCTTATGGTCCTTTTTTGTTCCCAAATAAATAGGAGTTAAACTTTTTTTGACCTGTCCATAAACAGCGTAACTTCAATATTGGAGAAGGAAGGTACGCATATGTTGGAGTTAAAACTGAATGGAATTAAAAAATATATGGAAGCGACCCTTGTCGTTGAAAGTGTTTCACTTGAAGCGTATCAAGGGGATAAAGTGGGCATCATCGGCGCAAACGGATGCGGGAAGAGTACGGTCTTGAAACTGATTGCTGGCGTTGAGCCAATGAATTATTATCCTGGTTATCCACAAACCTCAAGCTATGGATATGATGAAGGTATAATTCATGTTTCGAAGGGTGCTACCAGTTCGTACCTGGAACAATCACCTGACTATCCCAAAGGCTTAAAGGCAAGGGATGTCCTTTATTCAGCATTTGAAGAGGTAGACAGAATAGAAACTGACATGCGCCACTTAGAAACTGAAATGACCCATTTAGACGGTGTGTACCTTGATAAAGCCTTAAAACGGTACAGTGATCTCATTCAATCATTTGAATATAAGGGCGGCTATGAGCGGGCTGAAAAAGTCAGTAAGGTCTGTACAGGACTTCAGCTGACGGAAAGACTTCTAAATTGTGATTTTGACTTGTTAAGCGGAGGGGAGAAGACCACTGTGTTACTGGGGAAGCTATTAATTCACCAGCCGGACATCCTGCTCTTGGATGAACCGACGAATCATCTGGATATGTCCTCAATCGAGTGGCTGGAAAGCTTTCTTAAGAATTATAAAGGAATCGTACTCATCGTCTCACATGATCGCTATTTCCTGGATAACGTTGTGACAAAGATCGTTGAAATCGAAGATAAGAAATCCATTTCTTATAAGGGGAATTACTCCTCTTTTGTTCTTCAAAAAGAAGAGAATATGAGAGTCCAATATGACCATTATAAAGAGCAGCAAAAGAAAATCAATCGCATGGAAAATACAGTGATGAGTTTACGGGACTGGGCAATGAGGGCTGATAATACCAAGTTCTTTAAAAGGGCTGCAAGCCTCCAGAAAAAACTATCCAAGCTGGAGATTATCGATAAACCGGTGTTTGAGAGGAGGAACATGCAACTTGACGTGAAAGCTTCAGGAAGATCAGGAAAAGAGACCATCAAAGGCATTGGATTGTCTAAGCGGTTTGGAGATAAGTGGCTCTTTGCCAATACCGATATAATGGTCCGTCATGGTGAAAGAGTGGCTATGCTTGGACCGAACGGAAGCGGAAAAACCACTTTCCTGAAAATGCTTATAGGAGAAGATCACCCTGATGAAGGTATAATTCAATTCGGTGCGAATGTAAAAACAGCCTATTTGCCTCAAACCATAACATTTAATAATGAAGACGCCTTCTTACTGGATACGTTCCGGGAAGATATTTCGATACTAGAAGGGAAAGCACGGGAATATCTTTCAAAGTTTATGTTCTATAAAGGAAGTGTGTTCAAAAGAGTAAAACATCTATCAGGAGGTGAGCGAATAAGGTTAAAACTCGCCATATTACTGTATCAGGATATAAATTTACTGATACTTGATGAGCCGACGAATCACCTTGATATTGACACCATTGAAACAATCGAAGAAGCCCTGGACGAATTCAGTGGTACAATCTTCTTCATCTCCCACGACCGTTATTTTATCAATCGAATGGCGAAGAGGATCATTACTGTAGAGGATTATTCATTAAATAGCTTCAGCGGCAATTATGATGATTACAAGCAAGAAATCGAAAAGCGAAGTGATCAGGGTAAGAGTTAATCAATCTTGGAGGGACGGACCTTTAAAAATAGGTCCGTCCCTCTAAGTTTGGTAAATGTTTCTTGACAATATATGTTATTTAGGAGTATCATTTATTTAAACACTGGTCAATAAAAGGAAGTTGAATACTATGTCACCAAGAAGAGCGGTAGAACAGGAACTTACAAAGGACATGATTATGTCGGCTGCCCGTGAGCTGTTCCGTAAAAAAGGTTACCAACAGGTTTCCATAAGGCAGGTCGCATCTGAACTTGGCTACAGCCACGGGTCTATCTACTATCATTTCAAAAATAAAGCAGATTTGTTTTATGCGATAATAGAAACTGATTTCAAACTGTTAGATCGATGGCTTGACGACGTGATGAATCTAAATATGGATAACCAAGGAAAGCTAAGAGAAGTACTCTCTGCTTACATCCGTTTTGGTTTGACGCATAAAAGCCAGTATGAAATGATGTTTTTATTATCAGATGACGAAGTGAAGAACTATGTGAACAAAGGACCGAACGAATCCTATGAAAAATTCGCTCATGCACTTTTTCATTTAAGTAACACTAAGATCACAATCCAGCAAACATGGTCTATTTTCTTATCACTTAACGGGTTTGTCAGTCATTACTGTCGCTGTGAAGAAACATACGATGAAGTAAAGAAACTTGCAGAATTACATGTAGATTTTATCCTAAAATCTTTAGGATAAAATTTTTTACACTTATTTGACCGGTGGTTAATTAAATAAGGGGGAATGAAATATGAAAAAGGCTACGGTAGTAGGGGCATCTGGAGGAATGGGTTACGCCCTCGTCCAGGAATTAGTGAACAGGGAAATCCAGGTTGTAGCGTTTGCCAGGGGAGAAGAGAAGTTAACTCAGTTGTATGCTGATAAAGAACTTGTCTCTATCAAGACTGGTGATGCTGAAAATATAGATCAGCTTATTCACGCATCGAAGGATAGTGATATCATTTTTCATGCAATGAATCTTCCATATGAAAATTGGAAACAAAAATTAGAGGTTATTACGAAAAATATCATCGTTGCCGCAGAAGAGAATAATGCCAAACTGGCTGTTGTAGATATTATTTATGCTTACGGAAGGAGCGGAGGATCACTGCTTACTGAGGAAGTGAATAAAAAACCTCATACGCGTAAAGGTAAATTGCGCTTGGAGATGGATCGGTTATTGAAGGAGTCTTCCGTACCAACACTTATTTGCCATTTCCCGGACTTTTATGGACCCAATGCCACTAATACCTATATACACTTTACACTTGAACAGCTATTGAAGAAGAATAAAGCGGGATTTGTAGGTCCGGGGAATATTATCCGGGAATTCATTTATACAAAAGATGGAGCAAGAATGATGGTAGATCTGTCGTTACATGAAGAAACATACGATCAAAATTGGAATATACCCGGATGCCCCCCGTTAACCGGAATAGATATCGATCAGCTTCTGAGAGAGGTTCTCGGAGAGGAAAAAGGACTTTACTTCATCTCGAAACCTATGTTTGCTTTATACTCACTTTTCGCTGGTAAAGGAATGCGTGAAGCAGTGGAGATGCAGTATATCAATTCAGAACCCACCATTCTATCAGGTAGTAAATTGGAGACGTTCCTGGGAAATGTAAGTGCGACTCCTTTTGAGCAGGGAATAGCGGAGACGATAGCATTCATGAAAGCTTAAAGGAATTGTACGTCTCCCATCTATTCAATGTGTAAAAAGAATCGTAAAGTGAGAGGTGGCAGCTTGGAGGGACGGACCTTTAAAATTAGGTCCGTCCCTCTTCTCGTAAAAGTGTTATAATGAGTGTCTGAAAAAATATAGGTAAGGGCGTAGATGAAAATGAAGTACATATGGAAGCAATATATGAAAGTACCGTTTGTTTTGAAGATGTCAGCAGGGTTCCTTTTAGGGATCATCGTGGGTCTGATCTTCAAATCGGATGCTGAGATCCTAAAGCCATTTGGAACGGTGCTCATTCACCTTTTGAGCTTGATTGCGATTCCGGTGATCTTTCTGACCGTGGTCCTGGCAGTGAACAAGATGAGCGTGACCCAACTTGGACGGATGGGATGGAAGCTGATTCTTTATTATGCAGCCACCACGGCGGCAGCAGTCTTCATCGGTCTTGGTTTAGCGTTCTTGTTCAATCCCGGAACGAACTTAGAATTGCCGAATGAACAGGTGGAAGAGCCGAAAGCACCACAGTTTGCGGATGTTCTGCTGCAGATCATCCCTGATAATCTGTTCAAGGCTTTCGCTGGTGGTGATACACTTGCCATCATGTTCCTGGCCATTATAATGGGGATATCCATTTCGTTGATGAAGTTCTCTTCAGATCAAACCATGAAGGAATATGGGAACTTGTTGGATAACGTTTTTGCTGCATTAAACGAAATGTTCTATATTCTTCTACGAGGGGTTCTGACTTACGCTCCCATCGGGGTATTTGCGATCAGTGCAGCGACTTTCGGCCAGCAGGGATGGGAAACGATGCAATCTCTTCTTAAGTTTGTAGGTGTATTTTATCTTGGCATCCTTCTCCTCTGGATCGCTGTATATTCAAGCTTCCTGAAGTTTGCAGGTAAGCCTGTCTTACGCTTTTTCAAACAAACGAAAGAAGCATACAGTACAGCCTTTTTCACGTCCAGCAGTATTGCCTCTCTGCCTGTAGCCATTCAGTCTGCCAAGAATGCCGGAATTTCTGAGAAAACAGCGAATTTCGCCCTCCCATTAGGTGCCATCTTTAATTCAGATGGAGGAGCCTTAAGAATGGGTGTATCGATCGTATTCGCAGCAAACGTGACGAATCTGCAGCTGTCAGTTACAGACCTCCTGATGATTGTTCTGGTTGGAACCCTTCTTTCCATTGGAACGTCCGGAGTCCCGGCCGCAGGATTGGTCACATTATCAGCCGTCTTAACCATGTTCGGGTTACCTCTCAAAATCGTCGCCCTTATAGCAGGGGTCGATGCCATCATTGGAATGGGTGGAACTGCTTCTAACGTTACCGGTGACATCGTCGGTGCTGCCGTTGTCGATCAGTCTGAAGAAAAAAATGAGTAAGCAGAAAGAGGGACGGACCTTCAAACGAAGGTCCGTCCCTTTCACATGGGTGACTCAAACAAAGCCACCAGTTCTTTTATGATGGAGATGGAATTCACGTGTTCAGGATGAACGGCGTAAAAGGGGCGGTGGATGACGTATGGTTCAATTGGGACAAGTTTTCCTTGCAGCACTTCATCTTTGACCATGGAGCTCGAAAGAAAGGCGATTCCGAGTCCCCTTACCGCCAATTGTTTAATCAAGAAATGACTGCTCGCTTCAAGGACTTCAACCGGGACGATTCGCTCAGACCTTAAGAAATCTTCAGCATACTCCCTCGTTCCAGAGCCCAGTTCCCTAAGAATGAAAGGTGAAGAGTGAAGATTCATCCTGCTGCTCGCGAAGAAGCGAAGCTCATCCCGGCTGATCACCTCTACATGAAATGGCTCCAATCCTTTCATTCCTTCAACAAGGGCCAGGTCGAGCTCTTTAGCATTCAAAGCCTCTACAATGGTTTCATGATTATGGATCATCAATTGTAAACGGACTTGAGGGTAAAGGACCTTTATTTTTTTAACAAAGTCCGGTAGCAGAACGTCACTGACTGTGTGAGTGGATCCAATCCGTAATTGGACTTCCTCTTTCTTTTGATTGATTTGTTCCATCGTCCTCCACAAGTCCATCATCTGCTTTCCTTGCTCAAACACCCGCTCTCCTGCTGGTGTCAATTCAAAAAGCTGATTCGTGGAGGAACGATGGATGAGTGGTACGCCCAGGGTTTGCTCCAATTTTTTGAGGTGGACGCTGACGGTAGGTTGAGACAAATTCAGATATTCGCTTGTCTTGGTGAAATGCTGAAGTTGTGCAAGGGTGACAAACGTTTGAATCCAATCCAGCTGCATAGGGTACCTCCATTAAGAAACGTAATCGACTGTATTATCATTATTCATTTCTATTATAGCTCATTGAGAGGTATAATGTTATACGAAGGAAGTGACGTACGACATGGAATGGATTTTATTTATGATAGGCGGTGCCGTCATAGGCATCATATCAGGTTTTTTTGGCATTGGAGGCGGAATAGTTCTGACTCCTACCTTACTGATCCTTGGATATGAGCCCAGTCAGGCCATCATCTTATCCTTGATGCTAACATTAGGCTCGACGGTGACGGGAACTCTTTCCCACCTTCGACTAAAGAATGTAAATAAGAAATTAGCAGTGATCCTTGGTGTTTCCGGGGTGATCGGCTCGGTTATCACCGTGCCATTTGTAAAGTGGCTTGACGCCATCAATGGGGCATCCACATTTATTTCTATCGTGTATATTGCTATATTAAGCTGGTTTTCTTACCAGTTCTTAAGCAAACGACAACAGGACACGAAACCTAAAGGAGCATCTGCAGGACCCGTCATCGGCCTATTCACCGGTGTGATCTCATCACTAATGGGAGTGAGCGGGGGATTTGTCATGACCCCTTTACTGACAAAGTGGCTCAAACTAGATCTCAACAAAGCGATTGGAACCAGTATTTCCGCAGCTTCGATCATTGTTTTGTCGGGAATCACCTCATATATGTATACAGGGGAGTCACTTGATTATCGCCATGGGATCCTGCTTATTATCGGAGCATTGATTGGTACACCCATCGGCTCAATCCAACTGAAACGATTCTCAGGCGTTATCGTCAAACGAATGCTTGCCATCCTCTACATGGTGGTGGCTGTCAGTGTCATTTTCAAAATGCTTTCCATTGCTTCGGTTTCCCTGGGACTGATTCTGGGAGCGGTCCTTGTATTCTTTGGAATGCTGCTATATTCACTGCAGCAATCAAAAGGGACGGCAAATTACTGAAGAATCAATTAGAGAGGCTAGAAGCCTCTCATTTTTTATGTAAAAAAATGAACAGAAATCCTTTAATCCTAAGGCTCTTTTCGCAAAGATTGTTGCTTTTTACATATGTTGTGCCTAGGCTCTGTCAATCAGTGTGTGCAGGGATGGTGAGGGGAATTGCTTCGCTTTCCGCGGACGAGCGGCCGAGCCTCCTCAGCTTCGCTTCCGGGGTCTCGGCACGCCCGTTTTTCCGCAGGAGTCTACGCAATTCCCTTCACCATCTTTAAAAGAGTTTTCGTGACAGAGCAATAGTGTCAAAAAACAATCTAACTTTCTTTCTCAAAACGAAATCAACTAGCACTTTCTTCTCTAAGATAGCAACAAACTTTAAGAAAAGAGCTAATCCTAAAGAGGAAAAAGAGAACAGGAATAGAATCTATTATTAGTGTGGGAAACAAACCATATCATTTGATGATTTAACAGAAAAATTCCCGCTATTATGGTTGGATATTACCCTACAACGGGTATTTTTAGACAAAGTGTCTAATGATTAGCAAGGCATTATACAATACAATGATCTTAAGGATAAAAATTTGTTAACAAAGGATGATTCTATGACTATCAATCGCGAAAGGTTAAATCGTCATCTACAAGAGTTAGCAGAAATCGGGAAGATCGGTGAAACAGGAGTGTGTCGTTTAGCTCATTCTAAAGAGGACCGGATGGGAGTGGAAATGGTAAAGGACTGGATGGAGGATGCGGGTTTGACGACCAAGATTGATGGATTTGGTAATCTGATCGGCCGAATGGAAGGGCTTGATCAAAAGAAACCTATCCTTGTCCTCGGTTCTCACATTGATTCGCAGCCTTATGGGGGAAGATTTGATGGAACGGCAGGGGCATTGGGTGCTATTGAAGTCGTCCACACCATGAGTGAAAACGGGATCGTCCCTGATCGGAGCATTGAAGTCATTTGCTTTTCTGATGAAGAGGGAAGCCGCTTTAATAAAGGAATCTTTGGTGTCCGGGCGCTGGCCGGGATGTTGGAGGAAGGGGAGCTTGAGCGTAAGGACAAGAATGGGATGACAAGACGGGAGGCGTTGAGGGAGTTTGGAGTCGATACGGATTTGACGCAAAGCCCAGTGTATAAAAAAGGGGATATAGCGGCCTTCCTTGAGCTCCATATAGAACAAGGACCCGTCCTTGAGGGTAAAGGGAAGCCGGTCGGGATTGTCTCCGGTATTTCAGGGCCGATTTGGTTGACGGTTACACTTGAAGGTTTTGCCGGACATGCCGGTTCCGTTCCGATGAAGATGAGACAGGATGCTCTTGTCGGAGCTTCAGAAATCATTCGGAAATTCGATGAGCTCATTAAAGATGAAGGGACCGATACAACAGTCGGAACCGTTGGAAGTATGCAGGTATTTCCGAATTCCAGAAATATCATTGCCGAGAAAGTGGAATTCACAATCGATCTTCGTGATATCGATCTTGAAGCACGTACTGAACTAGAACAAAAGCTCTATCAAATCATTGAAGAAACAGCTGCACATTACGACCTTACATTCAAGGTTAATGAAGATACACGAAGTGAACCGAGGTACTGTGCCGACTGGATAAAAGAAATCATGAGAGAAGAAGATGAAAAGCTCGGATTTCATTCACCGACCTTGATGAGCGGACCGTTCCATGATGCATTGATCATGTCCTACATCAGTGATTACGGAATGATCTTTGTCCGCTGCGAAAAAGGAATCAGTCATAATCCATTAGAATTTGCGGAAATGGAGGATATTGAAAAAGGGGTTGAACTGCTTTATGCGACGGCTTTAAGGATATGCAAGGTGGAGGACAAACACTTTGTTTCTGAAAAAGGGGAGCATTCTACATTGAATGACCAATAAGATTCAAAAAGAAGCTATCTCACATCAATAAAGGAGATAGCTTTTTTATATAGGAAAATCAGTTTTTTTATCGAATAATAGTTAAGAGATGTAAAAAGGGAGTGAATGGGTCAATGTACGATGATCAAAAAATCACAACATTTTTCATGTTTAACGGTAAGGCTCAAGAAGCAATGACTTTTTACACATCCATTTTTGAAAACTCCGAGATCATAAATATGATGCACCATGAAGACGGTACTGTTTTGCATGCCACTTTTATGTTAAAGGGGCAAACCTATATGGCCATAGACAATGCTAACCGGATTGAGCATCCTTTTTCACCCGCGATGTCTTTATTTGTCTCCTGTGATTCTGAAGAAGAAATCGACAGGTTGTACGATAAATTGTCAATCAATGGATCCATTCTGATGGCATTGGAGGAATCGCCCTTCAGTGAAAAGTTTGCATGGGTGGTGGACCGGTTTGGCGTCTCTTGGCAGTTAAATCTTTCTAAGAGCAATGAATAATCCTTTTAGCAACGGACAACCGTTTGCGCAAGGAACATAGGCACATATCTTTATAAAACGGAGGCAATTTATATGAAAACTGAAAAACAAAAAATGCTCGACGGTGAACTTTATGAACCATGGGATCCACAATTAATGGAAGAGAGAAAACAAGCCCGTTATTTAACTCGGAAGCTGAATCTTACAACTGAAGAAGAAGGCGAAGAGAGAGTTGCAGCCATTAAAAAGCTCTTCGGTTCTACAGGGGAAACCGTTTATTTAGAGCCGAACTTTAGATGTGACTACGGCTATAATATTCATGTAGGAAATAACTTCTTTGCTAATTTTGACTGCGTGATCCTTGATGTATGCGAAGTGAGATTCGGTGAAAACTGCATGCTGGCTCCGGGAGTACATATTTACACAGCAACTCACCCCGTTAATCCCTTTGAGCGTAACAAGGGCCCTGAATTTGGAAAACCTGTGCTCATTGGAAACAATTGCTGGATCGGAGGAGGGGCTATTATTAACCCTGGCGTGACGATTGGGGAGAACGTAGTGGTAGCATCTGGTGCTGTCGTTACAAAGGACATACCTTCAAATGTAGTGGTAGGCGGAAATCCTGCAAGGATCATCAGGGAAATTGACTTGGATGAAAGGAGTTAGTCGATCCGATGATAACAGAAATTTATTTTGTAAGACACGCTCACTCTGTATTCTCGTTAGACGAAGAAGAAACGAGAGGCTTGTCTGAAAAAGGATGGAAAGATGCAAAAAAAGTCACCGAAATATTGCTTGGAGAAAACATTGATTACATAGTGTCAAGCCCCTATACACGAGCTATTCAAACAGTCGAAGGTCTTGCCCGGAGATTAACAAAGAAAATCATTTTGGATGAAGACTTCAGGGAAAGGGATCTGGCTTCAAGGAGCCATCATTTCGATGACCCCTTTGGTGCTATGGAGTATGTATTTGAGAATCCCTACTTTCATTATCCAGGGGGAGAATCAAATAAGTCCGTGCAAAGAAGAGGGATTGAGGCTCTTAAAGAAATCATTTTAGCCCATAAAGGTAAAAAAATCGCAATTGGAATTCATGGGCATATCATGACCTGTACGATGAATTATTTTAGCGACCAATACAATTTAGAGTTTTGGAAAAGCACTTCAAAACCCGATATCTACAAACTTCAAATCGATGAAAACTTTAATCTCCTACATTGTAAAAGGCTTTGGAACGAGAAAACTGAAACCGGTGCTTTAGAGAAGTCGTAGCCAAAAAAAGTTGTCCATTTTTCATGAAATCGAGTTGCTTGTCCTCACCAACCAGACACTTCCAACATAATGTGTTCTATGGAGGTGATGCATTGGCAAGAAAAATACTCAACTATCTTTTCATCAGTCCGACTGTAACTCATGCCAATTTTGAATGGGGATCTCCATCCCTTTCAAATCAATACGTTGCACAGTTTGGGGTAGCTTTAAGGCCCAATATTTTGGGAAGCAAACAATGGTTATAAGATCAACAGTCCATACTGAAAAAATTTGAAGCGATCACAGTATGGATCTCCGCCGGTCGAAGAATGAAGACAATGATGATGAATAAAGTGAATAAGAACGAGTTTTTACAACTACAATAGAGATAAAGAAAAAATAAACCCTATAAGAAAGTTCCCTCCATAAAGATAGAATCACGAGTACAAGAATGTTCCCATGCTGACATGCCGGGAACATTTTTGTATGACTAGGTAAGGATAACCACTTTATGTGGAAACGTATATGGAAAGCATGTTTGGCTTATCTTGATACTCATAATAAGGTAAATACATACGGGTAAAATCAAATCGTAGTTCATAAAACCATACCTCCACGCAAATACTAAACGTATGTTCGGGAGGTGAAAGCAATGGATGAAAAGAATTTTGAGCAAATTTATGAAGATTATAAACAGCAGGGAAAAGCTCAAGTGAAAATAGAGATGGGTGAAGACCTTTCTTCCGGGGCAGAACAAATTGTTGCTGTTCGACGGAACAGGGACAATGACCTTATCGCTTTTAAGACCGAAAGCGGAAGGGAACTGGATTATATCACTGCACTTGAGGAAGCCAAATTAGGAAAAATCGCCCATGTCGATGTGATTCATCGTTATGGCAGGGATGTACTGCGAAGCGAACCGGACGGTTTGAAAGAGAATAATCTTAGTGAACTTCCTTCTTTCTAAGGAAAAAACGAGCATAACCTGATCAAGGTTCATGCTCGTATTTAATAGGAAGGATCCATCACGGCCTATAACAGTCGTCATCAATCAATGAATCACGTCACAAAATATTGTTTCATAATCTGATCATGATTCGTATCCGATTTCACCTTTACATTTACATTACCGGAACCAATCAACAGGAACTAAAAAATGCCATTACAAGGAGAGTAATGGCATTTTTTTATTTACCTTGCAGGTTCAAGAAGTACAATACTTTCTATGGTGGTCGCCAATAGGCTGATGTCAGTAAATTTTTCCACTTTCATTGTATCCAAATACGTAATATGAAAGCATTCCGTGTCCAAATGGTAAGTGACGGTCATGACTGGTGAGTGCTCATGATCTGAAATCGTATGAACAATCTCACTTTCCTTGAATTCCTTAAGAGTCTTGAGCATGGTTACGATATTTTCTAGTGACATATAACATGTCTCCCTTCTACTAGCACGAGGGATTGACTAAATACAGTCTCGTAGACCCAATGAATCTTAAGTATAACATAGATGCGTAATAATAGAAACATGCGTTCTGAAAATAATTGGAAATAAGCTTTATGGCACACGAAATGAATGTATACCCCCCTCAATAGATTCATATGATGAAAGAACAAGAGAGGCAGGTGTAAAATGGAAAATCGAATAAGCAGAGATGCCCCTTCAGAATTGAAATATCCTGATGATATGCTGACTATTATCCGAAAAGGGTTAAAGCCTTCTAAATCAAAAAAAATCGTGATTATCGGTGCCGGAATGAGTGGCTTGGTTGCAGCCTCAATACTAAAAAAGGCAGGGCATGACGTTACGATTCTCGAAGGAAACAAACGAATCGGTGGGAGGGTATATACTGTTCGAAAACCGTTTACCTCCGGAAATTATTTGGATGCTGGCGCTATGAGGATCCCAGACAACCATCAATTGGTATTTGAATATATCAAAAGATTCAATCTTCCATTTCAGCCATTTCAGAATTCTACACCAAGAGACCTTATTTTAGTAAATAACAGATTAGTGACGAGAAAACAGTACGAAGAAAATCCGGATATCCTTCAATATCCACTTCCAGAAGAGGAAAAGGGAAAAACCGCTTCTGAACTCTTTCTTGAAGCGACCAAGCCCTTTATAGATTTGTATAATAACAGTGAACATGAAGAACAATTAGACCTGATTAAAAAATATTCCAGTTATTCAATGGGGCAATTTCTGTACAATAATCCTTTTGGACAATCATTATCTTTCAATGCGGTTAGGAAAATCAATGTCATCCTGGGTATAGAAGGGTTCCCTGAATTTTCATTTGTGGACATTCTAAAAGACATTATTTTTCCGATTTTCAGAAAAGAGACGAAGTTCTATGAAATAACAGGAGGTAATGATCGTTTAGCTTATTCTTTTATGAGAGAACTGAAGTCCTCTATTTTATTAAATCAAAAAGTCACGAGAATTAATCAATCCCACTCGGGTGTCACTGTCGAAACGGTAAATCCCATGAACGGAACACATGGGGAATGGGGTGCTGACTTCGTGATTGTCACAATCCCTTTTACCGTATTTCAATTTATTGACGTTGTACCCTATCACTCTATTTCATTTAAAAAGTGGCAGGCGATCCGTGAAGTGACCAATGTCCCATCGGTAAAAGTCGGAATCGAGTTCAGGACTCGTTTCTGGGAAGAATTGAATTATGGAAATATTGTTTCTGATCTCCCAACACGGTTTACCTATATGCCGAGTCATGATATTGGAAGTGATAAACCCGGAGTCATGCTTGCTAGTTACAGTTGGGGACAGAACGCCCTATTGTGGAATAGTAAATCGAAAGAGGAGATCATTTCCGAGGTTCTGAAGGATCTATCCAGGGTATATGGTAATCGGGTCTACACGGAGCTCATCAACTACTTTGTCTATAATTGGAGCAAGAATCCTTTCTCGGCAGGATGCTTCACTCTTTATACGCCCGGACAGGCAGCTGATATTGGAGATTACATTCGAAAACCTGAAGGTAGGATTCACTTTGCAGGTGAACACACGTCCTCTTTTCATGGCTGGATAGAAGGGGCGGTTGAGTCAGGTATCAGGGCTGCATATGAAGTGAACGGGAGATGAAGCTGAAAACGCATTTGTACATGCGTTTTTTTCTATTTTGCCTTGATTGAAATCGGATGCCATAGATCCTTTTAGTGTATATGAGAACGTAAATGATATTCCCGTTAGAAAGGGGCGGAACAAAAATTTCCGAAACTCACGTAGGAATTCAGACCGAATCCCGGAAAAAACCTTCTACTCTATCCACCCTCTGCATAAAGTTAACTATTAAATACTTTATATAGGGGTACTGATGATGTCGTATAAGTCTCGAAATAATAATAGCCTAGTCCCACTAGTATTCGTTTCTATGAAAGCCGTCATCCGGATAATGTTGATAGGGATCATCCTCATGTATGCAGCGGTTTGGCTGATTTCAACGACTGCCATCAAATTGAGGGTGGATAGCTTATTTTATACTTCCGTTTCTGAGATCGTACCAAAGGAAACCTTTCTCATGCTTCTCTCTCAGGAAATGACCGGACTGCGCATCGCGAATGAAGACGAATTGAACAATGACTTTGATTGGTTGGAAAGCGTGACGGAAGTATCACTTCTCGATCCAAGAAGTCTGTTTGGACGTGAAATCCCAGGTATTGAAAATTATCATACTCATATTGCAGTAGCGGGGAAGGGGACGGACATCACTAACCTTCCCAACGAATCCCCTGCACCTACGGAAGATCAGCTGAAGGATCAGGAAATCGATCAGAATCAAATTGATCAAGCAAACAACAGCCCAGGGAATGGGGTGCAGGAGATAGCTGAAAAGTCCGTGTTCATCTATCATTCACACAGTTGGGAAGCCTTTAGCCCTTTGATTAAAAACAACGATTCGAAAGACCCTGCAAGTACCAATGAGAAGGTCAACGTGATCGCTGTGGGGTCAAAGCTAAAGCAAGAGCTTGAATCACGTGGGATTGGCGCTATTCAGGATAAGACAGATGTTAACAAAGCGTTAAAAGACAAATCCTGGACCTATTTTGAATCATATAAACTGACCAGGGGACTGGTTCAGGAAGCTATAGCACAAGATAATGATTTAACCTATCTGATTGATATCCATCGGGATTCCCAACCAAGGAACATTACAACCAAAACGATTAATGGTAAAAATTATGCCCGGTTATTTTTTATCGTAGGTAAAGAAAACAAAAACTTTGAAAAAAACTTGAAAATCGCGAAAGAATTAAATGCTAAGTTAGAGGAGAAGTATCCGGGCATCAGCCGTGGAGTGTTCGTGAAGACGAGGGCGGAAGGAAACGGTGTCTACAATCAGGATTTGACAGAAAGGGCCATGCTCCTCGAATTTGGCGGAGTGGAAAATAACCTAGTGGAATTATACAATTCTACAGAGGCATTTGCAGATATCTTCGCTGAATACTACAAGAAGGATGCTGTGGAAGTGAATGCTCAATAGATCTTCAACTAAAGTGACGTGGACCATTGGTCCACGTCACTTTAGTTTGTCAATTAACAGCTCAGTTTCGCACAATTCTTCCAATGAATGGAGCCGACATCACTGTGAGGATGGCATTCCTTCTGAATATAGTTGTATTCGTCCTCCAGCTCCTTAAGTGTCAACTCAAATAATTGTTTACCGCCTTTTTTGAAGATGTTATGGACAATCAATTTGTTGATTAACTCTTTTCTTCGATTATGGATCGCTTCCTGCAGGATTTCACCCATTGTGATCACTCCCCTTATAGTGTAAACGAATAGAGGAAGAGACTTTCTTACGGAAAAAAAGCCCGCTTCCTAGTTGATAAGAAGAAGGCTTTTTGTATTAAACTTCAACTTATCTTTCAAGCTCGACGCTTGTGGAATTAGCACAGTGTTCTAGCTAATAGAATCTGTTGCTGAGGTATCATCGGGCCAGTCCCTCTACCTCTCTGGATAAGTGGCTATGCGGTTATCGATATGTAAATATATTTTATATCATACTATTCATAGTTGTCAACTAGGTATTTAATTCAAACCTCTTCGGTTTAGAATAAACGAGGGAATATCAATGAATCATTCCGTCTTTTTTTTTATGTTGGTGAGGGGATCACTGGAAAGCAACCAGCACTTTCTTCTTTAAAAGTATAAAAGATTACGAAAATAGACATTTACGTTCCATTTTACTATTTCAGACACAGTTTCTTTTTCTAATCCGTCCAAAACATGATAATCTGTATACATCAACGTAATTATTGGAGTGAATCGCATGAAGACAGTGGTAGTCGTAGGTGGTGGGATCACGGGTTTAACCGCTCTATATTATCTCCAAAAAATGGTCAGGGAACAAAACGTGGAAATAGAGTTGGTACTGATCGAACGTGATCATCAGCTCGGTGGAAAGATCAGAACCATAACGGAAGGAGAGTTCATCATGGAAGCAGGTGCTGATTCCATTGTTGCCCGCAATGAGGGAGTCCTTCCATTGGTCAATGAACTCCATCTACAAGACGAGCTTGTTTACAACGAAACCGGTACATCTTACATATACACAAATGGTCAACTTCACAAAATACCAATGGACACGATATTTGGGATTCCGATGAGTTTGGAAGCACTTAATGAGAGCACGCTTATTTCTGAAGATGGAAAAAAAGCAGCGCTCCTGGACCTGGAAACCACAAACAAAGGATTTACGAAAGAAAGCTCCATTGGAGAATTTTTGGAAGCTTTTTTGGGGAAAGAACTGGTGGAAAATCAGATTGCACCTGTACTATCAGGGGTTTATTCAGGAGATTTGTATAAACTGACCATGGCCTCGACGCTTCCCTATCTACTCGATTATAAAAACGAATACGGAAGTATTATTAAAGGGTTATCTGATAACAAGGAGAAATTTAAAGGTTCATCTAATAAGAAATTCATTTCATTTAAGAATGGTTTATCCGCCATCATCGACCGTTTAGAAGAGGAATGTGGAGATGCAACCATCTTAAAAGGTGTAGAAGTGACTAAGCTTCTAAAATCCGGTAGCACGTATGAGCTGACTTTAAGTGGACCTGGGAGCATACAGGCGGATCATGTTATATTTGCGACCCCCCATGATGTCACTCAAAAAATGCTGAACCATGAAAAATTGGATCCTGACTTCAATGAATTAAGGAATTCCTCCCTGATTTCGATTTATCTGGGGTTCGATGTCCCGGATGAGCAGCTACCGGCTGATGGTACAGGTTTTATTGTTTCCAAGGGCAGCGAAGTAAAGTGTGATGCATGTACGTGGACAAGTCGAAAATGGAAGCACACATCCAGAAAACAGAAACTTTTAGTAAGACTCTTTTATAAAAGTACGAACGCTCACTACAATCATTTAAAGAATTTGAGAGAGGACGAACTGAAGAGTGTGGCACTGGAAGATATAAAAAAGAGCGTCGGGATTGATGCAAATCCAATTTCAGTGGAAGTGACTAATTGGAACAATCTGATGCCGAATTATCATCTGGGACACAACCAATCTGTCCAGGCCCTGGGCCGGAATTTATTGACAGAGTTGCCGCAAGTTAAGTTAGCTGGAGCATCTTACTACGGTGTGGGGATTGCAGCTTGTATTCAAAACGGGAAGAAAACAGCTGAATCCATTATGGAAGACATCATCAAAAAAGCTTGATCTNNAGATCAAGCTTTTTTGATGAGTTGGAGAGGGTTCACAGGTCCTGCCTGAAGTGAAATTGGATGCTCAAACATCATAATCCGTCCCTTACATGCTCATACTAAAAATAAATGGACGATAGGAGTGTATACTCATGAGCGAAACTCAAAACGCTATCCTTACAAGGCTGAAAGATATACAGAAGGACCAAACCGATACGTGGATCGACTACTGGCTCAAGTTTTCAGATTTGGGCTCCTGGCAGTTCTGGATCATGTCAGCACTCTTTATTTTACCGCTGATTTTCTTATATATTTTTCTGGATAAGAAGAAAGCCGTGTTCTTTGGATTTTATGGATATAACGTTCACGTTTTCTTTACCTATGCGGATGCCATCGGTGCAAATATGCTGAAGTGGTTTTATCCATATAAACTCTATCCCTTATTGGCTAGTTCTGTTTCACTTGATGTTTCTCTCGTTCCGGTATCGTATATGCTCATGTACCAATGGTGTTACCACAATAAGAAAAATTATTACGTGTTCATGCTTATACTTTGCGCCGTTTTTGCATTTGTGTTTAAGCCTCTCCTTCTTGCTGCCGGTCTCTTTCAAATGAATAACGGGACATCGTACATTCATCTATTCATGATTTATGTAGCTGTAGGATTGATTGCGAAGTGGATCACCAATTTATTCGGTTATTTCGAAACTAAGAACAAAAAGAGCGCACAGTGACGGTAAAAGTAGCTGTGTGCTCTTTTTGATCGACGGGATGAGGCAGATGGCATTCCTTAGCTTTGTTGCTGAAATCTTATACCTTTTTGACAATCTCCATTCCTAATTGATCCAACGCATAATTCACACCTTGCTGAAGGAGGGAAAAGGAGGGGATATGGCTCATGCTAAATCCCCTCTGGGTGACTTTGATACTTAATTCAGGTGAGATTCCCACGAGCAAGCAAGTCGTTCCCAGGAGCGAGGCCGCGCTGACGAACTTCTGTATGAAGGAAAGGGTATAATCATCAACCTTACTGAGGCTGGTCAGGTCGATGATCAGGAACTCAGCCTTATAGCGCGGCAGATTCAGAAGTGTTTTATTTAATAATTCTTCTGCCCGGATTTCATTATAGCGACCTACGAGAGGGACGACCAGAATGGATTCGAGAACGGGAATGATTGGAGAAGAAATCTCTTTGATGATATCGGATAAAACTTCGGTTCTCTGGTTCGTCACACGATCTAATTCAGCCTGAGCGGCAGCTGTCTGTTCTTCCAGCAGAGCGCTGACGTTCAGGGAAGGGGAGATATCGGAAGCAAAAAATTCATACACGCTACAGTCGTCCCCACTGATCTGGCTCTTGACTACCCGGTACCAAACATTGGAGCCGAATATGCCAGTCAATACACCTGCCCAATGACCGGGCATGAACGTTCCTTCTTCGGATTTCCCCTGAGCGACATTTACTTTGTACTCCCACCCGTTACAGAATTGGACGACAGCCGTTTTCTTTTCAAGGGAATAAGACAAAATCTCGGTTATACCCCAACCAGCCGTTACATAGGTGTTAGGCAGTTTATCCAGGATCTCTTCCGGCTCTCCAATGGAATTCAAGTAAAAGTCACTGACGATGAGACCTGTACGGTAGCCGGCTGTCTCAAGGACCAGTCTGGCCTCTTTTTCACCAGCAATCTCCTCGATTGAATCAATCAATGTCTTAAAAGCAGTATTCACCCAGAATAGAACCACTTCATCATTTTCAAATGTAATCGAACCTTTGTCTAAATCCCAATCAAATAAAGAACCATTCACATCAATATCATACTTTGTCATCGCATAAACCCCCATCAGTACAAGAATATATTTTCTATATTTTTACTATGTATACGAATAAATCAAATACTACTCTTTTACCCTAACCAATCAATAGATAAACCATTTTTGTTTGATAGGAATGGATTATTTTATTTATTTAATATGGGGGATAATGGGGATTTACGGAAAGGAAGTCGTTTTATACAAGTGGGATAAATAATTGGAACGATTTTTTATAAGGAATGACAGAATCACGAATGCTTGGAGCATTCGTGATTCTAGAAAAAATTTCATCCTGTTTACTCTTTAGATGCTCGCCTAGCATATGGATAAATAGGATCCACTAAATTGAACTCATAGGTTTCACCGTTTACAATCCCTACCACTTTGTCACTGTCGTATAGATCCAACATGAATTGTGCCATTTCTTTTGCAGTATGATATTGAGGGACAGTACCGCTATATTCGAAATCAGTTACATCAAATGAACGCTGAGCAAATTCGGTTTCGGTCGCTGCAGGTGCCAAAACTTTTGCTTTCATCTGTGCACCTTTTGAAGAAAGTTCTTGTGCGAGACCTTCAGTGAACGCACTCACATAGAATTTCGTTGCGCAGTAGGTTACCGCATCTGCAACAATCGTATACCCTCCCCCTGAAGAAACATTGATCAGCTGAGTGCCAGCGACATTTTCATAGTCACGGACAAATAGGGAGGACAACACGGTCAATGCTTCGATGTTAAGGTTCAGCATGCTTTCAATTTTGGGAAGGTTTTGGTCCGCGACTGAATCGAAATTTCCAAAGCCTGCATTGTTAATAAACGTATGGATTTCATATTGCTTCAAGCTTTCATAAAATGAATGGACGTTCTCGATTTGGGATAAATCGACCGTCATGGTTACAACATCCAACTCAGGATGCAGGGTCAGAATCTCATTCTTAAGCTCATTTAATTTATCTTCCCGTCTGGCAACGGCAATGATATTATTTCCCCTGGCTGCAAATGCAAGTGACGCTTCGTATCCGATCCCTGAGCTTGCTCCTGTAATGACTGTATAGTTCATGTATTTTCCTCCTCTGTTTATGGTACACTTCTATCCTACGGGTTAGAGTGTACTCTAAGTCAAGAATATATTCAGGGAGGAATCATGTATGTTCAGTATCAGTGAAGCATCTGCAGCACTGGGGGTTACTCCCCATACTCTTCGTTATTATGAAAAAGAAGGAATCATTACACCGGAACGGTCCGAATCTGGTGTTCGAATTTACACTGATTCTCATATAAAGTGGCTGAAATTTGTCATGAAACTAAGGGAGACACAAATGCCTATTTCCTCTATTAAACGATATACCGAGTTAGTCTTGGAAGGAACTCATACAACGAGAGAAAGATTGTCACTATTGGAAGTACATCAGATTAATATTCAAGAACAAATTCACACACTTTTATCTACCAACGACATGCTGAATGATAAGATTGGTTCATATAAAAAGAGGTTGGCAGATGGGAATCCATCTATATAACCCTTACTGAAGTCTATTGACTTTAATTTTAAACACCAGATATCCTTAAGGGATTTTTTTCGGTGATTTGAAAGGTATCGGAGTGAATCCACCCGATACCTTCTTGTATATACCTGCATTTGATCCTGAATAAGATAGTGAGGCAAATGAAGTTGGGTATACTAAGTTCCAAACGTTGACAAAGGCAGGAATTGGTATGCAAAACATCTGGAGAATTTTCACAACGGATCTTAAACATGCAACCAGGAACGGGGTGGCAGCATTTCTGATAGGAGGTTTGATGCTGTTACCTTCTCTTTATGCATGGTTTAACATTGAAGCCTCATGGGATCCGTACAGTAAAACGGATCAGCTTCCGGTTGGGATCGTGAATGAAGATGAAGGAGCAACCCTAAGGGATCAAAATATTAATATCGGAGAGGATCTTGTAAAGGAATTAAAGAAAAACGATGATATGAACTGGCAATTTGTGGACAGGAAGAAGGCAATGGATCGTGTCGAATATGGGGAGTATTTTGCTGTCATTATTATACCCAGAGATTTCTCCAATAAGTTAGCCACTGTCATCGAGGATGAACCTAAGAAGGCCAACTTAGAATACTACGTCAATGAAAAAATCAATGCTATCGCACCCAAAATCACTGAAACCGGGGCAGGGGGGATAGTTGATAAAATAACTGCTTCCTTTATATCGACGGTAAATGGCACGATTTTCGGACTCTTCAACGAACTGGGAATTGAAATTGAAAAGGACCTTCCAGACATACGGAGGTTTGAAGAGTACGTATTCGGGGTGGAAGATAAGTTACCTGAAATCGGTGAAGTCTTAAATGAATCATTATCAGATGCCATAAGTGCCAAAGAAATCATCCATAAAGCAGAAGCAGAGATCCCGGATGTGAAACGTGTGACAAATCAGGGACTTAATACGATTGATAAGACCACAGCATTTCTGAGTAAAGCTGAGGATCGATTAAACAAAGTTGCGCCAAACATTCAGAAGGATTTGGAAAACGTTCAGGAAGCGGCTTCTGAGATTGACGGATTCTTGCAGCAAGTACAGGCATCTACGATAGACCTAAGGGGAGCAGAATCGGTAAACAAGCAAATGTCTGAAAGGCTTGCCACGTCCATTGATTCCATCAATACCATTGAGTCTTCCTTAAAGTCCCTGCAGAACAAAGAAAAAAACCAAAATCAGGAACAGATTAAACAAGCCCTGAATCAGCTGGGAGCGGTTAAACAGGAATTAGAGGCCATTCAACAAGATGGGCAGAATGTAAAAAATCTCCTAATTGCCAAACAGAAGGACGCAGACAAGGTGATAAATGGTATAAAAGAACGTGCTGTCAAAACAAAAACCAAAATAGATGCCTTTCTAAAAGAATATAAACAAACGATCGAACCGTCTGTATTAAAGGAGGTAGCCTCAGCAAAGAAAACATTAAATGATGCAAGGGGTATCCTTCAAGACATTCAAAGAACGATCCCGGAAGTAGAACGCATTCTTTCCAGTACCGATGAAAATATTGGGAAAGGAACCGAAACCCTTCAAGATGTGTTAGGGCAATTTCCGTATATAAAAAATAAAATCAGCCATCTCGCTGACCGTATCAGAGACATTCAAGGGAAAACGGATATCAATGAAATCATTGAACTTCTTCAAAACGACCCCAACAAAGAGAAAGATTTTTTTGAAGAGCCGGTCGTTTTAAATAAGAACAGCTTGTTTCCTATCCGGAATTACGGGGCAGCCATGACCCCGTTTTACACGGTGCTGGCCATATGGGTAGGTTGCCTCCTGCTAATTTCCCTTCTGGCGACTGAAGTGATGGGACAGCACGGGTTTTCCGAGAGGCATGTTTATTTCGGGAAACTTCTGACGTTCCTATTCATCGGATTGATCCAAGCCACGATTGTAACAGTGGGGGACATCTTCATTCTGGGGGTGCATATTGCTGAACCCGGGTGGTTTATCTGCTTCGGATTGTTCATAAGTTTCGTTTTTATGACCGTGGTTTATACGTTAGTGTCTGTGTTTGGAAATATCGGTAAGGCCATGGCAATCGTCCTGCTTGTTTTACAGATTGCAGGGGCAGGGGGGACATACCCGGTTGCGCTTTTACCCTCGTTCTTTCAAACGATTCACCCTTTCCTTCCATTTTCTTATGCGATTGATCTCATGAGGGAAGCGGTTGGGGGCATCGTATGGGAGAGGGTGTATAGGGATGTTCTTATTCTCACTCTCTTTGGTGTGTCCGCCTTGCTTTTCGGTGCATTTTTAAAAGGTCCATTAAGTGAGAAGACCAAAGCATTCATGAAAAAGTCAAAAGAGTCGGGGCTGTTTCATTAATTTCATTACCTATACAGAAATTTCTCTCTGCTCCTAAACGTGAGAAGGATTCCTCATTTGAAAATAGGGTATAGTCTAACTAAACACATATGCAGGAAGAGGGAGGAAGCAGCGTGAAGCAAGCTATGTTAATTGTCAATCCGAGTTCAGGGAAGGAAATGGGGAAAAAATACAGCAATTATGCTTTTGAAACGATGAAGGGGATGGGATACGAGACCGAAGTACGTATGACAAAAGGAGAAGGAGATGCCATGGAATTTGCGAGGGAAGCGTGTGAAAAGGAATTTGATTTCCTCGCAGCGATGGGAGGGGACGGTACCATCAATGAAGCCATCAACGGGATGGCCGAACAGGAACATCGTCCGCTATTTGGCCTCATTCCCCTCGGAACGGTCAATGACTTTGCAAGAGCCCTCCATATCCCAATGAAGCCCGAAGAAGCCATCGACATATTTAAACAGAACCACGTACAGAAAACCGATATCGGAAAGATCAATGATCGATATTTCATCAATATTGTGGCAGTCGGGGCACTCGCGGAGGCTTCGTTTTCCACACCCATCGAACAGAAATCAAAGCTTGGTCCACTTGCCTATATAATAGAAGGAATGAAGAAGATGAAAGAGAAGCAGCCATTCGAGCTACAGGTCAAATCCGACCACGATTGGGAAGGGGAGGCCCTCCTTATGCTAGTGGCCCTCACCAATTCCGTTGGGGGAATGGAAACCATCGCACCAGATGCCAAGGTGAATGATGGAAAGCTTCATGTCTTTATCATTAAAGATATGGCTTTGCCTCAATTTCTTCTTTTACTTCCTAAAATACTATTGGGTGAGTTGGCCGAAAGCGAAAACGTACACTATATGAAAGTGAACAAACTTCAGGCTGAAGCTGCCTATGAAATGATAGCCAATGTTGATGGGGACGAAGGGGACAAACTCCCGATCACAATAGAAAATTTGAAGCAGCATCTGGACATACTTGTTCCCCATAAAGAATAGGAGGAAGCCGAAATGAAATTAGAGATCACACAGACAGCGATCGAAAAACTGAACGAAATCCCAGAAGGTAACATGATTCAGTTATCTTTAGACAGGGGGAGCTGCGATATTGTCAATAACATATACGAAATGAAAGTGGTGAAAAGAAGAAGCCCTGAACCTCAAGAAAAAATCATCCACTCTGAACACCTCGAATTTATTGTAGACGACGACTTCGAAGATACATACGACCATGAATTGACGATTGATTATCGAAATCATTTCTTTGTTTTTAAAAACAAAAATCAAATTTTCAATAATCGAATCGGTCTGCGTTATGTGTAGGGAGGGGATTCACTCCCTTTTTTTTTAGCAAGTGCTTCGTAATGTAGTAATTCCATCCTTTTTGTGTTACCATTACTTCTTACAGCAAACAAAGGACGTGACCATTCATGATCAACATTCAAATCCCGCAAGCGGATATTTCCATAACGGAACGAAAACAATCAAGAGATTCAGAAGAGCCAAAGATCAAAAGCATAGAAGGCTTTATCGATCTTCATGAAATTCCAAGAGACAAGGGTGGCATCATCTTATTTTATAATATTAATGATGAGCTCTTGTTCGTTGGGAAAGCAAGAAAGCTGCGACAAAGAGTCAAAAAGCACCTTGAAGATAACGTGTCACCACTTCGCAATCACAGAGATGAGGTTTACCGTATCGACGTAGCCATAGTAGACGATGCAATGGACCGCGACATTTATGAAACCTATATTATCAACACATTACAAGCGAAATATAATGTAGATAAAGTATTCTATAAATAATGTTAAAAAAGGTACCAGGGTCTGATATGATATCAACCCCCGGTACCTTTTTCATATAGACCGTTGTCACGGTTGAATCGTCCATATTCCGGATTCCACTTTATCAACAACTCCTCCTGAACCCCAAAATAGGTTGTATCCGTCCGGTCGTTCAGCCCGTATAAGACCAAATATTTATCATTACCCCAAACCACCTTGATGGATGAGATAACAGAAGGCCTCTTCACCCCAGCTATTTCGATGTCAACCGATTGATGTAACTCGAATAACGTTCTAAAAGTGAGTTCACACCTTTGAATCGAAGGAGGGGAAGGAGAATCTTCAATATACATGAATTTCTTATTTCCAATAAGGATGTCATAGGTAATAATGGATTTTTCCGGCTCGATCCAGTAAACTATTTGTCTTATGCTCCCTGCTTTCAAAGAAGTTCCTTTAAACATCTCATGAAAGAGATCCTCATATTCTATGAATTCGTTCAGCCTAATCGGATTAATGGTTCCAATCACAAGGGTACCTCCCGGGTATAGGTCTTTGTAAGCTTCATAGTTATACTTATTGGAGGAATGACGTCGATAGAACCAAGAGGTTCAAAGGATGAAGAAAAGAAGGGAAGATCTTAGGATTAAAAGTGGATATAAAAAAAGACCCGTTTTATCAACGAGTCTTCTAACATCATCTATTATCTTTCATAATTCATCGATAAGCGAAGAAGATCATCGGTCATCACATATTGGTGAACCTTTTCCAAAGCTTCAGTCAAAGTAGATGATAAGCTGTTTTTAGAGTAGGCGCATACCGAAAGCAGACCTTCCTCCCGGACATAATCATCAGCTGTCGATTCAAATTCGTTGAGAAGCAATGCATCCGGTTCTTTGGAAATCCATTCAACATGGGCCCAGGTTCTGATTGAAGAATTCAGATTTCGAATGACTGAGAGGTCTTTTTGAAAGTGTCTGAGAATATGTTGAGTGTTAAAATCACCACTTAAAAAGTAGTAATCAAAATTATCAACTAAATAGATGGATGACAGCTGTTTTTCAGTTAATAACCGGCTCATTCTATTTTTTACCTTGGTAATATTTCTCATGCTTTCGATAATCAACATATGCTGATTATTTTCCAAACCGGCCTGAATGAATAGCATCAGGTTTCGAATGTAGGCTTCTTCTGCCTGAAATGGGTAAAAGACATGACCCTTGTGTAACGTTACGAGTTTAACATCGTTTAACACTTCCATTTATCCTCACCTCTCATCCAATGGAAATAAGACTTCCAGGGGCAAATCGACCTAAGCGTTAAAAATTTTTATTACTTTAAGCTTACCATAACCACTTGACAATCTATAGACATTTATTAAGAATAGAACAATTATTATTCTTAAGATAAAATCTATGAGTGTGAGGGTAAGGAGTTCTCGATTTGCGGTATTCCGCCCCTCCTTAACAGACGTAATGATAAATAGAAAGAGAGGGAACAAGATGAATGTTCTTTTCACCAAGTTAGTAGAACCTGAAAATGAAATCATCACCGCATTGAATAGGTGGGATAACAATCCTGATTTAGTCCCATTGATTCGTCCAAATAAAGATCAGGACGAACTCGAAAAGCGTTGGTATATGACCATGGATGACTTAAATACCCGATTGGACTCTCACGATATGTTCTTAATATACCTTGATAACAAACTTGTGGGAGAAATGAATTACATGGTCGATCCCGGTCACCTTTACAAAAAAGTGAAGGGGACTGCCTGGGTGGGAATTACGATTGGTGAACCCGAGGGACGTGGAAAAGGTATTGGTTTTAAGGCTGTACGATACTTGGAGAATGAAATAAAAAAGCAAGGGCTAACAAGGATAGAACTGGGTGTCTTTGAGTTTAATAGACAAGCCCATAAGCTATACCAGCAGATGGGGTATCAGGAAGTAGCCAGAATTCCTGACTTTACGTACTGGAACGGCAAAATGTGGTCCGATATCCGAATGGAGAAAATCATAGACTGGTAATGGGGAAAAAAAGAAGATTCATTTTTTTGAGGCCTTTTCGTTACAAATTTGTATCAATTATTACATCAGGCGGAGTCAAGTGGTTTATGACCATCAACTGTAAAGGGACCAGAACCCTCTTTTTTAAATGAAAACAAGGTTACATCCCCTCCTATTTGAAGGGTTTTTAAACCTTATTGTGGTCTTTCTGAATGATTTAAAGTGTATAATAGTGATCTCTTTACCATCTAACCTGAACACTAAAATAACCCATTTGTAAAATCGTGGTAACCTTACTCCCTTCGTCATAAAGTAAAATAAAAGTAGTTCATAAAGGGGGGAACCAAATGCAAGAAAACATTCATAATTACGATGACTTATTAACAATGCTGGATTCATTTTTACGGGAGCCTGAACCATTTTGGGATGATTTTTTTTCGGATCGTGAGAAATCAGTCCCTATATTTATGAATGCTCCAGACGAAAATTTAGTTTCCTATATTGATAGTGGAACGATTACTCGGGGAAAGGTACTGGAACTCGGCTGTGGACCAGGAAGGAATGCCATTTATCTCGCAGAGCATGGATTTGAGGTAGATGCAGTCGATGTATCAAAGACGTCCCTTGACTGGGCAAAAGAACGAGCGGATGAAAAAAATGTTAACATACAATTTTTTCACCAGAATATATTCGAGTTTGAGGTTGAACAAGGAAAGTATGATTTCATATACGATTCAGGCTGCTTTCATCATATAGCCCCACATAGGAGGCTCAGCTACATAAAACTCATTGAAAGAGCTTTAAAGCATCGGGGATACTTCGGCATTACGTGTTTTCATCAGGGTGGGAAATTAGGCGGTTCTGAAATATCGGATTGGGAAGTGTACAGAAGAGGCTCCCTTATGGGGGGGTTAGGTTATACAGAGAAACGCTTAATACATGCTTTCCATTCCTTACAGCCAATTGAAATCAGGAAAATGATTGATAAAGATGACTCGGAGAATCTATTTGGCGCCTCGGACTTACTGACTGGACTATTTCAAAAAAGGTAATCAAAACAGAGATGACATGATCAGGAGATAGTGATCATATCATCTCTGTTTTATACTCTGAACCGGGACAAGAAACGCAGAAATTCCCTTTGGACTTTGTGTTGATATTTAGTAATGGCGTAGGTTTTCGCTTCCGGCAAGGGAAAGGCTTTTGTTTCTACCTCCAGGAGTCTGCCTTCCAGCAGTTCTCTCCTGACTGAAGATGCAGGGAGATACGATACGCCTAGCCCTTCTGCGATGAATCGTTTCGTGATATGTGTTTGAGAAACCTTCATCATCCGAGCCCTGGGGTAAAATTTCTTTATTGCATGAGAGAGCTCATCCCAATAAGCAGGGTGATTATGGGTCAATAAATAATTCGATGATATTAGCTCCTCTTCTTCCAGAGGAGGGGCCGATTCAAAATCCCGTCCATCATGGGGTGCCACCAAGATGACTTTATCCGAATAAAGTAAAGTATGTTCAAGTTCAGGACTAAAGCAAGGAAGGCAGGAAAGTCCGATATCGACCCTTTCATCCAATACCGCTCTCTCAATTTCAGCAGATTCAATAATTTCAACTGAAATCTCAACCTGAGGATGATTTTCGATATATTGTTTTAATACAAAAGGTAACACATTATCAGCAATCAAGGGGGAAATAGCCATTTTAAGCGTTGTGGTGTATCCCTGACTTAAGGATTGAATGTCAGATATTCCTTCCTCATAAATCTCGATCAATCTTTTCGCATGCTGTAAATAGGATCTTCCAGCTTCTGTTAGTTTGATTTTCTTCCCATCTCTCTCAAACAATATCACACCCAATTCCTTTTCAAGTTGTTTAATATGTACCGTCACGGTAGGCTGTGAAATATATAACCGCTCAGCCGCTTTCCTGAAATGATTGTATTCAGCGGCTGTTATAAATGTTTTCACCACATTCAGATCCACATTTTCCACCCTTTTCTTATTTATAAATATAATCAATTGAATTAAATATATTTAATTTTCTTAATTATAAAACCATTATACAATAATTGTAATAAAGGAAAAGGGGATGAAACGAATGTTTAGTGAAGGATTAAAAGGAGTTATAGCTGCACAAACAACAATCAGTCATATCGATGGTAAGGAGGGTGTACTCATTTATAGGGGATATGAAATCGGGGAACTCAAGGATCTGTCATATGAAGAAGCGGCTTTCTTACTATGGTATGGTCATCTTCCATCAGAGAAGGATGCGATGGATATAAGGAAGAAGCTGAGCTCATACCGTTATTTGACGCCTGTCATGAGGGAAGTCCTTCATTCTCTGCCAGAAGGGATGGACATGATGAGCGTAATACGAACCGTCATCTCTTCTGAAGGGGGCACAGATTACAAATGGAAACCGAAGATTGATCAGGCCATGCGATTGACAGCCGTTATTCCTACTATCATATCCTACCGATTCAATAGAGTGAAGGAAAGACCTTTGATTGATCCGGATCCCGAGCTTGACCACGTAGAGAATTATCTCTATATGTTAACAGGGAAGACTCCGTCTAAAGCAGCTCGGGATGCACTCGAAGCCTATATGGTTCTGACGCTTGAACACGGGATGAATGCCTCTGCTTTCTCTGCAAGAGTCACTGCCTCAACAGAATCCGATTTGGTTTCTGCCATCACTTCAGCCATCGGGACAATGAAAGGTCCACTTCACGGAGGAGCACCATCCGGAGTCATTGAATTACTGAACGAAATAGGGACGGCTGACAATGCTGAAAGTGTCATGAGAAGAAAATTGTTGAAGGGTGAGAAGCTGATGGGGTTTGGCCATCGGGTATATAAGACGCATGACCCAAGAGCTGTTGCGATAAGAAAGAAGCTGATAGAAAACAGGGGGGATGATGATTCCCTGGATCTGGCACTTTATGTGGAGAAAAAGGCCATCGAACTTTTAGCTGAGTTAAAGCCGGGTAGATCTCTATACACAAATGTAGAGTTTTATGCTGCTGCCATCATGAAATCGATCCATCTGCCATCCGATCTCTTCACACCGACATTTACGGCCAGCCGCATTGTGGGATGGACTGCACATGTGTTGGAGCAGGCTGATCACAATACGATATACAGACCTCAAGCCGAATATATAGGAAAACGAAACGGCTAAAGAGATGAAACCTGCATGTTTACACTATGCAGGTTTTTTATATAAACGTTTCATTTGAACCGTGATATAATTGGAGCATACCTTTTAAGGAGTGATCTTGATGATCAGTAAAGTCGGTCAAATTATGTTATATGTTCATAATCAGGATGAAGCGGTACACTTCTGGACTGAAAAAGTAGGATTTTCAGTCCTTTCAGAAGAAGATAACGGCCAGGGGATGCGATGGATTGAACTCGCACCGACGAAAGATGCAGAAACAAGCATTGTGCTTCACAACAAGGAATTGATTGCTAAAATGCAGCCGGAACTTAATCTGGGAACTCCATCTTTAATGCTTTTCACAGACGATCTGGATGAATTACATAAAAACCTGTCTGATAAGAATATTACGGTGGGACAAATTGTTGAAATGCCTTCTGGAAGAGTATTCAATTTTGCAGATTTTGAGGAAAATCACTTTGCTGTAATGGAAAAAAATAAATGAGATGCGTAATAGAAAGCCCAAGATCTTCATTTGATCTTGGGCTTTCTATATCTTCATTCTATCATGTAATCAGCTAGAAACATTAGACGAAGCTGCAGAAGAATGAGGATTATTGTCTACTACTAGTGCTCCCTTCCAATTGGGAAAGGCGTCTGAAAGGGAGGATAACCCTCAAAAATCTTTGCTGGATGTCATAATGACAAAAGGGATTTTTTCAACCATGGTGGGAATGAAGCAAGTGAAACATATCCAACAAAATATCGGGTCGATTAAATGGGCTACAAAGTATAAAGGTTATCCTTAACTTTAAATCTTAGTCATTTTAAGACTAAAGCGTTTTTTTATAAATAAAAAACCATGGGAAGTTCATTCCTTTGGAGGATATTGGAATATTTTGTCGAATAGAAATTATATGTGTATGTACTATTTACAATCTTCATGATATTTGGTCATTCCTGCCAGGGTGGGAATTGGGTTGATTGAACAAAAGCAGGTGGAGAGATTTTGATATGGAAAAGATCATGTGACTACTTTATAAGGGGGATAACCATGTTAAAACTGGAAAATATGAGTATCGCGATGGATTATAAGAAAGCGATTATCACACATCTTGCTGATTTAAACCAACAGTTTGAAGAAGGACTGATTCCAAAAGAAGTCCTTTCTAAGAAAATGGGTACAATTCATATCCTGACTCAAACAGCCATGATTGAGGGACAAGTCAATTTTTTTGATAGCGATGAAAAAAGGAACACATTTCTGGAATATGGCCTAGATTTATTTGCTGAAGAGCTCAATAAACTTTCACCAGACATGATGGCCTCAAATGTAACAGGACCTATACATATAAAGAACGTTCGACTCAGATCACTTGGAAACCCAGACACCATTATCGAAATGGATGAAATGATAGTCTTTTCGGATCAAGTCGTAGGAGTATCGATAGTTCAATAATATTAAAGGGAAAGGAGGGGAGACTTTGTTTGAAACAGTATTGGGTAGACCAAAGAATGAGTTAACAAAATTAAAAATGAAGTACAGAACGGCCGTCAAAGCGGTCATCATTCAAAATCATACCATTCTCCTTATGCATACAAACCGGGGGGATTATAAATTTCCGGGAGGAGGAGTAGAGGAAGGTGAGTCCTTATCAGATGCCCTGATTCGTGAGGTGGCTGAAGAAACCGGTTTTGTACACTGTTTAGTGAAAGAGCCTCTGGGGATTGTAACACAAAGGTATAAGGACCTGTTTGAAGAGGATGTCTTGTTTGAAATGACCTCCCACTATTTCAAGTGTGAATTAATAGACTCAGAAAGAGTACCACAACAACTGGAGGATTATGAGTCGGAACTTGAGATGACCCCAAGGTGGGTTACCTTGGATGAAGCCATTGAAGGGAATGAAAAGTTGAAGGACCAATATGAGAATAACCGATGGGTTATACGGGAGAATTTTGTATTGGGCGAATTGAAGAAATTATTTAACTAGAATGGTATTGAACGCTTGTCTGGTTTCGGTTAGGTGTTTCTTGCAGGGGTTAGACCTATTTCTAAAATACATGATAAGGAGAGAAGAGCTGTAGATCCGAGATTCCAGCTCTTCTTAATAAAAGAAAGTTTTTTTGTTCCCTAAGGCTGCAAGTGAGAACACTGTCTCTCGATTGAAGAGCGTTTTCTTCCAGCTTAGAGTTTCATTCCATACAATTTCAGTTCCTCGGTATCATTCGGCAATGTCACGTATCCTTCTAATTTCAAATCCAATTTTTCAAGCAGTCTGGAGGATGATTCATTATCTTTAGTGGTAATCGCGACCAGACGTTTGATGCCGATGTCTTTAGCGAATTTCATAGTAGCCCATGCCGCTTCACTTGCATATCCTTGAGATTGATAGTCAGATAGAAACGCAAAGCCTATATCCACGTCCTTAAGACCGTGGCGCTTAATCAGTCCGCACAAACCGATTGGAATATGATCATCTTTGCGCTCTACCAAAAATAATCCAAACCCTTCCCGTTCATACATGGCCCGGGGACCATTTATGATATAAGCCTTTGCATCATCAATCGTTCGAATTCCTTTATCACCTATGTATTTCAGCCAACCTGGTTCATTCAATAATCTCTTGATAAATTCTGCATCCGTTACTTCTAACCACCTTATATTGAGGCGTTTTGTTTCTGTTACTGTCATGCAGAGCACCTCCCATTTTCTTATTCTATCTTATATTAACCCGAGGAATTATATAGGTAAAATGTTTTCATAAGAATCCAGCGACATCATAAACATCGCGAGACACACACATAAGAAAAATCCAAGACTACTATTCAAGTTTCTACATGCTATAGTTTCATTATACAGAATGAATATAGTAGAGGTGTAATCATGGGGCATAGGTTTAAGATGGAAATACCAAAAATCCCTGGTCGTTTAGAGTCAGCCAACTTTCAAGATGTCTATTATGAAGAAGATCCGTTCCTATCGAATTGTATAATCGAAAATGCGAGACTGGACCATGAAAAAATTGATCAGCTCGTACTATCAAAAGTGTTGTTTAAAAATATTTCATTTACTGGTGCATCCCTTCAACGGATCGATATGACAGATGTTGTATTTGAAAACTGCGACCTCTCGAATGCAATTTTCACAGAAGGCATCATACATCGGGCCACTTTCAACGAGTGCAAATTAATGGGTGTGAATTTCTCCGGAGCGAACCTGGGCAATGTGAAATTTAAGGAATGCCAGGCAAACATGAGTGACTTTGTTGAGGCGCGATTAAAGCAGGTGGAATTTAGCCAAACCACCCTGCAAAATGCAAACTACTCTGACTGTGAACTACTGAAAGTGAACTTTGATCAATGCGATCTAAATGAGATCGAATTTACTCAGACCAATCTCAAAGGAATCGACATTAGCACATGCATATTTACACGCATAAATGTGGCCGTTGAAAATCTATACGGGTGTGAAGTCTCACCTGAGCAGGCGATCGGGTTTGCAAGTTTATTGGGACTTAAGGTGAAGGAGTAGAGGTGTATAGGAGTGTAGGATCCTTTACGCGTGAACGTGTTAAATATCGGAAGGGCATCTAACATTACTATTCACTAAATGTTTTGAGTGCAGTTTGAAAATTATATGAAAATGCACCTCGTATTGAAAGGGGAAAATAATTGAAAGCGAACAACGTTAAAATCGAAGAACTAAGCGCAGAAAATTGGTACGAGTGCTGTCAATTGGAACTAACTCCTGACCAGAAGGAATTTATTGAGCCCAATGCGATATCAATCGCGCAATCAAAATTCGATGCGACATTAAAACCATTCGCCATATATTTCGAAGAAAAAATAGTGGGATTCTTAATGTTCAGCACTGAACCTGAAGAACTGCAAGCTTATTGGGTTTACCGGATCATGGTGGATAAAAGCTATCAGGGAAAAGGAATTGGAAAAGCTGCAACAGTTCTGATGATAACGCATATGATTAAACGTCTTGATATAACTAGAATCGCAGTAGGTTATCACCCCGATAATAAGGGAGCCCATCATTTATATGAAAGTCTTGGATTTGTCGATCATGGTGACAGATTCGGCAGAGAAATGGCCGTAGTAAAAGAAGTTACATCTACCTAAGAGTTTTTTGAAAGGGCCAAGTGCAGTTATTTGGCCCTCTTTGTTCTATAATCCAAACCCAAAGCTTCCATTATCTTGAGCTAGTGCTTGAGTGAATCAGCCTTTTATATCCAGCATTCGCTGCACTTTATCCTTCGCTCCTTTCCGCCACTTTTTCACAGCGGAAATCGATACATCCTCCACCTCTGCGATTTCACTGACGGTCAGCATATAGAGACAAGTATACATCACCCATTTTCTCTGATTCTCCGTCAAGTCTTCGCAATAACTGTACAATAATTCTTCTGCCAACCCTTCATTTACATGCTCATCCTCAATCATGTCAAAAAACTCCATCTCTTTAAAGATACTTTTTTCTTCATTTCGATTTTCATTCGTCAATTGAGAGAGTATTCTTCCTCGTACATATGAAAAAGCATAAGCAGGAAATGCTCCTTTTTCGTGGTCGAATTTTTGATGAGCCTCCCATAGTGCGATGAGTCCGGTCTGATAATACTCAGGTTTGTTTTTATAAATGTGTAAAGAATGAATGATTTTATGAATCATCAAGTCATATTGCGTATGAAGATCCTCGAAATTCTCCAACTATCGTTCCTTCTGATCAGCGCGCCGTTCTTTGAATTCCCGGGTAACTTAACCTTACAAAGAGAAGGAGAGATGGGCAAAGGAGGGTAGGGCTTGTTTTTATGGGAGAAACCGGGAGTTGTTCATGGTAATCATATTTAATTATCTATTAAGAACAGAAATATTTACTCAAATGAATGTCAAGCAAACAAAAGGTGTTTAACAACTCACATCAATAGTCAATACTAAAAGGACCATCCAACATAAAGGAGGACCTAATATGGCTGGGAAAAAAGAAAACACTGATGATTTAATGATTGAAAAGGAAAACGTTCAAAAGCTCGAGCAAATGTTAGCCGCCGTCCTTTATTATTTATCAGATGATGAAATTGAAGAGATCGACATTGAATATCTACTGACCAATACGGAAGACCTCCGGGAGTGGTGGGATAGCTATAGGAAGAAAAACAAAAAGAAGATCGAAGAAGAGATTAAGGGTTCTTTGAACACACTATCCCTTGAAGAATTAGAGAAGATTCGAGATCAAATAAAGAAGAAGAATGGCTAAGTCAAGGTGATTTAGTCTATTTTATAAGAAAATGAACCTTGTTTAGAACGTTTTCAATGCTGTCACTCAGTAAGTGGAAAGGAATCACGTTCTTAGAGGAGCAAGGAAGAAGATCATAACATTATTATGTTAACTTAATGTCAAGTGACATATGCCCGCTCCATCCCCAACAAAAGGGAAAGTAAAACGCTCAATTCAAAGCGTTTTACTCTTTAAAAACCTCTCTAAAAAGCTGATAGGCAAGTGATACTACTCCCACTGGCATTTGATTCACGATAACCGTCATAAAGATTTGTTTATCCGGGAAATAAAGTGTCACAGATTCATACCCATGAACCCCACCCTGATGCCCATATGCTTGCATACCGCTTTCAAACGTATATCTGTACAAACCCAAACCATAGAATTGATTCGGATGATCAGTTTCATGGAAATTCAGCATTTGTTCCAGTGATTCCTGAGATAAAAGGGTACTGCTGAAAAGAGCCTTCATGAACGTTTGGATTTCTGCTGTATTGGATATAAGAGCTCCTGCCGTCCACATGATTGACACATTGAGGTTCGTTATTTCTGTTATATCATCAGATATGTCTGTCAAGTCAGGAGTTGCCTTCGAATGCCCTGCTACAAAAGGCGGGGTTACACTATTCGCAGCGGGAAAGTATGTCCTTTCCAGTTGAAGTGGCTGGATGATCCGGTGATGGACGATATGTTCAAGCTTTTCTCCTGTACATTTTTCCAGAATCATTCCCAGCAGTATGTACCCAGTATTGGAATACTTAAATTTAGTTCCGGGCTCGAATTCCAGATCGTGGTTGGAGATAAGCCTTACAAGACTTTGAGGTGGAAAAAGATCCTGCAGGCTTGAAACTGCATGCTCTATACATTTAGTACCTGCAATATCCATCCATAAATAATCTTTCAAGCCACTTCTATGCTGAAGTAATTGACGGACCGATATCAGGCTGCCATTCTTCAGGGTGCCAGGTAAGATGGATTCCACAGACTGTTCAAGGGAGAGAAGGCCATCTTCTTGGAGTTTTAATATCAAAGTACTGATGAGTACCTTTGTAATGCTTCCTACACGCTGGTGATCATAGGGATCTAACAATGTCCCTTGATTCATTTCCCGAAACCCTGAGGCCGTAATAAAGTCGTCCCCTGAAGAATCTGTCAGGCACACCGATATGCCTGGAAGCTGGAAGGTTTCACGAAGGTTTGCGACTGTTTTTTCAAAAAAAGTGCGATTGACCAAAGAAATCATCCTTTCGAATTGTAGATATTCCTAGAATTTCAAAAAGATTAGTAGATGGAATTCTCACATCCATCTAAAGCATAAGCAGGATTATTCACATTCGGTATTGAAAGGTATTATGTGCATGCTTAGCATTTTACGTTTCCAGGAGCGGGGATTTTTAGTCATTCTAGGAGAATTCTAAGAATCTAGTAGATACATATAAACAGCATGTTCTATACATATGAGAAAGCAAGATAAATAGAAGGGAAATTAGCCGATGCCAATACGAAACTCTGCGAAAGCCATCATTATTAAAGAAAATAAATTACTTCTGACAAAAAACAAAGATGGGGAAGGATTTTTTTACTTATCTCCCGGTGGAGGTCAGGAACACGGTGAAACACTTCATGATACCTTAAAAAGAGAATGCATCGAGGAGATAGGGTGTGAAGTGGCGGTAGGAGAACTATTGCATGTAAGGGAGTATATCGGTAGGAATCATGAACATGCAGCTTTTGATTCTGAAGTTCACCAAATGGAGTTTTACTTTACATGTACGCTGATCAATGAATGGAGTAATCATCAGATGCCATCCAATCCCGACAGTCATCAAGTCGGGGTGGAGTGGGTTGAATTGAATGAACTGAAAGAGTATAGATTCTATCCTAAAGAAATAGAATCACATATTGTCAAAAGAACTTCTAAGATTTATCTGGGTGATATTAACTAGTCCTTTTCATTTTGTTCTATTCACAAAGGGGGAGTTGTACCCCCCTTTTCGTGTAATTCTTCTTAATGTTCTATACCTGTAGGTGGTTTTGGTCTTCTCACTAACTCTCCACTGCAATTCGGACAGATAGAATCATATTTTGCAGTACACTCTTCACAAAAAGTACACTCATGGACACAGATGTATGCGTGATCCGCCACTAATCTATTACATGTCTGACAGTTTGTCTTCATCTCTAATCCCATATGTATCACCCTTTCTATTTATCTCTTTCCATTATATTCTAAAATGCGTTAAGATAGTGAATATATCGACTAGTCCTTTATGATGAGGTGGAAATGATGGATTCTACATATGTAATGTGGGGGAAATCCAAAGGAACAGTGTGTACGAAAAAATCCTTTCACTGGCTAGCGCAGTCCATTTGTAAAGTGCCCTCCTTAAGGAAAGGAGAAGAGGATTCGCTGTCATATTTGAATTTCCGCTAATATACGGTGAAAAATCGCTGATAAACAGATCGATGCCAGGAGGAGGATGGAAAGTTGAACAAAACATCACTATTGACAAACAAAAAAAGCTGGGATGAGGCGGCACCCCGATTCTACGGTAGAAATCCCCTGCCGGAGTACGGTCCTCTTGCCCCAACCGAAGAAGAATTACATTTATTAGAGGGTATAAGGGATAAAAACGTATTAGACATTGGATGTGGAAGCGGACATTCCTTGAAATATATGAAAAAGAATCAAGCCAGGGAGATTTGGGGATTGGATCTTTCCCATAGCCAAATCCAGGCTGCACGACAATTACTTTCAAACGATGACGCCACCTTATTTGAAGCCCCAATGGAAGAGAATCCTGGAATACCAGAAAACTATTTTGACATTGTCTATTCCATTTACGCCCTGGGGTGGACCACTGATCTGGATCAAACGCTTGCACATGTGTATTCATACCTTAAAGCTGGAGGTATCTTTGTCTTCAGCTGGGAGCATCCATTCTATAACCGGGTTCAACAAACCGGTGAAAATCTTATTCTCAACCAAACTTATCATAAAGAAGGACCTTATGATCACGAGGCGTGGACGTATCCTGCCATTATGCAACAGTTCAAAGTCAGCACCTATTTGAATATGCTGGTGAAAAATGGTTTCATGATTGAACAGGTCATTGAAGAGGTTCGTTTAACCGAAAAGGATGTTGAGAGACATTCCAATAGATGGTATAGCTTTGATAAGGCGAGTTATTTACCCACGACAATGATTATAAAAACTAGAAAAATGTAATTTCTTGAGGAAGGAAGAGGGATTTAAATGATCAAAGCTGCCATATTCGACCTGGATGGAACGCTGTTGAATAGGGACGCGTCTGTTCGGGAATTCATCACAACCCAATATGATCGACTATACAAATGGCTCCATCATATCCCGAAAGATTTATACATATCCAGATTCATTGAATTAGATCAAAAGGGGTATGTGTGGAAAGACAAGGTTTATATGCAGCTTATTGAGGAGTTTACAATTCCTGAACTGACTTGGGAAGAGCTGCTTGACGATTATATCAGTCAATTTAAGCACAGCTGTGTCCCTTTTCCTCATTTACTTGACATGTTGGATGAATTAAAAGAGGCAGGAATCCAATTGGGGATGATCACAAACGGCTTTGGCCGTTTTCAAATGGATAACATCCTTGCTCTTGATATTCAACCATATTTTCATGAAATCCTTGTCTCTGAGTGGGAAGGGGTCAAAAAGCCCGATCCTGAAATCTTCATGCGGGCGATGAAAAGATTCCGCCTGGAGCCTCATGAGTGTATTTTTATCGGGGACCACCCTGAATATGATGTGTACGGTGCCCAAAGGGTAGGGATGAAAGGCATTTGGAAAAAGGACCCTCATTGGAGCGATGTACAGCATGCTGATGCGATAGTGGATGATCTGTCTGATTTACCAGGACTAATCAGGACGGTTCAATCCTCTGAGTAAAATTAATAAAGAGAAAATTAATAGTAGATGGTTCATGTGACTATCAACAAACCAATTGTCCCATTCAGCCCCTATGATGCACCATGGGAACCACCATATTAAGATGAAGAAGCGAAAATCCGTCAGCATATGGTAACAAAAAGGTTTAAGACGATCCGTTTCTATTAATATAATGGCTTAGAAGTTAAATTAGACAATGCTACCACTATGAAAAATGTGTTATTTCTAGTATAATAGTCTTCTTGATACTACATATTCAGCGTAACAACATATAAAGAGCTGTAATTGGATTAAAACAGGAGGGTCTTTTGTGTTAGAACTCAGTAAATTATTTACAGAACCAGTCAAAACAGTTGCCATTAATATAGCGATTGTTTCATTAGTTACCATTTCGCTGACTACACTAATCTATACGGTACTTAAATTTATTAAGTTACCTGAAAAGTTCATTGAAAATATTATCGGCCTGATCGTTGTGTTTGTGGGAATCGGAACTGTTTATTATTCACTTAGATGGGATTTATTTTTGGCCTTATAGTCATCTTATCAACCACTAAGAAAGCATCCTGAGCGATGTTTTTTTAGTGGTTTTTTAATGAAAAATTATATCAAGACTTATGAAAAGTATTCTGGTTGATGAGGATCCTCATCCAAAAGTCTTATCTCCTTTCATTCAAACTGACGATGAAACCTAACGATTGAAACCGTATAGTATAAATAGGTTAAGACTTGAATTACGTGAAAAGAGAGAAGGAATACATATGAGATTTAGAGATTTTCATAAAAATATTAAGATACGTATAATCGAAACGTTTATGAGCCGTTTCATCGGGAGTATGATTTTTCCGTTTATGTCCATCTACTTAGCCGTTCACTTTGGAGCAAAGGTAGCAGGGTTATTACTTTTGATCAATGTCTTCGTTGGGATAGGTATCAATTTTCTTGGAGGTTATTTTGCCGATCAATTCGGTCGTAAAAAAATAATGCTATTTGCAGAAGTGCTCAGATTTCTGGCTTTTCTCACAATGATGGTTTGTAATTCACCCTGGTATGAATCTGCCTCTATCACTTTCGCCATGATGACGATTAACAGCATATGCTGGGGGCTTGCAGGACCTGCTAATCAAGCAATGATGATCGATGTCAGCACGCCTCCGCAGCGTAAGCTCATGTACTCGATTACTTACTGGGCAAACAATCTGTCCATTGCGATCGGAGGAATCATAGGGGCTTTCTTGTTTAGTGATTACCTTTTTGAACTATTCTTTGCCCTTAGTGTTGCATCCGCCATAACGGCGTCACTAGTGGCATTCTTTATTGATGAGAGCTACGCACCTGTGAAAACCGACATGACACCTACTCAGCACATCACGCAATTAATTTCAAACTATGGAAAAGTCCTTCATGACAAGCTGTTTGTCCTTTTTACGATTGCGGGTGTACTGATCCTGTCCATGGAGTTTCAACTGACCAATTACATTGGCATTCGATTGAGTAAAGAAATGCCTTCGCAACCATTTCTCTTTTGGGACATAGATGGTGTACAGGCGATGGGGATTCTCCGAAGTGAAAATACGATCCTGGTTGTCATCCTTATGCTATTTGTCACAAGGATTCACCATTCTTTAAAGGACAGAACCGTTTTAGTGTGGAGTTGTTTCTTCTTCTCAGTAGGGTATGCAGCGCTTGCTTACTCGAACAACTTGTTCATCCTATTCTTGATGATGGCGATTTTAACGATCGGTGAAGTATTTCGCGTACCGGTTGAGCAATCCTATATGGCAGCCATTCCCCCTGACGATGCCCGCAGTTCCTACATGGCATTTAACGGTCTAAAATTTAACCTGTCCATGCTGATTGCATCCATTACCGTTACACTTGGAGCCATTCTCCCTTCAAGCATGATGGCGGGAATCATTCTTGCTGTCGGTCTTATCGGGACATTTATTTTAAAAATCATTACTCCGGAGTTGGATAGGCGGAAGGAAGGAGCGGAGTTAAGGCAACATAATGAAGCTGTGAAAGTTGGTTAGTAGAAAAAAGGCGGAGTAATCAGCCTTAGCTGTTCATTCAGGTTTATAAAAGGATCCATACAATATGGACATTGTATGGAAAAATGACTAAAACGGTTTACTATTACTAGCTAAATGGAAAGTCCAGGAGTTGAATGAAGTCCCTAACGATGCTATATTATCCTGAATAAGGTACCAACCTGTATCATACTATTAAGAGTTCAATCCGATTGAGGGGAGAAAATATGGATAATAAATGGGAACTCGCACTGCCATCTTTATCTAAAATGGCCGTATCTTCAAATCCCAATAATGAACCTGTCACTATACATGGTGGTGATGATCGCCTGAGATGCATTGGGGTCGGGACAGACGCAGCGGTATTTCAAGCCATCGATGCACCACAATATGCATTCAAACTGTATGCAGGGGATAAACGATCAAAAATTAAAGTGGAAGAAGAAGTATACCGTTCAATTAGTGATTCTCCTTTTTTTTCCACCTGCTATGCAGCTTATGAAACATTATTAGTATTAAGTTTTGAAGAAGGAACGACACTTTTTGACTGTTTGCTGCAGGGGATCCAAATTCCTGAGCAAGTGGTTCAAGATGTTGAGAGCGCGAGACAATATGTGCGGGATCAAGGTCTGAACCCACGGGATATCCATTTAAAAAACATCCTGTTGCAAAATGGAAGAGCGAAAATCATCGATGTATCGGAATATGTTCTTCCTGGAAATGACTTCAGATGGGAGCACCTGAAGAAAGCCTATGATGATCATTACCATCTGATAGAGGGCAGAGCCGTACCATTTTGGTTATTGGAGACGATTCGAAAGTGGTATAACACATGGAATAAGCATTTTAGTTCCTACGAGGAATTCATGAAAATTGTAGTGAAGTTCACTTCTTTTAAAAAAGATTGAAAAACGTTCATGGCATAGCTTGCTTGAACGTTTTTTTATATGGAAAAAGGTTACCGGAACCATCCTATTTCCACCATTAGTTCCATTATCACAAATCCTGTTTTCCAAATGTTTTACCTTGTAATCATTTCTAGCAAAGGTATAATTTTGAGATAAGGAAAGCGTTTTTTTATCTTTAATTTTCGAAATAATTAAAATTCATATGTCGAGATGCATTTTTTAGGAGGTTCACATGAGAGAGATTTTACCGGGATCAGTGCTGTCACACATACAGTACGGTTATCAGAAAGTTCCTAAGAAAGTGAAAAGTCAATGTCCCAGCTGCTCTAAGACCAGTGAATTTGTTCTGAAGGCCAATTTCTATCAGGTCAATAAGACAGGGTTGTTTGCAGAGGCAAACTGCTCGGAATGTAGGAAACCTGCTGTGTTTGTTATTATGCTTAATGATGATTCGGTCCATCGTCGGGAGGAAGCAGGCCTTTATATTTACGATCCTTTAGCTACGAACGGACCATTGGATCAGATTCAGGGGAATAAACGAATCCCACAGGACCTCGTCCGATCATTTCGATCCGCATTAAATGTCAGCCAATCGAAGGATAACTCTGCTACAGCCGTTATGTCTAAGCGGGTGCTTGAAAGTGTATTGAAGAATTTCAATGGCGATCAATCATCAGGGCAATCTTTGTCGGAACAATTCGATCAGCTTCCCAAGAATGTTGACCTGTCAAAGCCGATCCAGGCGCTCAGTCATCTTGTTCATCCAAAGTCTGCTTTCTATGAGATGCTTGAATTGGAACGGGAGATAGATGATGAAACAGCCGGCCTACTGATGGAGTTATTGGAAGGTTTAATTGAATACCTGTATGTACTTCCAGAGAAAATCGAAACTTTGCAGGAAAAAATCGAAAAGAAATATTAGTAGGGGTAGAGTGCCGTTTCCAGCACTCTACTTTTTATAATGGTTTTAAATTAAGGGAATTCAGTGCTTGATTCACGTCATCGATGTCATAGATTTTCTTCTCTAAACAAAACTGAATCACGAGATCGAATCGGTCACTGTCTGAAAGGGAGAAACCGGCGGCACTCAATAGATCTTCGGTGTCCTTCTCCGATAGTTCCAGAGAAAGACAAAGGGCCACCACTGTTCGTTTACTCGGCTTGTAGTCAGGTATCGACCTTATTTTCGAAAAATGCTTTCGGTCTACTCCTGCTTTTTTATAGATGGAAGCATCTGTTTCACCTTTGCCATCGATATGCTGAAACAACTTTTCTGAAAAAGAGGGTGACTTATGCATTTCAATAAACTCATCCAGCTCACTTGAGTAGAGGGAATCTCTAAAAAAGGCTTCTTCTTTTTCTATATCATATATCCGTATTTCTCTCATTGTTGCTACGAAATCATGAAGTTCCTGCAAAACTTTTTCATGAAGCATACCTTCACCTCCAAAATGTCGCCTGCAAGGCGACCCATTTCTACCTATATGTGGTTATGATTATATCAGAAACCATAAAGAGAGGATGAAGAAAATTGAATACTGCATCAACAGAGATCATTTTTTTACTGGACAGAAGCGGATCAATGGCTGGACTTGAACAAGAAACGATTGGAGGCTATAACTCCTTTATTGAAAAGCAGAGTCAATTACCCGGTCAAACCCTCGTCACTACCGTTCTTTTTGATGATAAGGTCGAGCTGCTATGGAGTGGGTCTGACGTTAATAAGGTAAGGCTCACACAAGAGGAGTATGTCGTAAGGGGAAGCACGGCTCTGATGGACGCTGTCGGAAAAACGATTCTCGATGTGGGTCATCGGTTATCTAGTATGGGGGAAAGTGACCGGCCAGGTAAAGTCATCTTCGTGATCACAACCGACGGTATGGAAAATGCGAGCGTCGAGTTCTCGGCAAGTAAGGTGAAGGACCTAATCCGTCACCAACAGGAGCGATACAATTGGGAGTTCATTTTTCTCGGAGCAAATATCAATGCCGCTGAAGAAGCTTTGAATATCGGCATCGATATCGGGAATGCGTTTCAGTTTGAGACGTCTTCTAAAGGGGTTGAAAAGATGTACGATGTGGTGAGTGAGGCTGTGTTTGATAAGAGAAATAAATGGTAGTACTGATTTTGGAGATCTCATCTTTTGGATGGGATCTTTTCTGTGTATAGATTGATTTTGTGGCTTATAATGAATTCACAGATATGTTTTATTAAATCGATCGGATAGCAAGCAACGCACCCAAAACTCAACCTTACCTATCCGCAGCATAAGAAATCATCATCATAAAAATCGAGATCTTTCATGATTCTGAACAGAATTTATTTAAATTTTGCCAAAACTAGTTTATCATAATGAGGTAGATTCGATTTATGTGAACGTCAACGGAGTTAAAGGAAGGTACACTATGACAACAGAAAACGAGAAGAATATTACGAGAATACATATGGATGGGAAGGAATACATTCTCATCGGAACCGCTCACGTATCCCGTCAGAGTGCGGAGCAGGTAAAAGAAGTAATAGAAGCTGAACGGCCTGACACGGTTTGTGTAGAGCTGGATGAGCCAAGGTATCAATCCATTGTAGAAGGTGATAAATGGAGGGACACCGACATCTTTCAGGTGATTAAAGATAAGAAAGCTACATTGCTGCTCATGAATCTTGCCATTGGATCATTTCAGCGTAGAATGGCCAAGCAATTCGGCATCAAGCCGGGACAGGAAATGATTCAGGGAATTCAGTCCGCGAAAGAAATGAAGGCAGAACTAGTCCTAGCTGACCGAAACATCCAGGTGACATTCTCCCGGATATGGAGCAGTGTGGGTTTCAGCGGAAAAGCCAAGCTCCTGACACAGATCGTATACAGTATCTTCAGCAATGATACGATTACAGAGGAAGAGCTCGAAAAAATCAAATCACAGGATATGCTTGATTCGATGCTGAATGAATTCACTCAAGTGTTTCCCAAATTGAAAACACCCTTAATCGATGAACGTGACCAATACCTTGCACAGAAAATCAAAGACGCACCAGGTAGGAAGATCGTTGCGGTCCTTGGTGCGGCGCACGTTCCCGGCATCTCGAAAGAAATCTACAAAGACCATGATTTAGACAGACTAAGTGAACGTCCTGCTAAATCGAAATGGCCAAAAATGATCGGGTGGGCCATCCCGATCTTGATCCTGGCCGTCATTGCTTATACATTTATCTCCAACCCCGATGCAGGTATTCAACAGGGGATCAGCTGGATCCTGTGGAACGGCGGTTTCTCTGCCCTTGGTGTAGCCATTGGGTTGGGACATCCATTAGCCATTTTGACCGCATTCGTAGCAGCACCTATCACCTCATTAAATCCGCTGCTCGCAGCCGGGTGGTTTGCAGGATTCGTCCAAGCTTATTTCAAAAGACCGAATGTTGGTGACTTTGACTCTCTTCCAGAGGATGTACTGAGCATAAAGGGATTCTGGAGAAACAAAGTCACACGGATCCTCCTCATTGTCGTACTTGCCAACCTGGGAAGTACACTTGGGACAGTCATTGGTGGAGCAGATGTTGTTAGGTTATTTCTTGAAAACGTATAGAAACGAAATGAGCTATCCTTTTGGGTGGCTTATTTTTTGTAGGGAAGTTGGAATATTATGTTAAAATATATTGGAATATTATGTTAAAATATATATGCAAATGGGTTTGGAGGGGATTAAGATTTCAAAGTTCATAAATAGATACGCCCACTGGTTGCTTCTTCTTATCGTAGGATTAAGTATCATGGCGGGATTCACGATTTATGCATCTTCTGTTCAAGGAATCATCGCAGGCGTCTTTGCAATCGTAGGATTTTTGGGTGTTACGTACCTCGCCCTGAATATTGAAACACAGAAGAGGAACAAGGATAAATAAATCAAAAAGCTGAGCCTACTTGGAATTGTCGATAGCAAGCTTCATCTGTAGAACTTAGCTAGTTGTTTTGGCAAAGGCAAACAATCGTAGCACTACGAATTTTCTCGAATGAAAGGATTTTTCTTATGATTTATGTTATCAGACACGGACAAACGGATTTGAACAAGGAAGGTAGGCTGCAGGGAAGAAGGGGACTTCCTTTAAATCAGGAAGGGGGTAGACAAGCTGAAGACTTGAAACAGCAGTTAAGTCACATACGCTTTGATTACGTTTTTTCATCTCCTCAGGAAAGAGCCATCCAAACGGCTGAAATTGCTACGGGTATGTCATGCGTGATCGACTCAAGATTGGATGTATACGATTTAGGGGAAGTGGATGGTCTGTTGAAACGCGAGGTGAAAATGGCAGGACCACTGCCTGATCCATCTTATTATAAGGGCATGGAGGATCCTGAGCAGTTTATGTATAGGATTCTGACCTTCATGGATGAACTGCAATCCAATCATAGAAGAGAAAATAAGAATATCCTCATTTCCGGGCACAGATGTACAACAGGGGCTATCGGTGCATACTTTACAGGAATTCCTGAAGATAAGAATATCTTGAGGCTCTCATCCAATAACGGTGAATACAAACAGTATGAATTCAAAAAAATAAAAATGGGAAAATCCAAGTGATACCTGCTTTATTTTACTTTTGGAGCAAATAATCGTGTTGAAGGAAGAGACCTGAAAATGTAACTGTACAGCCACGTTTTCAAAATGGAACTTTGGGTAAATAGTAATTAACCTTTACCCGCGACCTTGTGAGGAGAGAATAATAGGAGCTGTGACGATCGTTGCTCAATATACATGACAGATACTCCATTGTTTTGTATCAAACCTATATGGCAAGACACCAGGCTTCCCGTACTTCTCAGAAGATTACGATACAAATGCTTTCTCAGTATACAGGATTCTCTGAGGAAATCATTCTCGAAGCTCTTGAATTTGGAAAGTTATCACCTGATTTATCTTTAAGATAATCACCTACGTGTAAAGGTCTAAGAAAATTATTTTCTCCTCCAGGGTTGACCTAACTTTTCCTGTAATATCGTTGATTCATTTTTGTTACATAATTAATTTTTAAAGAATATATTGAAAAAACAAGCCTATATTTATTATAATAACAGAAAGGATTTATAGAGGAGGATCTAATGGACACCCACAGGAGTAAAAGGATCTCAAAGTTATACAGAAAGTTAATTACTTCTGATGCAACACAAGCTTTCCTTATTTATAAAGGCCTAGATGAGACAACGAAAGCAGAATTACTTGATTTAGTGGCAGAGATGGGCTCTCAGCACTCAGAAAAACTTTTGAATAAAATAAGCTAATATACATGTACCAAGTTTAAGACCCGGAGATGAATTTCTCCGGGTCTTTTTCTATTATGAAATCACCCCGCACTTTGAGTTTTGATCGATAGTCGATCATTCCACTATACTATTTTTCCTTCCTGCAGGAGAAAAATCCACATGAAAACATCAAATATAGGTCAATATTCCCCATTCTATGAAAATAGGAATATATTCCTTTTTATTCAAAAAATTGTTGTAATTAGGCGAATTAAAAATTATAATATTAAGAAAATTTAATAAAATTTCATCTAGAGAGGAGGATCCATTTTATGAACGTTTATATGTCGGTTGACATGGAGGGGATTACGGGCCTTGTTGATCATACACATGTGTCATCGAATAAGCATAATTATGAGCGTGGGAGAATCATTATGACCGATGAGGCAAATGCCGTTGTGACTGCTGCCTTTGAGTCAGGCTGCAGGGAGGTACTTGTGAATGATAGCCATTCCCAAATGAACAATCTGTTAATAGAGAAGCTGCACCCTGAAACGAAGCTGATATCTGGTGGAGTGAAACCATATTCTATGGTTCAAGGACTGGATGGGACGTTTGATGGGGCTTTTTTTGTGGGTTATCATGCCAGGGCATCTGTGAAGGGAGTGATGTCCCATTCTATGATCTTCGGAGTGCGAAACATGTACATCAATGAGGTGGCCGTTGGTGAACTCGGCTTTAATGCCTATGTTGCAGGATACTACGGCGTTCCTGTTTTAATGGTGGCAGGGGACGACCAGGCTGCACTTGAGGCTGAAGCGTTGATCCCGAATGTAACGACCGCAGTCGTGAAAGAAACGATTTCACGGTCCGTAGCCAAAAGTCTTACCCCGAAGAAATCGGCTTTGTTATTAAAGAAGAAAACGCAAGAAGCGATACATAATCAGAAAAACGTGAAACCTCTCACTCCTCCTGATCATCCAGTTTTGCGCATCGAGTTCGCAAATTACGGACAGGCTGAGTGGGCAAGTCTCATGCCGGGAACGATTCTTGAATCAGGCACCACCACTGTGCGTTTTGAAGCAAAAGATATTCTTGAAGCCTACAGGGCTATGCTTGTCATGACTGAACTCGCGATGAGAACAACATTCTGTTAGAAAGTGTGAGAAAAATGAGTACATATTTGTTGAAGCGACTATTGGCCATGGTCATTACCCTATGGCTGATCGTGACGTTAACGTTCTTCCTGATGCATGCAATCCCGGGCTCACCGTTTAACGAAGAAAGAAACACAAGTGAGATGGTCCAGCAAAATCTAGAAGCCCACTATCACTTAAATGAGCCAATAATGGTGCAATACTTTCTATACTTAAAATCTCTTGTTTCTCTGGATTTCGGTCCTTCCATTACCCAGCCGTCACAGACCGTGAATGATCTGTTGGGCAGGGGGTTTCCAATTTCCTTTGAATTAGGGATGATCACCCTCCTGATTGCTGTTCTGTCCGGGATTCTCTTAGGGGTGATGGCAGCCCTGAGACACAATGGAATCATCGACTATATGGCAATGACGTTTGCCGTACTTGGAATTTCGATTCCAAACTTCGTCATGGCGACATTGCTGATTCAACAAGTGGCTGTGAATTGGGAGATCCTGCCCGTTGCCACTTGGACGAGCTGGCGCCATATGATTCTGCCGACTCTTGCTTTGGCTACCGGGCCGATGGCGATCATAGCCCGTCTCACACGCTCAAGTATGTTGGAAGTGTTGACACAGGATTATATACGGACCGCACGTGCTAAAGGATTGTCACCAGTGAAGATTGTGGTGAAACATGCTTTAAGAAATGCCTTGCTCCCGGTTGTAACCGTCCTCGGGACACTGGCTGCAGGGATTTTGACGGGGACTTTTGTCATTGAACAGATTTTTGCCATTCCGGGAATGGGGAAGTATTTCGTGGAGAGTATCAATCAACGTGATTATCCAGTCATTATGGGGACCACCGTTTTTTATAGTGCATTTCTCATTATCATGTTGTTTTTAGTCGATCTGGCATATGGTTTCCTTGATCCGCGGATTAAGCTACATAAAAAGGAGGCGAAATAATGGGGATCCCAAAACAACAAGAACCACTTGTCACTCCTGACGTTAAGGACGAATGGTTCACACCTAAGAAGAGGAATAAAGAGGATGCTGAAGCGGTGGTCAGACCGAGTCTTTCCTATTGGCAGGATGCCTGGAAGCGTCTTCTGAAGAATAAACTGGCTATGCTCGGGTTAGTTTTCTTGACTGGATTGATTGTCATGGCCGTCATTGGACCGATTATTTCACCCCATGACGTTACGAAACAGACACTTTCTAATCAGAACCTGCCTCCTTCGGGTGAGCACTGGTTTGGTACTGATGATATGGGGAGAGATGTATTTACCCGAACCTGGTATGGTGCACGGATTTCCCTGTTTGTTGGTTTCATGGCAGCGCTTATCGATTTTGTGATAGGGATTCTATATGGTGGCATTGCAGGTTATAAAGGTGGTAAAACGGATCATGTCATGATGCGCATTGTGGAAATATTATACGGGTTACCTTACCTGCTTGTCGTCATTCTATTGATGGTCGTCATGGGACCGGGCCTCCTAACCATCATCGTTGCCTTGACGGTCACAGGCTGGATCGGCATGGCGCGGATAGTCCGGGGGCAGGTTCTCCAGATTAAAAACTATGAATTTATTTTAGCTTCTAAAACATTCGGGACGAAAACAGCCCGGATCATTCGTAAGAATCTGCTTCCCAATACAATGGGCCCGATAATCGTACAGATGACACTGACCGTCCCAAGTGCCATCTTTGCGGAAGCTTTCTTAAGCTTCCTGGGACTTGGAATCCAGGCTCCATATGCAAGCTGGGGTGTGATGGCAAATGACGGTTTATCTACGATTCTATCAGGGTACTGGTGGCGCTTATTCTTCCCTGCATTATTTATTTCATTGACCATGTTTTCATTCAATGTGCTGGGAGACGGATTACAGGATGCACTAGATCCGAAACTAAGGAGGTAATCATCATGAGCAAAGTATTATCCGTACAAGATCTCCATGTCTCCTTTACGACATATGGCGGTGAAGTCAAGGCTGTCAGGGGTGTAAGCTTTGATTTACGTAAAGGGGAGACCCTGGCGATTGTAGGGGAGTCAGGGTGCGGGAAGAGCGTCACTTCACAGAGCATCATGAGACTGATTCCAAACCCACCGGGAAAGGTGACCGGTGGGAGGATCCTGTTTAAAGGGAAAGATTTAATAAGGTTATCAGAACCTCAAATGAGAAAAGTACGCGGATCCGATATTTCCATGATCTTTCAGGATCCCATGACGGCACTCAATCCTACACTGACCATAGGCGAACAAATCATGGAGGGGATTTTGCAGCATAACGATATTTCCAAGAAACTGGCCAAACAAAAAGCGATCGACATGTTGAAACTGGTCAGCATTCCCAATCCTGAAGAAAGGTTAAAGCAGTACCCTCATCAATTCAGTGGGGGAATGCGACAGCGGATCGTGATTGCCATGTCTCTCGTATGCGAACCGGATGTTTTGATTGCCGATGAGCCGACAACGGCCCTGGATGTTACCATACAGGCTCAAATACTGGAATTGTTTAAAGAAATCCAGAAGAAGACTGGCGTCTCCATTATATTAATCACACATGATTTAGGCGTCGTCGCTCAAGTGGCTGATCGAATAGCCGTTATGTATGCCGGAAAAATAGTAGAGGAAGGGAACAGGAGGGAGATCTTTTATCATGCCCAACACCCCTATACTCAGGGACTGTTGAAGTCAGTCCCAAGGCTTGATCTTGACGGGGAAGACCTGGTACCCATTCCTGGTTCACCACCCGATCTGTTTTCTCCACCCGTTGGATGCCCGTTCGTTCCACGATGTGATAAGGCGATGGAAGTATGCGACCGTGTCTATCCCGGGAAGACGCAATTATCGGAGGAACATCATGTCGACTGCTGGCTTCAGGATAAACGGGCCAAAGACTTGCTTTCATCGATCAGTTTAACCATTCGCTAAACTGATCGTTTGATAGATAAATAGGATAAGAGGGGGAAAATCATGAAAAAGGTATTATCAGTCTTTCTAGTAGGAATGCTTCTGTTCATGCTGGCAGCTTGTACGGCCACAAAGGATGCAGGCAGTGAGTCAAGCAGCGGAGACAGTAAGAAAGAAAATGCAGGGAAGGTCCTCCACTTGAATAATGGAGCTGAACCAACGTCCTTTGACCCACCTATCGGCTTTGATTCTTACTCCTGGACGGCATTGAACAACTTAATGGAAGGGATGACCCGTTTAAATGCCAGTCACGAACCAGAAGCAGCCATGGCGGAAAAGTGGGATGTCTCAGAAGATGGCAAAGTCTATACCTTCCACATCAGGGACAATGCCAAATGGTCAAATGGTGATGATGTCACAGCCGGAGATTTCGTATTTGCATGGAAACGCCTATTAAACCCGGAAACAGGCTCACCGGCTGCTTTCCTGGGATACTTTATTGAAGGGGGAGAGGCATTCAACACTGGAAAAGGTTCAGCTGACGACGTGAAAGTGGCGGCTAAGGATGAGAAGACATTCGAAGTCACACTGACAAGTCCACAAGCCTATTTCTTGAGCGTCATCGCCAATCCAGCATTTTTCCCGATCAATGAAAAGGTTGCTACTGAAAACCCTGAATGGTTTGCAGAAGCTGACAGCTTCGTGGCTAATGGGCCTTTCAAGTTGACGGAATGGGAACATGACAGTCATTTCGTGATGGAAAAGAATGATCAATATTGGGATAAAGACTCGGTGAAATTAGACAAGATCCACTGGGCGATGGTGAACGATACCAATACGGATTATCAATTATACAAAACGGGTGAATTGGATACAGCTGATGTACCTGCGGATTTAAGTAAACAGTTATTTGAAGAAGGAAAAGTGAATGTTGAAGACCAAGCCGGAACGTATTTCTATCGTTTCAATTTAGAAAAAGAGCCTTTCCAAAATCAGAACATCCGGAAAGCATTCGCCATGGCAGTCGATCAACAGCAAATGGTTGACTTTGTGACAAAGAACAAAGAAAAAGCTGCTTACGGATTCGTTTCTAAAGGCTTTAAGGACCCTTCAGGTAAAGACTTCCGTGAAGCAAACGGAGACTTGGTAAAAACAGATGTGGAAGAAGCAAAGGCTTTACTGAAAAAAGGGATGGAAGAAGAGGGTTACGACAAACTTCCGGAAGTCACTTTAACATACAGCACGAGTGATACTCATCAAAAAATTGCCGAAGCATTGCAGCAAATGTTCAAAGAAAACCTGGATGTGGATGTTTCATTAGCCAATATGGAATGGAACGTATTCCAGGATGAACAAAAAGCGTTGAAGTTCCAACTATCCCGCAGTTCATTCTTAGCGGACTACGCAGATCCAATCAACTTCCTGGAGAATTTCCAAACAGGGCACTCCATGAACCGTACTGGCTGGAGTAACGAAAAGTATGACAGCCTGATCAAACAAGCGATGAATGAAGCGGATGAGGCGAAACGTTTTGACATGATGTATGAAGCAGAAAAGATTTTGATGGATGAAATGCCGATCATTCCGATTCACTTCTATAATCATGTGTACCTGCAAAATGAGGATGTGACAGGTATCGTCCGCCATCCGGTCGGATACATGGAGCTGAAATGGGCTGAAAAAAAATAGGGAAATGAAAAGGATGAGTGGAGGGACAAGTAAGGTGCATTTTGGGCCTATTGTCCGCTCCCTCTTTTTCTACGAAAGGGGTCCGGAATGTATGATAAAACCTTCTAAACTTAAAAAAGGGGATACTGTTGGAGTCATAGCACCTGCAAGCCCTCCAAAAACTGAACCCTTACAAAAAGGGATACGCTTCCTTGAGGAGTTAGGATTGAATGTAAAGACCGGGAAATCGGTACATAAGAAATATGGCTACTTGGCAGGTGAGGACAAAGAACGGGCAGAAGATATCCATGAGATGTTTGGGGACCGGAACATAAAAGCTATTTTTTGTGCATGTGGAGGTTTTGGAACAGGACGCATTGTTTCCAAATTGGATTTCGACCTCATCCGGAATAATCCGAAGATTTTTTGGGGGTATAGTGACATTACCTTTTTACATACCGCTATCCATCAACAGACCGGTCTCGTAACCTTCCACGGTCCGATGTTAAGTTCAGATATCGGACTGGATGATGTTCATGAAGCATCAAAGGAATCGTTTCGACAACTGTTTCAAACGGAAGATTTTGACTATACGTATGATAAACCCCAGCTGGAGGTGCTAGTGGAAGGCGCAGCAAGCGGACCCATGATCGGCGGGAACCTCACCCTTCTGGTCAGCACTTTGGGAACACCCTATGAAGTGAATACGGAAGGGAAGCTCCTTTTCATTGAGGATATTGATGAAGAGCCTTATCAAGTTGATCGAATGGTGAATCAATTGAAAATGGCTAATAAATTCACCGAAGCTTCAGGAATCATCATTGGTGATTTTAAAAACTGCGAGCCTAAGAAAAGAGAACGCTCCCTGACTCTCGATGAGGTGCTGACAGAACATATCAAGAGTGCAGGAAAGCCTGTCATGAAAGGGTTTAAAATCGGGCACTCTTCCCCGAGTATCGCCATTCCGGTGGGCAGTATAGGAACAATGAATACGCTTGATCAAACGTTAAAGATCGAATCAGGCATTAGTGAGGGTGAGAAAGATTGAAGATCCATCAACTTGAAACTTTCAGGACGGCAGTCCCTTTACATACCCCTTTTAAGACTGCTTTACGTACTGTTGAAGTAGCAGAAGCCATCGTTGTGAAACTGACATGTGACAATGGTATCGTCGGCTGGGGGGAGGCGCCACCGACTGTGGTGATAACAGGGGATAGTTTATCCAGCATTGAATATAGCATCCAGGAAGTGATCAAACCAGCACTGGTTGGCCAAAATCTTCTAAACTATGAATATCTGTTCCAACAACTGCATTCTTTGCTAGTCCGGAATTCAAGCGCGAAAGCGGCAGTAGATATGGCGATATACGACTGTTTGGCCCAACAAAGTGATTTGCCACTTTATCAGTATCTTGGGGGGTATCGTAAGGAGCTTGAGACGGATTACACTGTGAGTGTGAACAGCGCGACGGAAATGGGTGAGGATGCAGCAGCATATGTAAAAAAAGGCTTTGACGTGCTGAAGGTGAAGGTCGGAAAAGATGAAATCGAAACTGATATTAAGAGAATCCAAGAAATCCGTAAACGGATTGGATATACGATCAAAATACGTTTGGATGCCAATCAGGGATGGGAATCGAAAGCGGCTGTTAAAGCAATTCGAAAAATGGAGGATCTTGACCTGAATATTGAATTAATCGAGCAGCCGGTACCTGCCCATGACATTGAGGGGTTGAAACGAGTCACGGATGGGGTTGATACCTTAATCATGGCAGATGAGAGTGTTTTCACTCCGCATCAAGCCTTTGCAGTATTAAAAACCAGGAGTGCAGATCTTATCAACATTAAACTTATGAAAGCAGGCGGGATTTACCATGCTCAGAAAATAAATGATCTTGCTGAAGTGTGCGGGGTTGAATGTATGGTGGGAAGCATGATTGAAACCCGACTGGGAATAACGGCCGCAGCCCATTTTGCTGCAAGCAGGAAAAATATTACCCGGTTTGATTTCGATGCTCCGCTCATGCTGGCTCAAGATATTGTAGTGGGAGGCATAAGATATAACGGTCGAAAGATAACCATGCCGAGCGAACCGGGTTTGGGAATAGCGAGAGTATTAGTATGAATATAGGGGGAATTCAAATGACGACTAAAGCGCTGATAGCCGTACCTGTAGCAACTGTATGGACCAATGGGGATTCTGCACGTGAGATGGATAGACCAGCACTTACCAATCCGGTTCGTATCACTAAATGGTTAGATTCCTTAACATATGAAACACGCTTGGCTCTTTGTGATGAGAACCGAATCCAATCTCAGGCCTTATTCGGTCAGGAAGTGTTCGTGATGGAAGAGAAAAACGGGTGGTCCCATGTCATCATTCCTGATCAGCCCTCATCTAAAGACGATCGCGGATACCCTGGTTGGATCCCGAGCGCTCAGCTTTCAACAGGAGAGGTACCTCCTTCTGAAACGTATGCCATTGTGGTAAGTCCATTCACGAACTTAATCAACGATCAGAATGAAACCGAATTAGAACTCAGTTTTCAAACCGTTTTACCGATTGTGAAAGAGCTTGATGAGTTGGTAGAAGTGAACGCTCCGACGGGCAGAAGATACTTAAAACAAAGCGATATCATCATTTCAAAAGCAAACATCAACGATCAAATGGGAAGTGGACAAGACATTGTCACTTCAGGGGAAACATTTCTTGGTCTTCCATATTTATGGGGAGGGATGTCAAGCTATGGGTTTGATTGCTCAGGATTCAGCTACACCATGTGTAAAACAAATGGTTACTTGATTCCCCGTGATGCAAATGACCAGGCAAAAAAAGGGAAAGAGATCCCCTTGGATCACGTAATGCCCGGTGACCTTTTATTCTTTGCGTACGAAGAGGGAAAAGGAAGCATTCATCACGTTGCCATCTATTATGGGGACGGAAAGATGATTCATTCCCCGAATACCGGGAAATCGATTGAAATTCTCTCCTTGAAAGGAACCTATTACGAAAAAGAGTTATGTGCTGCCAGACGCTACTGGGAAGAAACGGAGGGATCATCATGAAGGGTCACAAGCTTCTTGAAGTGAAGGAATTAAAAAAGCACTTTCACCTGGAAAAAGGAAAAACATTGAAAGCCGTTGATCAAATTTCATTTGATATATATAAAGGGGAGACCTTCGGATTGGTTGGTGAATCCGGTTGCGGAAAATCAACGACCGGGCGTACCATTATCGGACTATATGACCGGACAGAAGGAGAGGTCCTCTATGAAGGTAAAAACGTACATGAACTCTTGGAAAAGGAAAAATTGTCGTTTTACCGGAATGTGCAGATGATCTTCCAAGATCCATACGCTTCTCTGAACCCACGCTCTACAGTAAGGGAAATTATAGCTGAACCGATGGAGGCTAATAAATTATTCAAGAACAAAAAAGAACAGGTGGAACGGATTTATCAGCTTTTGGAAGATGTAGGACTGAATAGGGATCACGCCAATCGTTATCCTCATGAATTCAGCGGGGGGCAGCGTCAGCGTATAGGTATTGCAAGGGCCCTTGCTCTTAATCCTGATTTCATTATTGCAGATGAGCCGATTTCTGCTCTTGATGTATCTGTACAGGCACAAATTGTAAACTTATTAACGAAGCTGCAAAAAGAAAAGGGACTGACCTTTTTATTTATTGCCCATGACCTTTCGATGGTCAAACATATCAGTAACCGCATAGGTGTGATGTATCTAGGACATATTGTAGAGCTGACTGATAGCAAAGAATTATATAAGAAGCCTCTTCATCCTTACACTCAAGCATTGCTTTCAGCCATTCCCATTCCCGACCCCGATGTGGAGGATGCACGTGAAAGAATGATCATTCAGGGTGAAATCCCAAGTCCTATCAATCCACCAAGCGGTTGTGTATTCAGAACCCGTTGTCCTGCAGCCATGGAAGCGTGCGCCACCCATAAGCCAAAGTGGCAGGAAGTAGAGGAAAAGCACTTTGTGGCTTGTCACCTTTACGATAAGGAAATCACCAGGGGCCGAGATGAAGTAGCTGTCACTACGTGAAGGGATGAATGAGTCAAATGGACACAATGTTAGAACATTCAATACAGGAAATAGCGGAACGTTGTGATGGGATGGTCAGCGTAGCCGTTGATCTACCATCACAAGCAATCCATATCAATGGGGACAGACCCTGTTCTGCTGCCAGCTTGATCAAAATTCCCATTCTACTCGAAGGCTTCCGCCAATCAGAGAAAGGGATGATCTCCCTTTCTGAAAAAGTCTACGTTCCTAAAGATGAAAGGGTGGGAGGGGCTGGAGTACTGACGTCACTTTCAGAAAATGTATCCCTGACGATCGAGGATCTTCTCACCCTCATGATCATCGTTTCAGATAATACGGCTTCAAATCTTCTCATAGACCGACTTGGTTCAAAGCCCATACAAGACCTATGTCATTCTCTGAACTTAAAACAGACAAAACTCATGAGGAAGTTGATGGATTTTAAAGCAATGGAGCAGGGGTTGAATAACTTCACTTCGGCACATGATATCATCACTTGCTTAAAGGTGATGGACAACGGTGAACAATTCAGTCAGACGAGCCGTGAAAAAATGCTGAATATATTGCAACAGCAACAATTTGACAACAAACTCCCATCAAGGATGGATCGGGAAAAAGTATTTGTAGCCAACAAAACAGGGGAACTTCCCGGGGTGGAGCATGATTGTGCGATCTTAAAGTTCAAAAACAAAACCGCCTATATAGCCGTTTTAATAGATGAATTGGATGAAAATGAATACGGAAAAGACACCATTGCACGGATTGGAAAGCTGATATTCAATTCGTTGATCAATGAGGAGAAATAGAAAAAGCAGATGAGCCATACCAATGTATGATGGCTCATCTGCTTTTGTCTCTCGTTTGCCTTGACCTGAAACATGTTCTTGTAACTGCTACTATTTAAACAACTTATTTCGATCCTCCATACTTGGAGGCTGTTCCAACCAACCATTTTTCGCCATGATCTTTCCTCCATCGTGCCCATAAGCCAAAATGTCTTTTGCTGTTGAAGCAAGCATGACAGGAAGATCACTGCGTAAGCTGAAAGCTGTGCCCAGGGCATTACTTCCCAAACCGAAATTAGTGAAGAGAGAGGTACAATACATCACCAGCTTATCTGAAAATGGCGAAATCGTTGAATCAGTTGCCCGTGCCCCAGAGGTAGCAGGGGCCTGGATATCACTTTGCATCAGCACTTTAGAATATTCGCGTATGATTTTCTTCGACAATTCTTTCCCTTTGATGAAGTATTTCTTCACCTCGGGTTCATTCGCTACCTGAGCAAAGCCCGTCATCATCTGCATACCCAATGTATTTGATTCGATACCAAAATACAGATAGGCGACTTCCACAGTATTCAACGTCCTTTTATCTGAAAAGATGTTGAAACCAGCCATATAATTCGGACTTTGAGCAAATTCTACCGACTTTGGAAGAGTCACGGCAGGGGGACCTGGTAAAACATCCTTATCCTTTAAGTAATCCATACATTTTTCATATACTGTTTGAGTGAATCCCGTTAATTCTTTGTACAAGAGGATGAGGTCTTTCCTGTACGACATATTGAGGTGTAACGTATGTAAACCCATGCTAATTGCTTTGAGCTGCCTTAGGAACATGATGTCGAAGCTGTGACCAAACAAAATCGGGACCCCCGGATTAACATCCTCTTCAGTAAAACCGGCCGGTACGACACATCCCTCTTCCTCGAATATAGATACCAGCCTTCCCACATACTCCTTTACATGTGTATGTGTGTAAACCAAGATGTTTTTTGCTTCCTCATCATCAGCCTTCTCTATGAGATACTCCAATATTTGTTGAATCATGGTTTTCTGTTGATACGTCATCCATAATGTAGCAAGCTCACTTGAATTTAAGGCTTTCTTCTCCGTCATTAACACCCATCCTTTTTCCATGCATTTTACTCCCCGGAACTTTGCAATTATGGGATCCGAGAAAATCCTATCTTTATTTTTTCGTATTCATGTAAAAATTATTCTATCGTGCTCGAGATAGGTGAGTATTAAATGACGTCAGAATGGAAATTAGAAGGCAAAAGCACCCTATTATCTCAGGGTGCTTTTGCTTTTTTGTAAATGTATCAGGGCTGTATGAAGACTCGCGAAAGTCGGGATGTGATTGATGATAATGCCAAGATTGACCATGGTTTGTGCAATTTCCGGTCTAATACCTGTCAAGACCGCTTGAATCCCGGCTAATTTAAGTGCGGCCACCACTTTAAATAACTGATCTGCCACCATCGTATCGACAACCGAAACACCTGACAAGTCAATAATGAGATGCTGTAAATTCAGTGCCGTTCCTTTTGTGAGCGCCCTTTCCATTAAATCCTTCGCCCGTGAGGAATCAATGTCTCCGATAAGGGGGAGAATGGCAATACTATCCGTCACCTTCACAATGGGAATGGACAGTTCTGAACTGATTGAATCCGATAGAGGGTGAGAATAGGCAATCGTAATACGAAATATGGCCCGGTCCACACCTGAATGAAAGAGTGAAAGTAAATCATGAAACGTAGCGATGGACAACTCTTTGTCAATCGCCTCTCTTTTTATCACTTCCCCAATCGCGGTTCGAAAGGAGTGAAGGTCACTGATCGCTACTTCTAAAGACACCTCTAATTGTTTAAAGAGCGTTACAGATGAGCATGCCCATTTTTCGATGGTTCCTTCCGTATTATCATTTCGCAGTGAGTGAGCCAGCACCTCGATGGAATCTCCCCGCCATTTTCTGAGTGATACATCGACAATATTTGAATGGGAAGAGTCCTTATTCGCTCTTTCGAGAATCAGCGCCGACTTTGATTCAATGATTCGATTGATGAAATCAAGATATTTGTTTTCGTCCTGAACGGCCTTTATCGACATAAAATAACCTCCTTCTATTAATCAACTCTGCGTGTTGTTTAATTATGTAAATATATTTGGAAAAAAGATTAGAGGAAACGGTGGATACTATGTTATGATTTTTATAAGAGTGATACTAAGTGAGGAAGTAAAATGTCTCATAAAGAGGTCGCTGAAAAAACAAGGAATAGAGAGTTATTGTCGATATATTCCTTCAATTTTATTATACCGTATGTGAACAGTTGAAAAAGTGTCTGTTTAGACACTATCAGGCTGTATAAATAATTTTGTTTTTCTGCCATTAAGGTTCAGAGGGGGGGATTGAAGGTTGAATAAGAGAACTTGGCTTACGAAGTTAAGAAAAAGGAAAAAGATGACTCAGCAGGAAGTGGCTGAAAAAGCGTTCATTGAAAGATCCTATTATGCCCAAATTGAAAATGGAATCCGAAAACCGAGTCCTGAGGTGACGATCAAGCTCGGAGAAGTTCTTAACTTTCACGCTTCCAGCTTTAATCTGGAGGAAAATCCATTCTCCATCGCCTTACAGAATGCTCCTGTCATCCTTGCTCATTGTGATACCCAGTTGCGCTACACCTGGATTTTCAATACTCCTGATCTTATTCCGGAAGATCATATTGGAAAAACGGACGTGGAATTGGATGATAATGAGGGGAACCGTGCGCTAATGAGGCTTAAACAAAAGGTACTAGAAGAAAGGACTCCCATCAGTCGAGTGATTTCCATTCCATTATCATCCGGGGACATTGCGTATAATGTGTACGCACATCCTTTACTTAATGAAGAGAGTACGATTATTGGGGTTGCCACTGCTTCCACCGTCATACATAATGTACGCCCGAACGATTTGCGTGAAGATCATTGACTTCACTAAGGTATCAGTGTTCTTAATCACAGAGTCAAATTAAAAGAGATCGAAGGTTGAAAATGCCCCTTCGATCTCTTTTTTATTTTAACGATCTGTCTCCCTGAATGTAATATCAATCAGCTTTTCACTATCGGTTTCGAATTGTATATCAACCAATACCCCGAATTCCTTCCCGCCCCGCTTTAACCAGAGCTTGAATTTTTCGGTCGAAATCTTTGTTCCATTTTCCTTACCAATATGAAGATAATCAACGATAGCTGCGTCAGGATACCTTTCTTTCGTCTTCCTTACAGCAAGACTTCCCCACTTTGCATAGGAGGGGATTTCCTGCTGTGCATGAAGAACCTGGATGTTGTATCCATTTCCCCAGTTTGCCATCACCATCATACAAAGAACCGCTGAAACTACTCGTATCATTTTCATAGCCATGACCCTCTTTTTACTTTGTAGGGTTATCTAGTCTGTCTGAATTTATTCTGATTTCCCCCAGTTTCAGAAAGATGGAATTGTTTTTTTAGTTAGAATATTCTTTACTTAATTCTCATAAAATCTTACACTGTGGATGTGGGAAGAAAAACTTTCCAACAACATGAAAGGAGGCGATGACGATGATCACAATCGTCGATGCAAATCAAAAAATTAATGAAAATGAGGTTCTTTCATACAAAACGTAGCGCAGGAGGATATGATGAAGACAACATTGGAACAAGTGAAAATCGTAGAATATCATGAGGGATTAGCAAAAGGAATCGCGAAAATGTGGAATGAAAGCCGAGAGAACTGGGGTGGGGATTCTACTATTACGACCGAGCAGGATGTGAAGGACAAGGAAGCCAATTCCACCAATCTTAATTTATTTTTAGCACTGGTCGGGGATGAGGTTGCCGGGTATTGCGGGCTTTCCGAATATCGTGAAGATGAAGGCGCTTTATACATTCCGTTATTAAATGTACACCCTAAATTTCATGGGATGAAGATCGGCAAAAAACTTGTATTGAAAGCGATTGAGAAGACGGTAGAGATGCAATGGCCGAGACTTGATCTGTTTACATGGCCGGGAAATACAAAAGCCGTGCCTCTTTATAAAAAATGTGGATTCTTCTGGGAAGACCGAGATGACACCGTCCACCTGATGAACTTCATCCCTATGGTGCTGCAGCTCGACCTTCTAAAGCCATTTTTCGATAAACACGACTGGTATGAGACCAGTCAGCGCTTAATTGAGATCAAACCTGATGGTGTAAAAGAGAAGGACCATACGTATTATGAATACAGATGGGAAGCAGGGGACGAGTTTGTTCGCATTCAATTTGAGCGGACCGGAAGAGGCATCCGATTAATTGAAACCCGGGATGTTTTGGTGGAAATGATGATGCCTGAATTCAAGCTCCTTGAAAATGAAGAGTATGTAATCAGCTATCAGGTGGAGAACCGCAGTAAGGAGCCTGTTGAGATTTCCCTGAAAGGTATGTCTTCTTTCGGTGCCGGACATCATTTCGATGAGAGCATACTAGTAGAGGACAAATGGAAGGGAGAGTTCCCTGCCACGGTTTCGTTTTCAAGCAATGACCCAAGTCCCTGGAAAACGCACCCCACTATCGGGGCTGAACTCCTGATTGAAGGGAAACCTTTGGTTGTCAAAATGGGGGTATTTCCTAAGCAGGCAGGGAAGCTTCATTTGAGAACGGTTAAAAAGAATTGGAAACCTCATCATGGGGGGACTGTTTTTCTTGATCTTGAAAGCCAGGTAGAGGAAGACACCCTTTGGACCATTCACTTGCCCCTGAATAAGATTCTGGAATGGGAAAAGCCTGTAATATTAAAGAAGGTCTCCGGAAGAGGGAGAGTTTCCGTACCTCTTTGTGTAAGGCTGTTGAAGAATGGATTTTTTTCCGAAGAAATCGTTGTAAGTATGGAACGGGAAGACGGAAAACTATCTTCTTTTACGACCACTCTAAGATTAGCCCTTCCAGGGTATGGTGCGAAGTTTGGCGGCGAAACAGACGACCACTGGTATGGCTACAATGGGCCATTTTATGTGGAGATTGAAAAAAGGAACCATGTTGTGAAAATCGGCTCTACTGCTTTTTCCAGGGATCCCATTTCATTCTTCACACCGAAATTCGGAAAACCGTACAGTGAAGAATTTTCAAAGAAAGAAGCTTCTTCCATTGAATACATTGAATTACCTGAGGCGTTGGTGATTAAAACATCACTGCTTTCTGAAGCATTTCAATCCATGCTCTTAAACACCTATTTCAAGATTTATGGAGATGGATTAGTGGAAATCAAGCACGAGGTAGTGAACAAAGGGTACACTGAACTGAACGACCTTTGCTTGATTCAACCCGTGTTCACCAGTTTTGAAGGAGTGGCAATCCCTCAAAAAGATGGCGTCTTGATAGGGAATGAATCCATTGTTCCGTTTATGGAATATATCGATGACAAGGCTATTCCTGAAAATTGGCTTCATATCACCTCCTCTAAAGGCGATACGATTGGCTTAGCCTGGCCGGAACATGCCAATGGGCGAAAAGATGATTGGAGAATGGCTCTCGAATATGAGATGAAACTGGTCCGACCTCAGGAAGAAATCTGCTTAGGTCCGATTCAAATAGGGGTCAATACGTCCAATCACTGGTCGAAATGGCGTGAATTAGTGATCGGAGATGAAGCAGTTGAAATGAAGGAATTGCCTCTTTATGCGTTCGAAAAAGCGAATGGCGATGTTGTATCGTCCGTAAATGAGAACGTGGAGTATTCATTTAAATCGATGCTGACCCCGTATGTGCATGGAACATTAACGGTCCATAAAGAAAATGTGAGTCTTGTGAAGAAATTGCAGAAGGATGAGGGTCTTACTCATATGAGTGTTCAGCTTGAACATTCTTCACCGGGTGTGAAGTGGGTTTGTGGTGAATTTATGTCAAATAGTCAAACGGCAAAAGTGGACTCCCTGCAATTTGTTCATGGAAAGAGCGAGGTGACGATTGAGCAAAAAAGAGATATTTGGTCGGTTGACAATGGTGTGATTTCGTTTCAAGCCTCTTCGGATTATTATCCGGGGATCTATTCCTTGAGGTTTAACGGGATTGAAGCACTCGACCATCAATACCCTACACCTGGTCCCCGCGCATGGTGGAATCCTTGGGGAGGTGGTATTGCATACTCCTTCCAGAACATCAGTGCATATTCCATGCTGAAAGAAGAGACCACGATTGAATCCGTGACTAAAGAGGATCTTTACGGTCATCACTGGACCGGTATCTGTTTAACAACTCAGTTTAAGAAGCACGATAAGATGAAGGGAGTCATTCTTCGTCAATATGCATTAACCCTCCCGGAAGTACCGATTCTTACCGTTTATGCAGAGATTCATCAGAATTCAGGAAGAACGATTGAAAATGAAATACTGGATCTGGATGCTTTCTTCAAGCAAGGAGATACATTACAATCCAGCTACGTAGCCCTTCCTACAGAAGGAATCTTTCATAAATATTATGCTGGATCAGAAGAATTCGTTTTAAGAGATTCACCTTATGTTACATTGGGTTCTGACGAACATGAAGAATTGATCACGTTTGTTCACCCTAATAATAGAAAGATATCAGAAGCATACGTTAACCAGGATGCTCTCCTTGTGGCGTCAACAAGCGAGTGGTCGGCTTCAACGGGAGAAACCATAAGGATAGAACCAAGTATCCTCTTCTACGGTGAAGTCAAAGGTAATACCCAGAGTATTAAGGCGTTACAAAATATCAGATTTAAATAACCTTTGCGCGAACCTGCACACTTTGGCAGGTTCGCGCTTTTAGCTTGTAAGAGAGGGACGGACCCCGAAAGGAAGGAAGTATTTTTTCAATTTCCTCCTAATCAAGGTCCGTCCCTCAAAAGTTACCTGTTCTCTTTATCCTTATTGGGAACTCTATCTCCAAGATTTTCTTTTTCTTCATCATCCATTAATCCACTGACTGCCTTCTTGAACTCTCTAAGGGATGTACCTGCCGCTTTTCCAAGCTCTGGAAGTTTGCTTGGTCCGAAGAACAACAGTGCAACAAATAGTATAATCGCTATTTCACCAAATCCGAGATTCATTTTTAATTCCTCACTTTTATTAGAGTCGATTTGATTTAATGATCTAACTCATTTCAAGTCGAATATTTCCACGATATCCTGCCATTTCATCATCATATCCCAAGAGAATCGTGGAAAGGAAGAAACAAGGCTATTGCCGCTCATTTCTGCACATAACAAGATAAAACCGATAAAGCATAGCAGGAATAGTAAGCAGAATACATAACAAGAAATGGATTCCTTACGATATTCATCATTTTTCATTTTCATGAGCCTCCACTAAATTAAGTTGCAAGACAAATAAACTCTTTTCTCCAAGAGAAAAAAAGTTTTACTCATGACGATTTATGAATGTAAGGTTATGAGGTAATTTGACTGAGACCTGACCACTTCAAGAAAGCCCAATGAATCGGGAAAGACCTTAAAGAAAATTGGACTTATGGCCAGTGGCTTCAAATCGAAATCCTGGTCAGGTGGAATCATCATTTTGTTAGGGGGGATACCATCTTGTTTATGAACAAGGGAAGGGACCGCGTCGAGAATCACGGATGCATCCGTTAAGAGCAGGTGATCAGAAATTGTCGCCACTTCATCAAAACTCGGTAAATCTGATTGTTGTGTTTGTTGTTGAAATGGATTGGTTATAACCATCATGCACAGTAGCATCACGAACATTAATCTCGACACAGCCCTTCACCTCCCAAGATCGTATTAAATCTAATTATAGCCAGAATTCTCCCGGTGTCTATAAAATTATGAGGGACGGACCTCTATAGAAGGAAATTAAAACATGATTTCGATCCTTTTTGAGGTCCGTCCCTCGTTATTTAGGGTTTATTTTGAGTTTGTATGGGTATAGAAAGTTGAATATGTATATTTATGGAAGGTGATGGGGTATGGAAGAGAAGGTTATTCATTTTTATGAATCTAAGAAGAAGTTGAGTTTGATAGCTATTGGCTGTGTTTTATTTGTTGTTGTTTGTATGTATATGGCGTTTGATTTTTTCTTTGTTGATATCAACTATCTGATAGGGACGGTCGTTGCATTGTCCGGATTGTTTTTTCTATTTTGTTTGATCCAGATCTTTAAGAAGCTCTCCTCTAAAGTTCCACATGTAAGCATGACACAGGACCATCTAATTTTATATGTATTACCCAGCAATCCTGTTCCCATCATCTGGGAAGATATTAAAAGCTATATTCATTATAAAGTATACCGCAATGCTTTTATCGGGCTCAATCTATACAACGAAGAGAAATACCGAAACAAGATGCCTCATAAGTTAAAAACCATGTCCAAGATGAATGTGAAAATGGGCTATCCCCAATACAATATTGTGATAGGTAATCTTAAAGAACCTGAACAATTGATTGATGAATTAAACCTCCGTATTCCTCACGTAAAAATGGTTCATGAAGAAAAGAGTGTATCTTCTACAAATTCAATATGATTCTATTTAAAGAGGTGAGCAATCTTTGCTCACCTCTCAATGTATTAATATACCTTATCCCCGTTGAAGATCGAATTCTTTACGACAACGTAATCTACCGTACGGATGGATTCGAGTTTTGTACCACCTGCATAGGAGATGGAGGATTGAAGGTCTTGTTCCATTTCAATAAGGGTATGCTCTAATGAACCTTTATGTTCGACATACATTTTCTTACCCTCAACGTTTTTCTTCTCGCCTTTCTGGAATTCGGAGGCTGATCCGAAGTATTCTTTGAAAAGTTTGCCGTCTTTTTCAATTGTGTCTCCAGGAGATTCTTCGTGACCGGCAAATAAGGAGCCGATCATCACCATGGTAGCTCCAAAGCGGATGGATTTTGCAACGTCACCATGGGTACGGATGCCTCCATCAGCAATGATAGGCTTTGTTGCCGCTTTTGCACACCATCTCAGTGCAGCCAGCTGCCAACCGCCAGTACCGAAGCCTGTTTTGATCTTTGTGATGCACACTTTACCTGGCCCGATTCCCACCTTTGTGGCATCGGCACCGGCATGTTCCAATTCTCTTACGGCCTCTGGAGTACCAACGTTCCCCGCAATCACAAAGCTTTCAGGTACGTGTTTTTTGATGTGTTGAATCATACTGATGACGGCATTGGAATGACCGTGTGCGATATCGATTGTGATGAATTCCGGAACCAGCTTTTCTTCCGCGAGCTGCTTTACAAAGGCATATTCTTCCTCCTTAACACCGACAGATATGGAAGAAATTAATCCACGTGATTTCATATCTTTAATGAATGTCACACGCTTTTCAGGTTCAAAACGATGCATGATATAGAAATAGTTATTTTCAGCTAAGTATACAGCGATTTTTTCATCAATAATGGTTTGCATGTTGGCAGGGACTACAGGCAATTTAAACGTGTGTCCACCAAGGGTTACACTCGTATCACATTCAGAACGGCTGTTAACCACACATTTTGCAGGAATTAATTGAATATCTTCGTAATCAAATACATTTTCCATTATTACACCCCTAAACACGAATATTAAAGTTTGTTTATTTTATAAATGTTCGTCCATTAGGTAATTTACATCATTTTCTGTCGTATGTCAAAGCTTTTTACTAAATTATTGGAGAAGGTTAACAAATATTGATCCGTCAGCTCTTAAAACGTTTACACATGCTCTATCACCACTGGAACTGTGTTAAAGTATAAGGAGGCGGCAAGTAAATAAATCCGTAAAATAAGAAAGGTGGTTTACAATGTACTGGGTAATCGCTTTATTCGATGATAAAACGGAAAAGCTTATTAAAGGAATTTGGGAAGAACTAACCATAAAGAATATTTCTTATTACGAAGAAGAAATAAATGACGCACGTCCCCATATTACAATAGGGAGTTACACCCATTTGGACAAAACAGCATACATAGAAGCCTTAGACTCATATTATGAACATAAAAGATCTTTCAATATCACACTGAATACAGTAGGGTCATTTCTAAACTTCGGCACGCTCTTTCTCTCCCCGACGGTTACAAAGGAACTCCTGAATTTCCACTCATCTCATCACGAATACTTTCAAGCATTTAGTGAAACGGCAAATCCATTATATCTTCCCGACAACTGGATTCCTCATTGTACATTGGCGAATAAGCTTTCCCCTGATAAATTGGCTGAGGGATTCGAGCATTGCCTGAATAGGGGGGATCTTATTGAAGCGAAGATCACAGGGATTGCGTTAATTGAGCTGGTGGATGATTCAGAGAATTGCATGAACGCTCCTATCGTGTATTTGAAACATCTAAATGGATAGAAGCTTATTATCATATAAGTGATAGGGGGGTAACATCCTCTCAATAAATCTTGACCAAAAGGAATGAACTCTTTAATCGGAGGTCATTCCTTTTTTTGGTGCTTTATGAAGAATTATTGATGAATACGATTGAACTTTACGTTAACGTCAATGGTAAAATATAAATATCTAAATTTTCAAAAAAGAGTTGATGAAGAAATGCTATATTCAATATCGCACTTAGCCAAAAGGTTCAATGTTACGACACGGACAATCAGGTATTATGAAGAACTTCACTTACTGCATCCGGAAAGAAGTGAATCAGGAAGGAGGTTGTATTCAAAGGGAGACATCGCCAGGCTCAAATTGATCTTCAGAGGTAAACGATTTGGTTTTACTCTGGATGAAATCAAAGAGATGATTCTATTATTCGACCATGATCGAAGCGGGAGAAAACAATTAGAACGAACAATCGAGTATGGAAACATGCGAATTGAGGAGGTGACCCACTATATTCATGAGCTCGAGGTCTTGAGATCTGAAATGGATGGCCTAAGGGATGAATTCATCAAAAAACTAAATGAATCAGGGGAGGAATCAGAATGAATATTTCAGCATTAGCATCACGTATTGCCCTCCTGAAACAAGCATTAAGGGAAGGGATTCAGGAGGTGACATCACAATGAAGAAAATCCAGAATTTTTACCAGGAAGATTCTCATTTGATAGATATACTTAAAAACTACCTGGACGAGGATTTTTTCGCCTTTGCCGATCGAGAACTGCACCATTTCGGTGCGCTATGTGCTGGGGAGATCGATGAGCGGGCCGTCCACACAGATCGAGAAGGTCAGCCCAAACTTGTGAAGTATAACCGGTTTGGGGAAGAAATTTCCGAGATCTGGGTGAATGAAGGATATAAGAAAACGGTCGAGCAAACGTATAATAAGGGGATTGTGGGTTATATTCATAAAGAAATTCCTGAACTCAGAAAGAAAGGAAACTATGTATATTCCTATGCCCAGGGATATCTTTTATCTCATACAGAGCCCGGCTTCTATTGCCCGGTCACCCTTTCCATGGCAACGGCCCTCCTTCTTGAGAGATATGCTTCAGAAGAGTTAAAAGAACGATTCCTTCCCCATGTACTTTCAACAGGAGAAGTCGAATTGTATGAGGGTGCGACCTTCTTAACCGAAAGACAGGGAGGATCGGACGTAGGGGCAAACGATACAAAAGCCGTCCCAAATGGTGATACATATCAACTGTGGGGTGAAAAATATTTTGCTTCCAATTCAGGTATGTGCGGGGTGACGATGGTGCTCGCGCGCATCGAGGGATCAGGAAATGGAACAAAGGGACTGAGCTTATTCGCTGTTCCATGGAGAAACGATGATGGATCCATAAACGGCATTCACATTCGAAGGCTGAAAGATAAGTTAGGTGTCCGTGCAGTGCCTTCAGCCGAAGTAGAGTTCAAAGGTGCAGATGCCTACCTTGTTGGCGAACCGAATAAAGGCATCTACTATATGATGGAAGCTCTTAATCTTTCCCGAGTCTGCAACGCGATTGCATCCATCGGCATTATGAGAAGAGCGTATCTAGAAGCAAGAAACTACGCCCTGCACCGGACAGCATTCGGACAGGCGCTGGCTCACTATCCAATGATTAAAGAAACCTTGACTCGCATGGCCGCCAAGCAGGAAGTGGAAACAAGTGCCGTGTTTCATCTCGTTCAATTGTTTGATCGGGTCGTATCAGATGACATTCCAACCACTGAAGAAGAATCTGTTCTCAATCGATTGCTCATTGCGATCTTGAAAAAAGAATCGGCAGAACAGGCCATCCATTTCTCTCATGAAGCGATCGAAATGCATGGGGGCAATGGCTACATCGAAGACTTCATCCTGCCTCGTTTACTGAGGGATGCACAAGTATTAACGGTGTGGGAGGGGACAGCCAATATTTTAGGGCTTGAAATACTGAGATTAATGAATAAACACCAGGCACATGAATACTTTTTAGCTCAAGTGAAAGAAGAGCTATCCCGGTTGCCGGAAGGACTTATGAAATTAACTCCTCCAATCTCTGAAGGAATTGAGAAACTTGAAACACTTTTGGAATTAGTAGTCTCGGCTAATCATGATACTCAAACGTATCATGCAAAGAGGATCGCAGAGATGATGGTCCGAATTTTTGAAAGTGTGATGGCCCTTAAGGATGCCCATACATTTGGCGGAGAAAGAAAACGCATGATTGCAGAGGTCTTTATCCAGCAGACCTGGAAACAAACGGAATGGATCGATGAAGAAATGAAATCAGTTGAGTATTTCGACGAGATCGTCGGGGTGAACGTTCGAATCTAAATAAAAAGAAATCCCTGGACAAAAACTTTAGAACAGGGATTTCTTTTTTTATTTTTCACAGCAACAAGGACAATCACATTCTTTTTTTGTTTTACACGTGCAGCGTTCACATGAACATTCTTTCGATACCAAGAAAGGCACCTCCCTTTAAAATTTATATGATTATTCATCGTAACCAAATCATGGGTTTCCATACATAGTGGGCAGGAACAATTGATCAAAAAAATGAAATGACAAATAAGTCAAAATGATATCCATTTGTTTACAAATAAAAAAGAATAAGGTAATATATGTAATTGTAGGAAAGAATGAATGGGGAGGAAATGTAGATGAAGAAACTGATGTTACCATTTTTCTTGCTATCTATGAGTTTATTTATTGCTGCCTGCAGCAGTGATGAAGGTAGTACAGAAGAAAAAGAAACAAACACTGAAGCAACAGAGGAAACGGCAAAATCAGATGAGATGGATATGAAGTCCGCTCTATTAGACTATCAAATGGAGATCATCGACACGGTGAACGCTAACGATTCAGCTATCTATGCGTTTGAATCAGCCAAGGCAAAAGAAGAAGATAAGCCTTCTGCTGAAGAGATTGCAAAGCTGAAGACGGATGCCGAAGCTGCGGCTAAAACCGTAGCGGAAGACGTGCATGCCCTGGAAGTACCTGCTGCACTTGATGCGAAAAAAGATGAAATCCAAAGTGCTCTGGATGATCTTGCGAAATCTTATGAAACAAGAGCTGCCAACCTTTCAGACGAAGCGAACGCAGAATACACAGAGTCAGATGAACAATTTGCGTCTTTCGAAGAAAAAATGGCTGCTGTCTACGAAGAAGCAGGATTGACCAAGCCTAGTTTTGCAGCTGATATGGTAGATTGATAAAATTAGAATAAAATATTTTAGACTTAGATTTTTGACTCATTCGGGAGAAACCTGGGTTTCTCCCGCTTTTCAGCTTCGCTGAAAAGGAGCCCGTACGTAAAGGCAGCNNGCTGCCTTTACGTACGGGCTAAATGAGTCAAACATCGTTTAAGATAATCATGCTTTATAGGACTGATTCTACGGTCCTATTTTTTCTTCGTTCATAAATGTTTGCTCAACGACACATTGTTACCCTCATCATATTAAGATTCCTTTGCTAAAGAAGGTTGCTATAGACCCACATAGTGAAGGGTTGCTATGATATTCAAGTACATAAAATGTGTGGAGGATTATGATCGTGAATCAAGAAAAGTATGATCAGTTAAAATTGGGTGAGCGTGGAGCGATCATTAGCATCGTTGCCTATATTATATTATCATTGATTAAATTTCTTATCGGTACATCTGCCAACTCAGAAGCATTACGTGCAGATGGGTTGAACAATGCAACAGATATCGTTGCTTCTGTGGCGGTATTGATTGGGCTGCGCTATTCAAGGAAGCCTGCAGACCATGATCATCCGTATGGTCATTGGAAAGCAGAAAGCGTGGCCTCTTTAATCGCATCATTTATTATGATGGTGGTTGGTATCCAAGTCCTTTACAATGCCACACAGTCTATTTTTGACGGTAAAACGCAGTCGCCTGATCTTCTTTCAGCATGGACAGGTATCGGTGCAGCGCTGGTCATGTACCTGGTATATCGATACAACAAAACATTAGCCCAAAAAATCAATAGTCAATCCCTCATGGCTGCAGCTAAAGATAACCTTTCAGATGCATGGGTGAGTATCGGTACCGCTATCGGAATTATAGGAGCACAATTCTACCTGCCCTGGTTAGACCCCCTGACTGCAGTCATTGTCGGCCTCTTAATCTGCAAAACCGCATGGAATATCTTCATGGAAGCCTCTCATTACTTAACGGACGGATTCGATGAACAGCTTATACAATCTTATGAAAAGACGGTCCTCGATTTACCGGGGGTCAAAGGAGTTAAGGATATTCGGGCGAGGAATTATGGAAATAACACGGTCGTTGATGTGGTGATCCTGGTTAGATCCACTCTTGATATTAAACAGGCACATGATATATCAAGTGAGGTTGAGGAAGAATTAATGCATAAACATGAAGTCTATGATGTCCATGTTCATGTTGAACCAAACTGACAATTGGCTGATTGGAGCAGGCAAGCAGTCACCATATGGATACTAAATAATATTTTATAAAGTTCTCCGCTTAAGGCCCTTATTAGGGTCTTTTTTACTCATTAAGATATTTCTATTAAATCCGAAACCTTTCCTTCACGAAAACGTATACATTAGTAAGAGGTGATGAACATGACAGGAATGTTGGTCTTACTGTTAGTCCCGATTTTCTTCACCATTGTTGCTCTTAACCTTACAAGCTCATCAAAACGTGACTATCGGAATGGGGATGGGGGTTACTTTGGTTCTTCTGATGGTAGTCATGATCATGCAGGCTGTGACAGTGGTTTCGATGGAGGAGATTGTGGAGGAGGCGGGGAATAATCCAATTCCCCTTTGTTTCTTCATTGACATTCTCATTAAATAGGAGATGAATATCATTAAACGTTATTTTATTCAAATTCGCAATCGACACATACATATAACAGAATGGGGAAAGCCGGATAAACCCATTATTTTTTGTCTTCATGGCTTGGGAAGTACAGGGCTCAGCTTTATCGAAATAGCACACGTATTAAAAGATGAATACAGGATCATTTCCATTGATGCCCCAGGCCATGGGAAAACCACCCCGTTTGAAAGGGGAGAAGAGTATGAAATGAATAAGATGGCTGATTGGCTGAATGAAGTGATCGAGGTACTCGAAATAGAATCTTTCTACTTTTTATCCCATTCTTGGGGAAGTTTTGTCTCCCTCTTTTATGCGGTTAAATACCCTGAAAGAATTCGAGACTGTATCCTGATTGACGGCGGTTATCAGGGGAAACGCCATTCAAAACAATCTGTGGAGGAAGAAGTCGCATATTATGAAGACGACTTTGAACAGGTTTGGGAAACTTGGGATGACTTCCTCGACCTTGTCAAAAGTGAAACGTTAAACTGGACTTCATTGAAAATGGAAGCTGCCAAGGACCTTGCCCTCTGTAGTCATCATCACTATCATTGGCATGCCCGTGGAAAGACAGCTGCTCATATCATCCGGGCCATGCACAAAGACGAGGCAGAGGATATCTTTCATAAGATTGAGTCTTCCGTATTATTATTAAGGGCCACTCTTCCGGAAGGGCAGGAGGACAATCGAAAAAAGACCGCCGACATATTTAAGGAAAAGACAGGTGGGGAAGTGAGAAGTATTTTAAAGACCACCCATCTTCTTCATTGGGACCGTCCAGAAATCGTAGTGGAAGAAATTAGAAAACGTTGGGGATGAAAAAGGAGGAACACCTATGATTCTATTAAAACCTATGACAGAAAACGCATATATCCATTGGTTAAAAGACTCCATCAAAGAATACGCAGATGAAAAGACGAAAGCAGGTAATTTCAAAAAAGAAACGTCCCTTGAACAGGCAGAAAAGGAATTCAGTCAATTACTGCCTGAAGGAAGGGAAACAAAAAATCATTATTTGTTCACATTAATTCATGAAGAGAGCGGGGAAGCAGTAGGAAACTTATGGGTTCATGTAAAGGAAGAAGAAAAGGAAATATTTATTTACGATATAGTGATTCTTGAAAGCAAAAGAGGATTGGGTTATGGAAAAGAAGCTTTAACGTCCCTGGACTCGTTTGCAAGGGAATTAGGTATCAACAAAATATCCCTCCACGTATTCGGGCACAACAAAATAGCGCTCTCCTTGTACCAAAAATCAGGATTTGAAATCACAAATGTTCTAATGTCCAAGTCACTGTAGTATCAAACCAATGGCCCCTGTTCATTTGACGTAATGAAGGACTTTCAAAATGACCACTGCGATAGAAACCTACAGCTATGAAGACCGTTATTTCTACATAGGGAATGATGTATGGGTCCAGATTATTGCTGTCATCATAATCGTTGTATTTCTAACCATATTATTTAGGAAAAGAAGGTAATGTCCGACATGAGAAATGTAGCAATTGCGCAATTATCGGATTTGGAATCGATGGTCAAAATCGATCGTCAAGTAACCGGTCATGAAAATAGAAGAAGTGAAATCGAAAGAGCCATAATGGAGGAGCGATGTTTGGCAGTGAAAAGTGATAAGATCACAGGCTTTCTTCTATATCATACTCACTTTTTTGAGAGCACGTTCGTCACTCTAATCATCATTGCCCCAGAAGAAAGAAGAAAGGGCTATGCGTCATCGCTATTGCGGCAACTTGAAAAGGTCGCCCCGACAGGAAAGATTTTTTCTTCCACTAATCAGTCAAACCATGAAATGCAAAAGGTTTTTGAAAAGAATGGATACTCTCCAAGCGGTGTAATAGATAACCTGGACCCGGGGGATCCCGAGATGATTTATTTTAAATTGAAAGAAACGTGAGAAAGGGGGGGAAAACTTGTTAGGAATCATGTTAGCAATCTTCCTTCTCATCTTTTCGTTTGATTTCACAAAGTTCAGGAAGCAGAATCAAACGATGATTGAACAGAATGAAAGGATTATTTCACTACTGGAAGACATCAAAAAAGAGGATGCATAACAATAAAAAGTCTCGCATCCGGATGCGAGACTTTCCTTTATTCAATAGAGATGTAATCTTCATCCAAGCTTTCGACCCCCTGGTCAAATGTCAGCTTAGTCTTGAATAAATAACGGACCCCTTCTTCTGAGCAAGGGAGGTCGTTCGGAATCCGATAGGTAAAGGACAGTTTATTGCGTTCATCGGCCCGGATAATATCCGATTTTAAAACAGTTGTTGAATCAATGAGTCTTTCTGCCTTACCATTTTTATCAATCATAACCAAGTCACACTCGACCCGCCTCAGTTTTTGTTCAATGATCCCCCCCTCCAAAAAGAAATATCCATGTAAGAGTTCCCCCTGTTTAAATGAGGTTTTGGGTAAAACAAGATCAATTTTGGCAGAACCGATACCGAAGAGTGACATGTATTTACGCAGAATCATCAGGCATCCCCCTTTTTGATTGCCGTGTATTTTTGTTCTATTTTTTCTTCTATCTTGTTTATTTCACGTCGATCTTTCAGAATTTCTTCTTTGTTTTGTTGAATCAATTGAGAGAGGTTCGCTTTTAATTTTTTCATAGTTCATTACTTCCTTTCCAAGTGAAGTGATAAAGAAAAAAGACCTTTACCGGAAATGGTAAAGGTCTTTTTTAGACATATATAAGCCTTCACCAACTGGTAAAGGTCTCGCTAACAACATGGTTGTCAATAAAGCCGAGAGTGTGCACTCTGTAATGACGACTTTATTGTTACAGCTACTCCCCTTTAGGAGAATATGAAATTATGAGACTATCATAATCGATACCGGTCTAGTTGTCAATGAAAATCCTGTTTCAGGAAGATATTTGCCACACTTAAAATATTGTGAAGCTCAATACCCCCTTTAGAACTCAATCAGGGCAGGAATTGCCAGAAAGAATAGAGAAAGTAATTTGTAGTATGAATTGAAAGGGTGATGGTAAGATGTATGAGTTGAAAACCAAGCAACATGACGGCAGTGTCATAGAATTTATCGAGAAGGTAGACAATCCAAATAAACGAGAAGATGCCTATAGACTCCTGGATATTTTCTCTGAAACAACGGGGTTGGAAGCCAAAATGTGGGGACCGAGCATTATCGGATTCGGTTCTTATCATTATAAATATAAGACCGGACACGGAGGGGACGCTCCATTAGTGGGATTTTCCCCTCGCAAAGCGAAAATAAGCCTATATTTTGCCACTGGGGACCCTGAGAGGGAAAAGCTCTTGCCGTCATTTGGAAAACATACATCCGGGAAAGCATGTGTGTACATAAATAAAGTGGCGGACATTGATAAAGAGATTTTGAGGCAATTGATCCAGCAGTCAGTGACATATTTACAAAAAACCTATCCTAATAAATAAAAATAACGGGAATTGGTCGTATCCATGTGACTAATTCCTTATTTTTTTTGATACAAACCTTAACATTTGTAATTCAAGTTAATATCCTATATTATTAATCTTGAATTAAGACTATTCTGGTTCAAGATAAATGGTTTCGAATCATTTTTTATGGATTGGACTTAAATCATTTCACATTCAGAAAGGGACGAATCAACATGACAAAAGTTTTATACATCACAGCACATCCGCACGATGACACACAATCTTACAGCATGGCTGTCGGGAAAGCATTTATTGATACGTATAAAGAAGCAAATCCTTCACATGAAGTGGTCAATGTGGACTTATACAAGGAAAACATCCCGCAAATCGATGCTGACGTATTCAGCGGCTGGGGTAAATTGCAGTCCGGTAAAGGATTTGAAGAACTTTCTCAAGAAGAGCAGGCAAAAGTAGGTCGACTTGGTGAATTATCCGATCAGTTTGTCAACGCTGATAAATATATCTTTGTCACTCCGTTCTGGAATTTCTCTTTCCCTCCAGTGATGAAAGCTTATATTGATTCTGTATCAGTGGCAGGAAAAGCGTTCAAATATACAGAAGAAGGACCAGTTGGCCTTCTGACTGATAAAAAGGCCCTTCATATTCAGGCCCGTGGAGGAATTTATTCTGAAGGACCTGCAGCCGCCATGGAAATGGGGCACCGCTACCTGGAAGTGATGATGCAATTCTACGGCGTTCCTTCCTTTGAAGGATTATTTGTTGAGGGTCATGCAGCAATGCCTGATAAAGCCGCTGAAATCAAAGAAAATGCGATTGCAAGAGCAAAAGATTTAGCACATACATTCTAAATTATTATGAGGGAGTCAACGTTTCTGTTGGCTCTTTTTTATGTATTCTTCCATTTACTTTTTAAAAATTTCTACATTCTATGGAACCCTATCCACTCCTAATTCGTAAATAGAGAAGCGAAGGAGTTGAGGGAATGAAGGACCAGGAGTTTATGGATATTGAACTAGGGAAAGATGAATCACTTGCTGCCTTGATGCGAAAGATTGTGACACAGAAGAGGGAAGAATCAGGAAGCCAGGCTGTGTATGTACAAGAGGTTGTTTCTACAGATGAAAACAGATTCACCATTATTCTTGAAATCAACCACAGTCCTTATTAGATGGGGAGACAACAATGTAGCACAATGTTTCCAGTGATGTTTATTTTACGGTCAGAGTATCAACCGCACTGATACTCTCACTGTAAAAAAATGACCCCGGTACAATACCAGGGTCATCTCCTTAAGCTTCCTTTCAACTAATATCTTTTGATGAACATTTGGGTCCAGTAATGACCGTACGATCCACCTTTCACATATCCCACTCCGATTTCCGTATACGTCGGTGACAGGATGTTTTTTCTATGACCTTCGCTATTCATCCACGCCTCTACAACTTCTGCAGGTGTTCTTTGACCAGCAGCAATGTTTTCCCCTGCTGCTTGATAAGAAATGCCGAAATCCTTCATCATCTGGAACGGCGACCCATATGTCGGGGATGTATGGCTGAAGTAGTTCTTTGCAATCATGTCTTCTGACTTATAGCGAGCGACACGGGACAACTCCCAATTTTCCTTCAATGGGGGTAAACCCACTTTTGAACGCTCCATGTTTACAAGTTTCACTACTTCATATGTATAACTTTCAGCAGTGGCATTTGCTCCTGGGATATTTATGCTTTGACCAGGGTAAATCATATTCGGGTTACTGATCCCGGGGTTTGCTGAAATCAGCTCGGATACTCCAACCTGATGTTTCACGGCAATCTTCCACATCGTATCCCCATAAGTGACCGTGTAGGTACCAGCAGCGGCAACCTTGGAAGAATGACCAAATCCAATGACAAAAGTGACAGACAACAATAAGATAGATAAAAGTTTTAATGTTTTCATAGTTCTATTGAAATATAATTCTGTTAATTTTAAAACAGGTAGTTGTTACCACCATTTAAGGAAACCTTTTAAATCAGCATCTAGTAAATTTTACTAGGACTGAATGAGGGGGTACTTTCTAATCAGCGCTTTAAAAAATCCAAATTATGGACTCCGTTTGGTATACTTATAGATACGAACGTCTTACATACTTTGGGCATTGGTGACAATAGAGTGTATGTTGTTAATGATAGCTAAAGGAGCGGACTATATGAGCTTGTCTCCTTACCATCATTGGGGTCGGGCTCCTCACGATGATCGGATTCTATTAGAAAGGATGGTCATGATATGAAATCCCTTTTCTTAGTTATAATCGGTGCCCTTTTAGGATGGGGTATTACCGGCTTCTTTACGAACGGCTTTGAAACAGACTATTTATTCATTCTGATCATGGGAATCGTGATTGGATATAGTATCGGGAGGAGGAAGGAAAAAGAAGAATTTACAGAGTCCCTCTGATAATTTCTATTACACCTTAAGGAAAAAACATTTCAGCACTTTCTTTACAAAACTGAAAAAGAAAGTTAATTCTCATGAAGTCTATCTTACTTAAAAAATATGAGTTATTCTTATTTGATTTGGATGATACATTGTTCGATCATTCAAGTGCTTTTCAAAGGGGCATTGGTGATACCCTTCGTCAGTTCAACGAGTTGAAGGATCTCAATCAAGCGGAATTTTTGCTTGCATTCACAAAGCACAACCATCGCCTGTGGCCCAGGTTTTCATCTAACGAGTTGAATTTTCAGCAATTTTCAATTATGAGACTTGAGAACACCTTGGCGGATTTCAATATAGACCTTGCCCCTAAGGTTTCACTGCAATTTGTAAAAACCTTTCAAGCCTCCTATATTCAACAAATCAGACCTCAACAAGAAATAATCAAGTTCCTATTGGATTTATCGAATAAAGCACAGTTGGGGATTGTTACGAATGGAACGGTTTTTAATGCTTACAAAAAGGTAGAGCGTCTAGGATTGTCGAACATTTTCCCTGACTCATCTGTTATCGTTTCCGAAAGGATCGGTTTCTTTAAGCCCCATAAAGGATTATTTCAGCATGCCCTGGATGTTTTTAAAAGCGAGCCTATCACAACGCTTTTTATAGGGGACAACTATTTCACGGATATAACAGGGGCAAAATCCGTTGGAATGGACGCTTTATGGATCAATAAGCATGATTATGATTCACCGGATGAGATTCAACCGGATTATATAGTGAAACACGTGTTAGATATGGAGGAATTGATCATCGATGGAGAATGGAGGGAATCATGTGATAAGAACATCCGCGATTGAAGCAGCCAAGCTATTCATCCAGGAAAACTTCCCCACCTGTCAGGGTGCCCTTCTCGGAGGCAGCGTCGTAAGGGGGGAAGAGACTTCCACATCGGATCTTGATATCGTCGTCATTGAGGGACAGCTTCCCTCTGAATACCGGGAATCCTTCACCGCATACGGTTGGCCAATAGAAGTGTTCGTGCACAATTCGGTAACGCTCCGTCACTATTTCCAATCAGACTGCAAGCGGGCCAGACCTTCCTTACCAAGGATGGTTTCAGAAGGGATTCCCCTCGTTGACCACCCCATTATCCCCATACTAAAAAAAGAGGCGGACACACTGTTGAGGGACGGACCTCCGAAGTGGAACGCATCCACCATCAGAATGAAGCGATATTTCCTCACGGATGCTCTCGATGATTTCATCGGCTCAACGAATAGGGGAGAAAGCATCTTTATCGCAAACTCAATCGGAGAATCACTGCACGAATTTGTGCTTCGGACGAATGGTCATTGGATCGGTTCTTCGAAATGGATCGTCCGGGCATTACAAGAGTATGATCAGCACTTTGCAGGGAAATATGTAGATGCTTTCGAGCGATTCTATCGAAAGGATGATAAAAAGGCTGTAGTGAAGCTTGTTGAGTCTGTCCTGCAGCCACATGGTGGGAGATTATTTGAAGGTTTTTCAGTAGGCAAAGAGTGAAAAGCTGCCACCAAACTTCAAATCAAAGAGCCCTTCCAGTATTAGAAGGGCTCCTGTCTTATTTATCATTATACTAAAATTTGAAAATCATCATGATCGACGCTATTCACACCATCGTCAAAGACAAGTCGTGTAACGAACTTGTAAGAGACCGTATCACTGCTTGGCGGGAATGCGTCAGAAAGTCTGCACGAAAAGTGAATGGTGCGTTGTTCGTTTGCTTTCATCGTCGATGAGCTTAATATGGTATTTTGATGAAGAACAGAAGAGCGATCACGCTTTTCATCATACTGCAATAGGTCTGTCTCGATCCTCTTTAATTTCTGTTCCACACGGCCGCCGGTGAGTTCATATTCACCTTTGATGACATCCCCCGGACGAAACTCCTTCTTGTTTAATACCAAATCAATCTTTGTTGCTCCAATACCGAACCTGCACATCAGTTTACTAAACATAACAGCCATTCAACCTCTCATTCATCTAGTTACCAATTCTACGCAATAAGGAGAGCTTTGGTTTCATTTTCTTCGACTTTAATACGACTATATTCTAAAAGAAACCGGACTGTTTTGTCTACACTCCTTCTTCGACATTTTTCGCAATCCACTCAATATCGATCTAGCAGATGAGTTTTACTGGCAAACATCCCACCACCTACTCCCAGTGAAGTAAAATTAATGGAATTTGTTCCATATAGAGGTAGAAATATAGTCGAAATTTCTATAAAATAGGACTAGAACATTATCATATTTTGGTAAAATACGAGCTTAAAAGGGGTTATTCAAATTGAAGGAAAAGAAGAAAAAGAAAAAAACCCATGTCCCATTGAGAATGAATCTACTATTTATTTCGGTCTTTTTTCTATTTTCGCTTCTGATTCTTCGTCTTGGAATTGTGCAAATCGTGCAGGGAAACCATTATGAAGCAGAAGTCGCCAGAACCGAAAATGTAAAATCCCATAATGGAACACCTCCGAGAGGGAAAATCTATGACCGTTATCGAAATGTCATTGTCGACAATGTTCCACTGAATGCCATTACGTATACCAGAACCCAGACGACGAAACCTAAAGATATGCTGAAGGTTGCGGAGAAACTTTCTGGACTGATTGAAATGGATACAGATAAAATCACCGATCGAGATCGGCAGGATTTCTGGCTACTGACTCATCCCGATGAAGCTGAAAAGCTGGTTTCCAAGGAGGAAATAAAGAAGCTGGAAGATGACGAGGATCTTGCAGAGGATGATAGAAACAAGAAGATTTACGAAATGCAGCTTGAAAGGATCACTAAAAAGGACATTGAGTCATTTTCCAAACAGGAAGAGGAAGTACTGGCGATTTTCCGTGAATTCAACACGGGATATGCCCTCAGTCCACAGATCATCAAAAATAAAGATGTATCCATGGAAGAAATGGCCAGGGTGAGTGAACGATTATCGGAAATGCCAGGGGTCAATGTAACGACCGATTGGGAACGGAAGTATGTGAATGACAGTACCTTGCGAACGATCCTCGGGAGGGTAACCACTTCCCAGCAAGGACTGCCAAGCGAACTTGTGAAAGAGTATAAAGCTCAGGGGTATGCCTTGAATGACCGTGTTGGAAAAAGTTACTTTGAGTCACAATATGAAAATGTCCTTAAGGGACAAAAAGAAGAAATCGAATACATTACGAAAAATGGAAGTGTCCTTGATACACAGCTTGTTAGCGAAGGACATAGCGGTAAGGATGTCGTGTTGACCATCGACCTCCAACTCCAGAAAGAAATTGAGAAGATTGTTGAAGAAGAGCTTAGTAAACAAGCCTCAAAATATTGGGAATCCCCGTTTCTGGACCGTGCATTTGTTGTCATGATGGATCCGCACACAGGTGAGATCCTCTCCATGGTAGGAAAGAAGTATGGTAAGGATGAAAACGGAAAAACGGAATTACAGGATTATGCTTTAGGTACGTATACTTCTGAATATGGGGTGGGATCTGCTGTAAAGGGTGCTACTGTGTTGACGGGGTATATGACTGGGGCTTTGAATGTTGGGGATGTTTTGTATGATGAAGCTATCGCTATAAAAGGGACTCCCGTTAAAAGATCATGGTTTAACCTTTCGAGAGGGCCAATTTACTTAAATGATATAGATGCCCTGGAGATCTCCTCAAACGCGTACATGTTCAAAACAGCAATTAAAATTGCGGGAGGAGTTTATAGAAAGGGAGAACCAATCGATATGGATCCAAAGGCGTTTGATACCATGCGAAATTACTATAGTCAGTTCGGCCTTGGCGTAAAGACTGGTATAGATCTGCCTGGTGAAGTAGAAGGGTTAAAGGGGGAAAAAAGAGAACCAGGTATGTTAATGGACTTCGCTATTGGGCAATACGACTTATATACACCGATGCAACTTGTGCAGTATGCATCTACAATCGCCAACGGAGGTTTCAGGATGGAGCCCCATTTAATGAAAGAAGTGAGGGAACCAAGTCAAGAGAGGGATAAAGTAGGGTCATTAATTTATGAAAATGATGCTAAAGTATTAAATCGGATCGATGCAACGGAAAGACAAATTCAGCAAGTGCAGAGAGGATTCTATAAGGTCGCACATGGGAGCCAAGGTACTGCCAATAATTTTAGAAACGCACCATATGATGCAGCAGCTAAATCCGGTACTGCCGAAGCATTTTACTACAGTCCTGAAGAAAAGAGACAGTATGATACTTACAACACTACACTAATAGGCTATGCACCATACGACAACCCAGAAGTGGCTTTCTCAGTGGTGTTACCTTATTCACATCAAAATAAAGACCCATACGTAAACAAAACCATCGCTAAAAGAGCCATGGACAAATACTTCGAACTAAAAAAGCAATACGAAAAAGAGGGATACTATAACTCTTCAACGGAAGAAAAAGTGCGTAATGCCGACCAATTGGAAAATACAGAAGATCAGGAAACAGCAGAAGAATAAATGAAACGCAGCCTTTTTAAATAAAGGGCTGCGTTTTTTTGTTGAATAATAGAATGTTAGGTTCTATGGAGCTCCGTTTCAGAATAATTTGAATGGCACCTTCAAATACCTGTTCAATGGACGGTTCATACCTGATGTCCGGTGTTCCTGATGGTTGGGACTATTTTCCTTACTTCTGTATTAAAGATTGACAATGAGAATCATTTTCAATTNNAATTGAAAATGATTCTCATTAATAGGAGGAATACACACGATGAGCAGAGTTTATAGTTACCATTCATTACCCAAAGAGTCCACAAATGTTGAGGATTTAGTCAAAGAAAAAGGGCAGCTTTCACAAAGACGCATCCTACATAAATTAATACAAGCCATTATTCGGGAAGAACTTATTGAATATACGCATGGAATGACTGGGGATAAGAAAAAATTCATTTACATAACTCCGGTTGAAAATTCTAAGATCACCATCCCTATTGAAAATACCTATATGTTGGGCCACCTGGATATAGGAGGACCCATCACCATTACAAAAGGGAATACGACCTTACCAATCGAAACCCCTACACAGTTTATGAAGGAGTTATTAGAGGGACGGACATCCCGATCACATCAATTCCAACTCTTCATAAAAGAACTTGAGAACAGTGTAGAAAATGATTCCTTGGCTTTAACTGCAGAAACCTTAAGAAAGGACCATTACACAGGAGAAGGGACATTTGAATACTTGCACAATCGATCTCTTGAGCCTTCATTCAGCCCATTGGCCTTCTTGGAACAATCCGTCATTGAAGGTCACACCCTACACCCCTGTTCGAAGACAAGGCTTGGTTTATCCAGGGAGGAAGTCATATCGTACGCTCCCGAATGGGGAAGGGAGGTTTCCATCATCCCCCTGGCCATCCATAAAAGCATTTCGGTCTTCACGAAAATCGCCGGCGGACCCTCCATGACAGACATCCTGTTGAATGAATACCCGGAGGTGGCAACAGCCATGAAGCAACAATTCACCCTATTAAGGAGGAACATCGAGGAGTACGAAATCATCCCTGTCCATCCTTGGCAGTTCGATCATACGGTGAAGCAATATTATCAGGAAGAAATGAAACAGCAATTGCTGATTCCGGTCGATGCAGTCATTCCATACCGTCCACTCATTTCATTCCGCTCCCTGGCACCGGATTCTCGAAAGCATCATCATTTGAAGACGGCGTTAAATGTCCAAATGACCAGTGCCAAGAGAATCGTTTCACCGACATCCGTCTGGAACGGTCCAGTCATCTCGGAAATATTGAATGACATCTGGGATCATGACAAAGAGATCAACAAAAGAATCTATTTTTTATCAGAATGTGGTGGGGGACATTATTTTTCTCAACGAAAAAATGCAAGCATCCATCTGGAGAAAAACTTATCCGCGTTGGTGAGGGAAAACCCTGAAATGAAACTGATCAGAGGTGAAATTGCAGTTCCCGGAGCCGCTCTTATAAATGTCTCACCCATTTCCGGAAAGCTTCTCGCAAAAGAATTGATCGAAGACTGGTCTACACATAAAGGGATTTCCATCGAAACCGCGGCAGTCGATTTTATCCAACAGTACGCAAATACGCTCGTTCCCGGGCTCATTGCTTTAATCGTGAAATATGGAATCAGTCTGGAAGCCCATCTTCAAAACGCACTCATTGTTTTTGAGCAGGGCAGTCCACGAAAGTTACTGATTCGGGACAACGGAGGCATCCGGATATTGGAGAAACGCCTCCCTGCCTTTGTGGAAAGAGGGAGGATCTGCAACGAAACGAATATTCTCACTTCAGAACCGGTTGATCTATATCATATGTTCTCACACGCAGTCCTTCATAATCATTTAGGAGAAATCATTGTGAGAGTAACAAAAGAATTCGGACTTCAGGAGGCCCTCCTTTGGAGACAGGTTTCAAATGTTGTTGGAGGCACGATCGAAAGATTGGAAAGTGAAAAGCCCCACAAAAGGGATGTGTCCCATTTTGAACAATTCGTTTTCGGTCGATCAACTTATTTAAAGTCCCTGATCAACATGAGATTATCTGATTCTTTCACGGAAAATGTATATGTTTCAGCACCCAATCCATTAACAGCGGGGAAAGGAGAATAGCCATGAGACTTAATACGAACCATCCATTGACAGAAGGGCAGCTGCTGGATGATGAAGTGAAATGCCTGGGCTATTTGAGTGAAAATCACCCCCCTATGATTCCATTTTATAAAGAGAATATCGAAAGGGGGCGACAGACCATATTGAATAAACTAGCTGCCTCCCTTCTAAGAGAAGACGTGAACTCTCTGTATTCCGATTCAGTTCAATTGAAGAAAATCGGTTCAGTCTATGTCACAAGCTTATTGAAAGTATACAAACAATGGGAACCGCTCCTCCATCAGCTTCAAACCGTGGAGTTGAATGAGGGGATTTCTTACAGAATGAAATCCTTCGGTGAGTATATGATTCTTTTTCCAATAAAAGATGAACTTGCCTTTCAGCGGGTCACTATTGAAGGAAATCTATTGTGTATTACCCATGACTCTCATCGGAAAATAAAGACTGCCGGCGAGCTGATCTCCCTTTTAGGACTTGAAGAAAAAGGAAAGGGATTGATGAAAGAACTTGAAAATGGTACGGCTAATCAATCACTAAGTTATGCCGCACATTATCACTGGACGAAAAAGATAAAGGAAAGCGCAGGTAAAATTCCTTACCGATCCACCTTTGATTACATTAAACACAGGAAGGAAGAAGAACCGATGTGGAGTTCCCTCACCTTTTTTGAACAGCTGTGCGTAGAGGGGCACCATCTGCATCCCGGGTCTAAAACCAAAACCGGCATGAATGCTGAGGAGGTGGCCAGGTATTCACCTGAATTCCGACAAAACTTTGAGATTTGCTTTGTGGCTGTCCGGAAAGAATGGGTGGAGAAAACCGAATCAGAACCAACATTGATAGAAAAAACATTTAAAGAAATCATACCGGCCTACCATGAGTTCATGAAAAATAACGGAAAGGACCCAGAAGAATACCAGATTTTGCCTATTCACGAATGGCAATACAAGCATACGCTATATCCCATTTATTCTACTGAAATAAAAAAAGGGATCATCCTACCGGTTGAATCGGTTTCTGTCGGGTGTTGTGCTACTTCTTCTTTTCGAACGGTTCTGCCAGATGGCTATTCAAGAAGATTCGTGAAACTGGCCGTCAACAGTCAAATGACATCCACGGTGAGATCGATTTCCAGTCAAACCGCTTTAAACAGCACTGTTTTTACAAAAATGGTGGATGAAGTGCTAAGACAAGAACCAAAGTTAGCGCAATTTCTTCCCATGAATGAAGTTGCAGGATACTCGTTCATTTCAAACCATGATGAACAAAGAAGAAATCTGACGGTGGTCATAAGAGACAATCCGGAAGACGAGCTGGAAGAGGATGAGTTGATGATTACCGGAAGCAGTCTTTATGCAGCATCCCCTTTTTCGGAACAAACGATCCTTGCTGAGCTTCTTGATGAATATTGTGCTTATAACAAACTGACCCGGCAAAGAGGAGCCCAATCTTTCTTTAAAGACTATTTATCTATCACGTTACCAGGCTTCCTCACCCTTTTAACCAAGTATGGAATTGCACTGGAAGGACATCTGCAGAATAGTGTCCCTGTCTTCAAAAATGGGCAACCGGTACGATTTTACTTCAGGGATTGGGGGGGAGCGAGAATATACAGGAATCGACTAGAGGAGCAGCATCTGTTTCCGACCTTTTATCCAGGGAGTATCACCATGACCGAAACGAAAGAAGAGATGTACTCCAAAGCGCATTATACGGTGTTCCAGAGTCATTTCGGGGAAATCATCCGTCTTCTCGTTGAAGCTTCGGGAGTGTATGAAGGAGTATTCTGGACATTGGTCCGGGAGGCTTGCGAAGAGACATTCACTTGCCTATATCCGGACGTACCGATAAACGTGGAAGAAGATCGACGGTTTTTATATCAGAAAAAAGTGAAGCATAAAGCGTTGACCAAAATGAGGATGAGTCCTTCTGATGGTTATCTATATCATTATGTTGAAAATCCACTCGGAACTGAAGCTGAAAGGACGTGAATATTGAATCAGCACAACAGAAGCTTGCACTGACGTCACGCCCTTTCCGTCGATTCTTATATGGAAGTTTCTTCGTACGCACTGCGGATTGGATGGATTTGACCATCCTAAACTGGGTTGTGTACGAATGGACCGGTTCAGGTGTGGCATTGGGGATGGTGAACGCGTGCAGACTTCTTCCTGTTTTTCTATTTTCCGTATCAGCAGGATTGGTGGCCGACAACTATAATAGACGCCAGTCCCTTCTCATTCTTTATGGTGGAATGTTGTTATCCACCATTTCTGTCGGGATCATTATCGGCCAACAAGCATCGTTTCTCTTGTTATTAATGGCCATAACCATACGCTCGGTCTTTATGAGCTATGAAGTACCGATCCGGAACGCATGGTTATCCGATATTGTACCGGGAAGGATGCTTGGTAGTGCGATAACCCTTCAAACCACTTCTATCAATGTTGCGAGAATGATAGGTCCTGCGTTGGCAGGTGTCCTTCTTGGATATTTTCCTGCCGGCGGAATCATACTCGGGGTCTCGCTTGGAATACTGATCGTCCTATTTTCGTTAATGACTATTTCCGGCCATCAACAGAAGATACAGGAAAGGGGACAATGGGAGAAGAAGTCGTTTCATGAGACCATCCAATACTTGAAGGGGCAACCGGTATTACTCGCCCTCCTGTTTGTGGCCATTGCTCCGATGATTTTCGGTTTCCCCTATACGACCATGCTTCCCATTTTTTCAAAAGAGCTGATGGGGCTTGGTCCGGCGGGCTTTGGGTTCCTGCTGTCTGTCTCTTCCTTAGGTGCGATCGGTGCCACTGGACTCCTCACATTCCAGCAGCCGGTGCTGGGAGGCAGATGGCTCATTATCTCCTCCCTTGCCTTTGGGACAAGCCTGATCTTCTTTACATTAATGAGCCGATTTTATTGGGCGGCGATCGGACTCATGTTCATCGTGGGTTTCACCAGTCAATATTACCGGACAATGAGCAGGGTCCTCCTTCAATTGAAAGTAGCCGATGAATTTCGGGGCAGGGTATTGGCCATTGCCCTCATGGACCGCGGCTATATTCCCCTCGGGGCCATTTTAATTGGATGGGTGGCCAGTTCATTCAATGCTTTCACAGCCGGACTTTTAATGGGGATCGGAACCATCCTCTTTACCATCGTCGTCGTAAGGAGTAATCGAAGTTTATGGAAGGAGTAATCTATGATTTCTAAAAACGTCAGCTCGTATCTTCCTTCTCTTATAAAAAAGAGAGGAGCAGACCCGATATGTGCTTATCTCTATGATATAAAGCACCTAAAAAATCATGCCCGGCAACTGAGAGAGTCATTGCCTTCTTACTGTTCAATGTTTTATGCGGTCAAAGCAAATCCCGATAAGAACATCATCCTGGCATTGGAAGGATGCGTGGATGGATTCGATACCGCTTCAGAAGGAGAGCTCGTCAAGGTTATGGATCTCACCGGCAAGCCCATTATCTTTGGGGCACCAGCCAAAAAAGATAGGGAACTGAAGTATCTATCCAAGGGAAAACTTCATGCGATGAATATTGAAAGCGAAAGGGACCTGCATCGATTGAACCGCTTAGGGTCTGTAACGGGGGAAAAGTTGCCAGTCCTCATTCGCGTAAACAGTACCTATCAGGTCGAAAGAAGCTCTCATAAAATGACCGGGGTTCCGACACAATTTGGAATAGAAGAAGAACGTATTCCCTCTCTATTAAATGGACTATCAGGTTATCCCTATCTTGAAGTGAGAGGCTTCCACTTTCATGCCATGAGTAATAATCTCAATGCCCGTGATCACCTGGATTTCATACAATTCTGCAGGGAGAAAGTAATGGACTGGAAGACTCTCTTTTCACTCCCTGCCATCAGTATATTAAATGCAGGCGGAGGCATTGGATTAAACTATGGGGAGCGGGAACAGCCGTTTGAATGGGAAACGTTCACTAAAGGGTTGCACGAGATGGAAGCTTTATTTCAACAGAATGGAATCCAGCTGATATTGGAGCTCGGCCGTTATATGGTAGGTGGCAGCGGATACTATGTGGCAGAAGTGATGGACATTAAGGAAAACCACGGTGAGCACTTTGCCTTGATAAGAGGCGGATCCCATCACTTACGGCTGCCCGCAGCCTGGAAAATGACTCATCCCCATACCATTTACCCCGTGGATGAATGGTATGATGAACCATTGCCGAGACCAGAGGTAAGAGGAGAATATGTTACAGTCGCCGGTGAGCTATGCACCCCTAATGACCTGCTGATCCGAAAGAGTTATGTAGAAAAATTGAGAGCAGGGGACTTGGTCGTCTTCTCAATGGCAGGAGCATATGGATGGACCATCTCCCATCATGATTTCCTGTCACATCCTCAACCAGAATTTCATTACCTGTAAAAGGTGCGGACAGGAGAGATTTTAGAAAAATGAAACTTTTCCACCTTTTCATACGTATATATAGAAAAGGACTGTTCAAGGAAGGGAGTGAAGAGTATGTTATGGTGGATTATTGGCATTGCCGTTGGATTCGGAATAGTGAGTGCACTTCTTCGTCGTAAATTCTCCCAAAATACGTTTGAAGCAGGAAATCGTAACGAAAGACAACTTCAGGAAGAAGAGCGCGTGAAAGCGAGCAGCTGGTTTACAGGCGGACAATGATTGGAAATGTCAGGGGAAGCTCCCTGGCATTATTTTTTTGATGTTCATGACCCATTGATCGAATGAATGGAGAAAAAAACCATGGAACACCCTTTTTTCATGGTAAAATAAGTTAAAACCATTTACGTTCGATCACTGAAAACGTTAAGGGTCAATTCTTATGTGGCATGCGAAAGGGGTGAAGGAGACCGTGGTCCAATCAGAACAGGATATTTTGAAGCTGGTGAAAGAAGATCCCTGGATGATGAAAATCCTTGAGACTGCACAAACTTTACACCTGCCAGACTGGTGGATTTGTGCAGGGTTTGTAAGGACAAAGGTATGGGATACTCTGCATGGGTTTTCAAATAAAACGGATCTGCCGGATATTGATGTAGTGTATTTCGATCGATCGAATATAGACGAACGCATTGAAAAGCAACTTGAAGCAAAATTGCAGGATCGGGCACCGAGTGAACCTTGGTCTGTGAAAAACCAGGCTAGGATGCATATAAAAAATGGAGAAGCACCGTATAGCTCCACGATTGATGCTGTATCCCGTTTCCCTGAAACGGCTACCTCCATTGCATTGACGTTAAACGGGAAAAATGAGCTTATTTTAGCAGCGCCCTGGGGAATACAAGACTTACTTTCTCTCCAAATTAAACCGACTCCCTATTTTAAAGAAAAAGAAGCATTAGCTTCCATTTATGAAAAAAGGCTGCATGAAAAAGAGTGGGATAAAAAATGGCCAAAAGTGAAAATTCAAGGTGTACCCAGGGATTTCGCTGAAGGTGAAGCATGATGGGTTTTTATTTTACGAATGGGGTTCTGATGCAGAAGATTATCAAGTACGAGTTACTATTCATCTTCATTTTTACTGTACTCGTTCTTTTCGGAGGGGTGACCTTCGGGATACTGTTCTTCGCTGGTGTTGCGCAAACCCTCATACTGATTTTCCTTTTACATATCGCTTATAAGAATACGGGAGATACCCGTTTTCAAACAGCCCGTCGAAGCATTGGGGTGCTGTTCCTCCTTTTTATTGTTTCGTTTGGTATTGTTGAAGGCCTGCTTCTGAAAACGGCCGTTCAATCCCATCATATCAGGGAGGAAGCTCCCGATGCGGTCATCATACTCGGAGCCGGTTTAAAAGGCCATGAGCTTTCCAACACCTTAAGGGAGAGACTCGAAAAGGGAAGAGAGCTGCTTACTGTCAATGAAAACGTCCCTGTTGTCGTTTCCGGTGGACAAGGTCCTGGAGAGGCTATCCCAGAAGCAGATGCAATGGGGGCTTACCTAAAAACGCATGGCATCAGGGAAGATCGAATCTACTATGATAAAACGTCCACCACTACATATGAAAACCTTCGGAATGCAGAAGCCATTCTGAGACATGAGGGACTACACAACAAGAAAGTAATCATCGTTACTAGCGATTACCATATCTTACGCGCCGAAAAAATCAGCGAAGAACTGGGGCTTGACTGCACTGGCCTTGGCAGTGAATCCCCCTTACTCATCACCGCAAACTACATCATACGAGAATACTTCGCCGTGGTGAACATGATGCTGAATTGAGGGACTGAATTGAGGGACGGACCTCAAATTCGTATCCCATCTCAAGGGGAAACCCTTGAGATGATGCGTTTTTCATCTTTAAACAAAGCATTTTCTTGAGGTCCGTCCCTCAAAGTAGGAAGGAGAAAGGTATGTCGATTAAGTATTGGTCACAAATTGGAATGGGGTTGGTTGTACTGGGATTTGCGTCTTTGGTCTCTTGGTATGAAGGGAGTACTTTGTTGGATAAGTCTTCGGAATGGAGGTATTCGGCTCCGTTCAGTGACATGATTCATGGCAGTGTTCAAACTACACATGATATTGTAGCTCTCGATTTCTTTGTATATGCTGCCAAGTTTTCGCCAATCTATCCGGGGATGATGATTATCAGCGCCAGTTATCTTGCAGTGCTGATCGGTTATCGAGTAATGAAGCCATCAAGTTTCCGGATTTCACTTGTCCTCCTTGGAATGATTGAACTTGCTTTAGGTTTCGCCATCTCCCCTTCATCTACTTCAGGAGGGAACACTTTATTTTTGCTATTCCTTTTGACCGGACTAATTATGATATTACTTGCGAGTGTCCTTCACTTATTACCCTTTGTACGAATGAAAAGCCATTGGGATGCTAAATAAGGGGACGGACCTCAATTTGTGACCCTATTTTAGGGGGAAACCCTTGATACTAAGCGTTTTCACTTATAAAACATAGTATATTTTGAGGTCCGTCCCTAAACCGTAACGTTTAACTGTACGGTTTAGTAGAAATAAAGTATACTACTCTAGAGGTGATCACTTGGGAAGTTGTATCGAATAGGCGAGTTATCGAGGCTAAGTGAAGTGTCCAAGCGGACGATTGATTATTATACAAAAATGGGTTTATTAAAATGTGACCGGTCAAAGAATAATTACCGGTACTATCATGAAGAGACATTAGCAGATTTGAAGCTGATCGAACAGTGTCAGCAGATGAATATGACGCTGAATGAAATTAAGGATCGAATGATTCTTTTGAAATCCAAGCAGGTGGATCAATCCGTACTTGAGAAGCAAGTGAAGCATATACGGAATGAAATGAAGCATTTGCATAATGAATTGCATGAGGTCCTGCATGCATTGGATACTTTGGGGGATGAGGAACGCAGACGCATGTTGAAACAGGTGTCCCCACAAGCGTTGGCCTTATTCCAAACATTAATGGTTTTTTCTGGGTAATCCCGCATAAATAGATAAACAACTACAGGAGAGTGACTTTTTTTTGGACGATATACCACTGAATTCATTAGTATTATTAGGAGCATTAATTCTTTTATCTGCCTTTTTTTCATCGGCGGAAACGGCTTACTCCAGCGTAAACAAGATCAGGCTTAAGAATTTCGTAAGTGAAGGAAGAAGAGGGAGCATCAAAGCCCATTATATTGCTGAAAATTTTGATAAAGCACTGTCTACGATATTAGTCGGAAACAACATCGTAAACATCGCCGCAGCCAGTATTTCAGCAAAGCTTGCGACGGATATTTTTGGAGGCAACACGGGACTTGTCATCAGTACGTTTGTCATGACACTGTTAATTCTGATTTTCGGAGAGATCCTTCCGAAGTCATTGGCAAAAGAGAACGCTGAAACCTATTCCCTGACTATAGCCGGCGTGCTGTTCTTCCTGATCAAGGTCCTTACACCGATTAACTTCTTTTTTATCAAACTAAAAGAGTTAGTCTCGAAGTTCTTCTCGAAAAACCCCGAGATGCCGTCTGTCACAGAGGAAGAGTTAAAAGTGATGCTTGATATTAGTGAAGAAGAAGGAGTCATTGATAGAGAAGAAAGGGAGTTGATCCACCGCTCCATGGACTTTGATGACATCCTTGCAACCGAGGTCCTGACGCCCCGGATCGATGTAATGGCCGTTGAAGTGAATCAACCGATCGAAGAAATCAAAGAGATGTTCTTTGAAGAACGTTTTTCACGGATACCTGTTTATGAAGATCATATCGATAACGTCATCGGTATCCTTTCAGAGAAAGAATTTTTTACTCACTTGATCAAGTTCGGTGAAGTGAACATCCGGGAATTGATCCGAGAACCGATGTTTGTATTTGAATCAGCCAAGATTTCCACCCTGCTTACCAAGCTTCAAAAGAACAACGTGCATATGGCCATTGTAGTGGATGAGTTTGGCGGCACGACGGGAATCATCACCCTTGAAGATATCCTTGAAGAAATCGTAGGGGAAATCTGGGATGAACAGGACGAAAAAACCCATTCCATGAGAAAAATCAGTGACAAAGAGTATCGATTCGATTCCCAATATCAATTGGATGAATTTACAGAGCTGCTTGATGTACCAGAGCCGGAAAGTTCCTACCATACAATAGGAGGATGGGTCGTCGAAAGCTTCGAAGACCTTCCATCAGAGGGTGACAGCTTCGACTATGAAAACCTTAAAGTGAGTGTGGAAGAAGTGGATAACCGCCGGGTACGCACGATTAAAGTTGAAATCCTGGAAGAAACAACCGAAGACATGGTTTAACACAAATGCAAAAACAGGCAGCGATGCCTGTTTTTTTATTATAAGCAGCAGTATTCAATCACCAGAGGGACGGACCTCGCTATATCATGCTATTTCAGCAAGGAATGCAGACACTATGCGGATTCTTATTACTTTTTAAAGAATTATTAGAGGTCCGTCCCTCGGAAGAAGAATAACGAAAAAAGGGACCCCGGTGTTAACCGGAAGTCCCTTTTTCGTTATTCTTCGTCACTCTTATCTTTATTAAACCAAAGCGGCTCATCGTTATCCACTTCGCCATTATAATTAATAAGCAGTTCTTCGCCAGCTTGAATGTCTGTATAGGCATAAAAGTCGAAGGTATGATTATCAAAATTGATTTCGTAAACCGTATTTGGTGTATATGAATGGTTAAACAGCATTCCATATCCTAATAGAAGTGCAGTATGATTGATTCCATATTCAAATACATAATCCGCGAGGAATGTTTTCTCGATATGTTCATGTTCCTCATTCGGGTAGGGGATGACCGGCGCTTCATGAACCAGCTCTCCTTTAGCTATATCTCTTTTTGCAAAAACTCCACGATTAAGGTCACCGTCGCTAAGAGACGATATTTTCACTTCGATCATTATGCCACCTGCTTTCTAAATCCTTGACTTAGTAAGCTTGACACGAACGTGACAGAAAAGCAACACCAAATCTTTTACAACCTGTAAAAAGTGAACCTCACAGTTTAAAAGAGATTACTGAAAAACCCCTGGATGCTGCGTGAACTCCGTACCAGCCAGCTCGCTTTTTTCACGGATTCTGCAGCATACACATCCACCCTGTAAGGGGCTGCTTTCTTGTCAAAGATATATTCTTCTTCCTCCTGAGTATCAATGATCAATTCCCCGATTTTCTCACCTTTTTCAATCGGAGCCTGAAGGGAACCGTCTTCGTTTACTTTCGTTTCGTCCATTTTCAAGCTGGTTTTCACTTTGTCTTCTTCCTGCTTCATTAAACGGATAGAGACCGGCTTGTCCAGCTTAATGGTCACTTCCTGCTCCTTACCATCAGGAACCGGTAACGTATGCTCCTTGTTCTTCTCGATGTTATCTAAACTGAAGCTTACGCTCTCAAATTCATCGAATCCGTAATCGAGAAGTTCCCTCGTTTGAATAAATCGTTCTGCACTGCTCGGTTGTCCGTACTCATCCTTCGCATCTAAAATGACCGATATATAACGGACACCGTTTCGCTTCGCCGTTCCGGTAAAAGTGGAGCCTGCAAAGGGGGTGGTTCCCGTTTTCAGTCCATCTGCCCCTTTGTAATGATAAGACTTTCCTTTTAAAAGTCCATTCGTATTTTTCATGACCAGCTCTTCACTGGTTCCAGGTCTGAATACCTTGGAAGAGAGACTGGATGTTTCCAGGACTTCAGGGAAATCATGGATGAGATAATAGGCAAGGGTGGCCATATCTTCAGCTGATACCACATTCTCGTCATTCACATCTGTACCTTCTGGATACATGCCGAGCATATCATAATTACTGAGACCTGAAGAATTGACAAATTTATAATGTTCGAAGCCAAGTTCCTTTGCTTTGGCGTTCATCATCTTGACAAATTTCCCTTCAGAACCCGCCACTACCTCTGAAAGAGCGATGGCTGCACCGTTGCCGGACTTAATGACCATGGCATCATACAATTCCCTTACCGTATACTCTTCATCTGCTCTCAACGGGACATTGCTAAGTCCGGGAGCATTTGCTAATTGGTACACTTTATCGCTTACTTTATACGTTTGATCCCATTTGATCTTTCCTTCATCAATTGCTTCTAACACCAGGTATTCCGTCATCATTTTCGTCATGCTGGCAATACCGAGGGCCTTGTCTTCATTTTCACTATAAACAATTTTTCCTGTATCTGCTTCTACTAGTATGGCAGCATCTGCATTGATTTCTAATGTAGATTTCCCATGCGCCGTCTGCTGAAAGGGCGTCATGGCCATAAATGATATCATCAAAACCGACAGGCTTTGCTTCACCGTTTTCTTCTTCAAATCAGAACCTCCAAAAATCCAATTTTACACAACCACATCATTTTACCACACAAACCTCATACACACCCCAAATCACACTAACCGTTTCAAATCGTTCATATAATTGTAAAAAAATGTGGTGCTGAGGGACGGACCTTCAAGGTCAATTCCAGGTTTACCATAACTATTCTTATAGAGGTCCGTCCCTCTAATGATGGAAAAAAATTCTTGTACGGAGTCTATCATTCTGGTAAAATCATGTAAATTAACCGTTGGGAGGGGATAGGGATGATTACATATCCATTGCTTAAGGGAAATTCTACTGTGGGCTTGACCGCACCTTCCTCTGGTGTGCCTCATGAGCTGCACGATTTACTGAAAAAAGCGATAGCTAAAATGGAAGAAAAGGGATACGTCATAGAGTGTGGTGAAACCGTTTGGAAGCAGCACAAGGCTAAGTCTGCTCCTGCAAAGGAGAGAGCAGACGAATTAAATAGAATGCTCCAGGACGAATCAATTTCACTCATCGCTCCACCATGGGGAGGAGAGCTCCTCATAGAAGTTCTCGAGTTAATCGATTATGAACAGATCAAGCCCAAATGGGTGCTTGGTTATTCCGATATTAGTGCCCTTTTACTTGCCATCACTTTAAAGACAGGGATGGCCACTGCACATGGGACAAACCTCATTGATTTAAGGGGAGAGGAGACGGATCCAACGACAAAACAATGGGAAAAAGTCCTTTCGACAGATAAAGGTTCTTCGGTCACACAATATTCCTCCCGGAAGCATCAAAAACAATGGGACCACTTACATCCTTCACCAAGTGTATTTCACTTAACGGAGTCCACTGTCTGGAAGACCATTGGAGACAGGGAGGTTGAAATGAAAGGTCGATTCCTCGGGGGCTGCATCGATGTGATCAGAAATCTTATCGGCACTCCATACGGTGATGTGGCTTCTTTCAGAAAGAAACATATCGTCGGGGAACCTATCATTTGGTATCTTGAAAACTGTGAGATCAATACGGCAGATTTACGCCGTACACTTGTACAAATGAAACTTGCAGGGTGGTTAGATCATTCTTCAGGGCTACTATTCGGGAGAAGTGCCGTCAATACTCCGGTTGATGACTATTGGGCAGAAGATGTCTATCATGAACTGGAAGAAGAATTGCAAATCCCGGTAGTATATGATGTCGACTGCGGACATCAGCCGCCTCAGATCACCTTCATCAATGGAGCCTACGGAGAAGTAGAAGTCCAAAATGGAAAAGGTAAAGTAATTCAAACGTTTCGATAGACTTTCTGCCTGCTCACTCTTAAAGGGAGGGACGGACCTTCGGTGAGCAGCAGCAGTTTACCATAATTGCACAAATGAAGGTCCGTCCCTTTTCACACAGGAGGTTTTGAGTATGAAAGCAAACATCATGACGATTCGGGGGAAAGGTCTTCATGTGGAGACATACGGTTCTGCGAAGGACCCGGCTTTATTATATCTACACGGTGGACCAGGGGAGAGCTGCTACGATTTCTCTTTTCATCAGCGTGAACGGCTGGGGGAAAATCTATTTCTTGTTCTCATCGACCAGCGCGGTGTCTGCCGGTCTGAAGCCATTCAGGAAAATGAATCCTTTGGTTTTCAGGATCTCATAGAAGACTGTGAAGCCCTAAGAAGAGAGTTAGGGATTGATCAATGGTCTGTCCTTGGGCATTCCTTTGGAGGTTTTCTTGCCCTTGCTTATGCTTCACAGTACCCGGACTCCATCGAAAAAGTCATCTTTGAATGCCCGACTTTCGATTTTACCCTGACTTCGAAGGGACTGCTCAGGAAGACGGCTTATCTGTTCGGAAAGTATGATCAGCCTGATCTACAAGAAAAAGCTTTGAATTTGGTGGAAGGAGATCTATCTCCTAGGGATTTTACAGAAATCTATATGAAGTTAAGCGATGAGCTTGGAGAATATCGGATGGAAATCTATACGCATAATTTTGATAACCCTACAGACTACTATGCCACTTATACTGATGAAGAGTGGGACTCTTTTTACGACCGCTCGGATTATCACTACCAACTTCTTCGTGATGAAGGGGTCATTTTTTCCAATATGTTAGACAGGATAAAAACGATTGAAACCCCTATGCTTCTCTTAACAGGGGAGTATGACCCAGTCACATGTGAAGAGCATATTAACACATTTAATCGGGATGCCCAAAAAGGGAAGAGGGTTCATTTCAAAAAAAGTGGTCATACCCCGCATTACGAGGAAGCAGACCGCTTCACAGAAGTAGTGATGAATTTCCTGAAAATCAATCGTCTTTCTACACAAAGATAAGGAGGAACAAACATGTTTACATATAAATTACATGATGAATTGGAATTAAGGTTACTTGATCTACAGGATGCCGAACGGATTTATGAACTGACAGATGGGTCCCGTTCCTATTTACGCGAATGGCTTCCGTGGGTGGATTATTCTAAAACCCTTGAGGATACAGAGGAGTTCATTAAAGGCACCCGCCAAGGTTTTGCCAATCAAAAGAGTTTGACGGCAGCCATCGTTTATCAAAAGGAAGTCGTGGGCGTAGCAGGTTTCAATGCGCTTGATTGGTCCAACAAGGTGGCATACATCGGTTATTGGCTTGGGGAAGGCTATCAAGGGAAAGGCATCATGACGACCGTTGCAAGTGGTTTGACGGATTACGCCTTCGATTATTATAAAATGAATAAAGTTGAAATAACGGCAGCTGAGTTCAATCATCGGAGCAGGGCTATCCCTGAGAGACTGGGTTATGTTGAGGAAGGAAAGCTGAGACAAAGAGAATGGATTTATGATCACTTTGTGGATCATATTGTATATGGAATGCTTGCAAAAGAGTGGAAAAAAGCGTGAACCCAAGTGTTGCCCGAGGGACAAAGGAACTGATTTCCTGGGTTGAGGAGATTAAAGATAAAAACGAGAGCTCTGCTGCAGCACTTTATATTCTTAAGGATGGAGAAGTAGTGGTAGACCATTACAGCGGAAGGCACTCCCACGAAATAAATGCACGGCAGGTTCAAGCTGATTCTCAATTCAATGTGGCTTCCGCCAGAAAGAGCTATTTAGGGCTCGCTGTTTCCTATGCATTATATGACAAACACATCGAAAGCCTTGACGACCCCATTACTGCATATATGTCCGAATGGGACTCACCGTTGGGAAAAGAAATGACCATCAGGCACTTGGTAACCCATTCCCACGGACTTGATGTAGATACAGAAGGGAACTGCTTTCGAGAATTCAAGGCAGGTACAAACTGGGTTTATCGCAACATCGGAGTGGAGATCATGACCGAATTGATTCATAAACTTTACGGGAAAGGCTTTCCACAGCTTTTAGAGGAACGGGTGTTTTCACCGGCTGGTTTGAAAGAAACGGGCTGGCGGACAGAAGAAGACCAAAACCTTGTTCATATCATTGAAGCAAGAACCACTCCTGCTCTTACCGGATTGGGGACCAACAATGATGGAAAAGAAAAAAACCTTTTCGTTTCTCCCCGCGAATTTGCTCTATGGGGACAACTGCATCTTCAAATGGGGAGGATGAACGGGGAACAGGTGGTTCCTCGAGAGGTGATCGAGATTTCCACCTCGATACAGAATGGGGCTTACGCTGACCCGTCCCTGCCAGATAACGGCCTTTTCTGGTATGTACAAGGAGCTCCCAGGTCGAAAAGTGAAATCGGGGAACGAGTGCCCCGTGCCGCTTATCAAATAATCGGTGTCACAGGTCCAACGCTTCTTGTCATTCCATCTTTAAACGTTGTTGTGGCAAAGATGTATAATAAGCGCTATAACTATGGCGGGAAGAACTACCTTCATTACTTAAGAGAGTTCAGTAACAAGGTATCGGATGTATTTACTCCTGGTAGCTAAAGCCAAAATCTCATTTGGGAATGAATTTCCATATCCAAGGGTACACTATGACCTATAAATTGTACCGGATTATGGGGGGATCCCATGTTTCATATTGTCGTTATTTTATTGGTCGTTCTTAGTTCCTTGAAATGGGGATCCTGGAGCAGGTGGAGGGAATTCCTTCCCACCGTCTACTACTTTAGTTTCTTCAATATGTTTTATCAGTATATCAGCTATACGGTGAAGGCTGTGTGGGAACTGGATGGTTTTTTTGTCAATATGTTTGTGACAGATACTCTATATACCATGGTGGCTTACCCTTGCCTCGTTATTCTGTTCCTAAGCCATTATCCTGGAGAATGGAGAATCAAGGTCATCTATTATTTGAAATATGTCGGGGTTGCAACATTGACGGAATGGGCTGCGGGGAAAACCGATTCCATTGAATATTTTGAAGGTTGGAATCTATGGTGGACGGTATTTTTTTATTGTATTATGTTCCCGATGCTGCGCCTCCATTTTTTAAATCCTCTAAAAGCCTTGATTGGGTCAGTATTTGTTGTGGCCTTCCTTCTACTCTGCTTCGATTATCATGTATTGTGAAAAACGGTGATCCTCCTGTATGAGAATCACCGTTTTTTTTATCACCATTCCTATTATAAAAACAAAACCATCAATTCTTCATCATAATATTCCCCATCATATTTCAATGCTCTTTTTTCTGTCCCATATGGTTTGAATCCACACGAATGGTAAAGACCCTTTGCTGTTTCATTGGTTGTCACGACTGTGATCATCAGTTGTTCAATGCCTTCCGTTTTCTTCGCCTGGTTGATGGCAGCTTCAATCAATCGTCTTGCAAACCCTTTTCCCCGGTGGGATGGAGAAACATACATTGCATAAATGGATGCTTTATGCTTCATCTTTAACCCTTCTTCCCGTACCATCGTAACAGCCCCCACCAAATGTTTCTCCCAAAAGCAGCCAAATGTGAAGTTTCCCTCGCTTACAAGTCTTTCTTTAGTCATTTCAATTGGATTCTGACGCTTGACTGCCTCTTCATAGCTGCTGCCAAAGTTTAAGGGACTCTGTTTCAGCATTTCAAGCCTGAGGTTCCAATACTCTTCGGCATGTTTTTCATTAAGTAATGCGATTTCCATTATATTCTGACCTTCTTTCCTTTACGTGATATGATAAGAGAAACACTATTTTTTCGTCCATTCAACAATGTTCGACACTTTTGAAAATAAACCTTTAAATTTTACTGAGTATTGGAGATGCTAGAATGGAAAAATGCCTGGGCTGCCGGCTTGCAAATCAAGAAGAGAAAGTATACATCATATATGAAAACGATCACGTCACTTGTTTATTGGATCATGTTCCCCATCATGCAGGTCATACCTTGATCCTCCCCAAGAAGCATAGAGTGGAAGTGATGGAAATGGATACCGAGGAAAGCCTTTCCGTCATGAAGGCTTCTCAACTGGTTGCACGCACCATTTACGAATTATATGAACCTGATGGAGTGACGATCTGTCAAAATGGAGGAGTCTATAGTGAGTTGTCACATTATCACATGCATGTCATTCCAAGGAGTGAAGAAGCAGATCGATTCGGTGAATTATTTTATGGAAATGCCGAAGTAGAAGAACCGTCTGAGACATTGGAAGAAACACATATAAACATGAAGACATATATCAATAGATTATTGGAACAGGAGAATTTGGAATGACCCTACATAAAGAATTTCAGGAAAAAGTAAAACAATACGCAGAGCTGGCTATTAAGGTCGGGGTGAATGTTCAAGAAGATCAACCGCTCTGGATATCGGCACCACTTGGAACAGAGGACTTTGTACGAATGGTGGTGAAGGAAGCCTATCTTGCCGGTGCGAGAAATGTACATGTTCAATGGTTTGATGAGGAAATCATGAGAACACATTATGAATTGGCACCGTACGATGTATTCTATGAATACCCTAGCTGGCTTGCGGCTGCGCATGAATGGGTCGTGGACCTTAAAGGAGCATTCCTGCAAATAGAAGCCAATGACCCTGACCTCCTGAAAGGGATCGACCCTGACCGGATCCTAAATTATGAGAAAGCAAGCGGGGATGCACTTGATCGTTTCTATGAGGCGATTGAAAAGGATGAAATCAGCTGGTCGATCGTCGCCATCCCATCTCAAAAATGGGCCGACAAAGTATTTCCTGAGCTTCCGGAATCAGACAGAGTCCCAAGCCTTTGGGAGCGGATCTTCACATCTGTCCGCATCGATCAGCCAGATCCCATTACCGCGTGGAAATCACATATCCAGAACCTGACAGATAAAGCCGCCCAACTCAACTCGCTTAAACTGGAGAGCCTTCACTACACTTCAAGAGGGACGGACCTTTCAATTGAGCTGCACGAAGATCATATATGGCTTACGGGTGCCAGTAAAAACCCGCAGGGAACCCATTTCATTGCCAATATGCCGACTGAAGAGGTATATACCGTGCCTGTAAGAACAGGAGTGAATGGGATCGTTTCAAGCACCAAGCCTCTTGCCTACAATGGAAATGTCATAGACGACTTCTCCCTCACATTTGTTGATGGAGAAATTACGGAAGTCTCCGCAAAAGAAGGGGAAGAAATCCTCAAGAAGTTAATTCTTACCGATGAAGGGGCTGCCTACCTGGGCGAGGTGGCGCTCGTTCCTCATCGATCACCTATTTCAGACTCAGGGGTCCTATTCTTTAATACCTTGTTTGATGAGAATGCATCGAATCATTTAGCGATTGGTTCCTCTTATCCGACTTGCATAAAAGACGGAAACATCTTATCCGACGAGGAACGCGAAGAGAAAGGGCTCAATGAAAGTGTTGTACATGAAGACTTCATGATCGGATCGGCAACGATGAATATCGACGGCGTGTGCAGGGATGGAAGAAAGATTGCTATTTTCCGTAATGGAAATTGGGCTATCTGATGGTATAGTTCGTCTTATATTAGAAACAAAAGAGATAATAAGATCTCCAGGAGAGTCGCTGAATGTGGGAACGAAACGCACTTCATTTGAGTGCGTTTTTTTCGTTCGTGAATAAACATGAAGAAATTAAGCGAAATCCATGAAGAAAAAGGAATGAACAAGTTGACAAATTATACCTTTTATCATAATAATAAGAATATACGTGAACAAAGAAGCCATACATCACACGGAAACATGTATAAACTTGCAAATAAATGATAACGAGGGGGAAGAATTGATGTTTTCTGAAGAAAGACGTGAAAAGATATTTGAGAAGGTGGAAAAAGCAGGGCGCGTATTAGCAAAGGACCTGGCAGATGAATTTAGTGTTTCCATCGATTCAATCCGCAGGGATTTATCGATCATGGAGGAAGAAGGGCTAATCAAACGGACCCACGGGGGAGCCATTCCCAACCCAAAAGTCCGCACTAAGCCTCAAGCCCCGTCGAAACGCTACGGAAAAGGAACAGACTATCAACATGCAATCGCGAAAGAAGCTGTTCTGCACATTCAAGAAGATGAGACGATTTTTATAGGAGGGGCCTCCATTCATTACGTGATGCTGAAGTACCTTCCGAGACACATCGCCTTCACCGTTGTGACAAATTCGGTGGAAATCGCCTATCATTTAAGAGAATTTTCCAATATCCAAACCTACCTCATGGGAGGAAGAGTAAAGTCATCCGGAAACATAACGGACGGACTGGCGAATGAGTTTGCCCGACAATTCACTATCGACTTAAGCTTTGCAACGGCGGGAGGGATATCAAGCCGGGGGTTAACTACTTCCACACCTGAAGTTGCGATATTCCACCGAACCGTCTTTGATAACTCCAGAAAGGTCATTGCACTGATGGAGCATACCAAACTAGGGGTGGAACTTTTTACAGGTATGCACGCAATAACGAAGCTGGATCTCGTCATCACAGATGAGGAAGCCTCAAAAGATAAAATTGAGATGATCCGCTCTCAAGGAGTCAGAACCCTCATCGCAAAGGGAGAATGACTGAGATCTCCCCCCATCTAAAGAAGGATGGGGGATTTTTACATACTAAAAAATTCACTATAAAACTAGTCAAAAAGGTTTACCAGTTCAAATATTGAGGTAAATTGGAATTAATTCAAATAATTGTAAAATTTGAAGGGAAGTTAAGTCAGGCAGAGGAGAGGTTGTACTCATGAATTGGTACGTAGCGGCTTTAAAGAAATATGCAGATTTCACAGGAAGGTCGAGAAGAAAGGAATATTGGATGTTTACACTGGTCAATTCCATCATTATGTTCGTTCTCAGTTTTACAGCCAGTTTAGTCGATTCCTCAGGTATAATCTTCATTGTACTTTATGCCATTTATGCACTCGCTGTTTTCGTTCCTTCTTTGGCTGTAACCGTCAGGCGTCTTCATGATACAGGCAGGAGTGGAGCCTGGTATTTCCTTGTATTTGTCCCTGTAGTGGGGGCCATCGTTATACTCGTGTTTATGTGTTTGGATAGTGATCACGGAAGTAACCAATACGGACCTACCCCCAAACACTTCGAGAACATTACGGTCACCACATAGACAAGAAAGGAGAACCCGACAACCGAGGGTTCTCCTTTTCCCGCTTAAGTCCTGTTTACTTATTTACAATGATGTGGTTCTATCAATAAGGGGTCTATGTCCACCATATGCCATTTTGTGGTAAAATCGAAAGGGACACCTCCCAGAAGCAACTATGATATAATTTCTCCTTGTGAAAACATACATAAAAAATGTAAGAGGAAGTGAATGACAGTGAGTTTTGAAGGTCAAAAAATCCTGCCTGCCATACGGTCCATGAAGGACTTTGATAAAATGCTCGAAACATCTTTCCAATATGGTGTGTTCCTCGATCTGCATGTCGGGATGCTGAAAAGTGTTTTCGAATATGCCCGTAGAGAGAATCGAAAGATGTTCTTGCACCTGGATCTCATTCATGGTTTAGCCAGTGATGAGTACGCGGCTGAATATGTCTGTCAGGAAATCAAACCTTATGGCATCATTTCTACCAAAGGTAATGTCATAAAAAAAGCGAGGCAAAAGGGAGTGTATGCCACCCAACGGATGTTTGTGATTGATTCAAGCGCCATGAATCGAAGCATTGAACTGATCCGGAAGACCGATCCTGACTTTATTGAAGTTCTCCCGGGTGTGGTTCCTAAAATCATAAAAGAAATTGGTGGAAAAACGGGCAAGCCCATTTTTGCAGGGGGTCTGATTGATACGATCGAAGAAGTGGAAGCGGCCCTTGAAGCAGGAGCGACCGCCATTACAACCTCTGACCGTGTCCTATGGAAACATTTTGACAGATAAAAAATCATGAAAAACCATTGACACCGCTTTCATTGTGGAGTAATATAAATCACAAGTTAATACGTTGTGAAAGAGATGAAGAGACTCACGTGAAGTGCCTGCCATTTATGGGCATATTCCGTGAGTCTCTTTCTTTTTGATTCAACAAGCTCTGGTAAAGGTCAGAATGAGTAAATAAGTAGGTTACCACATGCATAAAAAGGGTAAACGTGCTAAAAAGCCTCACAAAAGCGAGCATACGCCCTGCCGCGCATTTATTCTTGGAACAGATGTCGTACGCATGTTGTTCATTTGCCTTTGACTACGGAGCAAAAATCTATTGAAACGAGGGATGATACATGAATGCATTTTTAGGAGAAGTGGTTGGAACAGCCATGCTGATTATCTTTGGTGCGGGGGTTTGTGCCAACGTAAACCTTAAGAAATCCTTTGCGTATAACGCAGGATGGATCGTGATCACATTTGGCTGGGGATTAGGTGTTGCCATGAGCGTATATGCTGTCGGACAGTTTAGCGGTGCCCATTTAAATCCGGCTGTCACATTGGGACTTGCCTTTAACGGAGATTTTCCATGGAGTGACGTACCAACATACATCCTTGCTCAAATGATCGGGGCGATCATCGGGGCTTCGATAACGTATTTACACTTTCTGCCTCATTGGCATGCAACAAAGGATCCCGGTGTGAAACTAGGTGTTTTCGCTACAGGTCCTGCCATTCCGCATTATTTTTCAAATTTATTGAGTGAAATCATTGGAACTTTTGTATTAGTAGTAGGATTATTATCCATAGGGGCGAATACCTTTACAGAGGGATTAAATCCATTTATCGTCGGATTCCTGATCATCGCAATCGGAATCTCTCTTGGAGGTACGACCGGGTATGCGATAAACCCGGCTCGTGATCTTGGACCGCGTATCGCTCACTTCATCCTTCCGATTCCTGGAAAGGGACCATCCAACTGGGGATATTCATGGATTCCGGTAGTGGGTCCAGTGTTAGGCGGATCTTTTGGAGGCGTCTTTTATAAAGCCGTTTTCATTGGACAAGTCACGACAAGCTTCTGGGTGGTTCTTGTGATTCTTCTAGCCGTGCTTGGACTTGCCTACGCAAGTGACAGAAAGACCAGTTTAGCTAAAAAAGTACATCAATTATCTACTGAAAATTAATCTATGGAGGGGTTATCAATGGAAAAGTATATTTTATCTTTGGATCAGGGAACTACAAGCTCAAGAGCCATCCTTTTTAATAAAAAAGGGGAAATCGTTCATACTGCCCAAAAGGAGTTTACTCAGCATTTTCCTAAACCGGGCTGGGTAGAACATAGCGCCAATGAAATTTGGGGATCTGTCCTTGCCGTCATTGCAAGCGTTTTATCGGAATCCAGTGTGAAACCCGATCAGATCGAAGGAATCGGGATCACGAATCAACGTGAAACAACCGTCGTATGGGATAAAGAGACCGGTGACCCGGTATATAATGCGATCGTGTGGCAGTCCCGACAAACCGCAGGAATCTGTGAGGAGTTGAAATCACAAGGACTGAACGATACCTTCCGTGATAAAACCGGATTACTGATCGATGCCTATTTCTCCGGTACGAAGGTGAAATGGATCCTCGACAATGTCGAAGGTGTAAAGCAAAAGGCGGAAGAAGGAAAGCTCCTGTTCGGAACGATCGACACCTGGCTGATTTGGAAGATGTCCGGTGGAACCGCTCACGTAACGGACTACTCAAACGCATCCCGGACACTCATGTACAATATCCATGAGTTGAAGTGGGATGAAGAACTCCTTGATATCCTCGGGGTACCGGCAAGTATGCTCCCAGAGGTCCGTCCCTCATCCGAAGTGTATGGGAAGACGGTTCCGTATCATTTCTTCGGGAGGGAAATCCCGATCGCAGGTGCTGCAGGGGATCAGCAAGCGGCATTATTCGGACAGGCGTGTTATGAAAAAGGTATGGCGAAGAACACGTATGGGACAGGCTGCTTTATGCTTATGAACACGGGGGAAAAAGCGGTTAAGTCTGATAATGGACTACTGACCACTCTTGCTTGGGGAATCGACGGAAAGGTCGAATATGCTCTTGAAGGCAGCATTTTCGTTGCCGGTTCTGCCATTCAATGGCTTCGCGACGGTCTTCGTATGCTAAAGGATGCAAAGGACAGCCAGGGCTATGCTGAGAAAGTGGACTCGACGGATGGAGTATATGTTGTCCCTGCCTTTGTAGGTTTGGGAACTCCTTATTGGGACAGTGACGTCCGCGGTGCTGTATTTGGTTTAACACGGGGGACTTCTAAGGAGCACTTTGTAAGAGCCACATTGGAATCACTTGCGTATCAGACGAAAGATGTCTTGACGGCCATGGAAGCGGATTCCGGTATTTCCCTTAAGAAACTCCGTGTCGATGGCGGGGCGGTCAAGAATGATTTCTTAATGCAATTCCAGAGCGATCTTTTATCCGTTCCGGTCGAGCGTCCCGTTGTCAATGAAACCACCGCTCTTGGTGCTGCTTACTTGGCGGGACTTGCCGTCGGATTTTGGAAAGACAGGGATGAAATCTCGAAGCAGTGGCTTAAAGATAAGGAATTCGAACCGGAAATGAAAGTTGAAACCCAGGAAGAATTGTATGCTGGCTGGAAAAAAGCGGTCAAAGCAGCTATGGCTTTTAAATAAATGAATTTTATGATATAATAGCTACAAGTTAATAAAACGGTTAGAGACCAAGAGAGACCAGACTTGCATTATGGCACATTAGGACCATGATGTTTGTTTCGGTCTCTTTTTTTATGGTTAAACAGTAGAGTATAAACTATTACTAAATTCCTTAGGAGGAACCAACTATGACATTTTCAAGCACTGCTAGAACAGAAGTGAAACATACATTGTCCTCGAACCATTTCGACCTGATTGTTATCGGTGGAGGTATTACCGGAGCAGGGATCGCTCTCGATGCATCCAAACGGGGAATGAAGGTTGCCTTGGTGGAAATGCAGGATTTCGCTGCAGGGACCTCCAGCAGATCAACAAAATTAGTCCACGGAGGATTGCGTTATTTAAAGCAATTTGAAGTCAAGATGGTGGCAGAAGTAGGAAAGGAACGTGAAATCGTATACGAAAACGGCCCCCACGTCACCACACCTGAGTGGATGCTTCTACCTCTGCACAAAGGAGGGACATTCGGCAAATTCAGCACATCGATCGGCTTGAAGGTATACGACCACCTTGCTGGTGTAAAGAGAAGTGAAAGACGTTCCATGCTATCTGTATCGGAAACGTTATCAAAAGAACCACTCGTCAAAAAAGACGGCTTGAAAGGCGGCGGGTACTATGTTGAATATCGGACTGACGACGCCCGTTTAACCATCGAAGTAATGAAGGAAGCAGTTGCCCATGGAGCCACAGTCTTAAACTATATGAAATCCCAGCGCTTCCTCTATGACAACAAAAAAGTCGTAGGAATAGAAGCAGAAGACCTCGTCACAGGAGAAACAATTGAAATCCGCGGGTCGAAAATTGTCAATGCTGCCGGTCCTTGGGTTGATGATGTGCGTGGGAAGGATTACAGCACGAATAACAAGCAGCTCCGCCTGACCAAGGGAGTCCACCTTGTCATCGATCAAAGCAAATTCCCTCTCCGACAGGCTGTCTATTTTGATACACCGGATGGACGTATGGTATTTGCGATTCCTCGTGATGGGAAAGCTTATGTAGGGACTACGGATACATTCTTTGACTCTGAGAAAGCATCCCCTCATATGACATCAGAAGACAGGGATTATATCTTGAATGCGATTCACTTCATGTTCCCCGATGTGTCAGTCGGGAAAGAGGATGTGGAATCCAGCTGGGCAGGCGTTCGTCCACTCATATTTGAAAAAGGAAAAGATCCTTCTGAAATTTCACGGAAAGATGAGGTTTGGGAAGCGGAGAGCGGACTGATCACCATTGCCGGTGGTAAACTGACAGGTTACCGCAAGATGGGCGAACACGTCGTTGACCTTGTTTCAAAACGATTAAAAGAAGAAAACAAGCAGAAGTTCCCTGCTTCCTCTACGAAGCATATGCCGATTTCAGGCGGTCATGTGGGGGGCTCGAAGAATTTCCCAACCTTTATTGATCAAAAGGCTGGGGAAGCGATTCAATATGGTTTATCAGAGGCAGAGGGCAGGAAGCTCGCGGGAATGTACGGTTCCAATGTGGATCAGCTATTCAAGCTTGCTCATGCCTATAGTGGTTCCACGGATGAAAGGTCCGTCCCTCCGTATTTGTACGCCCAACTGATTTATGCGATTCAGGAAGAGATGGCTGCGACACCGGTGGATTTCTTCATTAGACGGACAGGTGCTTTATTCTTTGATCGTGAGTGGGTAGAGAAGTGGAAGGAACCAGTCATTGAGATGATGTCCAAATTGTTGAATTGGACTTCTGAACAGAAGTACAAATACACTGCTGATTTAAACGAAGAATTAAAAAATGCAGTAGTACCGGTAGATTTGCAGTCATAAGGATGTAAACGGCAGAAGATATTTCTGCCGTTTTTTTCATTTTTTGTAAGATTTTCTTTTGATGAATGGTAAAATAGGGGGAGAATCCATTTTCCACAGCAGGAGGAATACACAATGGAAGAAGAAAAGAAGAGAAAAAAAGGGAAAGTTTTTATCTCCATTCTCCTTTCATCACTTTTGGCAGCAACCCTCTCATTTTTTATTGAAAGAAACGCTGTGATCACTAAAAAGAGCACGATCAGTCGGCATTTCAAGCAGTTCGCACTCACTGAATTCAACGAGGACGTGAATATAGTGTTAGAGAAAGAGGTCGGGGAACAATATCTTATTCTCTATACCCATCGTGATAGAAATAAAGAGAAGGAAATCGGATTGGTGCGGTATAAAAAAATGAAACTCATTCCCCTTTATGAATTTGAACAATACTATCAACCTCAGGAATCTTCCTTAGGTACCGACTCACTGAACAATTACCAGTTTATTGTATACGGCAACAGAGAAGAATTGGATGCAGATTACTTTACATATCGAAAGAATATTGAGTTTAAACACGTAAGCTTGACAGCAAAGGACTTCTTCATCCATATCGAAACATTTGAAGATATGTTTCTTGTTCCGAGAGTGAATTTCTATTCTAAAGATAGTGGAATCGTCGCTTCAACCCGTGCAAAATAAATTATGCTTACAATTATATAAATATATGAAATGAGGCTGAAATCGTCTAAACCCTGGACTTCATTTCCCTAGAGAAGAATACATCCTTCCTGAGGGATGTTGTGTGAGAGAAACAGATGCTGTAGATTAAGGGTAGAAATTGACACGACTCCTCGTTAAAAAGGCAGGCTTCAATGGGATGAAGCCTGCCTTTTTTTTGTTATGTAATAGAAAAACGTTCATGTATATGACATCTTATTGCTATACTGATAGAAGAAGGGAGGAGGATACATGAATCAGAAGATTGCTGTGGTGACGGGATCGAACAGTGGATTTGGTTTACTATCGTCGCTTGAACTCGCACAGATTGGGTTTACGGTGATTGCCACAATGAGAGATGTCCACAAAGATGAGGATTTGATATCTCAGGCGAAAATATTCGGAGTGGAAAAATCCATACATATTCATTCATTGGATGTCACCTCTGAAGAATCCATAAAGGAATTTTCAAGCATGATTGCTAAAATCGGGAGGGTCGATCTCCTCCTGAATAATGCGGGTTATGCCGGTGGAGGGTTTGCCGAGGAAGTCAGTATAGAAGAATTCCGCGCACAATTTGAAACGAATGTATTTGGTGCGATGAGGGTCACTCAGCTTGTGCTTCCATATATGAGAAAGCAGGGAAAAGGGAAGATCATCAATATGGGCAGCATTAGCGGAAGAATCGGATTCCCTGGTCTAAGTCCTTATGTGTCCTCCAAACATGCCCTTGAAGGATATAGTGAAAGTCTTCGTTTGGAGCTGAAACCATTTGGCATTGACGTACATCTTATTGAACCCGGTTCTTATCGGACAAATATATGGACATCAGGAAAAAAAGTTGCCAATCGCTCATTGGAGAAACATTCACCCTATTATTTTTACATGAAGGCAATCAATGCAGAAATTGAATCCGGGGAAGATTCGCTTGGAGATCCAAGAGAGGTAGCTTCTATCGTAGGTGAACTGGCCCAATATAAAAGGAACACCTTCAGAATTCCCATCGGCAAAGGAATTCGTTTAATGTTACTCCTCAAAAATCTTCTTCCTTGGAATATTCTAGAAAAGGCTATCCTCAAAAAACTACGCATAAAAAACGGAACGTGAACGGATATATACATCTAAACATCCAACCGATGGATGTCTGAAAATAAAGAAATTAATACAAAGGAAGGAGAATTTTGTCAAAACGGCGAATATGCTTAAGGTGATTCCTTATGATGAAGGGAAGAGTCGGTGGGATGCAGGTGGATTCCACATGATGGGAGGTGAATGAATGAACGATTGGAAAGGGGCATCAGCCCTTTGCATGAATGAAGGTCGTTTACTGATGGTATTACAGGGAAAAGAACATGAAGAGAAGCGATGGTCGGTCCCTTCAGGCGGACTGGAAGAAGGGGAAAGCCTCAGGGAGTGCTGTAAGCGAGAAGTCTGGGAGGAGACCGGTTATGAGGTGGAGGTAGGCAAACACCTCTACACTAAGTGGGGATGTGAAGGGAGCATTTCCACGACCATTCATTATTATGAAGTTCAGCTCCTTGGAGGAAAAGCCACTCTTCAAGATCCTGATCAGTTAATACATAAGATTGAATGGGTTTCCTTACATGAATTGAAAGATCTGCCCCTGGGCTTTCCTGAGGACCATTCCATCCTTGAAGCCTATATGATCAAGAAACAAAACATACAATGGCAATAAGGAATCGTACTGTTTTCTCAAAAGAACACATGAGAGAATACAATTATAAAGGAGAGATTAGAATGGTAAAACGTACTGGTGAAGTCATCATGGGAGTGATCGGCATCGTCTTGTCCGCATTATTCTCAATCATTGGGATTGTACTGAACATGGGAATGAACAGTCCAGAGGTCATGTCCGAAATCGAGGAGGGAATGGCGAGTGACCCGAATCTGCAGGAATCAGGGATGACGGCAGGAGATATGAATTCCATCATGGAAGCGGCTGAGTCGATGGGATCGTACCTGGTGATTTTGGGCATTATTGCTTCTATCCTTGGCATCATAGCCGTATTGACTATCGTCAAAAATAAGAAACCGGTACTATCCGGTATCATGTTCATCATTGCTGCTCTAGTGATCGGACTTGGAACAATCGGTTTCGGTTTCATTCCTGGACTTTTATTCTTAATTGCGGGCATCATGGCATTTGTTCGTAAGCCCAAGAAAACGGACCCGGTTTATTAATACATAAAGATTAGAGAATTTTCTTTAATCTTTCATTTAATGCCCGGTCCCATCTTGCTTTCCGCCGGAAAATGTACTATCTTAAAATGAGAGCATAATAAAAACAAGAGACACTGGCTGCAACCAATGTCTCCTGCTACACAGCAAACTGCAAGGAAAGCAGTGGCCCAATAGAGAAAGGAATATAACTCTACCCTTCAAAGTTTAGGCGCTTCATGAGGGTGGGGTTATTTCTTTTTATCATTCGAAATAACTATGGCAATGATGGAGACAATTAAAGAGCCAAAGGTTATCATCAGCGTTAACGCCTCATACGTTGTCACTATAAGCACCACCTCCTTCTATAAGGAAGTGGCCACTCCCACCCTACATTCACTGTATACTCCAAATTATATCACTAACACCCCTCACCCTTTATAGGCAGGAAGTAGGAAAAGCCTGACCCTGTCAAAAAAACATACAACCCCAGTGTTGACCATTCATCTACTACAATTATTTCAAACTTTCCTCGAAATATGTTAGCATAGATATGCTCATATTAAACGATTACATAACATCACGATACTCGAGGAGGAATACACGATGAAACAGCGTATAGAATTAGTAAAAGAGTGGTTAAAGGAAGAGAAAATTGATGCAGCATTTATAAATTCAACTGAAAATGTATTTTACTTAACGAATTTCCATACAGATCCGCATGAGCGATTAATGGGACTGTTTATATTCCCAGATGCAGACCCTTTTGTAGTCGTTCCAGGAATGGAAGCGAGACAAGTGAAGGATGCCGGGTGGGGCAGCGAAGTGATTGGTTATTCAGACCACGAAAATCCTTGGGACTTTATAAAAGAAGCCATTCAGTCAAGAAACATTTCAGGCAATAAGGTGGCTTTCGAAAACGAAGTCGTAACGTATGGACGCAGTCAGTCATTCTTAAACATCTTTGATACACCCAATGTAGTGAATGTAGAAGACAAACTAAACGAGATGCGCGTAGTGAAGGACGAGAAAGAAATTGAAATCATGCGTCGAGCGGCAGAAATGGCGGACTTCGGGGTGGAAGTAGGTGTAAGCGCCCTTAAAGAAGGCATTACCGAAATGGAGGTCCTTGCCAAGATTGAATATGAATTAAAGAAAAAAGGGATTCGTGAAATGTCGTTTTCAACTATGGTTCTGTTCGGTGAAAAAGCGGGCGATCCACATGGAAATCCGGGAGACCGCAAGCTGAAAGCAGGAGATTTTGTCCTGTTTGATCTCGGGGTTGTCCTTGAAGGGTACACTTCTGATATTACCCGCACATTCGCATATAAGTCAGTATCAGAGAAACAAAAGGACATTTACAACACTGTTCTAAAAGCAGAGCTCGCTTCTCTAGAAGCGAGCAGACCAGGCAACCGGATAGGGGACCTGGATCAAATCGCACGAGATATTATTTCAGATGCGGGGTACGGCGACTATTTCCCACATCGAATCGGACACGGCCTGGGAATCAATGTTCATGAATTCCCTTCCATGAGTCATTTAAATGATGGCATCTTAAAAGAAGGAATGACATACACAATCGAGCCAGGAATCTACGTACCGGAAATCGGCGGTGTAAGAATTGAAGATGACGTCCTTATTACCAAGGATGGTCACGTCACGTTAACGAACTATCCTAAAGAACTTCAGATAATCGAATAAATATAAAAAGAAGGCTGACGTTTGATGAGCGTCAGCCTCCTTTTTTATATTGCCTATTATCTCTTCCAAGATCATCTATTCTGTTTTATTGCCAGAAATCAAAAATCAATCATTTTATTAAAAGTGAAACTTTTATTCAAAAGGTCCGTATATACAGTGGAAGCAACACACAGGGAGGACGACATACATGAAAAAATTACTGATGCTCATTGCTTGCAGCTTTTTCACACTGACAGGCTGTGGCATTCTAGAAGAAGCAAACAACAGTTTGACATATGTAGACGAGATGACCGATTACCTGAATGAGGCTGAACAGTTCGTAAATGACCTTCCAGGTTTAATGGAAAATGCCGCTGCTGATTCATCTGCCATTCCGAAGCTGGAGACAAGGTTGGTCGATATGAAAAATGAAATCAAGGAAATCAACGAATTAACCCCCCCTAAATTGGCAGAAGACATCCACAAAAATGTGGAGGGATATAATCAAGAAGCGTTGGAAGGGATCGATCGGGCATTAGTCGAAATTGATAAGGGCGAAGTTCAAATGTCGGAGCTTAAAAATCTTGAAATCGTGAATACATTCAATCAGCTTCAGGAAATTAAAGGAAACTTAGAGAATCTGGGTCAATGATGGACGGGTGTTACAGATGGGTCTGTAACACCTTTTTACTGGAGTTTTCACACGGAATGAATCCATACATACCTTTAAGGAACAGCCATTCCAATCAATGGACGGTTGTTTCATGTTTTTATAGAACAAGAGTTCTTTAAAATGATATAATGATAAAATCAACAAAAGGAAAAGGAGGATGTTATGAAAGTCGTTATAGCTGAGAAACCCGACCAAGGAGCAACCCTTGCCAAGCCTTTCTCCCATCGGAAACGTCAAGGATATATCGAGATTCATGCAAACGAGGTGTTCCCTAAAGGCGCATATATTACCTGGGCTGTGGGACACCTTTTTCAGCTACAGGCCCCTGAGAAATATGAAGGCAAATGGAAGAAATGGTCACTGGACGACCTGCCGATCATTCCTCTCAGATTTCAATATGAGTTGCAGAGGGCAAAAGCGAAACAATTCTCCGTCATTAAAGACCTTCTTAAGAAAAGGGAAGTAACAGAAATCATTCATGCGGGTGATGCGGGACGTGAAGGGGAGTTAATCATCCGGAATATCATCTCCATGTCCAAGGTGCAGAAACCTATGAAAAGACTGTGGATTTCTTCTCTGACTGAGAAGGCGATCATTCAAGGATTCGAAAGCTTACGGGAAGAAGCAGAAATGAGAAGCCTCTATCATGAAGCTTATTCCAGGGCCTGTGCCGATTGGCTGGTAGGTATGAATGCATCAAGGGTGTACAGCATTCTGCTCAAGCAACAGGGAATGTCGGATGTTTTCTCTGCAGGCAGGGTTCAAACTCCTACACTGGCCCTGATCGTGAGGCGCGACGAAGAGATTGAGCGTTTTAAAAGTGAACCCTTCTGGGAAGTGAAAGCTCACTTTCAAATCGGAGATCACTCTTATGAAGGGACATGGCAAAAGGATGGAGAGAGCCGAATTCAATCCCGGGAGCTGGCCGAGAAGATAGCCTCTTTCTGCCAAAACAAGCAGGCAATCGTAAAAACGATGAAGATTGAACGAAAAGAGTTTGCACCACCCTTACTATTCAACCTTTCATCCCTTCAAGCTACCATCAATAAAATGTATAAGTTCTCACCCAAGAAAACATTGGATGTTCTGCAGAAGCTTTACCAAAAGGGGATCGTATCGTATCCAAGATCGGATTCCCAGTATGTAACGAAAGGGGAGGCTGAGACCTTTCCGGAAATATTGTCCAAACTGAAAAAGTTCAGTCCTTACAACAAGTGGATTCCCACTCCTCATGCAAGCTTATTGAACAATAAGCGATTTGTGAATGAAGCAAAGGTATCGGATCATTACGCCATCATCCCGACTGAACAGGTAACAGATCCTGTTTCCTTATCAGAAGACGAAAAGAAAATATATGATTTGGTGATTAAGCGCTTCATCGCAGCACATCATGACAAAGCCATCATGAATTACAGCACTATTACTACGCTGGTAGATGAGAGGGCTGAGTTTGTTTCTAAAGGAAAGCAGATTCTACAGGATGGATGGCGGCAGGTCCTCATGCAAAACGAAAAGGAAGAAGAACCGCTCCTGCCTCCCGTACAAGAACAGGACAAAGGAGTAGTAAAGAAAGTCTTGACCAAGGAAGGAAAAACACAGCCTCCCAAACGATACACAGAAGGACAGCTGATCACCCTGATGAAGACAGCAGGAAAACATATGGAAAATGATGAGCTTGAAAAAGTGCTGAAACAGACAGAGGGACTTGGTACAGAGGCTACACGGGCAGGAATCATCACGATGCTTAAAGATCGTAAGTACATTGATATTCAAAAGAATATTGTGTATCCAACCGACAAAGCTAAGGTTTTAATACGGGCGATCGGGGAGAATGTGTTAGCCTCAGCTGAAATGACGGCCAAATGGGAGCAGCGCCTTCAAGAGATCGGAAAAGGAAAGGCATCTGCACCAGAATTTATGGAACAAGTGAAAAAATTAAGCGATCGCCTTGTTCACAATGCCCTTCAGGAAGCCACCACATGGAACTTCGAAGATCTTGATACTGAATCCATTCAACGAACGAAGGGTAGAAAAGGGAAAAGCATCCCCAAAACGAGCCTCGGTAACTGTTTGAAATGTGGGGGTAAGGTGATTGATAAAGGAAAATTCTATGGTTGTTCCAACTATCAAAATACAAAATGCAGCTTTACCATTTCCAAAATCATTCTGTCGAAGAGAATAACACAGAAGATCGTCAAAAAAGTATTGACCGATGGTAAATCCGATCGCATAGACGGATTTAAAAAAGGCGAGAAAGAATTTTCAGCTTATCTGAGCTGGGATTCGAATCAGAAAAAAATTCACTTTCAATTCGATATAAACTAACAAGCACCAAGACTCCGTTCCAAACGGAGTCTCTTTATATTGTCAGCCATTCCTAAGGAGACCAATAATAATCAGTAGGAAGTTTATTTTTATGTGAAATGGATAAAACAATAGAGTGATAAGAATACAGAGAATAAAAATGGAGGGTATACAATGAAAAAAATATTAATGGTCTTAACAAATGAAAGCAAAATCGACGAAGAACACGAAACAGGCCTTTGGTTATCTGAATTCGCTGAACCATATGAAGAATTCACCAATCAAGGTTTTGGTGTAGACGTGGCCAGTTTAAAGGGCGGCCGCATCCCATTGGATCCAAACAGCCTTGATGATGAGCAAGTGGAAAAATGGAAAGGGGTCACAAAAGAACTTGACCAAACGCTTGTCCTTTCTCAATTGAATGTAAACGAATATGCCGGTATCTTCTTACCAGGAGGGCATGGAACCATGTTTGACCTGCCTGATAGTCCTGAACTGCAACAGGCATTAGCCCACTTTGCTGAAAATGATAAAGCGATCGGTTCTGTATGCCACGGTCCAGCTGGATTTGTCGGCACGAAATTATCAAATGGTAAATGGCTGGTTGAGGGGAAAAGCTTGACTGCATTCACAAACGAAGAAGAGCAGCAAACGGGTCTGGACTCACTGATGCCTTTCTTATTAGAAACAAAATTGAGAGAGCAGGGAGCTCAATTTGAAAAGTCAGAAGCGTGGAGCGATCATGTGATCACCGATGGTAAATTCGTGACAGGTCAAAACCCGCAATCCAGTCAGTCCGCAGCAGAAGCATTCGTAAAAGTATTATAAACATTCTTTTTCATAGATTCTTCTCGGGAGCATGGGTCAAACCCATGCTCTTTTTTTATCCCATCTACATTGTCCTCTTTTCCATCATCATATGTGATAAAATCGGGAGAAGAATACAGTGGGGAGGAGAAGCAAATGCAGACGATTCGGGTCATCATACAAGTGGCACTTCTATGTTTATTTTATGAAATTGGAAAGTGGTGTACAGCATTCTTTCATTTACCGATACCCGGAAGCATCATCGGAATGCTTCTATTGTTTCTATTATTATTAACGGGTGTAATGAATGAACGTTTACTGCTGGAAGGTTCAGGATTCTTTTTAAGACACTTCTCCTTCTTTTTCCTGCCTTTATCAGTTAGTGCCATTGTTCTCGGACCGTATTTTATCGAATATGGTTGGAAGCTGGTTACCATCCTTGTTGTCAGCGGGGTGACCGGATTCGTGGCCACTGCTGTTTCAGCAGAGGGATTCATCAGATGGAAGGAGAAAAGAAAGTATGATCGAGCTCATTAATTCACTCGTCACAATAGGTCTTACGCTCTTATATTTTTTCTTGGGTGTCAGGATTCACAAACAATGGCCCCATCCATTCACGATTCCTATCTTCTTGAGTACGATTGCGATGATTGTCACGCTACTCGCTTTGGATATCCCATACAAACGGTTTGCACATGACACGTCACTCATCACCTATTTACTTGGACCTGCAACGGTTGCACTTGCATACCCCCTCTATCAGCATCGTCAATTGCTTTCAAGAAACCTTCACCCCATCCTTATGGGCATTCTGTTCGGAAGTGGCTTATCCATGCTGGTATCCTATTATGTAAGCATCTGGTTGGGGATTCCATCCGACTGGAACCGTTCCTTACTGATCAAGACGATTACGACCCCGGTAGCTGTTGATATCGGGAGCGTAATCGGCGCAAAGATCGAGGTCATTCCGACGGTTGTCATCGTCACGGGGATGATTGGTGCGATGATCATCCCGTCGATCCTGAAGTGGATGGGCATTAACCATCCTATTGCCAGGGGGCTGCCATTCGGTGTCATTTCCCATGGGGTCGGGACAGCACAAGCCATCAAAGAAGGAGAAAGAGAAGGAGCAGTGAGCGGCGCTGCCATGGCGTTGACGGCAACCATCATGTCCTTTGTCATTCCCATTCTATTTCTCTTGGTTTGATAACAGATCCTGAGGGAGAAGCTAATGAAGGTACACACCCTAAATGAACAAAGGAGAGGCCGGCCAGTGAAACAATTACTTATGAAAATGAGAAAAGGGATATGGGTCGTTCCTGCCCTTTACAGTTCAGCTTCATTGGCATTGGCCATCCTCACGGTATCACTTGATACGTACTGGATCCATAAAGTCGAACCATTTTTACCGGTCATGATGCTGACGAGCATCGATCTTGCCCAGACGGTGCTAAGTGCGATCGCATCATCCCTGCTTACCATGACAACCTTTACGTTCTCAACAGTGATGGTTGTTTTAACCACCTATTCATCTCAATTCTCACCAAGGACCCTCCAAAATTTCGTCAAAGACAAAACGACTATGAGAGGACTTGGCATTTTTCTCGGCGGCTTTATCTATTCCATCATTTCCCTCTTATTCATGAGACAGAGCCTCGAGGAGCACCTCGTATCTTCTGCCTTTATTGGTGTTTTGTATGCAATCGTTTGTTTGGCTTTCTTTGCTTACTTCATTCACCACATTGCAACCTCCATTCAAATCAGCCGTTTAATACAACGATTGGAGGAGGAAGCGTTAAACGTGATCGATTACTACCACTCCATTCAACAAGATCAGGATGTAAAGCCGTATAATACCATTCCGGTGCACTATAAGGCGACTAGTAAAGTCCCTTCCCATACATCAGGTTTCATTCAATATATTGATTTTTCAGGGTTGGTGAATGAAGCGTCTCAAAACGATGTTCTCCTCCATTTTGAAAAGGGGATTGGCGATTTTGTCAAACAAGGGGAAACCCTTTTCACCATACATAGTCATCAAAAAATCGAAGAAGATTTCATTTCCTACATATTTTCTCGGGAGGGAACGGATGGGGGAGTATGACCTTGCCTATTCTCTCCAGAAGATTGTTGAAGTGGCCTTGAGGGCCATTTCTCCCGGAATAAATGACCCCAACACAGCGAGGGATTCAATCAAGTATTTAGGCCTTATCCTGAGCGAGACTCACGGAATAAGGGACGGGATTCTCACGTTACGTGATGATGATCATAAGCCCCGTGTATCAGTGACTGTATTTACATTCAACCATATTCTATATAACACCTATTATCAAATTGTCCATTATGGTAAAGGCGATATTTCTGTCATTCTGTCCATCATGGACTCGCTTATTATGATTCATCAAGAAGTTGATATGGAACGTAAACAGATCGTGTATGATTTTCATCAATATGTTCTGCACGGTATGGATATGGATCAAATGCAGGAATGGGATCTATACTATTTAAATGAAAGGATCGAAAGGTTGAAACCCTACCAAACAGAAAATCGGGGAGATTGACTGGCATACATACATCTGTGGCAATACGATGGAAAGCCAGGTTCTTTCCCTTTAAAAATGCACGATGTTTATGTATAGTAAGGGAAGGAAATTCAAAAAGAGAAGGAAGATTTTATGATTGTCAAAACAGATGAAGATTTACAGGCATTAAAAGAAATTGGACGTATTGTCGCCATGATCCGCGATGAGTTGCGTTCTCAAACAAAACCAGGTGTCACGACGAAGGAACTGGACGATATCGCTGGTAAAATGTTTGAAGATCATGGAGCGATCTCGGGGCCAAAGGGAGAATATGACTTCCCAGGGTTTACATGTATCAGCGTAAACGAAGAAGTTGCACACGGCATTCCCGGAGAAAGAGTGATAAACGAAGGAGACCTTGTCAATATAGATGTTTCCGGATCTAAAAATGGATACTATGCAGATACAGGCATTTCATTCGTAGTCGGAGTGGGAGATACGGTCCTGACCGATTTATGTGATGCTGCATTAAAGTCATTCCAGGCCGGAATTCAAAAGGCAAGAGCCGGTTCTAAACAAAATGGCATCGGAAAAGCCGTAAATAATGAGGCGAGAAAAAATGGATTCACGGTGATCATGAATTTAACCGGGCACGGTATCGGACGCTCACTGCATGAAAAGCCGGATCACATCTTGAACTACTTCGATCCATGGGATAATGCCCTATTGAAGGAAGGAATGGTCATCGCGTTTGAACCATTCATCTCGACCAAAGCCCAAAACGTAGTCGAAAAAGGGGACGGTTGGACGTACATCACACCTGACAACAGCCAAGTTGCCCAAATCGAACACACCATCATCATCACCAAAAACGAACCCATTATCATCACAGAGTAAAGCAGTGAGGGACGGACCTTCATTCCTAGGAGCAGCTCCTAGGAATGAAGGTCCGTCCCTCTTTTTGTATATGTTTTGTATAACTATTGGTACAATCAGGATGTAAGAGAAAGGTCCTGTCCAATGTATTTCCGAGATATAGTGATTGTGTTTCATAGAAGAGGAATCTTCAGCTGTGTCAGGGAATAGGGAGTTTTTAAAATTTTACAAACAAAAAGATTGTCATAGGAAAAAAGTTGGGGTAAAGTAAAGATATTGATGTTGTACAAAAATTATACATACCAACCAAAAAATAACATGATTATCGGAGGCACCCCTTATGGCTGTATTATTCTCTAGAAAACCTAAGAGTGAACCTGTAGTGGTTCACGAATCAAATGTCATTGTCCTAAAAGACAAGAAACTGAATGAAAGGCTCCATTATATGCAGTTTCAAGAGCACCATCTCAAAGAACTAAAAGAGGTTCTCCCCGTTTACGAACAATTATCGGATACCTTGCTTGATATTGTACTCGATCACCTATACAAGCATCCCAGTTTAGTCGAGATAGCCGTGAATCATTCAAGTCGGGCACGATTAAAGGCCGTTTTCCATGATTATTTCCGGTCGTTATTTTCAGGAGAGCTGAATGATGAATATTTCGCAATGAGGGAACGAATGGGGAAAACTCATAATCGAAACGGGGTCACCATTGATTGGTTCATTTCGACGTACACCACGATTCAGCATTTACTCATTCCAAAGATTGTAGAATTATATCAAAGTGAACCATCCAAACTCGCATCTGTTTTAGTAGCGATTGATCACGGTATCCATTTAGATGCAAGCATCGTCTCAGAATATTATATTCAGAGCAGGATGGACGAGCTTGAAAAACTGCACCAGGAAAACCAGGCACTGCAACTCGAAATGCTCAACATGAATACAGAACTCGGTTCCTCCTTAAGTCAAACGGAACAGAGCCTGAATGAGACCGCAACCAAAGCAGAAAGCATCCGTGCCGAATCGGAAAATACTGAAAAAAGCAGCAAAAATCTTCTTCAACTTTCTAAAATGAACAAAAACCAAACGGATCATATGATTGAAAGCTTTGGCGTCATCACAGAACAGATCAAAACGCTCTTAAATGAAATCCAAGGGGTCAAGAACATTGCAGAACAGATCACACCTCTTTCCAACTCAATCCAGCAAATCGCCGAGCAAACCAATCTTCTTGCATTGAATGCCTCCATTGAAGCGGCCAGGGCAGGTAATGAAGGAAGGGGATTCGCGGTTGTGGCATCTGAGGTAAGAAAGCTTGCGGAAGATTCAAAAGAACTGAGCACGTCCATTCATCAGCTTGTGAATGAAAGCAATAAGCAAATCGGCGTTGTATCTAATCGCGTACGCAACATGACCGACCTGACCGAAAACTCACGTAAGGAAATCGGGAATGTCCAAAGCGGGATCATGACCGTGCAAATGGAAATGGAAAACTATATGGATATGTTTAAACGAAACCAATCCGAATTAAATCATATAGTGGAAGCCATCAAAAAAATCAACCATACAACCGATGAACTAGTTCAATTCGCTTCGACAATCATTCATAAAATGAACAAATAAAGAAAAAAGGGAAACCGGATAGTAACGGTTCCCCTTTTTTCTTTCACTATTAAACGATTTTCGTTTTACCGCATTCCTGACACTTCCGATAAAACTTCCCATCCAATACCCGTGATTTGAAAATATTATTTCCACATTCGCAACGACCACTATGCTCGTCGGGGTCATCTTTATAAAGTACAATCTTCTCTTCCTGTTTTTCCATCATCGTCTTCCTCCAGTACAAACCAACCTTCTTTCTTTAGTATAGAGGGAAGAAAGCAGCTTGTTAAGGAAAAATCGTCATGATTCGCCAATAAATTTGTTTACCTCCCTGTCTCTTTCACCAAAAGATGATCCTGTATGCATCTCTTTATCACTATTTAATTAAAAGAACACACATCTACCAATTTATCCATAAAAACCCTCTATAACTATAAAATTCTATATTTTTTACCATAGTATTCCTCTATATGATAGTTTATACAGGAAATCGCTTTCTATTACAGTAGTGAAATATTCTTGACGCACGATGTTAAAGTTCCTGTTATTGTATTGAGATTTTACTATGTTAGTATTTTCACTGTTAGCAAAAATAAATAAACCGCTAGCTACATAAGGAGGAATTTTTCTATGAAACTAAAAAAATCGATTATTTCTGTGGCTGCATTTACTACACTCGCAGTGTCTGGTGGAGCTAGCGCTTCAGCACAAAACATAGAAGTAAAAAAAGGCGACACATTATGGGGACTTGCAAAAGAATACGGAACATCTGTAGATCAACTTATGACATGGAACAATTTAAATTCGCACATCATCTATCCTGATCAGGAACTCACAGTTTCTTCCAAGGAATACTATACAGTCAAAAAAGGTGACACACTCTGGGGGATTTCCTCATTTTATGGAATTCCAGTGGACAGTTTAATGGGCTGGAACGCACTAGAAAGTGACCTGATTGTTCCTGGACAAGAGTTGGTCATCAACTTAGATAATAAAGCACCTTCAGCTACTGCAAATACTTCTGAAAAAGCAGAAGCTCCTGCTCCAGAAAAAGAAGCAGAAGTAGCTCCAGAAGCTGAAGCACCGGCACCAGCACCGGCAGCAGAGGAAGCATCAGCACAGCCCGAACCGGCTGCAACTGAGCAAGCAGTGAAAGAAATCACTGTAGAGGCCACTGCCTATACGGCAAGTTGTGATGGTTGCTCAGGTACAACAGCAACCGGAGTGAACTTAAAAGAAAATCCTGATGCCAAAGTGATTGCAGTAGACCCAAATGTCATTCCACTTGGATCTAAGGTGTATGTGGAAGGTTACGGCTATGCAACTGCAGCGGATACAGGCGGAGCAATCAAAGGGAACCGAATTGATGTATTTATCCCTTCAAAGGATCAAGCCGTTGATTTTGGGAGAAAAACAGTCAACGTCAAAATCCTTGAAACAAACTAAAGAAATCCAAACCACTGAGACGCTTCTCTCAGTGGTTTTTTTTCATGCCATTTTTTATCATCAATACCCATTTTGATCTACCTATTAAACCCAATCGAGCCATTATTTTGTCTTACTAATTATTCGTCTCTCACCAAAATTCTCCTTCACATGAAATACATAGAAAACAGTATCCTCAAGTCGTCGGAATAGAAAATATATTACATGCTTGTCATCTAATTGTTATGGGTTTATAAACAGTTTGTTATGTAACTGAGGTAAGTCTATGTTACTATTTCAACTGTTGGTTTCATTACCAATCACAAAAGGAGGAATTTGACAAGATGAAAAAAGTATTATTTTCCATTTTTTCCTTCACGGTTTTTCTTTCAATCGGACTTGCTTCTGCTTCTGCAGAAAGCAATGATGCTGCTATCAATGATTATCATAATATAGAAGAAGGCGACATCCTATGGGAAATCGCAAATCGATATCATGTGTCGATCGATGAGGTCATCACACGTAAGCAATTGTTAGAAGAAGGGGTTTCTGTGAATGATGAATCAGAAGAGGAACAGGCTGTAAAAGCGGTCAAGACAGAGGACCCTAAAAATGATGAAGTAGTGAAAGAATTAAACATCACGGCGACAGCCTATACGGCACATTGTGAAGGATGTATCGGTATTACAAAGACCGGGGTGGATTTACTCAAAAACCCTGATGCCAGAGTCATTGCCGTTGATCCACGTGTCATTCCATTAGGATCCAAGGTATATATCGAAGGGTACGGTTATGCAAGAGCAGAAGATACCGGTGGAGCAATTAAAGGAAACCGGATCGACATTTATATGGAGAAAGAAAAAGATGCCCTTCAATATGGGGTAAGAGATGTGAAAGTTAAAATCATAAAAGAATAATCTTTGAAAAGGGCGCCGAATCAGGCGTCCTTTTTCATGATTATTCTCTTATGAGGAGCAAAATCCGTTGTTATTTCCCTTTTTGTCCGATACCCTTTTGGGCAGACGGAGCAACGGATTTCAACTCAATTTCTTCACCCATCTGTTGCTGTGCTAATTTTTTTGCTGTTTCGTGCTGGCGATTATTTTTATTTTTCACTTGATTCCCTCCTTATAATGATTCTTTACTAGTATCTCCCATTAGACGCCATTTACAAAAAAAATCGATGACAATATTTCCAATTCATTCTTCATTCCAGCCCGTTCGATTCCATACCTCCATATCATTTCCTTCTATTATATATCTATCAGGGAAGACACCTCATAGGTACCCCCTGAGGTTTTCTCACAACTCATTATAAAACGCTTCCATTTCCAATTAAGTTTAGTGGAAGTATTTTGGTATGGAGGATAAATTCATCAAAAAGAAAAGGAATGAAAACGAAAAAATGACAAAGACTAATAAAATAAATGATGGTTTTTACTTGCAAAGATAAACTTCTTTCTGATAGGGTAACAAATGTTGGTTTTATAAGAGAGTGACAGGGGAATAGGTAAGAAGTAATCATTCCCTCATCCTCAGAATGCACATTTTCCCATCTGCATTAACTGAGACTCTTTCAACATGAGGGGCCGTTACAGTAGGTGTACATACCTATAGCAAACACCTCGAATCCCACTGTAGTTCCCTTCATTAAGAAAAGAGCAAAAAATCGCAAGAATATGGAAAGGAGAATTTTATGAAGAGGATATCAAATGTTTTCTGGATTACCGTTTTACTCGTTGCAGCTGCCGTTGCGTATGGCGCAATCGCACCTAAATCGTTTGAAAACGTAACAGCAAGTATGCAAACATTCATCACTTCAACTTTTGGTTGGTATTATCTTATTTTAGTTACAGTGATTGTCATCTTCTGTGTATTCTTAATCTTTAGTCCCATGGGAACGATTCGATTAGGAAAACCGGATGAAAAACCTGAATACACAAAAGGAACATGGTTTGCCATGTTATTTAGTGCAGGTATGGGAATAGGTTTAGTATTCTGGGGGGCAGCAGAGCCGCTGTCTCACTATATGACGCCTCCTATGGCAGAAGGGGGAACCGACCAGGCGATTAAAGAATCGATGCGTTATACATTCTTTCACTGGGGTATCCACGCATGGGGGATCTATGCGATCGTTGCTTTAGCACTTGCTTACTTTAAATTCCGTAAAGATGAGCCCGGCCTGATCTCAGCCACATTGAAGCCGATCTTCGGTGATAAGGTAAATGGGCCACTCGGAACGATCATCGACGTCCTGGCTGTATTCGCCACAGTGGTAGGGGTAGCGACTACCCTTGGATTCGGGGCAGCGCAGATTAACGGTGGACTTTCTTACCTGCTTGGTATTCCAAATAACTTCACCGTCCAGTCCATCATCATCGGGATTGTTACGGTTCTGTTCATGATTTCTGCTTGGTCCGGATTAAGTAAAGGAATCAAGTATTTATCCAATACCAATATGGTACTGGCGATCTTGCTTCTAGTATTGGTGTTCTTTATTGGACCGACTCTGTTAATCCTTAATATGTTCACTGATACCATCGGGGCTTATATTCAGAATATCGCCGCGATGAGCTTCAGGATTGCACCTTTAAATGAAGAGCATCGTTCATGGATCAATGGATGGACCATCTTCTATTGGGCATGGTGGATTTCCTGGTCACCATTTGTCGGGATCTTCATTGCACGCGTCTCGAGAGGGAGAACGATCCGTGAATTCCTTATCGGGGTCCTGCTGTTACCTGCCCTTGTCAGCTTCTTTTGGTTCGCTGTCTTCGGTACATCCGCGATTGAAGTCCAGCAGGCCGGTGCAGCTCTATCGGATCTGAAAACGGAAGAAGTTCTGTTTGCTGTGTTTAATGGATTTGAATGGTCGACCATTCTTTCTGTCATTGCCATCACGCTGATCGGAACGTTCTTCATTACATCTGCTGACTCTGCTACTTTCGTGTTGGGGATGCAAACGACTTACGGTTCATTAACTCCACCAAATTATGTGAAATTAACGTGGGGACTTGCACAGTCTACCGTGGCATTGATTTTATTATACAGCGGTGGATTACAGGCTTTACAGAACGCCTTGATTGTCGCAGCACTGCCGTTCTCTGTTATTATGGCACTGATGATGATTTCTCTGTATAAGTCACTGAACCAGGAGAAAAAAGAGCTTGGCTTATACATTAAACCTAAGCCGAGGAAAACGAAAGAACCTAAAGAACATATGTAAATGACTTAAAGCGCCTGGATGCTTCCAGGTGCTTTATTTTATAATTCGGACTTTTCATCTAGACGTTTTACTCATTTTTTCTTTTCATCACATGTCTGGAACCCTTGATTTATGCATCATCCAACTTTTTTTCAGGATAACAGTCTGAAATGTTTGCTGATTTTAATTAACCTACTTTTTGTCCACTACATACATTAATATCGTAGTAAGATAACTGGAGGTGACTGATGATGTATGGATATGGATACCCTGGATATGGATACGGCTGCGGTGGTGGCTACGGCGGTGGCTACGCTGGTGGATTTGCGTTAATCGTAGTTCTGTTCATCCTTTTAATTATCGTTGGAGCAGCGTTTGTTTGTTAACAATAAATAGATGATGGATAGGTGCCCCCTGCAGCAGTTGAAAAACCGCTGCAGGGAGCATCTTTTTTTATTTATACATAATCCATTGTCACAAAGGTATTCTCATATTAAAATACAAGGAGCATTAATAACCTTGTAAAGGATCGACTCCCATGACAAAAAAAACGGCTGGAAAAATACGCCCTAGCAAGAAAAAGCGATCATCACCTTTTAAAATAATCCTTATCCCCATCGTCATTTTAGCGATATATTATGCTGTCAATAATGGTGGCCATTCATATGACCTCTCATCACTTGGAAAAGAAGAGATCCCAGCAGAGTATATTCCCATCTACAAAGCTGCAGAAGACCGATACGGTGTACCGTGGTATCTGCTGGCTGCCCACCACCGGGTTGAAACGAAGTTCTCTAGCATGAGGACCCTCGTCTCTCCGGCAGGGGCAGAGGGCCACATGCAGTTCATGCCCTGTACCTTTGTCGGCTGGTCTCACCCAAGTTGCTCAGGACTGGGGAAGGGAAACATCCCTGAGGACCAAAAAACGGATCCTGCCGTCATTGAAAAATATGGAGGTTACGGGGTGGATGCAAACGGGGATGGAATAGCCGACCCTTTTCAAATAGACGATGCCATCTTCAGCGCCGCCAACTATCTCGCGCGAAATGGAGCTGCTGACGGTAAGATCGAGCAAGCCGTGTTTGCATACAATCACAGCGAGCAATATGTAGAAGATGTACTATATTATGCTGATCGGTTTGTGGAAGAGGAAGAAGAAGGTAAGCCCATGTAATTTCTTACTATTGTCACAATTTCCTTTAAACACCCATACTTATATGGGTGTTTTTTTGATATATTATTTACGCGGGATTTCCAAAAAAGGATTATTATACTAACTTCATGCTAAGAGGGGTACAAATGCTACTATTAAAAAAGAAAACTAAACACGAGATTGATAACAGGCTGGAATTAAAATCTAATGAAGTAAGAATAGCCGTTTCACAGGATGTCGTAAAACAATTGGATATGATTCAGTTGTCAAAAGAGGATTTGGCTGTATTATCGGCAACAAAACCTTATATAAAGGAAAACATTAAAGAAATCATTGATGGCTTCTACAATCCAATTGAACATAACTCTACGTTATTGGGGATCATAGAGAAATACAGCACCATAGATCGCTTAAAGCAGACGTTATCCATTCATGTCGTTGAAATGACCAATGGGATCATTGATCAGCCATTCATTGAAAAACGAAGAAAAATCGCTAAGATGCATATACATATCGGACTTCCAACCAAATGGTACATCGCTTCATTTCAGAACCTGCAAACCACCATTTTCAAAGTGATGTTCAGACACTATACGCATATGGATGATTATAATAAAGTCATTAATGCCTTCACAAAAATTTTAAATCTTGAGCAACAACTGGTTTTAGAAGCGTATGAAGACGAAATCGATGGTATAAGAGCTGAGTCACAACGTTTAAAAGAAAAGATGAACGAAAATGTACGTGAAGCCACAACAGGTTTATCGGCCATATCGGAAGAGTCAATGGCATCTTTGGATTCCATCAACGCGAGAATGAGTGAGGTCAGTTTATTATCGATAAAAGGGACTCAATCAATAGAAAAAATAAGTCACTTCTCCGTTGAGGGAAAAGACAAGATGGGTGTTCAGAAAGAACATATGAGTAAAATTCTGTCTGACATGAGAGAAATGCTGCATGAGATTCATCAATTGCAGCAAATTTCCAACCAAATATTCGATATCGTGTCAATTGTACAAACCATTGCAGAGCAAACGAATTTACTTTCCCTCAATGCAAGTATAGAAGCTGCCCGCGCAGGAGAACACGGGAAAGGATTTGCGATTGTAGCAGAAGAAGTGCGAAAGCTTTCCGAGCAGACCAAAAAATCTGTCACGAATGTATCCAGTCTCATTAACGGGACTAAATTACAGGTCGATAAAATATCCGGTTACATTGTTTCTGTGGAAGAGACTGCGAAGAGCGGGATGGACTCTACGAATAAAGCTCACGTGTTCTTTCAGGAGATTGTAGATTCCATCTATTTCTCCAAAAATCAAAGTGAGCAAATCGAAACAGAAATGAAAGAGATTTCCCTGGCCGTGGAGGAAATTTCTAATGCCATTTCCCATTTAACGATTTCCGCAGATCAATTGAGTCAATTAACAGCTGAATTATAATGTGGAAAAGGACCGATTGAAAGGATCGGTTCTTTTTTGCACATTTTGGACCATTCATCCAGGATATTGACAATAAGCTTTATAACATCAACTCCGATGAATTATGCATGATCAATCATTTTTTGCCAGTCGGACAATATCCATATACACTCACCCCATTAATTGTTATGATAAGGTTCTTGATTTTTTATCGTATGACAAAGGTGATATTTATGAAGATGACAGACATGATAGAAGAGTGGAAAACCGCTCTTGATATGGAAATCATGCAACTGAAGAAAAGAGAGACGACTGGAATTTCAATAGAAGAAGGAAGATGCATCCGAAAGGGGGAAGGTGCCTATATTTATTGGTTTACCCTTCCTTATCCTGCGACGCTTCCTGAGGGGGGCAGCGTCGTGTTTAAGCGAAAGCAATCCTCCACTCCGGGGATGGTGATCAGTTCAGAGGATCGCGAATGCATACTTGAATTCGATCAGTTCCTCGGGGATACTCTTTCATTTGGTCAGATCCTTCATGAGCCATGGGAGATTCTTGAGAAGCTCATGGAGCGATTGGATGAAGCCAAGGAACGTCATGGAAAAACACGGCGCATTCAGAAGGTGATGTTCCCGGACATGGATAAAACGCATCCTATGACGGAATATAAGACTCCCTTGCACGAAGCGTATGTCAGAAGCAAATATAATCCCGTAACCTACCTGTGGGGACCACCTGGTACAGGCAAAACCTATACGCTTGCCCGGGTGGCGGCTTATCATTATTCAGAAGGGCAAAAGGTGCTTCTTCTCTCCCACAGTAATGCAGCAGTGGATGTATTAATAGAAGAAATGCATCATTTCTTAAGCAGCCACGATCGCTGGGTGCCTGGAGAAGTCATCAGGTACGGGGCAAGCAGGAAAAACTATCGGGCAGGAGTCACGGATTTAAATGTGCTTCAATTACTGGAGAAAGAGGATCCAACTCTATCCGAAGAAAAAGGGAAAGTGGAAAAGTACAGAAAAAGACTCAAAAAAAAATTATCTAAAAACTATTCGGCATATGACTCAGATAGACTGTCACAGCTTGAAGTCCATTATCAAAAAATTAAAGAAACGTTTAAGAGAAGGGAAGGGGAGCTGGTATCGGAGGCAAAGGTGATCGGTACCACACTTTCTAAAGCCGCCATCGACCGACTTTTTTATGAAGATGAATTCGATCTTGTCATTGTGGATGAGGCAAGCATGGCGTATGTCCCTCAAGTAGCATTCGCTGCCTCCCTTGGAAAAAAGATCATCATTTGTGGCGATTTCAAACAACTGCCACCTATTTCAACATCCTTTCATCCATTGGCTGCCAAGTGGCTAAAAGAAGACATCTTTCATTCAGCGGGTGTCGCAGGGGCCGTCGAGAAAGGGTGGGATCACCCCCAGCTCTTGCTGCTTCCTGAACAGAGACGAATGCACCCCAGTATTTCGGCATTCACGAATCAATATATTTACCATTCAAGGGTGGGGGACCATCATTCAGTCGAAACCATTCGGAGGGGCATCACGAATAAACACCCTTTTCCCTCTCGGGGAGCGGTCCTGTTTTCACTGAAAGAAGGCACTGAATGGGCAGAAACCCAAAAAGGGTCAAGATGGAATGTGTTATCCAGCTTAGTCACGATCCAATTGACCCTCCTGGCAGTGGAGGATGGCTTGCATTCTATCGGGATTGTGACTCCATATCGCAGCCAGGCCAAATGGTATAATCTCTTACTGGATGAATTGGTAAAGAGTTCAGATCCTTCAGCTGACATCTATGCAGCCACGGTCCATGGCTTTCAAGGATCTGAGAATGATATGATATTATTTGATCTTGTTGATGGGGTTTCTCACGGCAAGCCGGGTACGCTGCTTACCCGAAAAGGGAGCGAGAGGCTGATCAATGTAGCCATTACTCGTGCGAGAGGGAAGTTTATTCTGCTTGGAAATGATCAGTTCATCAAGGAAAAGACACATCCGTCGAAACCGATCCATCAATTGATCTCGCATCTTCAACAGAAAGGGCATAAGGAAACGGGTGCTTCACTTATTCCCACCACTACAAAGAAGATGAAATGGGTTAGATCCAACGACCATAAAAAGCTGGAAAAAGATTTTAAAGCCGCTAAAAGCAAGATCATCGTGAATGTCCATGATATAAAAGATATTTCCGAAGATATGATGAATGCATTAAAGGTTGCTTCAGAGGTTAAGAGTGTCACCATCCTCTGTCGGTCCGGGACAGAATTACAATCATCTCCCAAGATCCAGCTAAAGAATTCGATAACATATATTCCTTTCATTGCCTTGGATGAAAAAGTGATTTGGTTCAATTCTTTCTCTAGGAGTGAAAACCCGTTCCCTTTCCAGGTGAGGATTTTGTCAAAAAAGATAACCGGCCAATTCTTCAAGATGATCCAAGAAAAATAAACGGAGTCCCCTTGAGACGAATACTTCTCTCAAGGGGACTCCGCTTTTTTAATTTTTCACTGAGATACACCAAGTTTGTTTCGAATGAACGTGACCAATGATTCCGGCGGGGACCCGGTGATGTTTAAGTTCTTCTATTAATCTTTCTCCTTGGGCCGCAGGTAAGCTGACGAGCAAACCACCTGATGTAATGGCATCACATAGAATCCATTGATCTTCCTGTGTAAGACCCGAATCATAATACACTTTGTCTTCAAGCCATGCATGGTTCGCTTTCGTTCCACCTGGGATAACTCCCAGATCTGCTAATTTTTTCGTACCTTCCAACAAAGGGATAGAGGAGTAGGAGAATTCGATTGACACGTGACTGCCTTTGGCCATTTCATAAGCATGCCCCATTAATCCGAACCCGGTCACATCTGTGACGGCATTGGGACGGAACCCTTGCAGTACTTCTGCAGCCTCTTTATTCAACATGCTCATTACTTCGATAACAGACGTTTCCTGGGCTGAGGTCACAACCTGACGCTTGATCCCTGTTGTCATGATCCCTACACCCAATGGCTTTGTCAGGACAATGACGTCTCCTTCCTTTGCCCCGGTATTGGTCCAATATTTTTCCGGATGCACGATCCCTGTCACGCTCAGACCGAATTTAGGCTCTTGATCGTCGATGGAATGACCACCCACTGTCACGGCACCGGCTTCGATCACTTTACTTTGTGCCCCTCTGAGAATGGCGGCGAGCATCTCGCTTCCCAGCTTTTTAATGGGGAAGCCTACAATGTTTAAGACCGTTTTCGGCGTTCCACCCATAGCATACACGTCACTTAGCGCATTCGCTGCGGCAATTTGGCCGAATTGGTAAGGATCGTCTACAATAGGTGTGAAGTAATCTACCGTTTGCACCATGGCAAGATCATCTGTCAGTTGAAAGATGCCACCGTCGTCTGACGATTCGTTCCCTACTAATAAATCTTTCGTAAATGGTTGAGGAGGTAGCTGACGCAAAACTTGCGTCAAGTCACTAGGACTAATTTTGCAGCCTCAGCCAGCCTTTGAAGAAAGTTCTGTTAACCGGATTATTTCTTCCTTGCTCATTCAGTTCACCTCTTTATGTATGAATAATCCCATTGTACAGGATGAAAATACAATTGAGCAAAAGAGAAGTATAGAGATGATTGGATTGAAGAAAGAAATGTATATTTGCACATGTATTTACTGTAATATAGAATGAAATCATACGATCAAAACACTTTCAGGATGGAAGGGGGAAGATGTTGATGAACAAAGTAAAAATGACAATAGAATTCTGCATGATGTGAAACTATGCACCTAAAGCCGCGAGTTTCGCGGAACAGTTATTCAATCACTTCAGGTCCAACTTGGAGGAATTGACGTTAGTACCGTCCTCTGGAGGCGCCTTCGAGATTACTGTAGGGGAAGAAAAGATTTATTCCAAGCTCGATACAGGTGTTTTTCCTGAAATCAACCGGATTATTTCAATCATCGAATCCCTGTAAACCAGGGAAAAAGGTCTTTAGCATGCTAAAGACCTTGGTTTGATTATGAAAATTATTCACACGACAATCCCTGAACCCGAATCACGAAGGATGAGGGGGTGGAACATTCCTTTTTAGGAACATTGATCTCGATTGTATGATGCTCAATGGAATAAGTGATGGATCGTTGCTTTAAACAAAAAGGAAAACAAATGGACCGTTTTCTGAGTTTACTTTCGTCTTTCAGCATGATTGATATCAATAATTGAGTATCCTTTTTCTTAATAATCAATTCCTCGGGACAAATATTCTCTGTCTCGATCTCCACTATGAACGATTCAGTCGTATCAAGGAAGTCGACACGAAATTCCTGTTCATCCAATTGAACCGTAGCTGGATCCAATAACCAATCCTTCATACTTTCCTCCCAGTTCTCTAAATAGAAATCCTCCTTATCCTTACTCATTTACACCTGACCCCCAACTACGTCTTTTACATATTGTATTCGTTCTAAAATAAATGGTGAGGGTGTTATAATGGGTAAAAAGAAGACAGGGGGAACAAAATGAAACATCTCGTCAGACACATACCACCCATTCATGAAATCCAGCAAACCACAAAATTCCATACTTTCCTCCGTCATCACGAGATTTCGACTGAAATAGGGACGGACCTCTTAAAAAAAGCGATATCATTTTGTCGGATCTCCATTTTGAATGATGAGTGGAAGGGACCTCATCCCTCATCCGAAGCATTTCTCGAAGAGGTGCTGGCCCGGGCAGAAGCCATGGTACACGAATCATATTTCCCGTCACTCCGAAGAATCATAAATGCCACAGGTACCATCTTACATACCAACTTAGGACGGGCACGCTTAGGTCAGGAAGCGATAAACCATGTCATTGAGGTTTCTTGTCAATTCAGTAATCTGGAATATGACATTGATGAGGGTGTCAGGGGCTCGAGGCACAGTCATGCCGAGAAGTTCATCTGTGAGTTGACAGGAGCGGAGGCGGCCATGGTTGTGAATAATAATGCTGCAGCCGTCTTTCTTATCCTCTCTGCACTTGCCAGGCAAAAAGAAGTGATCGTCTCCCGGGGGGAACTGGTGGAGATCGGCGGGTCATTTCGGATTTCTTCCATCATGGAAGAAAGCGGGGCTCTCCTCCATGAAGTGGGTACAACGAACAAGACCCATATAAGGGATTATGAAGAGGCGATGAACGAAGAAACCAGCATGATCATGAAGGTTCATCAAAGCAATTTCATCATAAAAGGATTTACAGCTTCCGTTTCTACCGATGAACTGGTTGAATTATCTCAATTGCATTCCGGTATCCTTTATTACGAAGATTTAGGAAGTGGTGCCTTTTACGACTTCACCCGGGCTGGGATCGGAAATGAGCCCATTGTCAAAGAAGTCTTAGAAAGAGGGGTGGACCTCGTCTCCTTCAGTGGTGACAAATTATTAGGGGGACCCCAGGCAGGAATCATTGCAGGAAAGAAGCGATGGATCGATCAGTTAAAAAAACATCAGCTTGCACGCGTACTCCGTGTCGACAAAATGACACTGGCAGCGCTGGAGATGACTCTCCTACAATATATCAAGGGGGAGGAACAGGTTAAAAATCCAACCATTGAATCCATCACCCGTTCCAAAGAAGCAATCCTGCATCAGTCCCGTCAGTTCGCAGAGGATATCCACTCCCTGCAAAAGGGGTACAGATCAGAGATTTTAGAAGGAAAGAGTCAAATTGGAGGAGGGACGATGCCGGAAGTTGAGCTGGACACATACACCGTTTCTGTCATCCATGATGGTATTTCCCCACAGGAAATACATGAGAAGCTTAGAAAGGGAAGCCCTTCTATTCTTACAAGGATTCAAGATGGGGTCGTCCTCTTCGATTTGCGGACTGTGTCTACGAAAGAACAAATGGAAATCATCCAAGCATTGCAGACAATGTAAGATACAGACTGAAAGGGAGTGCAGGCTTATAGACGCCTGCACTCCCTCATTTACATCTTACATATCGTGATGACTATTGTTTTTTTGTCGAGTATGGTTGCGGTTCTTAACCTTATGTGATCCACTTAGAGGCTCCGGCTGTCCTGATTGCTTTGGAGCGTTTTTACGCATATCTTTGCCATCGTTTTTGTTCATGTGTCATCCCTCCTGTTCTTTAGAATGCTATATAGATGAAAAGTTTATTCACTTGCATGGAATTCCCCTTCTTTGGACATACTAAAAAAGCTAATTTCTGAATAAGGAGAGATCATCCATGCCCTACCATAAAAATAAACAACAAGCGTTTCAAGCTGCTGAACAAAGTGTGACGGAAGTACAGAATACCATCAATGAGCTAGTACTCGACGGAGCAAGCTATGGTTCTCAACTGGCACATCTTAAGAACGAAGTGAATGAGGCCTATCAACAAATTGAAAATGCACTTGAAGTGGCTTCGGATACACAACGGGCACAACTTCAACAATTCAAATCCGATCTGTCTTCCATCGTGAATGAAGTGAATCAGCAATAGCTTTCATTATTTAATAAAACCCGCTCTGCTAGACTGACCTAGTCGTA
>NZ_NTUP01000014.1 GCF_002561455.1 Bacillus sp. AFS015802 | reverse complement strand
ATTAATTTAGGTTAGTCTACTTTAATGATCAGGTTTTTGTCCGTATTAGATAGCTACGATGGCAATGGTTAGTACGAAGAATAGTACCGATAATACGATTGTGATTCTGTGCAGTACTAAGTCAATACCACGCGCTTTTTGTTTTCCGAAAAGTTGTTCTGCACCACCAGAGATGGCCCCTGAAAGTCCAGCACTTTTACCTGATTGAAGCAATACAATGGCGATAAGTGCGATTGATACAATGATAAGTAAAGTGACGAGTATAGTGTGCATGAGTCCCACCTCCTGATACGAACATAACATTATTACCATTTTACCATAGGAAAGATGAAGGGGACAAGGTAATATTGTTTGAATTGTGTAAAGAGTTGGTACCGGTTATGATTTACCAAAAAACAGCCCCGTCCAAAGACGGGGCTGCCTCTCTTCAATCGCTATTAGCGATTAACGTTATAGAACGTTTTTGCTCCAAGATATTGAGCTGTGTGAGCCAATTGATCTTCGATGCGAAGTAGTTGGTTGTATTTCGCTACGCGGTCTGTACGTGATGGAGCACCTGTCTTGATTTGACCAGCATTTGTTGCAACAGCGATGTCAGCGATTGTGCTGTCTTCCGTTTCACCAGAACGGTGAGAGATGACGGCTGTGTAACCGGCACGTTTCGCCATTTCGATTGCGTCGAATGTTTCAGTCAGTGTACCGATTTGGTTCACTTTGATCAGGATCGAGTTACCGATACCTTGCTCGATACCTTGAGAAAGCTTAGTCGTGTTTGTAACGAATAAATCATCCCCTACTAATTGAACCTTGTTACCGATGCGGTCAGTCAGTAGTTTGAAACCATCCCAGTCGTTTTCGTCAAGACCGTCTTCGATAGAGATGATTGGGTATTTGTTGCACATTTCTTCGTACCAATCAACCATTTCTGCTGAAGTACGAACAACGCCTTCTCCAGAAAGATGATATTTACCGTCTTCTTTGTTGTAGATTTCAGAAGCTGCTACGTCCATTGCAAGAAGAACTTCTTCTCCTGGCTTGTAGCCTGCTTTTTCGATTGCTTCGATGATGGTAGAAAGGGCTTCTTCATTTGACTTAAGGTTTGGAGCGAATCCACCTTCGTCACCTACAGCTGTGTTGTAGCCTTTAGATTTAAGAACTGATTTCAGGCTGTGGAAGATTTCAGCACCCATGCGAAGACCTTCCTTGAATGTAGGAGCTCCTACAGGCATAACCATGAATTCCTGGATGTCCACGTTGTTGTCAGCGTGCTCTCCACCGTTTACGATGTTCATCATTGGGACTGGAAGCTGCTTCGCGTTGAATCCACCAAGGTATTGGTATAATTCCACTCCGAAGAAGTCAGCTGCTGCGCGTGCAACGGCCATGGATACACCAAGGATTGCGTTGGCACCTAATTTACCTTTGTTTTCTGTACCGTCAAGAGCGATCATCGCCTGGTCGATTGCTACTTGTTCAGTAACGTCGTAACCGATGATTTCTTCTGCGATCTCGTTGTTTACGTTATCGACTGCTTTTTGTACCCCTTTACCAAGGTAGCGGTCTTTTTCTCCGTCACGAAGTTCAACTGCTTCGTATTCACCAGTCGAAGCTCCAGATGGAACTAGCGCGCGCCCGAAAGCACCTGATTGTGTGTAAACTTCTACTTCGATTGTTGGGTTACCGCGTGAATCCAATACTTCGCGTGCGTATACGTCTGTGATAAATGGCATTTAGAATCTCTCCTTATTTTTTAATTAATGATTTTCCAGTCATTTCGTCTGGTTGATTGACATTCAATAGATCTAACATGGTCGGGGCAAGATCTCCAAGGATCCCTCCGTCACGAAGCTCCACGCCTTCCTTTGTCACGATGACAGGAACCGGGTTCGTCGTGTGGGCGGTCATTGGCTTGCCTTCTTCGGTCAGCACTTCATCGGCATTCCCGTGGTCTGCTGTGATGATGGCTGTACCGCCTTTTTCCGTGATGAGGTCAATGATCTTTCCTAGACACTCGTCCACTGTTTCGATTGCTTTGATCGTCGGCTCAAGCATGCCTGAGTGACCGACCATATCAGGGTTTGCAAAGTTCAGGATGATCGCATCCTGACGATCTTCACGAATCTCTTCAAGTAGTGCGTCCGTGACTTCATACGCACTCATTTCAGGCTGCAAGTCATACGTTGCCACTTTAGGAGAATCGATCAGGATCCGTTTTTCACCTGGGAATTCATCTTCACGCCCGCCACTCATAAAGAAGGTGACATGAGGATATTTCTCGGTTTCCGCAATGCGCAGTTGCTTCAGTCCGTTTTGAGAAAGGACCTCCCCAAGTGTGTTATCCAGGTTTGTCGGCTTGAACGCCACAAATCCATCAACAGTTTCACTGAATCGAGTCAGGCAGACAAAGTGAAGGTCTTTCGGGAATTTGTCTCCGCGCTCGAAGGAACGGAAATCTGCGTTGGCAAATGTATTCGAGATTTGGATGGCACGGTCCGGACGGAAGTTGTAGAAAATGACTGCATCTTCGTCTTTGATCGTTGCTACCGGCTCTCCGTTTTCTTTTGTGATAACAGATGGAATCACGAATTCGTCGTAAATTCCATTCTCGTACGAATCGTTAACCAGTTCGATTGGGTCCTGATAGCTTGGGCCTTCACCATATACCATGGCGCGGTAGGATTTCTCAACCCGTTCCCATCGCTTATCGCGGTCCATTGAATAGTAACGACCTGAAATCGTCGCGAATTGTCCTACGCCGATTTCTTTCATTTTCGCTTCAGCGTCTTCAATATACTTCTTCGCTGTTTGAGGGCCGACGTCTCGACCGTCAAGGAAGGCATGGACATACACATCTTTCATTCCTTCTTTGGCCGCTAAACCAAGAAGGGCATACAGATGCTCGATATGGCTGTGCACTCCGCCATCCGAAAGCAGTCCGAAGATATGAAGATTCGTGCCTTTTTCCTTCGCATGGTTGATGGCATCCAAGAACGTGGTATTCTGTTCGAATTCCCCTTCACGGATGGCCAGGTTCACACGGGTAAGGCTTTGGTACACGATACGTCCTGCACCGATATTCAAGTGACCCACTTCAGAGTTCCCCATCTGACCTTCAGGGAGTCCTACGGCTTCGCCACTGGCTGTCAATTGATTGTGAGGGTACTGGTTCCACAGGCGATCAAAGTTCGGCTTCTTCGCTTGTGCAACAGCATTCCCTTCTTTTGTGTCACGGCAAGCAAAACCATCTAAGATGATTAATGCAACGGGTGATTTACTCATTGTTACTTGCACCTTCTAACAATTGAAGGAAGCTTTGTGGTTCAAGGCTTGCTCCACCTACAAGTGCACCATCGATATCTGATTGAGCCATGTATTCTTTGATGTTAGCCGGTTTCACACTACCGCCGTATTGAATGCGCACGGCGTCTGCAGCTGTTTCAGAGAATTCTCCTGCAACCACTTGGCGGATGTGGGCACATACTTCGTTCGCGTCTTCCGCTGTAGAAGATTTACCTGTACCGATTGCCCAGATTGGTTCATAAGCAATGACCGTTTGTTTCACTTGATCTTCAGAAAGTCCTGCAAGAGCTTTTTTCACTTGAGTTCCGACAAGTTCCTTTGTTTCGTTGTTTTCGCGTTGTTCAAGGGTTTCCCCTACACAAACAATCGGTGTTAATCCATGTTTGAAGGCAGCAAGAGTCTTCTTGTTCACTGACTCGTCTGTTTCATTGAACATTTCACGACGCTCTGAGTGTCCAAGGATGACATATTGTACACCTAAATCAGAAAGGGCTACAGGACTTACTTCTCCTGTGAATGCTCCATTTTCTTCAAAGTGCATGTTTTGAGCACCTACAGCCACTTTAGACTCTTTTGTCAAATTCACCAGGCTTTCTAAAAATAGGGCTGGTGAACAAATGACAGAATCCACTACTTCTTGATCAGGCACTAGTCCTTTCACTTCTTCAGTAAAGGATTTAGCTTCTCCAAGCGTTTTGTTCATTTTCCAGTTACCTGCAATAATCGGTTTACGCATTGTACTCATCCTTTCTGTTTATCAAATCGTTTCAGCAAAATTGTTGGTCTTTGATGAAGCGATTATTTATCGTTAAGAGCTACGACTCCTGGAAGTTCCTTTCCTTCCATGAACTCGAGTGATGCTCCACCACCTGTAGAAATATGACTCATCTTATCAGCATAGCCGAACTTTTCCACGGCTGCTGCAGAGTCACCGCCACCGATAACAGAATATGTATCTGTTGCATCGGCCAACGCCTCCGCTACGGCTTTCGTTCCGTTTGCAAATGTTTCTAATTCGAATACACCCATCGGTCCGTTCCAGATCACAAGCTTAGAATCTTTGATTGTATCCTGGAATAAAGCTCTCGTCTTTGGTCCGATATCAAGTGCTTCCCAATCAGAAGGAATCGAATCGATATCCACTTCCTTTGTATTTGCATCATTTGAGAAGTCATCAGCAACGACTACATCAACAGGCATAAGGAATTTAACGCCTTTATCCTCTGCTTTTTTCATGAATTGCTTCGCTAAATCAATTTTATCTTCTTCAAGAAGGGAATTCCCTACCTCATGACCTTGGGCTTTCACAAATGTGTAAGCAAGTCCTCCGCCAATGATCAGGTTGTCCACTTTATCTAACAGGTTGTCGATGACACCAATTTTGTCTTTTACTTTCGCTCCACCGACGATCGCTGTGAATGGTCGTTCAGGATTGGATAGGGCTTTTCCTAATACGTCAAGCTCTTTCTCCATCAGAAGACCTGCAACAGCCGGAAGGTGCTTCGCCACTCCTTCAGTAGAAGCATGCGCACGGTGAGCAGCACCGAATGCATCGTTCACGTAAAGGTCAGCTAACGCTGCAAATTCTTTCCCAAGCTCAGGGTCATTCTTAGTTTCACCAGGGTAGAAGCGAACGTTTTCCAGTACAAGGACATCGCCTTCAGACATGTCACTGATCTTGGATTGAACAGCGTCACCATATGCTTCATCGGCTTTGGCTACATCTTTTCCAAGAAGCTCGGAAAGTCTTTCAGCCACTGGAGTTAAGCGCAGCTCTTCCACCACTTCACCTTTAGGACGGCCTAAGTGACTGGCCAGAATGACTTTTGCTCCGCCTTCCACTAAATACTTAATAGTAGGAAGTGCAGCTTGAATACGGGTTTCATCGGTAATCTTGCCTTCAGACATCGGTACGTTGAAGTCTACACGGCAAAATACGCGTTTCCCTTTTACATCGACATCTTTGATCGACTGTTTGTTCATCGTAAAGGCCTCCTTTAGTTCTCAATTTCTACATCTTCTTCAAAATAATAGAAATACCAATAAGAAAAGGGAGAGGGGAATCTTCCCCGCTCCCCTTCATCACATCTTCATTATAGATGGTGGGACAAAATTTATCCATCAATCACCATGCTAATGATGTCAATTTACGAAACTTTATAAATTAAAGTCCTTTAGAAGCGATGTAACCAGCTAGATCTACTACACGGTTAGAATATCCGCTCTCGTTATCATACCAAGAGATGACTTTAACCATGTTGTCTTCAAGAACCATTGTAGAAAGTGCATCGATTGTAGAAGAAGCCGGGCTTCCGTTGTAGTCAGTTGATACTAAAGGCTCTTCGCTGTAAGCAAGGATTCCTTTAAGATCGCCTTCAGCAGCTTCTTTAAGAGCCGCATTTACATCTTCAGCTGTTACGTTCTTATCAAGTTCAGCAACTAGGTCTACTAGAGAAACGTTAGGAGTTGGAACACGAACCGCTCCACCGTTCAATTTCCCTTTAAGCTCAGGAAGAACAAGAGATACAGCCTTCGCAGCACCTGTAGTTGTTGGAATCATATTCTCAGCAGCTGCACGTGCACGACGGTAATCTTTATGTGGTAAGTCTAAGATTTGTTGGTCGTTTGTGTAAGAGTGGATCGTTGTCATCATTCCACGCTTGATACCGAATTTGTCGTTAAGAACTTTCGCGAATGGCGCTAAGCAGTTCGTTGTACAAGATGCGTTAGAGATAACGTCGTGGCTGGCCGCGTCATATTTGTCTTCGTTAACACCCATAACCACTGTGATGTCTTCATCAGATGCAGGAGCAGAGATGATGACTTTCTTCGCACCGGCTTCGATGTGTTTCGCTGCGTCAGCACGCTTTGTGAAGCGTCCAGTAGATTCAACAACGATATCTACACCAAGATCTCCCCAACCAAGTTGAGCAGGATCGCGCTCAGCCAATACTTTTACTTTCTTACCGCCAACTACAAGGTAGTCACCGTCAACAGTTACTTTCTCTTGAAGAGTTCCGTGAACTGTATCATATTGTAAAAGGTGAGCAAGCATGTTTGCATCAGTTAAGTCATTAACTGCTACTACCTCTACGTCGTTATTTTTAAGTGCTGCACGGAATACATTACGTCCGATACGTCCAAATCCGTTAATACCAATTTTTGTTGCCATGAATAATTTCCTCCTTTAGATAGTTAAGGATGATTTTTTTATATTTCAAAAGGGCTTACCCTTTTAAAAGCTCTCTCGCTGCTCCTTCATCCGTGATAAGCACGGTTTTATGCGGAGCACTCTTCATGTACGCCCGAATCGCTTTCGCCTTCGAGCTGCCGCCAGCGACGGCGATGACATTCTCAATGTGACTTAAATCTTCCAATTGCAGGCCGATCGTTGGCACCTTATGTACCACTTCACCCGCTTCGTTAAAATAATAACCAAATGCCTCCCCGACGGCATGACCCCCGGTGATCTTCTCGAAATCCGATTCCGTGGTCTTTCGTCTTTCAGCCATTGTGATAGCATCCCCAATTCCATGGAGAACCATGTTAGCCGATTTGATCAAATTCAGTACTTCTTTGATCATCGGTTCTGTCAAGAAGGATTTGTATACTTCTTTACTAACCTGATCCGGGACATATAAAACACGATGCCTCGTTCCGGTATGTTCTGCCATCTTGGCACATATGGTGTTGGCCTGGTTTTTAACGTCTTCCCCGATTCCACCCCGTGCAGGAACAAACAAGGTATCGTCAGAGAAATCGGGTGTCAGCCTTTCAGCTACGGCTGCCATCGTCGAACCTCCAGTCACAGCGATGATAGTATGTCCCTTAAGCCGGCGTTTCATACTTGCAGCTGATGCACGCCCTAATTCTTCTTTTACCCAAGGTGACTCATCACTATTCCCAGGAACGATTACAATTTCATTAAGATTCAGTAAAGATTTTAATTCCTGTTCCATTACGTTGATTCCTGAAATCTCTCTCATCATGCTTTCAAGGTTTTCTAACAGCTGAATGCCTTCCTCCGTCATGATCATGCCAGAGGTTTTGATATCAATGAGATCTTGATTATTCAGGAACTCCACTTCGCTTCTCAGAACACGTTCTGTCAGCCCCATATTCTGGGCGAGACTCCTGCGTCCGACAGGCTGCATGAACCGGATGGAACGAAGAATTTGATGCCTTTTTTGCATAACTTCAAGCAGGTCAGGTAATAATCGCTTTTGTATGTCAATTAAAGATTCCATAGATAAAAGCTCCTTCAAATGAAGTGCGTGGATGTATTGGACTCATTCGGTCCCACATAGACATATTATGTCCCACTACCTCCAAAAAAAATTCATCCCTGCTTTCAAGATTCATTTTATCAGGGTATGAATCGTAATTCAACTAGAAACTATCGGGTTTTTTCATGTAAACGCTTGCTGAGCGTAAAATAATCAATCTGCCCATACTGAAGGATCTCCCCGTCCAGTTCCACGACAGGGATCATGAGTCCGAAACGCTCGGTCAGGTCATCACTTTCATCAATGTCGATCTCGTTTATCTCGAATCCCAGTTCATCCCGTAAGAGCTTTAAAGTCATTTTTGCGTCTTCGCAAAGGCCGCATTGTGTGCGTGTGTAGAATGTAACAAAATTCATGTACGTACCTCACTTTATACTATGTTGGATTGGCCGGTCCGGTGCCAGGCATTCTTCACCACCTGGTGCCTGGCACCAAACTCACTCTCAGTGCCAGGCACCGACCGAAACCTTCCTATTCATACCTCTTCCTCATCGTCGAAGAAGTAATGCCCATTTGATCCCGGTATTTGGCGATGGTCCTTCTCGAAACATCATACCCTTTATCCAATAAGAGATTGACAATCTTCTGGTCTGATAACGGCTTTTTCTTGTCTTCTTCATCAATCAGCTTTTGGAGCTCATTCTTAACCGTCCGGGCCGAGGCCGCTTCGGAATCCTCGAGACGTACTGATTTAATCGCCGAAGTGAAGAAATACTTCAACTCGAAGATCCCATACGGCGTCTGCATATATTTCCCCTTTACGGCACGGCTGATGGTGGATTCATGAACATCGATTTCATCGGCCACCTGCTTTAACGTCAAAGGCTGGATCGCCGATGGACCTTTCTGAAAGAAGGCCTTCTGCTTTTCAACGAGCATCTTCCCCACTTTGAGGATCGTTTGTTTTCGCTGCCGCAAGCTTTGCAATAGCCACTGGAAGTCCTGCTCTTTTTCCTGGAGATAGGACTGGACTTCCTTATCGGGGTGATGCTTCAAGAAATCTGTATACTCTTCATTATATGTGACGTTAACGGTTGTACCATCATACAGCGACACGGCCACGTTATTCCCGTCGATCACATTCACGACCAGCTCAGGAATAATGTATTCAGCGATTTGCTGAGAATATTTCGAGCCTGGCCTTGGATTGCAATGCCGGATGAAATCAGCCGCATGCTGGATGTCTCTCAGCTCAACCCCAAGATCCTTGGCGATCGCCTTCCACTTCTTCTCGGCAAAAGCTTGAAAATGGCTGTCAACAATCATGGAAACCAGAGAGGGAACATCCGCCTTCCTCTCGAGCTGAAGGGAAATACACTCCTGCAGACTCCTTGCTCCTATCCCGGCCGGTTCTAATTCCTGCAATCTAGTAATATAGTGATCAAGTTGAGCCATCTCCAGACCATGTGTCTGAAGGAAGGATTCTTCGTCCACCCTTAAATACCCATTGTCATCCAGGCTATATATTAATTCTTCCATTACCTTTCGATCAAAGGAAGTAAGCGATTTCAAATTTAATTGAACAGATAACGCATCCGTAAGCGTTCTCTTCGGCACGGACACATATTCATACCAATCCACCGTATTTTCATGACTGCCGGCATGTCGTTTGTACGTATAAGGTTCTCGTTGATGGAGGGGATCTGGCTTTGGCGGTTCTAATTGGATAAGGGGATTCTCTAATTGCTTAGCTTCCAGATAAGCATTCAGTTCCATCGTAGAATATTGGAGGATGGTGATGGCTTGAGAAAGTTGCTGCGTCATTTGAAGCTTCAGTTGTTGATGTTGAAAAAGACCTGCTTTCAAATTCATGATTACTAACCTCCCATTTACTTATTCTACAATAAAATCGGTTGTTCGTTAATGGGAATTCGTTGGTAGTTGGTGGGTTTGTACTATATATATGATTCTTTTCTTCAGACTTTACTGAGAATGTGGTAGTTGATTTCCGCTCCATGTGCTCGCTACAATCAACTGTCATGGTGTGGGTGTTCTCCATCCATTAGAACACCATTTTCTTAATTTATATTCAATGGAATAAAAAGCTGATAGTGAAAAAGCACCCTGGTGGATGCCATAATTGAATATCATTATAAGACAAAGGTTCTTGGAAAGTTGAGTTATTTAGCAGATTTACTTACTAGTGAAGAGCGATAGATGCCCTCGGATATTTCTCCCGGTTTAATCCGAGTCTTATTGTAGAGAGTATCAAAGTCTGTAATCTGGTACTCTTCTGCTAGCTTTAGCATGATTTGAGCGCATGCTTTAGCATCAGCTGCAGCATGATGGTGATGATCTAATTCGATTCCAAAATAAGTACAAATAGATGAAAGCTGATAGGCAGGAAGGCCCTTCACCATTTTTCTGGACATTTGATATGTGCAGAGAAATTGGTTGTATACGGGCGTCATTTCATAACGAGCTAAATTATCCCTTAAAGCGTATCCATCGAAGGAGAGATTATGAGCAATCATCAACTTATTCTCTATTTTGTCCTTGATAGAATGATAGAAAGCATCGAACGTCATCGCACCTTCAACATCTTGTGGTGTAATTCCATGTATTCTGATATTAAACCTATCAAAATCCTCTTCTGGATCGATTAATTGGTAAATGGACTCAACAATTTCACCATTTTCTACAAACACCATTCCGACTGAGCATATACTGTGTCTTGCACGATTAGCCGTTTCAAAGTCAAAAGCTATAAAATCTTTCATACGAAGCCACCATCCCGGTTTAAGATTTGTTCTTCTTTGCTATATCAACGAGTTTCCTCTTCTCAAATTCTTCTGGTGCAGGGCGAAACAGCTTCTTGCAAAACCAATAAACCTCAACACATAAGTCTTTTATGTATATGATTCAAAACTGATCCGGCACTTCTTCAAAATAGGTATATTATATGATTATACACTATACTAAAACACCCTTAATCTCAGGAACAAAAAAAGATGCTTCCACAAATTAAAAACTTGTAGAAACACCTTCATATCTCTCTTTCAAGTACGCCCTCGGAGGGAATCGAACCCCCATTTTAAGAACCGGAATCTTACGTGCTATCCGTTGCACCACGAGGGCATGAAATAAATAACCGTCACGAATATATATTATAAGCCAGATATTGCTTGTTTGCAATAGATATTATTGTATATGTCTTTTTTAGCTACCCCATTAATATCTTTTAAAAGTGTAGTGGGGATTTGCTGTTACTCATTCTCTGTCCTTCTAAAGAACCACAGAGTGGATTGCAGCGGAAGGCACTTGACTCCTGCGGGAAATAGAGGGAAGGTCGAGACCCCACAGGGCGCAAGCCCGAGGAGGCTCGACTCCCTCCCCGCGGAAAGCAAGTGCCTGCAGCGGAAAGGAACGGTCTACGATTCACTATAAACTTAGTTCAGGTTTATTTACCCCTAAACAGAAAAAATGTTCACAGACATCTACCTACTTAAACAACAAACTTCCCCATACACCCCGTTTAAAAAAGGAATGAATGGGTATCATGTAGAAAGGATTTATATACAGGGTAATAAAGGAAGCGTTTAGTTTGACCTTTATTGACCATGGGTGTATGATAACAATACAAAGTGAATAAGTAACTCTACAAAAATAAAAGATTTCTAAGGAGGAACGAGGATGAATTTAATTCCTACAGTTATTGAACAAACAAACCGCGGTGAACGTGCGTATGACATTTATTCACGTTTATTGAAAGACCGTGTCATCATGCTTGGAAGCGGCATTGACGACAATGTGGCGAACTCCATTGTAGCACAGCTTCTTTTCCTTGAATCTGAAAACCCGGAGAAGGATATCTCAATCTACATAAATTCTCCTGGCGGAAGCATCACGGCAGGGATGGCAATCTACGATACAATTCAATACATCAAGCCTGACGTACAGACGATCTGTATCGGTATGGCGGCTTCAATGGGTGCGTTCCTTCTTGCAGCAGGTGCAAAAGGCAAGCGCTTAGCCCTTCCAAATGCTGAAGTGATGATTCACCAGCCACTTGGCGGAGCTCAAGGTCAGGCGACGGAAATCGAAATCGCTGCGAAGCGTATTCTATTCCTTCGTGAGAAATTGAATCAAATCCTGGCTGATCGCACGGGTCAACCTCTTGAAGTGATTTCTAAAGATACGGATCGCGATAACTTCATGACAGCTGAAAGAGCGCTTGAATATGGATTGATCGACCGCATCATCACTCGTAACGATATGAATAATAAGTAAGACGTACAAAACCCCCTCACGGAATCGACCGTGAGGGGGTTTTTTTGGATTTTATTCTATTCGCGTTTCCTCAACCGGCACTAAAATCTCACCGTTCAACCCTTTTTTCAACAACAGATGTAAAATCGTTTTGGACAGTCTGCTCGGGTGATAAGGTTTGACCAAGTAATCATTCGCTCCGAGGGTGAGTCCTTTTTCTTTTTCATCCAATGCGGAAGAAATGATGATGGGAATATGCGCAAGATGTTGGTCTGATTTCATTTTTTCAAGAACGTCCCATCCCGACATAGGTCCCTCGAGCATGATGTCCAGGACAATGGCATCGGGTTTCTCTTCCCGTATCTTGGTCAAGGCCGTGCTTCCGGAAGGTGAGTGCTGGACCTTGAAGCCACTGTCGGACAGCTCTGCTTTCAGTAGGGATGCCAGATTGATATCGTCTTCGATGACGATGATATTCATCCCGTCACCACTATGCTCATCCTCTTTGAAGGTTTCGATGGTCACAATCGGCAGGCGTATGGTGAACACGCTCCCTTTCCCTTCTTCTGATGAAACGGTGATGTCCCCGTCGTGGGTTTCGATGATTTCCTTCACGATCGTCAGACCCAACCCGGTACCTCCGATTCTCCTTCTATCGGAATTGTCGACACGATAGAACTTGGTGAACAGATTTGGAATGGCCTCCTGTGGTATCCCGAGACCTTCATCCCTGATGTCGATGAGAATGCTTTCCTCTCCCTCGCGGAAATGGACGGTAATGGTACCTCCATCGGGAGAATACTTGATGGCATTGCTGATCAGATTGGTGAACGCCTGGGACAATTTGTCCCTGTCCCCGAGAACGATCGTACAGTCCGTCTCCCTTGCGATATTGAAAGAGTGATGGGGTGCGTTGACCTTTTGGGTTTCGATCACCTGTTGAATGACCGGGACGACATCCTCGTATTTTTTCTCGAAAGTCTGCCGGCCGGACTCCATGCGCTGGACATCCAGGAAGTCATTGATGAGAGATGTCAGGCGCTTCGCTTCCTGGTAGATCGTCGTTAAATATTTCTTCGTTCTCTCAGGCTTCAAGTCTTTTGTCAGCATCAGTTCCGTAAACCCAAGCACACTGGATAGTGGTGTGCGCAGCTCGTGGCTGACGGTGCTGACAAATTCCGATTTCATTTGATCGACTTCGAATTCTTTCGTGATATTCCGGTGCACAAAGATCGTCCCTATCTGCTCTCCTCCCTGATAGAGAGATTCAGAATAGACCTGGAATACCTCTTTACTGTCCACCAGGTGATAAGTAAGAAGATGTTTACCTGTCTTGCCTTCCTTCACAATCGATTCATAATACTCATCCAGTTTCTCTTTATCTTCAACCCGGTCCATAAGGGCCTGCTTCCACGTTTGATAGCAGGCTTGTTGAAGTTCACCGATCTCACCCCGGATCAATGCCGAAAATTTCGTATTGATCAATAAGTTATTGCCACTCTTATCGATGAGCTGAATCCCTTCTTGGATATTATTGAGGATATCCTGGGTAAGGTGGCGATTCGTCTCGGATTCTTCAAAAAGATAAATCTTTTGCAAGGAGATGGAGATTTGTTTTGCCAGGCTCGTATACTCATCGAATTCATGCTTGGTAAAATCATTTCCGAAGCGGCTGAATACCATGATTGCTTCCACCTGTTGATCGGCGGAAAGGACAGGTAAAAATAAATCATATGAATAAAGGGTTTCTTCATGGTATCCCTTCTCGGAAGGAGTCATTTCCCGTTTAAGCGAGAAAGGCTGCCTCGAATCGAATAACCGCTGGTGAATCCCATTATAAATGTAGGTCAAGAACTGAGCCGCTCCATTTTGGGAGATTCCGAACGATGCATTGGACTTTTGATCATCCATAAGGACAATCATGCCCCTGGTAGCCCCCATCACATGACTCATGCTTATCACGATGCTCTCCAATACGTCTTGTTTGTTAAGGGAGCTCGATATTCCATGAATGAATTCATTCCTTCGTTCCAGCTGCGACTCACGATTCTTCGTCATGGTAAGCAAGTGTTCAAGCTCTGATTGCTGGGATTCCAGTTCATCCTGCTGGGCTTGCAGTTCTTCATTCTGTGCTAAGAGGTGCTCTTCCTTCTCCTGGATTTTGTAGATCATCTTCTCAAACGCACGGGCCATCTTCCCGATTTCGTCTTTGCGTTTATGATCAAAGCTCCACTTCTGGTATGCTTCGTTTTCAGCGATCTGTTCTGCGGCGGAAGCCACCTGATTAAGAGGCTGGCCGATTTGTTTGGCCATCATCCGCATCAGTCTCATCAAAACAAGGAGGATCAGAAAGATGAAGATCACAAAGGCCGTTTGACTGAAGGACTCTTTCCGTTTCAGTTCATCGTAAGCATCCCGCTTACTTTGTTCAATGGAGTCCGCATACGTATTGAGCTCTGTTTGAAAGGTTTCGATGGTAGCCGTAGCCCCTTCCTCCGATGCCTTTTTCACAGCTTCGATATCCCCATTTTCGAAATCACTCAAGACACCCGGCACCATTTCCCCGAAGTAAAGAGCTGAAAATTCCTCAACATCTTTAAGGAAGCGTCGATCTTCTGGATCCGTCGCCAGTTCTTTCAAACTCTTCAACGAGGCAGCCACTTTTTTCTCTTGCTTAAAAATACTTTCTTTTAAGCCCTGCCTTCCGAATGCGATGTAGCCTCTTGCATCGAAGAAAGCCTTTTGAAAGTGTCTGCCTAATTGTTCAGCCACGTCTTCTTGTTGATTCAGCTGATCCCTCTGAGCCTGGTACTCATTTGCAACGGAGCGTTCATAGAGGGACAAGCAGGCAGCCCCTATGAAGAAGATGACTATGAAGCCGCTCATCATACCGATGAATTGATTGCGCAGGCTCGTTTGAAAGAATTCTCTAATTCTCTTCATTCAATATGTCCTCAATCCGCTGAAGGAGCTCTGCCGGACTGTACGGTTTGGCAATGAAATAATCGGCTCCCGACTTCAAAACAAGTTCCTTATCCGCTTGTTGACTCTTTGCCGACACCATCATGATCTTCACCGTACTCTTTTCGGGTGAGTTCCTTATTTTTTCAATCACTTCAAGCCCTGTGTATAGAGGCATCATGTAATCGAGGAGAATGAGGTCATAGTCATTCTCCATGATTTGATTGATGGCTTCCTGGCCGTCTGCCGCTTCATCAAGCTCGTGTCCCTCGTCTTCGAGTGTATCCACCATCAACATCCGGAGGACCTCTTCATCCTCCGCAATTAAGATTCTTGCCATTTCTTACTCCCCCTCTTTCTCATAAGCTTCTTTCATTTCGTAGTACGACTGCTTCAATCGTTCATGGGACGCGGGCTGGTCCCACGCCTTCCAGGTATACGGGTAAAATTGTTCCGGATTCATGAACCCTTCTTGAGTCCTGGACGGATAAGAGAACACCTTCTCCCCGTCCTTTTCATACAATCCGACCCTTATGGATTCCAGGGTGGTCGAGCTTTCAAGCCCTTTACCGGACCAGATATCCCCCATCGCCTCTTTCAGGCTGGGATCCTTTATATTGAGCAGCTGCCATGGAATCCGGATTTCGTATCGTTGTTTCGAAGAGCCGACACTGATATCGGTCAAAGAGTCATACTTTTTATCCTCCGGGTTCGATGTACCGAACTGAAGAAGTCCCGTCTCATAGGACTGGAACGGGATGTTTTCCCCTTCTACATCCAAGGATTTGTTCAGCGTCAAACGAATCGGGTGATACTCCCCGTTGTTTTTCACTTTCGCATACTTCTCTTCTTCGATCATATGGAGGACATGGCCATATTGATAGTGATGTATGTCATAATAGCTGTCGACCATCAATCGGGCTTCCTTCGTTCCCTTCATATGAAGGACAAAATCGACTCCAGCCGTTGAAACCCTGTTTTCTTGTAAAATCGTGGATTGACCCTGATTCTTGATCGTATCGAATAGAAGATACGTATCTTTCTCTTCAGAAATGGCATCTGTATCGATTCGCACATACACATACCGCTCATCGCTCGTCACATACAGTCTGTGATCATCCTCACTAAAAGCAGGTTCGATCCCGTTGAAGGTCCAGTCCTCTTCTCTTCCGTCCACATGGATCATGTCGGACTTGCTCTCACCAGGATCAAAGCTCAGCATTCCGAACTGCTGCTCATTGGCTTGGGCATTCTGCCAGAACGGGCGGCGGTCCGGATTGTCATAGTCCATCGTATTCCACGTCCGTTTGAACCATTCATCCTGCCAGGAGAAGACGATACCACCCGCCATTTTCTCCTCTGTGATATCCTCGAATAACCTTGCGTCGATCTTCCCTTGTTCTTTTTCCGAATGCTGTCCCTGATCCATCCCGTAGACGTTCCGGTGAGCGAGTCCGCGGGATCCCGGGACACCGAATTCCGCCACCAGTACCGGCATGGTGTGCACCTTCTTCATATCATTCAAATAGCCGGCATAGTTATTCTTTTCTCCACGATGATCGATATAGTTTACATACTGTGGTTCAAAATTCAGGAAATCGGGATAGTACGGATAAATGTGATAAGAAGCGAATAAACCGGTCTTTAGTTTATCGGTTGCCTTCATCACATTCGGATCCACCGAAACCATGTCTTCTTTTTCAAGGGGCTCGCTTGGATGGTCCAAAAGATCCGTCGTGACCCAATTGGTGAAGCTGACGGGTCTTTGCCACTGGTACGTATCCGTTTCATACTTAATTCCTTCATTCATTCTCTCGGACAGCCAGATTTCAAATGGCTCGGCATTCTCCGTTTCAATGTATTCACCCTCGAAGTCTTCGAGTCCTTTATGTTTTTCATTGGTTGCAAGGACTACTTCTGGGTCCCATTCCACTCCAAAGATCCATCCCAGGACATAAGGGGAGATATCGTATGGGTAGGAACCGGACGCATGACCTTTCCTCTCAGGAATTTCAGCGTTCCCATGGACCAGGTCGATGGTCTTCTTGATTTCCGCAGAGAATTCATCGGTATTTTCTTTCGCAAAGGCATCTTCCGACCTTAAGAAAATTTCTTCATTCACCCATACCCCGTGGAATAAATACAGGGGTTTATCCGCCATTTGATTGTATTCGTAAAAGGCTTCATAAAATTCGGGAGGGTGGATGGTGTAAATCCGGAGCGCATTGGCATTCATGGCTCCGATTTGCTTGAACCATCTCAGGTATTCTGCTTTTGAAATCGCGGTTTCACCAGGGAATGAACCGGGCCTGGCAATACCCATATTGACCCCTTTGATCAGGAGGTCCTCCCACTTCCCGTCCTTCTTCACCTGAATGTAATCTTCTCCCGTCTTCCCGGCGAACTTCAGGCCGTTTTCATCGGTGATGTGGACGGTTTCGGGTTTCTTCCGGTTTTCACCCTTTTGAATGTTCTCTAAGATCGCATTCATCATAGGGGTATACGCCTTCCAATAGAATTGAGACGTATTATCAGGACTGGATGATTCCGTCCATTTTCTCCATGAAGAGAATCCTACGGTTTGATACAGGTCGGGAACATCGGGCTGATCCGCATAATCCCCGCTGAAATAGTACGTGTCGAATTGACGGTTCTCACCGTGGACGACCGCCGGAAAGGTGACCGGCAGATTCAGGGCTTTCATGGTGTCTTTTCCGCAATTTGAAAGGGATAGTGTATAGTTCGCCATGACTTCATCCGGGTCGACGGCTTCCACCATGTCAAACCAGTACGAATAGGGGACATCGATTTTTTCACCGATGAAATCCTCTCCTTGTGAAGTGGTAGAAAAGACCACACCCTTCTTCCCGATGTCATCCTGATCCAGTACCACCAGCCGGTCATTTTCGTCCACCAGTACATAGCCGGGCCCTTTGAAACGGTAGGCCTCTCCGTACTGTTTCTCGTAGTTGTCCCTCACCCATTGCGGCACTTCGCTATTTTGCATTTCAGGGAAATACCTTCCGATCCAGCCGGACCATTCCAGGTTGAACAGGGAGTAGAATTTCTTCCGTGTTGCTTCTTCCGTAGGCTGCGCCATGGAATTGAACTCGGCGATCAAGGTTTTTCCATCCGTCATCGCCATATCTTTCAAGGCTTCCATATCCTGATCGGTCAAGCCCCCGTAAAGCTTTGAGGACCGCTTACCGGAAACATTCTCATTATGGAACTCTTCTTCATACACCCCGTACGTATCGGCTATGTAAACCGCATCATACTTGCTAGTAGATGAAGGAATATTTTTAATATCGAAGGTTTGGTCCTTCTTCGGCACAAATCCAATATAGTCTTTTTGAAGATCATACCGCTTCCCGCCTGAATGGACATATTTCTGCTGATTCAACAGCCACATAAGCCCTTTATGCTCACGGTACGTCGTATCCGGCACCGTTTTATCTATGATCAATACATTCAATTCCTGCTCCTTCTTGAGCTGCCACAGCCAAAAAGGGGCTGAAACGATCAGCACGACGCTGATGATGAACAAGAGAAATGAATACGATTTAAGCTTTGTCATTTCGAAACTCCTTTTCTCGCCATTTCTCCCCAGCCCCTCTTTTTACGGATCACGTCCAGAATCCCTTCACATCGCCATAAAACGGTCAATGGACGATACCATAACGTCTCGGTCAGTGAATAGGCGAATAGCCGGCCGATATCGGAGGCTTTCGGGTACTTCCGGACGGACCATTCTTCCAGGAGGACGGCCGCCATGGACAATACAGATCCATAAAGGATGGATAACAAGAATAAGAGAATGGCGAATTCCAGATAAACCCCGCCGAGAAACAGGGACAGGATCATGATGACATACCCCGTCAATTCTACGACCGGGCCGAAGAATTCAATGATCAGAAAATAAGGCATGGACACCATCCCGATTGAACCGTACTTCGGGTTGAAGAGGAGACGGCGATGGATCCAAAGGCTTTCAAACAGGCCCCGATGCCACCTGCTCCGTTGACGGCGCAAATACTTCAATGATTCAGGCGCTTCCGTCCAGCTAACGGGATCGGGAACATAGACGATTTTTTTATCCGCTTTTTGTTCCTTTACATAACGGTGAAGCCTGACGACAAGCTCCATATCCTCTCCCACCGTATGGGAGTATCCACCGGCATCGACGACCCAGCGCTTCGAAAAGACGCCGAATGCACCCGATACGATCAGAAGCAGATTGTGCCGGCTCAACCCGATTCTTCCCATGAGGAAGGCCCTCAAGTACTCGATCACCTGCATGACCACAAGCGGGGAACGGGACAGCCCTACCTTCACGATTTCGCCGCTCTCGATGTCGCATCCGTTTGCGATGCGGATGCTTCCCCCTGAGGCGATGACCTCTCCGTCGGATTCGACAATCGGCTTCATCACTTTCAGGAAAGCCGTCCGCTCAAGGACCGAGTCTCCGTCGATGGAGCAGAAATAAGGGTAATTCGATACGTTGATCCCGGCATTCAGGGCATCGGCCTTGCCGCCGTTTTCTTTATCGATGACCAATAGATTTTGGTAGAGCTTTGATTGATAAACACCTTTTACAGCTTGTGTATCCAGCTGTTGACGGATCACCCATTTGATTTTCACCAGCTGAAACGTCTCCACGAGCTTTTCCATCGTATCGTCAGTGGAGCCGTCATTGATGATGATGACTTCATATTCCGGGTACTCAATGCTCAACAGTGACCTCACCGTCGCCATGATCCCGACCGATTCATTATAAGCCGGGACCAATATGGAAACCGGCTTCGTCTGCTGGAGGTGCAGAAGCTCTTCATACGGTTCCCAATCATCGAGGCCGTAGGTTTTCCTTAATTGAAAAAGGGAAATCCCGAGGAGAATCGTATAAAAAGAGATGACGAGAATCATATACAGGAGAACAAACCACCCGATGTAAAACAGGATATTCCCCCAGTCCATTGTTCCACTCATGAAACCGCCCCCCTCTCAAGCCACTGCTCTGCCATATCCTTAGCATACTCATCCTCAGCATGGGCGGCGATTTCCCTTAACACCGCTTCTCCATTTTCCAGCCGCAAAAGGGACTGGGCCGCCTGGGAGCGAACATAAAAGGACGGGTCACCCATCAGCCCCTGTAAGTGAGGCGTCAGCTCCGTCGAACGGATATATTCACACGCCTTGATGGCCATCAGCCGCTCCTGCCAGGATTCTGCTCTAAGATGGATAGACAGTGTCTCAACTTCAAGATAAAACTCCATCCCCACAATCGCCTTCAATGCACGGATCCTGAGTTCTGTTGCATCCGAATCCAGCAATCCCTTTAGGAAAGGGATATGCTCCATTCGATTCTTCACCCCGATGGAATCGATGAGGGCGAACCTCATGATCCCGGGCAGTTCATCGAAGGACGAGACCAATGGACGGAACTGATCTTCCCGGAGCGAGTGAAACAGGAGGCTGTATTCAAATTCCGTCCATTCATGCTTTGTCCCTGTCATTTTTTCGACCAGGCCGGGCTCATCGAACAGCACGTCGATTTTTAACAGTTGAATTTCTTCTGCTTTACTCAGCTTTTTTGAAGCGTGAAGCTCCCGTAATGGTCCCATCATACTTTTCATCCTGAAATCCTGTATCCAGTAAAGGGCATTCATGCGGATACTCCAACGCCTGTGCCCGAGCTGGGACAGAATGAACGGGCGGACATGTTCTTCTGCAAACGCCTGTAACCGCTCCTGTATATCTTCAGAGGCCAGCATTTTGGAGAACCCGGCCAGCAACTCAACCAGCGCCCTGACTTGCAGGGAAGACCTGACTTCCAGTTCCTCCGAAAGGATTCCTTCATGTAAAAACTGAAAGAGGGGTAATTGAAGTTCCTCTTTATATTTGTCAATCCGGGCCCGATTGCGATTATCGATCATTTTCTTGAGCATCAAATACAGGCAAAGGCCCGTCAACACCACCAGCAAACTCACCAGCACAACAGAAAAATAAAATAGCTCCTTCGAGAACAATGTTCTACCTCATCCTTTTCAGCATCTGACCTAAACGGGCCTCAAGCTCCAGTAGTTTAAATGGTTTCGTCATATAATCATCGGCTCCGAGCTGAAGCGATCTTGAAATATCCCTTTCACTCTTTCTGGAAGTGAGCATGAGCACCTTGTAGCGATCCGAATCCTTCCTTGAACGAATCTGCTCCAGAACCTCAAGGCCGTCCATCTTCGGCATCACCCCGTCTAAAATGACCAGACACGGGTTACCTGCATGCCAATCGGACCCGATAAAAGCGGCACCATCTTTAAATGTCCTGATGTCATATTGGATATGCTGCTCACTTGGGAGCTTCGACACGATGTCCTTCATCACGGTCCGAATGATCGGATCATCATCCACAATGGCAATCTTCATCACTTTAAGAGGAGCATGTTCCCCGTGTTCCCCGTCCATCTTCACCAGATTCCTGCCGCTGCTCTTCGCTTCATAAAGGGCATGATCAGCAAGCTTCAGCCATGTATCAAAAGGCTTCGTCGGATCAGCAATCCTCGTGATCCCTGCAGAAAATGTACAGGAAAAGTCCTGCTCTGCCTGAAACACCACCCGACTGAATCTCTTACGTATATCATCGACAAAGGTGTACGCTTCTTTTATAGACATATTCGGAAAAAGGATGACAAACTCTTCTCCCCCGAAGCGAAAGACGGTATCCTGAATCCTCGTTTCGGACTTTAATACCGATGCAAATTCCTTCAGTACCCTGTCCCCCACCAGATGCCCGTACCGGTCGTTCACCTCTTTAAAATGGTCTATATCAAGGACCGCCACACAACACGAATCCCCGGTGCGTGCCCAGTCACTTTGTACCTGGGCATATGCCTGACTCAAGTATTTACGGTTGTACACCAGGGTCAATTCATCGATGAGCACAAGCTCTTCCATCTGCTTCTTTCGTTCCATCTGCCTTTTCACCCGGACAATGAACTCATCCATATCAAAGGGCTTGGCGATGAAATCATCCGCCCCCATCTGATAGCTCTTCATCCGGACTTCCTTACTGTTCTCCACACTCACCATGACCGTTGGAATGAATTGCTGCTTCAGCTTCTTCTTGAAAAAATCCAGGACCTCGAATCCATTCGTGCCGTCCATATAAATATCGATGATCGCGCAATCGGGCTTCACGTCGTAATACGACATGATCGCCTTATCGGGATTCGCGATGGGAACGACATACCACCCGATTTCCTCCAACTTTTCCTTCATGTACATCAGGAAGGAGGTATCATCGTCAATGAGTAACACAACAGGCTCTTCCCCGACCCTGCTTTGCTTGCCGGGAAACACTTCAGAGGTTTCCTCTTCATAGTGATAACAATATTGAATGAGATCAAACAGTTCTCCCTTTACGTCTGCAATCGTCCACACCCGCTCGTCTTTTTCCTGATAGTGGTCCATCAGTTCACGGGCACGGTCCCCGATTTTATGTAGGCCAAGTACCGAGGCGGATCCCGCCATGGAATGGATGAACCGGTATACCTCTTCATGGGGGATGGAGGCAGCCGTCTCCCACTCTTCCAATTTTTTCCGAACATTATTAAAGAAATGCTTTGTGTATTTTTCCATTCGACATCGTCTTCCTTTATCGTAAACTTCTGCTTATCCCAGATTAATTGACAGTTTAGGCCAATGAATTTCTTTCAAACTTCTTTCATTATACTCCCAAATTCATAGTTTAATAGCTGAGCAATGGAAATATTATATGTCTTTTTCTCCATTATTCATCTTAGTCCTGAAAAGTACAATGTAACAAAAAATTGGGAAGACATCCATTCATAATGTGAAATAAATGGAAAAAAGATGTTGAATTAGAGGAGCGGATCATCTTGGAATTTGTCGTTTCGTGGGGAAGGAGTAGTGGATTTCCACTAAACATGCCCTCTATTGAGCGAAGCGTGAGCGGAACCTCGCCGGGTGATCGAAAAGAAAACAAAGAAAGCCGGTGACCACTCCCTGGTCACCGGCTTTTTGTGAAGTTGATGTTATGCTTCTTTTTGAACGAAACCTTCTAAAGCCACGAGGGCTTCCTGTTCGTCGCTTCCGTCTGCTACCAATGTGATGGCAGAGCCGGTGGAGATGGCGAGGCTCATCAGCCCCATGATGCTTTTCGCATTGACCTTCTTACCATCCTTCTCTAAGAAGATTTCAGATGAGAAGCGGTTTGCCTCCTGTACGAATAATGCCGCCGGTCGCGCCTGAAGACCCGTCTTCAATTTTACTTCAACTTGTTTTTCCACCATAATCATTTCTCTCCCCTTTGTCCTTAATTAGGTATTCAGCTTTTCTCCCGCCCTCAACTTTTCTGCAAGCTGATCGATTTTACGTAAGCGGTGATTGATCCCTGATTTACTGATGGTGCCGCCTGACACCATTTCCCCCAGTTCTTTCAACGTGACATCTTGATAGTTCACCCGTAATTCTGCGATTTCCCTTAGTTTATCGGGTAAAACCTGTAATCCTACATGCCTTTCGATAAACTTAATGTTTTCAACCTGCCTTAGGGCTGCACCGATGGTTTTATTCAAGTTAGCCGTCTCGCAATTCACGAGACGATTAACGGAATTCCTCATATCCCGGACAATCCGTACGTCTTCGAATCGAAGCAGTGCATTATGGGCGCCTATGATATTCAGGAACTCCGTGATTTTCTCCGCTTCCTTCAAATACGTTATGAAGCCTTTCTTCCGTTCCAGGGTCTTGCTGTTCAACCCGAAGGAATTCATCAGCTCGGACAACGCCTCGTTGTGTTCAGAATAGAGAGAAAAGATTTCCAAATGATACGATGACGTTTCCGGATTATTAACGGAACCGCCTGCGAGGAACGCTCCCCGTAAGTACGAGCGCCTGCAGCATTTCTTTTTGATCAGGTCTTCCGATATATTATGGATAAAGGTGAAATGCTCACCCAGAATTTTCAAGTCCTCAAGGATCATCTTTGTATCTTCTTTGATCCGTACAATGTAGACATTGTTTTTTTTCAGCCGCATTTTCTTTCGCACCAGAAGCTCTACCGGGGTGTCGTACCCTTTTTTGATCAATGTATAGATTCTTCTGGCAATGGCGGCGTTTTCGGTCTGGATATTGACGACGAGCATTTGATTCGAAAAGGATAATGAACCATTCATTCGAATCAACGCGGACAGCTCTGCATTCGCACAGCAATCCTTCACTTCAATATTGGTCAGTTCTTTTTTTGTTTCGGACGCAAACGACATCCCCATCACCTCCTAGCAAACGCTTGCACAACCTTCTACACCGGAAATTTTCACTCGTGTATCAGGTGCTTGATTCTTTCAGATAAGAATAAATGATATCTGCGACCTTCTCCGTGTTGTGGCGCACAAGATGATTGTCATACGAGAGAATCTCTTCAGCAATCACTTCCAGTCCCATGGATCTTAATTTATCCACATCAAAGTGGACGGGACTCGCCTGCTCTTCATCATATCGGGCCTGCACCTCTTTTGGAACCTGCTTGCTGTTCACCAGGATATAATTGATGCTCGGCGATTCCAAATGATCGTATAACGCCTTCACGTGGTCGCTCGCTGAATAGTCCAGGGTCTCCCCTGCCTGAGTCATGATGTTGCAAATATACATCTTCTTCGCTTTCGCCCTGCAGACGGCTTCGCCGATACCGGGGACAAGAAGATTCGGTAAGATACTAGTATATAGGCTTCCCGGTCCCATCACAATTAAATCGGCTTCCTTGATGGCACGCAGGGTTTCGCCTAATGCCTTGATGCTGTCCGGCTTCAGGAAGACACGTTTGATCCTCTTACCGGCTTTCGGAATGGCGGACTCCCCCGTCACGATCGTCCCATCCTCCATTTCAGCCTTCAGGATGACACTTTGATTCGCCGATGGCAGTACCTTGCCCTTCACATTCAACACCCTGCTCATTTCCTGGATCGCATGGACAAAGTCCCCTGTGATGGAGGCAAGGGCCGCGATGATCAGGTTTCCCAGGGCATGACCGGAAAGCTCATTCGTCGTTTCAAAACGATGCTGAAACATTTGTTCAACCAGTGGCTCTACTTCTGACAGGGCAGCGAGGACATTCCGTATATCCCCCGGGGGAGGAATATCCAAGCTGTCCCGCAAACGACCGGAACTGCCGCCGTCATCCGCAACGGTGACGATGGCCGAAATATCAATCGGGTGTCGCTTCAATCCGCGGAGAAGGACCGGCAGGCCGGTTCCTCCCCCGATCACGACGACCTTGGGTGTATGTGTCATGTTGTTAGACCCTTTCTCTTCTGAATGTCTCGATGAGAAATTTTTGTTTGATAGTCTTTTTCAAAATGATGGCCGAGATACTCTGCTAACGCAACCGAACGATGCTGTCCGCCTGTACATCCAATCGCGACGACGAGCTGGCTCTTCCCCTCGCGCTTGTACTGGGGGAGCATGAACGAGAGTAAATCAGTCACCTTTTCGATGAATTTATTCGTTTCATTCCATTTCAGCACATAGGTGGACACCTCTTCGTCCAATCCCGTTTTCGGTCTCATATGATCGATGTAATGGGGATTCGGGAGGAAGCGTACATCAAACACCAGGTCGGCATCGATGGGAATCCCGTGCTTAAATCCGAATGATACGACATTCACCGTGAAGATCGTTTTCTTGTTCACCGAGAATTCCGTCAGTATCTTTTCCCTGAGCTCTCTTGGCTTCATGGTGGAAGTGGTATAAATCAGCTGCGCACGCCCCTTCAATTCTTCAAGGAGCTCCCTTTCCTGACGGATCCCCTCGAGAGGAAGTCCCGATGGTGCCAGTGGATGGGAACGGCGCGTTTCCTTGTATCGTCTGACAAGGGAGGAATCATCTGCATCCAGATAGAGGATCTGCGGGGATACCCATGAGGTTTCCGCCAGCTCATCCAATGCTTTGAATAGATGATCGAAGAATTCCCTTCCCCTGAGGTCCATGACGAGGGCGACCTTATTCATTTTATTACCGGACTCTTTCATCAGTTCCAAAAATTTTGGCAGAAGAGTGGGCGGCAGGTTGTCCACACAGAAGAAACCTAAATCCTCAAAGCTCTGAATGGCGACCGTTTTACCCGCTCCGGACATACCCGTTATGATGACTAATTGAACATCGTTTGTAGAACCTGTACTCATACTCTTCCCCCACTTTAATCGTAATGTTCTATATAAAAAGTTCGTTGTTTAACTCGGATCCAGTCGATAAGACAATAATTTAAAATCGGGAGTATACGTAAACGTTCCATAAATCGTATTCTTTCCGTGCAGGAGGTAATCGAGAATATGATAATCCCCTTCAGCCATCGGCAAATTCTTGATGTCTTCAATCGGATGCCACTTGATTTTTCCTTCTTCTGATTCCTGAAGATTGACTCCGTCCGCTTCTGTGGCGAAGAACGAAAACATCATCCACTCCGAAACGATTTGATCTCCGTCTTTGATGATGAATGTGAAGACACCTTTTAGATCGGGATTTTTCAAATAGATGCCCGTTTCCTCGCGATACTCGCGGATGACGGCGTCCCGGATCGATTCACCGGACTCCATCTTTCCACCCGGGGCGACCCACCAGTTCCTTCTTGGCTTTTGGAGAAGGAGCACCTTGTCTCCATCCAGATACAAACAATTTGTGACACGCTGCACTGCCTTCACCTCAATCTTGATGATTCGGGAGCGATGGAAGCATCAGTCCCAGTTACAGTCATTCTCATTCCTTACATTATACTATGATTGGAGACAAGCTACAATGTCTCCGCTTCAGGCTGTCGATTGAAATCGAAAGATATTGGGACAAGTTTTGACACGCTGGGGAAGCTTCATGGACAGGTACAGGTACCCCGCGGACACTATAACAGGAAAAAAAAGCAAAAAAAATAGACACAGGCGAGTCCTGTGTCGTCTACGGGATTTATTACTTAAAAGGGGGTCAATTTCTTATTTTCTATATTACCCGAAAATTGTTTCACTAGTGTTACAACAGATTTAAAACGGTATTACGGAATTGTTAATGTTTCGAAGGCGGTTTTACAAATCTCCCCGAATTCCCACGAATCCTGTCAAAACAGGGTTAAAAGTCATAGTTCTTCAAAATTTGATCTGTGATTAACTCATAGCCTTTTCCGTTTGGATGAAGGGAATCATGAAAATAGTTTTCCTTGGACTTCCCTTTGAATAATGGATTCGTCGATACGTACTTCACATGTTCATGTTTTTCCGCTTCCTTCTTCATCGACTTATTCCAATCGTCCACGTACGCTTCAATTTTATCACTGTCTTTGTCCGGATACGGATTGTATAATCCCAGGACGATGATGTCCGCGTCCTTGCTTGCTGTCCCGACAATATTCAGGATTTTATCCAGATTGTCTAGATAGTCCTTTTTTGCATCCATGATCTCATCATGGTGCAGGGGGAACAGATCTCCACCGTTGTTCTTGATAAGATCATTGGTTCCGATATTGATGATATATACATCCGCTTCACTTAAATCCTCGGCAACCTGGGGCTTGACGATTTGACTCAGTAACTGATCCGACTGCTGCCCTGGCACTCCAAGGTTTTGGAAGTTATACGACATCTTGGTATGTTTTTTATTTACTTTTTCTTCTAAACGCCCGATATACCCTGCTTCCTTTTTATCACCATATCCATAGGTGAGGGAATCCCCCAATGCGATGACGCGCTTTTTCGAGGATGACTCGGTCTCATCGGCAAAAAAGCTGAAATAGACGATTGGGATAAGAGCAAATACGGCAATGACCGCCGCTAATTTAACTATTTTCATTGTGATCCGACCTTCCGCGATAAACTGGGATGACTTTCATAATAGTCGTTATTCCCTGTTGAAAGGGTTATAATCCTGTTTATTTATGGAAGATGATTGTAGGGGGATCCGGTTTGCAGCTTGTTTGATATTTGGAGAGGGAAAATGGTGTGGCTGTGGGGTTTTTGGAGGATACGAGGCTTTTTTATTTGGGATGGGCATAGTTGAGATGAGTTTCTGGTGGTGTAGAGTATTTTCGGCATACTTTCATGGATATTAGCGGGCGGTCATTTTGGAAAATCCAGCCGATTTGGGCGAAAATCCGGCCGTTTGGGGAGAAAATCCAGCCGAAAAGGGAAAAAATACAGCCGTTTCTCGGCAGAATCCAGCCGAATTCAGGACTAATCCAGCTGTTTTACTTTTTTTACCACAAAGACAATCACAAAAGCACAAACCCCGAACCCAACGTTTTGCCGACTAACCAACCCCCACACTCCCCACAGAGGTCCGTCCCTCCTCACTTCTTCTGAACCCCGAAGCGGGCATTCAGCTGGCCCTTGATCATTTTTTGCTTGGCTTCTTTTCTTTCTTTCCTGGTTAGTTCATGTTTGATTTCTTTGGTCGTGACCCCTTCTTCACGCTGGTCGGCGATATCCATCAGGCGTTCCACGTCAGAGAAGGAGTATTTGCGGTAGCCACGGTTTGTACGCTCCGGAAAGATCAGGTTCTTCTCTTCGTAGTAGCGGATCTTCCTTTCGGTCAGTCCTGTCAATTCACTTACGACCCCGATTGATATCACTTTTTTATCCTTATAGGAAGGTTCATTCTCCACGTTCGCCTCATCCTCCTGAGCAGGGAATATCTTGATTATACACGCCCTGCCAGGGGATTTGGACTGTTATGTTAGAAAACCTCACAAAGATCTGAATTGGAAGAAAGGTTCCAGGTAGGAGATTTTTTAAGAAAGACTATCTATTGGGTTGTTTCCATTTGATTATTATCACTCCAGATATTTCTCATTCTCTCCGTTGCTTGTTTTGCCTCCTCCACCACTCCTGAAATGATTTCTTTTACAGTTTGAATTTCGCGGATTCGTGCTACGGATTGTCCACATGAAAACACACCGGCATCGAGATCTCCTTCATTGAAGACCTTTGCAGACCTCTGACCTGAGATGAAAGGTAAGAGCTCTTCCAATGTAGCTCCCCCGCTTTCTGCCTCCAGCACTTTAAGGGCAGTCGCATTTTTGGCTACTCTCGAAGTTGAACCAATTGTTTTCTGAATCAATGCAGTATCTACTTCTGAAGCCTGTAACATCCACCTCTTCACATTGTCATGGATCATAGCCTCCTGAGAAGCCAGAAATCGCGTACCCATTACGATTCCTTCTGCCCCCAAGGCAAGCATCGCCGCCAATCCGCGTCCATCAGCGATCCCACCGCCTGCAAGGACAGGGATAGATACTGCCTCCACTGTCTGAGGAACCAAAACGATATTCCCAACGTCCTCCATCCCGGGATGACCCCCGGCTTCAAATCCCACTACCGTTACGGCATCGCAACCTACCCTCTCGGCAGTCTTGGCATATTTTACTCCTGCGACTTTGTGGATAACGGTTACGTTATGATCTTTTAATACTTTCATATATGGTTCCGGATTTCTGCCCGAGGTCTCCACAATTCGTATCCCTTCATCCAGCAATACATCAATATACGCCTCGTTTGGCATTTTCTTTACACTTGGAAACAGGTTGATATTCACCCCAATCGGCTTCTCTGTTAATTCCCGGGCCATTCGAATTTCTTGACGCAGCTCTTCTGCCGTTGCAAAAGTGGCAGAGGTCATAATACCAAGCCCCCCTGCCTCTGAAACAGCAGCTGCTAAAGGAGCACGCCCAATTCTATACAAGCCTCCGCAAATAACAGGGTATTGAATGTTCAGCAGTTCTGTTATACGTGTTTTCATCTTTTTTCCTCCTCCTAAAATTCAATTCTCCTTGTCACCTTTCATAGATTTTCTTACAATGGTCCTTCTTAAAAAGAAGAAGCATGCCCCACAAAAGGCATGCAACCAGGATACACAGGATACACAGCAGAATCGAGAAACGCTTGAGGGAAAGTTTAAACTTTCCACGTGTTCATCCGGGTGAATCCTTATTCATGAATACTTAATATTAGAATTTTCAGATAAATCATTATGCAGTTCAACCTTATTTTTAGCTATTGACGGTTTCACAAAAAGAGCAAACAATATTCCAAAAACCAGAACAAGAACGGCCATAGACATGATCGATAAGTTATAACCTGCAATTTTATTCGCTCCAGCAAGTCCAATGATATAACCCGTTAACATAGGAGCGATGATCCCAGCGATATTACCTGAAGAAGTTAAAATACTCGTCATTAGCGCACCTCGTTCAGGCCATTCGTTAATCATAACGGTAGGCCCTATGGGTAGAATTGCGTACGTTAAGCCTTTAGCTAAACACATAGCGATGATGACCCATACCGGATTTTGAAAAATAGTAATGGATGCCAGAAGTACAGCTCCCATTATCATGGCTCCAGCAACGACAAATACCCTGGATACCCGCCAGTTCTCACTTTTCTTGAATAAATAATCCGACAACATTGACACTCCTGTATAAATAAGGACAGAAACAATTCCAATTACGGCTACGCTGTATCCCATTTCTGACGGAGACATCTTTACCGCTTCTACGAGATAAATGGGTAACCAAACCGAAAACCAGACAACGAGGATATAAGTTGAAAAATAAGCCAGTGTTGTAAATAAAGCAGAAGGAGAACCAAGAAGCTTCAAAAAATCCTTTACGTTTATTTTACCAAGTTTTTCTTTCTTTTTCTGCTGAACATCCTGATATTTTTTCACTGGACTTTCTTTAGTGAAAAATTGAAATAAGAAGAACCATACGATGCTCGCCACCCCAAGGCATGCGAAGGCTGATTTCCATCCTAATTGGGTGATCAAGAAAACGAGCAAGGGTGCCGCAATCATAGCTCCAACAGTTCCACCAGCCACTACAACAGAATTGGCAAATCCCCTTTGTCTTGGTGGAAACCATTTATCTGCGTGATTGTAGGCCACTGGACTGAATGGGCCTTCGAATGCCCCCAATAAAACCCGGTAAATAACGAGCAGTGGCAAAGCAGCAATCGCTAACACACCAAACTGCAGGATGGCCCAGGTTAACATTAATAACCCAAGGACCTTTTTGGCCCCGATTCGATCTGCCCATGCAGCTCCAAAGATGCCTGTTACAGGATATAGCCAGTAATAACTGCTTCCTACAAGCCCCCACTCTGCATAGGATAAATCCAGCTCTTTCATAATGGGAAGAGCTGCAAGCCCGATGATAGATTTATCAGCGAAATTTATCACTGCACCGAAAAATAACATTAGAAGAACAAACCACCGCATATGAATCCCTCTTTTCTTCGTTTTTATTTTTTTAGCCGGAACGTTGGAATGATTGAAGGAATATGAAATGCACATCTTTTTCACGACTCTCTCATTTCTGTAAACGCTTACTGATAGAGCTAAAAAAATCACTTATCCCGGACCAGCTTGAACGTTCCAATTCCCTTTGCCAGGATATTCCCCTGACTATCCTTGATTTCCCCTTCAGTGAAAGCCAGTTTATATCCTTGCTGAAGTACTTTTGCCTCTGCGAAAATTTCTCCTTCGGAAATGCTTGAAAGATAGTGTACGGTTAAATTCGTTGTCACTACTTTTGCTTTTGTGACGGATCGGGTGACCATGCCGAGAATATAATCCAGCATGGTTGCATGAACACCGCCATGAAGGGTTCCATTTATATTAAGCAAGTATTCTTTAATATCCAGCTTGATTTTCACATTTCCTTCTTCAAAATGCACGATTTCAAACCCTATATGCGAAAAAAACGGGTTATCTTTAAATTTTTCGCGAATGTCTTCTATTGTAATTGGCAACGTTCGCCTCCCCCTTTTTATCTGCTTTGGTACTCTGGTTTTCGTTTTTCCAGAAATGCCGTCGTTCCCTCTCTTTTGTCTTCTGAAGAAAAGAGGACAGCCTGAGCAAGCTTTTCAATCATCAATCCTGTTTTCATGTCCACGTCGGATCCCAGATTTACCGCAATTTTAGCTAACTTTACAGCTAAAGGGCCTTTTGACAGGATTTGACCCGCCACTTCTTCTACCTTTTCTTCAAGGTCTTCGGGCTTGGTTACTTCTGATACAAGACCGATTCGATGCGCCTCTTCCGCATCTATCAACTTGCCCATCAATATCATTTCCAGGGCCTTTCCTTTCCCGACGATCCTGACGAGGCGCTGCGTTCCTCCCGCACTGGGGATGATGGATAGATTAAGTTCAGGCAAACCAAGCTTGGCAGTTGTTGAGGCGACGCGTATGTCACAGGACATGGCTAATTCACATCCGCCCCCCAAAGCATACCCATTAATCATGGCAATGGTAGGCTTCTCGAAGGACTCTATGAGATTGTACACATCCTGCATTCCGCCTTTAGTTAACGCATCAAGCGCCGTTTTTTCACGCAGCTGGCCAATATCAGCTCCCGCCGCGAACGATTTATTTCCCTGTCCCGTAAAGACCAGACATGCTACCGTTTCATCTTTCCTTATATTCTCTAAAGCCTCTGTTATTTCATCTAACGTTTCCTTCGTCAGGGCATTTCTCTGTTCAGGGCGATTGATCACGATATAAGCGAGCTGCCCTTTTTTGATCACGTCTATATTTGCGAATGTCATCATAATTATATTCCCTCCATTCTTCATTTTTTTATCGTTCAAGTATTAACGCAATGCCCTGTCCTCCGCCTATACAAGCTGCTGCTAGCGCACGTTTTGCATCACGTCTTTCCATTTCATATACTAACTTTGTAATGAGCATGGATCCTGTAGCTGCGATGGGATGACCGTGAGCAATGGCCCCTCCATTTACATTTACCTTGTTCATGTCCATGGATAGTTCCCGCTGACAAGCAAGCACCTGGGCAGCGAACGCCTCATTAAACTCAATTAAATCGAAATCGCCAAGGGACAATCCTGTTCTTTGCAGCACTTTTTTCACAGCAGGGACTGGACCGATCCCCATTGTATTAGGGTCTACTCCCGCAACAGCCCACTCCTTCACTTTCGCTAATACAGATATTCCCTTTTCATTGGCACGATCTTCAGACATAAGTACAACGGCTGACGCTCCGTCATTGACACCGGAAGAATTCCCCGCCGTTACACTTCCTCCTTTTTTAAACACGGGAGAAAGCTTTGACAATCCTTCTAGTGTCGTATTCGGACGAACATGTTCATCTTGATCGAAAAGATAGGATTCTCCTTTTCTATTCGTAATCGAAATAGGGACAATCTGTTCCTTAAACCATCCATTATTGATCGCTTGGGACATCTTTTGTTGGCTTTCAAATGCAAATAAATCCTGTTCTTCCCTCGTTACTTCATACTTTTCCGCCAAATTTTCCGCTGTGATTCCCATCGGGGGATCCCCGATGTGATCGGGTGACAGTTTTCGCTTTACAAATTGAGGGGGCATTCGATCGTACGGCCTGCTCTGTGGCGCAAGTAAATATGGTGAACGTGACATGCTTTCCGTTCCACCCGCAAGATAGACCTCTCCGCGCCCTGCCCTGATTTGATCAGCGGCAAGACCTATGCTATTCAATCCTGAGCCACATTGACGATCGATGGTCATGCCTGGAATGGATAGAGGTAAACCGGCTTCAAGCAGCGTCAGCCTTGCCATATTCCCTCCCCCGGCCAGACAGTTCCCAAAGATGACATCCTCAATATCCTCTCCTCTTATATGGGCACGCTGAATCGCTTCTTTCATCACAGCAGCTCCATATAAAGAAGGATCCATATTGGCGAGGGTTCCTCCTTGTTTCGCAATAGCGGTCCGAACGGCAGATACGATAACAGGCTGTTTCATAATATCCTCTCCTTATTGAATCTAATAAATGGTCTCAATCATAATGGCCATCCCCTGTCCGCCACCTACACAAAGAGTGGCAATACCATACCTTTCCTGTCGCTTGATCATCTCGTGTAATAAGGTGGTGACGATACGGGCCCCGGTTGCTCCCACAGGATGACCAAGGGCAATCGCCCCTCCGTTTACATTCACTTTGTTTACATCCAGGTTCAGCTCGCGGATGACAGCCAACGCCTGTGAAGCAAAGGCTTCATTCAGTTCAAAAAGCCCGATCTCTTCTACTGCCTTACCTGTCCTTTGCAGTAGTTTCCTTACAGCCGGTACCGGACCGATCCCCATCACTTCGGGAGAAACTCCTGTCGTTGCCCAATCGACTACCTTCACAAGCGGTTTAATGTTTAATCGTAAGGCTTCACTTCTCTTCATTAACACCAATGCCGAAGCCCCGTCATTTCGACCACAGGCATTGCCGGCTGTGACCGTTCCATTTTCTTTGAAAGCGGGCTTTAAACCAGACAATTTTTCAATGGTTGTTTCCGGGCGGGGATGCTCGTCGCGATCGATCGTGAAAGTTCCTTTTTTATGCTGGATCGTAACCGGGACCATTTCCTCTTCAAATGCTCCTCTTTCCATTGCTTTAGCCGTTCTTTCTTGACTTTCTACTGCAAAGGCATCCTGATCTTCTCTTGAAACATGATATCTTTCCGCAACATTTTCCGCCGTGATTCCCATCCCGAGTCTGTGTCCATAGATTTCTTGTGGCTGCTGCCCATTTTCTGTATTGGAATCTACCAGGATGGACCGGTCTCCCCCAAAACGGGTATTTCTCAAATATAGAGGTGCACGACTCATACTTTCTGTTCCGCCTGCCACGACGATTGTCCCATGATTGGATTCCAGCTGTTGGACAGCTGAGGCGATGGCCTGCATGCCGGATGCACATAATCGGTTGACGGTGAAGGCCGGTGAAGTCTCCGGTATTCCTGCCCTTAATGCCGCTACTCTCGCAACATTCGAGGATTCTGTTGATTGCCTTACCTCTCCCAGAATCACTTCACTGACCTGCTCAGCCGCGATATCGGCTTTTCTTATCGCCTCTTCTATCACAAGACTCGCTAGATGACCCGAGCTGATATCTTTCAGCGCGCCTCCATAGCGTCCGATCGGTGTCCGGACAGCACTCACAATGACAATCTCTTCCTCCATCTTCTCTCTCCCTCTGCTGTCGTCAGCTATACTCTTTCTTTAATTGTCCAGCTATGATATTTTTCTGAATTTCAGATGTTCCTTCATATATTCTTGTGATCCTGGCATCCCTGAAAAAACGCTCAATCGGATAATCTGCGATATACCCAATTCCTCCGTGAACTTGAACAGCTTTATCGGCCACGCGATTGTATACTTCTGAACCAAAGAGTTTCAGCATGGCCGCTTCCTTTATCACTCTCATCCCTTCATCGACCATCCAGGCTACCCGATATGTAAATGACCGCAGTGACTCAACATCCACCGCCATTTCAGCTATCATATGAGATACGGCTTGATGTTCAAAAATGGGAACATCAAATTGTATCCGTTCCTGCGCATACGTTGCAGTTAAATCCAGAAGTTTCTGACACGAACCAAGATTTCGGGCTGCCAATCCGGCACGCCCGTTCGCCAGGATTTTTAGTGCGTTAACATATCCCTGTCCTTCTTCTCCCAATACGTTTTCAACAGGTACTTCACAATCTTCTAAAATGATTTCAGCTGAATGGGATCCCCTGAGCCCCATCTTCCGCTCCACTGCCCCGACATGAAACCCCGGGAAATCTTTTTCTATAATGAAGGATGTAATGCCCTTCGCACCCTTATCCGGATCTGTCACAGCCATCACCGTGAATATATCCGCTTCTGTCGCGTTTGTAATATAATGCTTCGTACCGTTTAAGATGTACTTGTCTCCCTTTTTTACAGCCGATGTCTTTAGATTCGTGGCATGAGAACCTGCACCAGGCTCAGTCAGCGCAAACGCCCCGATTTTTTCACCCCTTGCCATGGCAGGCAAGTACTTACGCTTCTGTTCCTCGTTGCCCATTTCTACAATACCGACCGTCCCGATCCCCGTATGAGCCCCGATCAGAGTGGTATAACCGTTGTGTGTAGCTCCAATTTCCTCATATAGTGCACATTTTCCCACCATCCCGATGCCAAGCCCCTCATAGGCTTCCGGAATGCTTAATCCGAACAGGCCAAGTTCTTTTGACATTTCTTTGATCCGGTCGGGGATTTTATCCTCTTGTTCGATCTGCATTGCCACAGCCTCTACTTCTGTTTGGACAAAATCACGTACACCTTTTTTCAAAAATTGAATGTCTTCGCTTAGACGAAAGTCCATCCTGTTCACCTCTTTCACTATTGTTTGCTATATTCGTAGAAACCTCTGCCCGTTTTCCTGCCTAATCTTCCCGCTTTCACATACTTTGTCAGAATAGGGCAGGGACGATAGGTTTCACCCAGTGTTTTATAGAGATACTCCATATTACGGAGCCTCGTATCCAATCCGACTAAATCCGCTAACTCCAAAGGCCCCATGGGATGGTTCAGTCCCAGCTTCATCGCTTTATCGATGTCCTCGATACTCCCGACGCCTTCCATTACCATCTTCATCGCTTCGTTGCCGATCAAGCAATTCATGCGACTGACGGCAAAGCCGGGAAATTCGTTGATCCTGACACATTCTTTCCCGATGGTTTCTCCGAATTGAAAACTTTTAGCCACCGTATCTTCGGATGTTTCCAATCCACAGATCACTTCAATTAATTTCATTCTTGGAACGGGGTTAAAAAAGTGAAGGGCGATACATTGAGGAGGTCTGTTCGTTTGAGCTCCAATCTCAGTTGGACTCATGGTAGAAGTATTGGTTGCCAGGATGGCATGCTTAGGCGCGTATTCATCCAATTGCTTAAAAATCCCGACCTTTAATTCCATTACTTCAAGAACCGCTTCAATGACTAAATCAGCTTGTTCAGCCGCTTCCTGAAGATGTGTCGTATATATAATGCCTTGGCCATACGCGTTTGCCTGTTCGGCTGTCAGGAATTCTTTTTGTACTGCTTTTTGAAATTGGCTGTCTATATACTCTTTGCATGCTTCAAGGGTATGAGAATGAATATCCTGTACGGCAACCGATAGTCCGGCCGCTGCGCACGTGTAAGCGATCCCCCGCCCCATCGTTCCCGCACCGATGATGGCAACGTGCTTGATCATGTTCACGCCCCCTTTCCGTTTTTGAATTTTTCTTCTGGCTTATACCCGGACGCTAGAATGGTCGTAGGTGTAAAATCCTTTTCCTGTTTTCCGTCCCAATTCCCCTTTTTGGACTTTCTCCTGCACGATCTGAGCCGGCTTGTCGGCTTCCTTTCCACTTTCTTGATATCTTTGCATCCGCACAAAATAATTTACATCAATGCCTGTCAAATCCATGAGGGCAAAAGGGCCAATCGGATGGTTTAACGCTTTTGTACATACCAGATCGATTTCTTCATGATCTGCATATCCGTTTTCCAATAAATACACGGCTTCATCCATTAATTTTCCCAGGATCCTGTTGGCAATAAATCCTGAAATCTCTTTTTTTAGAAGAACAGGTACTTTTTGAATCTTTTTGACTACCTCCACTGCAAGTTCCGCTGTCTCATCAGATGTATGAGGTCCCCGTACCACTTCGACCAGCTCCATCACCAGGGCCGGATTGAAAAAATGTACGTTGCACACTTTTTCTGGCCTGTTTGTCACATCGGCAATCTTCGAACTGACAATGGTTGAGCTGTTCGTTGCCAGGATGGCATGCTTTGGAACGATCTGATCCAGTTTTGCAAAGAGTTCCCGTTTAGCCTCTAATTTCTCGACGATTGCTTCAATCACAAAATCCGCCTGCTGAAGATCTTCCAAAGAAGAGGAAAACATCATTCGGCTAAAGGCGTCCCCCACCTCTTTTTCTGTTAATCTACCTTTTTGGATCCTTCTATCCATATGGCCTTGCAGAGAGTGTTTGGCCTTTGTAAGACTTTCATCACTCACGTCATGCAGAATAACCGAATACCCGCCCAAGGCACACACCATGGCAATTTGTGATCCCATTGCGCCAGACCCGACGACACCTATTGTTTTAATCTCGCTCATTTGCACGCTTATTCTCCTCCTTGTTTCGTTCCTCTTGAACCAACAGCCTCTTTAACAGCTTGCCGACTGTATTCCGAGGGAGCGACTCCCTTATTTCAAACTCCTTTGGCACTTTATAACGTGTTAGCTTCATATAACAATGACCTTTGATTTCTTCTAAATCCACTTGACAATCATCTTTGGGAACAATGTATGCCTTTACAATTTCTCCGCTGGCTTGATCCGGAATTCCGACAACAGCCGCTTCCTTCACATGGGGATGTTCATACAAGATACTCTCCACTTCCTGAGGATAAATGTTGAACCCGCCTACAATCACCATTTCTTTCTTTCTTCCGACAATGTAAAAGTAACCCTCTTCATCCATGGTGGCCAAATCACCTGTGAAGAGCCATCCGTCCCGTAAGGAGCGACTCGTTTCCGTCTCATTGTTCCAATAGCCTTTCATGATTTGGGGTCCTTTAATGAGTAATTCCCCCACACAATTGGCCGGCAATTCCTGCCCATTCTGATCCACGATCATACAATCTGTACCCGGCACCGGAATTCCGATACTCCCTATCTTCCTCACACCGGTAGTGGGATTGCGATGAGTGGATGGAGACGCTTCAGACAAGCCAAACCCTTCTAATATGGCTGATCCCGTTAAAGACTCAAAACGTTTAATAATTTCAATTGGAAGAGGGGCAGACCCACAGGAGCATAGTTTAATACAGTCCAACCCGTAGTCCTCTACTCCAGGATGATTCACAAATGCACTGTACATTTTTGGGACCCCGGGAAAGTAAGTGGGGCGGTATTCGCGAATATTCTCCAACACATTCTCTATTTCAAATTTCTTGATCAGGAGCACCGCCCCCCCGATGTACAACCCAAGGTTCATGGCGCTTGTCATGGCATACACATGGTACAGTGGTGTCGCAGTCAATACGACTTCCTCTCCCAGGAGCATGTTCCCGCCATACATATATTGACTTTGAACGACATTGGCCATCAGGTTGTAGTGGGTCAGAACCGCTCCCTTCATCTTTCCGGTCGTCCCTCCGGTGTACTGGATAACCGCTACATCATCATGGATTGATACAGGAGCGGGCTTATCCAGGGAATGGGAGGAATGTTTTAACTCTTCTAAGCTGTGAAACCCGGAGCCTTCGTCACTTTTTTCCGATTGTGAGACAAAGACATGACGGAATGTATAAATTCCGGATACTTCCTTAACAGCTTGGATTGCCCCCGGATCCACGACTAGATAGGTTACTTGGGAATCGCTTACCAGCTGGAGGAGTTCTCTGGCCGTATACATTGGATTAATCTGTACGACAATCAGCCCAAGTGCCTGAGCAGCATAATAGGAAATGATATAATCAGGGTGATTCGAGAGCATGAGGCCGATCCGTTCCCCTTTGCTTGCGCCGAGACTTCTCCAGGATGCCGCCAAGCGATCCACTCGATGCTTTAGTTCACGATAGGTCATCTTTTGATGTTCATAGATGATGGCTGTACGCTCTCCGTATTGTTCCGCTGACTTTTCCAAAATGCTATACAAGGGAATTTCCGGCACTTGAAACTCCTTATTGGTTGGATAAAATTTACTCCACGGCCGATCTAATAAGTTTTGCAAAGAGATTTCACCTTCCTCTTTCATTCAGCTCTATATCACATAGAGACTGGCTTTTTTAACACTCCTGTAAAACGTTCCGGGCAATGATCAAACGTTGAATTTCGTTTGTTCCTTCGTAAATTTTTGTAATACGTGCATCTCTATAAAAACGTTCCACCGGATAGTCGGATACATATCCCATCCCACCGTGGATCTGAACGGCCTTGTCGGCTACTCTGTTAAATACGTCCGACGCAAATAATTTGGCCATCGAGGCCTCTTTCACCACTTTTTTGCCTTCATCAATCTTTTCTGCTGCCATCATGGTCAACGTCCTTGCCGCTTCTGTTTCTGTTGCCATGTCTGCGAGCATCCATTGAATCGCTTGATTATCAGCGATCGGCTTACCGAACTGAATACGCTCTTTGGCATACCCCGCTGATAATTCAATTAACTTATCACATGATCCGACTGCTCTGGCAGCTAAGCCAACACGGCCTTCTCCCAATATTTTTAGAGCTGACATATATCCCATCCCCACTTCACCGATGACATTTTCTTCGGGGATGATACAATCTTCAAAGATGATTTGAGACGTGTATGAACCTCTCAGACCCATCTTTTTGTCTTTTTTCCCAATGATCAACCCAGGGAAATCCTTTTCCAATAAGAAAGCGGTTATTCCGCCTTTCGCTCCCTTATCCTTGTCCGTTAAAGCAAATACGGTAAATACATCGGCGATCGGACCGTTGGTAATGAAATGTTTGGTGCCGTTCATTACCCAATAATCGCCTTTCTTCTCTGCCCTCGTTGCTAAATTCGTCGCATCGGATCCCGCGCCGGGTTCTGATAAGGCAAACGCACCGATCTTATTACCCGCAGCCATGTCAGGTAAATATTTATTCTTCAAGTACTCTGATGCTAATTTCACAAGTCCCGTGCTTCCGATACCTGTATGCGCGCTTATTAAGGAAACAAACCCGTTATGAGTCCTTCCCAATTGCTCAAGTACATTGGCCTTTTCTACTGTATTTAATCCGATTCCACCGTACTCCTCGGGGATGCTGATCCCAAACAGACCCAACTCCTTTGCCTTTTCTACTAAATGATCGGGAATCGCGTCTTCTTCTTCGATTTGCTGTGCATATGGTTCCACTTCTTTTTCTACAAAATTACGAATCATACTTTTCATTTGCTGCATTTCTTCTGTTAATGCTACCGTCATTGGTCATCTTCCTTCCTCAACAAGTTTCACTTTTATATTTGCAAGAAGTGTGCCAACTCTTAAAATCGCTGCTTTAAGCGGACTCTTTCAAACGTAAAACCGAAAAGATTCAATTTTGAATCGAAATAAACCGTTTAGAGGAAAAGTTGCTGTTTCCTTGATTCAATTGTGTATCGTTTGATTTATTTTTGAATCGAATGATGATTATGCCCATACCTTTTATCAAAAAAGGCCAATTCAAAGAACTTACTAATCTTTGAATTGCCCTATATCTTTTTTAAAAGAGTTGGAGCACCCTAAAACGATTTCTACTCTTTTATTTTTAATTTATACTTTTTCAATTTTCTAACTATTGTAGGCTGACTTGTACCTAAAGCCTCTGCTATTTCATATGTGGTATGACATGTATTAACAGCAAGCGAAAGCACTTTTTCTTCCGCTATTTCCACCGCTTCTTTTAGTGTCATCAGCTCTGTAAATACCAAACTTGAATTGTTGGATTCTTTATATTCTATAGGAAGATCCCGTACGGTTAATTCCTGCCCTTGAGTGGTGAGTACCATCCGTTCGATCAGATTAGAGAGTTCCCTGACATTTCCGGGCCAATTGTAGCGGTAAAAGAAATCGTTCAGTTTTACATCGATTGTTTTATCTTTCCCGTACTTGTGATTCGTCTGCTGTAAAAATAGTTGAATCAGTGGCAGAATATCATCTCTTCTCCCCTTCAGCGGAGGGATTGCTATAGGGATCACGTTTAATCGATAATACAAGTCTTCCCGAAACTCACCATTTTGCACCATCTCTTTTAAATTACGATTCGTGGCGGCAATGATCCGTACGTTTACTTTCTTTGATTTAGTGGCCCCCACTCGACGTATCTCTTTTTCCTGAAGCGTCCTTAAGAGTTTCACTTGCAGTGCCAGCGACAATTCACCCACTTCATCCAGAAAAAGAATCCCGTTATCCGCAAGCTCGAGCATCCCCTGCTTTCCCTTTGCATTCGCCCCTGTAAATGCCCCGCCTTCATATCCGAATAGCTCTGACTCTAAAAGATCGGGAGGAATGGCCCCACAATTAAGTTTAATGAACTCCCCCTGCTTAGCCCTTATACTTTGGCTATAAATAAATTTAGCCAATACGTCTTTCCCCACACCCGTTTCCCCTAAAATCAATACTGTGGCATCTACATCGGCAATGCGTTCTGCCATCTCATAAATCAGCTTCATTTGATGGCTTGCAATCACCACATCTCCATCTCTTTTGGTTACCCCTTTTAATCGTTCAATTTCCTTTTTGTAGCTGTCATTTAATTCATTCGCCTTTTTTAATGCCGTTTGCAACTCATTCAGTTCTGATAAATCCCGTATGTTGGTGACTACTTTTTCTATTTCGCCATCATCATTAATGACTGGATTACCGGTGATCAGGGTTTCTTTCCCTGAGTAATTATATTGAATCGTAGAAACAGACCTCTTTTGTTCGATTACTTTCTGGGTGACGGAACTCTTTAGAATTCCCCTTTTCATCAAAGCATCCACACTTTTACCTATGTAATATTGTTTTGGGATACCTGTAATCCGTTCTATTGCAGAGTTCGTTTTAAGGGTCACTCCATTTTTATCCGTAATGTAGATGACATCGTATGAGCTTTCAATAATTGCCTCTAGTTCACGATTCAACGTCCTTAGCTCTTTTAATTCCTGTGTGACTTGTTCTAATTCGGATAATTCCGTACTCACGACAGCCTCCACCTTTCAATTGACACGTATATTTCGATAAACTTAGTTGTATTTCTTCTTATTTCTCCAAAAATCCCAAAATACCTCCCGTTTCGATCAATCTATGAGAAATGGCATATAGGAAGAAAGGATGAAGGCGGGAAAGAGAAACAGGACCCCATTATATAATAGGGCCCTGCGTTTAGGAGTCTCGGATTAAGAATGGATAAAAACCCTTGGACTCATTTCAAGTTCAGGCACTTTATCAGCAATGGCTTTTCCTATAGGGAAACATGCAGTGGCTGCCGGTGAGGGGGCATTGCAGACGTGAATGCTTCGTTTACCTGGAACAATGAAGAAATCGTCGACCAATGTTCCATCTGATTGAAGGGCCTGCGCCCTCACACCGGATGAGGCCGGTACAAGATCTTCTTCCTGAACGGAAGGAATCAGTTCCTGAAGACTTTTGACAAATGCCTTCTTACTATAGGATCGCCACATTTCCTTGGCGCCTTCTTTCCAATACTTTGAGGCCAGCTTCCAGAATCCTTTATATGTCATCACTTCTGAAAGATCCTTCACATCGAAATCCGTCTTTTTGTACCCTTCCCTTTTCAAACTGAGCACAGCGTTCGGACCCGCTTCGATCCCTCCCCCGATCATTCTTGTAAAATGAACGCCCAGGAATGGAAAATCAGGATTTGGCACAGGGTATATCAGATTTTTTACTAGATGATGCTTTTCAGGTATTAATTCGTAATACTCCCCTCGAAAGGGAATGATCTGCAAATCTATTTCTACTCCGGCCATCTTTGTCACCCGGTCGCTTTGCAGCCCCGTGCAATTGACTACATATTTTGTCTGAAAAGTCTTTTTGTCTGTTACGATCTCAACGTTGTGGTCATGCTCCATCACTTGTTTGACTTCTGTATTTAAATGCAGCTCTGCTCCACGTTGCGTTAAGTCATGCACCATCTTCTCACAGACTTGTTTATAATCAACAATACCCGCTTGGGGTACCTTTATCGCTTTTATTCCTTTCACATAAGGTTCTTCTTCCTTAATCTGTTCCTCACCAATCAGCGAAAGGTCCAGCCCATTTGCCATCCCGCGTTGGAACAAATTTTCAAGCTGCGGCAGTTCAGATGGTTTCGTAGCCACAATCACCTTGCCACATTGATCATAATCCACCCCATGTTCCCGGCAGAACTGAATCATTTGTCTGCTTCCCTCCGTTGCAAACTTTGCTTTTAAACTGCCTGGTTTGTAATAGATCCCGGAATGGATGACGCCGCTATTATTCCCGGTTTGATGCCGGGCCCAGGCGCTTTCCTTTTCTAACACAGCAAGATTCGCATGAGGGAAACGCCTGCTTAATGAGAAGGCTGTTGATAAACCAACAATGCCTCCTCCAATGACAATGATATCTTTCATTCTTTTCCCTCCTAATGGCAGCTGCTCTCAGACTTTTGCAAAGTATCCTCTTTGTCTTAATAATTCACGGTATAAACTTGGATTTTTTTCAAATGCTGCTCTTCCGTGGAGCCAGAAATGATTGTTGATCATCACGATGTCACCTATCGGCAGGGGCAGTGCAATTGTAGCGGCACTGTTCTCCATGGAGTCGGAAAGTTCTTTTAAATACGTTGCTTGTTCTAACGTTGCTGGATAAGCGAACTGGTCAATGAAGCAGATGCAGGGTTTCCCATTTTGTTCATAGAAGGTTTGATTGTAGACCGTTTGACTTACGTTTTTACTTGAAGGTGCTTTGTATTCAATTCGCGCCGTCGCCAAGGGATGGTTTGAGAAACGATCTAGGTCCTCCCAATCGTCTAAATGAAGCAACCGGGATTCTCCTCCAACGGCATTCTCTTCAGCGAATTTCATCATCAACAGCCAGTCCGTCGGCTCATCCACAAACGTACCATCAGTATGCAATGTGAATAAACGATAAGCCTGGCGCAGGTATGAATCGCTGCTGTCCGTGTCTTTTACATTAAACCTTGCGTAGTAGGTGCTGGACATGGCATCGAAGTTGACTCCCCCTACCAGATGGGTAAGGGCTGTGGAGAATTTAACATAATCTTGATCAGACACCGTTTGGTTCTGCATCCCAATGGTGAATCCTCCTGATGTTCGATCATGTAAAATGGAACGGATCGTTTCTACAAACGTTTCACCTGCCAATTTCTGCAGCCGTTCAGCCAACACCAATCTCATATATGGGACATATTCCAACTGCTGAGCATTCACATCCTGATTCTGTTCCAAAAATGTGCGAAGTACTCCGTTACCCACTTCGATGGAGTAAAGGCGATGATGATAAGGATGCTCCTTCACCTCAAATGTATCGTATTTACCCGTAAAAGATTTTAAACCCTCTTGAATCACGTTCATGTTTTCTCCTCCTTTTTCATTTAAGCAATAAAAATAGCCAGCTATATCAATCCTTGCACACACGTATGCAAAGAATATGATATAACTGGCTACGGCCTACTTACGGCTTCTGACAGGAAGTCCGATAGGCTTAACAGTTAATTTTAGTTATGGCTAGTGAAATAAATTACTGATCATGGAAGGGGAACCTTCCTAGGAGTAATCTGATAACTATAGTGTATTAAACCATCAGAGCTTTGTCAATTATTTATTAGAAAATTCTAATTTTTCTTTCTGATTGATGTAAAGATATTGTTTATAAGCATCTTTTACGGCAGCAACCAGTGCCGATTGGGCTTTGCCGTGGTAATGTCCCTCAATCTCTTCAATGATAGGTTCAAGACCATCAAGCAAACTATGTCCTTTCAGTAATTGATCCAAGAACTTTTGGGCATGACCGGTCGCAAGTGTACAGGATGCATCGAGAATCACCCAGTATGTTAAATCCGTCTCTAATGTAATCGTTAATGTTTGATGAATGTCACTTGCGGCCATCCCCTGGGGCAGCTTGGCATGGCCAGCCAGCATGACTGTTTTTTTCAATGCGAGACCTCCTTGTTCGTATGCTAATAAACATATGTTAACTTTCCTTATTAAAGGATTCGGCACTGTATTCTTAATCCCTTTATCTCTGGAAGAAAAACTAACAAAGTAGATGTTTTCCCATTCCACTCCCCTTACACTATCAATAAGAATCCAAAAGGAGTGAACACATATGCCATTTTTGCGTGAAGCCGTTGAACGGCAGAGGCAGCAGTTTATCCGTCGGTTGGTAGAAGCGGGTGTTTACAAGCCATGTGATGAAGGTTTGAAGAAGCTGACGCTGAGTGAGTTGGTGTATGTGTTTAACAAGCATAAGAAGGATTGAAGCATACAAAAAAAGCCTTACAAAAGGAATCCCTTTCGTAAGGCTTTCTTACATTAACCGTTTTTGACTTTTTCTTTCAGCTCTTCGATATAGTGCTGAGCCGTTTGAGCGGCGATACTTCCGTCACCGGTCGCTGTCACGATTTGACGGAGTTGTTTCTCACGGACATCACCGGCAGCAAAGATTCCAGGAACCTTTGTTTCCATTTGCTCGTTCGTTTCGATGTATCCTTCGGAGTTGATTATTCCAAGGTTTGCAAACGGCTTCGTCAACGGAAGCATTCCGATGTAGATGAAGACGCCATCCGCCTTGAACTCTGTTTCTTCCCCGTTTTCAGTGGATACAAGGGTCACGCTTCCCACTTTACCGTCTTTGTCGTTGATTTCCTTTATGGTGTGATTCCAGATGAAATCCACTTTCTCGTTATCAAACGCGCGCTGTTGCAGGATTTTTTGGGCACGAAGCTCATCACGGCGGTGAACGATGGTCACTTTGTTAGCGAATCTTGTCAGGTAAACCCCTTCTTCCACGGCAGAGTCCCCTCCGCCGACGACGACGAGGTCTTTTCCTTTAAAGAATGCTCCGTCACACACGGCACAGTAAGATACTCCGCGTCCGCCAAGTTCTTTTTCCCCAGGGACACCGATTTTCTTATATTCTGCACCCGTTGTGATGATCACGGCACGTGCTTTGAATTCCTTGGAACCGGTCTTGACGATTTTGAAATCCTCACCGTCGACGATTTCCTTGATATCTCCGTACGCGTATTCCGCACCGAATTTCTTCGCATGGTCGAACATTTTATTAGAAAGGTCAGGTCCCAGGATATGGTCGAAGCCAGGATAGTTTTCCACTTCTTCCGTATTCGCCATTTGCCCGCCCGGCACTCCTCTTTCAAGCATCAGCGTTGAAAGACTGGCACGGGACGTATAAACGGCTGCAGTCATACCTGCAGGGCCTGCTCCTACAATGATTACATCATAGATTTTTTCTTCAGACATCAGACATTCTCCTTCCGAAAACAGTCGTAAGCTTTATTTCAATCGTATGGATAGCAAGCGAAATAAGTGCTCAGGGAGCCTTCCATCCATAGTATTTACTTCCTACATCCATCCTATAAAAAATAGGGGCGCATCGTCCAAAAATATGCTCAAGGCAGGTAGCTTTCCACGACCGCTATATATTTTGTCAGCGTACTTGTGGATAAGTTGAACCGATCGCAAAGCTCTTTCTTCGTCACCTTTTCATTCCGGAGACGATTCCAGACAAATTCGGTTGCCGCTGCGAAGGCTTTGGCGTTCTTGAAGGTTTCCCTTTCCTTGATCCCCCGGTAGGCAATCGTGAACCATGTAAGGAACAGACCTGATTCCACGCTGGTGATCGGACGGTGATTCCCATAAAGGTGAAGGGCGACCTCATGCATATTCCGGATCTCCTGGTTCACTTTGATTGCGCTGTTCCCGTGACTGTTCAATACCTGGGCGAGATAAACCTTCTCGACAATCGACAGTTCCTCAACATCACAAAAGTCTGCGTGCGTGAGGATAGCCCGTTGATTATCAGAGATGGACGTCAGGAAGAGCCCGAATAATTTCTCTTCCGTATAGTCGCTTTGAAGCTTTTTTAAAATCGATGTGACATGATTTTCAAAGCCCTCTGCCTTTTTCTTATCGTTCCAAGGCTCCAGCCCTTCTTTTTCAGGATTGATTTCCAATACCTTTTTCCACGCTGAGCGGGCTGTATCCCCGTGTCCCGTTTCATAGGCAGAATAGGACAGCCAGTAATAAAAGCTCGCATCCCCTTCAAAGCCGATCTTCTGAAGATACTTCAACCAATCATACGCCTTCTTCGAATGACCGATCAGGGCAAACGTCGCCCCGAGCTTATAACGGTGCTCATGAAGCAGGGGACGGACCTTCTCAAGCCCCTGAATCAATTCATCAAGCTCGTCATGGCGCTTCTGATAGAAATAAAAGACCGCTGTGTTGCACAGGGCATGGAGATTTCCCGGATTCTTCTCAAGCACCTCTTCCAAGGTCTCCGACGCCTTATCCACTTCCCCCAGATAGAAGTAGGCCAGGGCAAGATTGTTATAAGCGGACCAAAATTCCGGATAGTCCCTTATGACTCCCTGCAAGGTATCCACAGCCTTCTGGAAATGACCGGATTCGAGAAGCTCCCTTGCTTTTTCCTGCTGGACGATGAGCTCATCATGCTCATATAAATCGTCCACAATCAGGTCGGAATCGAGTTCCAGAAGCTCCAATAAATCTTCGGCATCCTCGACGAATTCACCATATTCTTCTTTATTCAAGTATGTCGAAACCTGTTCGTACGCCTCTTTAAATAAGCCAAGATGGGCATAGTTATTGGCCAAGAAATAATGGCACTCCGTCATATGGGGATCAAGATCCTCTAGTATGTTATGCAATAAATCATTGGAACGCTTGTATTCACCAAGCTCTGTATACACAATCGATAATTGACAGGCAATCATCGGTTCGATCGGTTCTAATTGAAATGCTCTATTTAAATATTTTAATGATTTCTTAAGCTCACGACGTTGATAAGCTTTCATCCCTTTGTTGTAGTAATACTCTCCAGTCGGGACAAAAGACAACACTTTCGCTTCTTCACTACTTAATTTTGACCCTTTTCTCATCAAAGTCCTCCGAAACGTTCATAGTATAACTACAGTAGTATATCATACAATACCCCCGTACTAAACTACCATATTTTGAGGGACGGACCTTTGCGCGTGCGCAAGGTCCGTCCCTCCGGATGTTATTTATTATGACGTTCCACGAGGACACCTAACACCTCTTCGAGTGGAAGTTTTTGTTCCCTCAGCAGGACGAGGACGTGGTAGAAGAGGTCTGCGACTTCCCATTTCAGTTCTTCACTGTCCCTGTTTTTGGCGGCGATGATCACTTCTGATGCTTCTTCGCCTACTTTTTTAAGGATTTTATCGACGCCTTCTTCAAAAAGGTATGTCGTATAGGCACCTTCAGGCCGCTCGATTTCGCGATTTTCAATAAGCTTCTCAAGGGTCAGGAGGATGTTTTCCCTTGAGGACCTCTCCTCACCATACACCCCTTCATGGAAGCAGCTTTCTTCACCTGTATGACAGGCAGGTCCTTTTTTATCGACAAGAACCAGGATGGCGTCACGATCGCAATCCCATGAGATGTTTTTGACGGTCTGGGTGTTCCCGCTTGTTTCCCCTTTATGCCACAGCTCCTGGCGTGAACGGGAGTAAAACCACGTTTCTCCCGTCTCCACCGTCTTCTTAAGAGACGTTTCATTCATGTATGCCAGTGTTAAAACCTCTTTTGTCGAAGCGTCCTGGATGATGGCAGGTACCAATCCTTTATCATCGTACTTCACGGATGCGATCCAATCTTCATTTGTCATCGTACATGCACCTCCTGCTCTCTTAAGTAGCTTTTTACTTCTTCAACGCTTGTTTCTTTATAGTGAAAAATGGAGGCGGCAAGGGCCGCATCGGCTTTGCCTTCTGTGAATACTTCCTTGAAGTGACCGGCATTTCCTGCGCCGCCGGATGCAATCACCGGTATCGAAACCGCTTCGCTGACTGCCTTTGTCAGTGCCAGATTGAACCCCTGCTTTTCTCCGTCACTATCCATGCTGGTCAGTAGGATTTCCCCGGCACCGAGGGACTCGACTTCCTTCGCCCATTCAACGGCATCGAGGTCTTTCAGCTTTCTGCCCCCATGGGTGTATACCTTAAAGCCCTTACTCTCTTCATCATATTTGGCATCGATCGCCACGACGATACATTGTGAACCGAAATAATCCGCTCCTTCACGGACAAGCCCGGGCCGCAGCACGGCTGCCGTGTTAAGGGAAACCTTGTCCGCACCGGCGCGCAGGATCGCTTTCATATCCTCCACTGAATTGATCCCGCCGCCGACCGTGAACGGGATCGCCAATTCCGCTGCCACGTGCTGCACGACTTCGACCATCGTTTTGCGGCCTTCGTGTGAGGCGGAGATATCGAGGAAGACCAGTTCATCCGCCCCCTGCTCGTCATACACTTTGGCAAGTTCGACGGGATCTCCCGCATCACGCAGTTCCACAAACTGAATTCCCTTTACCACCCTGCCGTCCTTCACATCCAGGCAGGGAACGATCCGTTTCGTTAACATGATTTCACCTCATTTACAGCCTCACTCACCGTGAACTTCCCGGTATAAAGGGATTTTCCGCAAATGGCTCCGGAAACGCCCCGGCTTTCGTATTGTTTCAACGTTTTCAGATCCTCCAGTGAACTAATGCCGCCAGACGCAATCACTGATTTTCCTGTTTTTTCGGCAAGCTCGACAACCGCTTCAACATTTGGACCAGATAGCATTCCGTCTGTGGCAATATCGGTGAATATGAATGTTTCCGCACCGGCTTCAGCCAGCTCTTTTCCAAGGTCGACCGCTTTGAGGCCAGACGTCTCCAACCAGCCATGAGTCGCCACATAGCCATTCTTTGCATCGAGCCCGATGGCAATCTTATCACCATATTCTGAAAGCCATCCTTTTACTAACTCAGTGTCGGAAACGGCGATGCTGCCAATGATGACCCGGTCGACACCCCGGTTTAAATAGTGCTCGATATCCTCTTTTGTACGGATACCTCCACCGATTTGTACCTTTGCATCGAGTTTTTCCGCAACGGCAATCACGAATTCATCATTGATCCGGGAGCCTTCCTTGGCCCCGTCTAGGTCCACCATATGAATCCACTCGGCCCCTTCATCGGCGAATTTCTTTGCCATATGGTACGGGGAGTCACCGTAAACCGTTTCCTGATTATAGTCCCCTTGCACCAATCGTACGCACTTTCCGCCCCGCATATCGATGGCAGGATAGATCGTAAAACTCATGAGACCCTCTCCTTCACCCGTTTTGTAAAGTTTTCTAACAGCTGCATCCCCAGTTCCCCGCTTTTCTCCGGGTGAAACTGCATGCCGTATATATTGTCACGGCTGACGACGGCCGGTATTTCAACTCCTGCATAATCAGCGCTTGCCACAACCACGTCTTGTGATCCTTCGTGCACATAATAAGAATGAACGAAGTACACATAGCCCTCGGTCAACCCTTGTAAAAGGGGGGAATCTTCCTGGAAGCGGATCAGATTCCATCCCATGTGGGGAACTTTATAGGCATTTCCCTGACTGTCCTGTTTCGGGATGTGAAGCACTTCCCCGGGCAGCAGAGCCAATCCTTTGGTTGTCCCATTCTCCCTGCTTTCTTCAAACAGGAGCTGCATCCCCAAACAAATGCCAAGAAGCGGCTTCCCGCTTTGGGAGAACGTGAGGATGGTTTCTTTCAAATGGGTCGTCTCGAGAAGATTCATGGCGTCTTTAAATGCCCCGACTCCAGGTAAAATCAATCCGTCCGCTTTCAATAACTCCTCTTGTACATCACTGATGAAATAAGGGACGTTCAATCGCTCCAGTGCTTTACTGACGCTGAACAGATTCCCCATTCCATAATCCACAATGCCGATCATGAATTATAACATTCCCTTCGTCGATGGAATCCCTTTAACACGTGGATCGATCGTGGTCGCTTCATCCAGGGCACGTCCCAGTGCTTTGAAGATCGCTTCAATGATATGATGCGTATTGTGACCGTAGTGGACGATGACATGAAGGTTCATCCTCGCTTCCAGGGCAAGCTTCCAAAGGAATTCGTGAACAAGCTCCGTATCGAAGGTCCCGACTTTCTGACTCGGAAGTTCTGCACGGAATTCAAGGTGAGGGCGGTTACTCAGGTCCACCACGACCTGGGCGAGGGCTTCATCCATCGGGACCATGGCCGATCCATACCGCTTGATGCCTTTCTTGTCTCCGAGTGATTCAAGCAATGCCTGTCCAAGGCAGATCCCGATATCCTCTGTCGTGTGGTGATCGTCGACCTCCGTGTCCCCGTTTGCCTCAATCGTACAATCGAATTGTCCATGCTTCGTGAACAGATCCATCATATGACTCATGAACGGGACCCCTGTCTCGATCCTCGAATTCCCTTCCCCATCGATGCCAAAACTCAACCGGATATCTGTCTCATTCGTCTTACGTACAATCTCTGCACTTCTCACCATGATGTCCTCCTTTTTTTGGAGGGACGGACCTCTGTGAGCTCCGTCCCTCTTCTCTATTTCTCTTTATCGAATCGTATCTCCACTGCCCTTGCATGGGCTTCTAATCCCTCTAAACGGGCAAGCTTCGCAATTTTTTCATAGTTTTTCTGCAGTGCTGTTTCACTATAGGAAATGACACTCGTCTTTTTCATGAATTCATCCACGTTCAATGGACTTGAGAAACGGGCGGTCCCGTTCGTCGGCAGGACGTGATTCGGTCCTGCGAAATAATCCCCGACGGGCTCCGAGCTGTGTCGTCCAAGGAAGATCGCTCCGGCATGACGGATTTTCGCCATCGTTTCAAACGGCTTTTCGGTCAGGATTTCTACGTGTTCCCCGGCAAGCTGATTGACCACTCCGATCCCTTCTTCCATGTCCTTCGTCACATAGATCGTACCGAAATCGGTGATGGACTGTCGGGCGATCTCTTCCCGGGGGAGGGTCGTCAACTGGCGTTCCACCTGAGCGGACACTTCCTCGGCAAGCGCTGATGAATCCGTGACGAGTACCGCTGAAGCAAACACGTCATGCTCTGCCTGGGAGAGAAGATCCGCGGCGATTTCATCGGCACGCTGATGCTCATCGGCCAGGATCACAATTTCACTCGGACCGGCGATCATATCGATATCCACATCGCCGAATACTTCCCGTTTGGCCAGGGCGACGTAAATGTTTCCCGGTCCCGTTATTTTATCCACAGGCGTGATGGATTCCGTTCCATACGCGAGTGCGGCTACGGCTTGGGCGCCGCCAACTTTAAAGATCTCTTCCACGCCCGCCACTTTTGCTGCCACAAGTACGCCTGGAGATAAACGTCCATCCTTACCGGGAGGGGAAACCATCGTGATCCGTCCGACTCCGGCTACCTTTGCCGGAAGGACATTCATCAGGACCGAGGACGGATAAGCTGCCGTCCCACCCGGTACGTACACGCCAACCGAATCCAGGGGCGTGAGCTTCTGACCGAGCATCGTGCCGTCCTCATCCGTTGTGAACCATGAGGACCTCTTTTGCTGAGCGTGAAAGTCACGGATGTTCTCTGCCGCCTCTTCAATGATCGAGATCATCTCCGGATCGAGGGACGAGAACGCCTCCTCTATCTCACTCTCGGACACTTTGTAATTCTCTAATCGGATGCCATCGAATGTCTCCGTATAGTCCCGGACCGCTGCATCGCCATCCTTCTGCACAGAAGCAATGATCCCCTGGACCGCCCTGCGCTGCTCTTCCGTTCCACTATCCACAGAGCGCCTGATCGACGCCCCGCCTATATCACTGATAATCTTCATCACATTCACCAACCTTCAGTGAGGGACGGACCTGCTTTGCAGCCCTTTTCCCCCTATGTAATCTCTATTTGGAGGGACGGACCTCGATTTCCAACGAGCATCCGGCCCGATAACGCCGCAAACATTTGTAAACTCATACTTCCGGACCCCTTCAGGCGAGGTCCGTCCCTCTTACCCGATGATGCGTGTGAGGCGGGTGACGAGGTCTTCGATTTTTTCGTCTTTCATCCTGTAGCTGACGGGATTGACGATGAGGCGTGAGGTGATGCCGACGATGGTTTCGTATTCCACCAGTCCGTTCTCTTTCAGCGTCCGCCCCGTCGAAACGATATCGACGATCCGGTCGGCCAGTCCGATTAGTGGGGCCAGTTCGATGGAACCGTTCAGCTTAATGATTTCCACCTGCTCACCCTGCTCACGGAAATAGGAGGAAGCGACATTTGGATATTTGGTTGCGATCTTTGGTGCCACATCGCTCATTTTCGTATCCGGCAGCCCCGCTACCGCCAGGTAACATCCACTGATCTTTAAATCAAGAAGCTCGTAGACATCCCTTTCTTCTTCGAGCATGACGTCCTTTCCGGCAATTCCCAAGTCAGCAACCCCATGCTCCACGTAGGTCGGAACATCCATGGGCTTGGCGAGGATGAAACGCAGGTCCTCCTCGGGCACTTCGATGATGAGCTTTCTCGAATCATCAAATTCAGGCGGCAGATTATAATCCGCCTTCCTTAATAGTTCCACTGCTTCTTCGAATATCCTGCCTTTAGGCATGGCAATCGTCAAACCGCTCATGATGTTTCACCGCCTTTTCGATCCTGTCCCACAACGAAATGGACATTGCTGAACCCCTTCGTGAATTCGTCCACATCTCCTACGCCCTTCCAGTTCTGAAGCACAACCTCGACTCCTTCCTTTCTCAGCTCACGTGCGAGGCCGATCGCTTCTTTCCTGCGCTCATCACTGAACAGCACACACTGTTGAAGAGTGGAGGATAATTCAACCTGCAGGGCTTCCAGTACATAATCTAGACGTAATCCGAAGCCCGTGGCCCCGGAATTCTTCCCGAACTTTTCGAGGAGCTTATTGTAGCGTCCTCCGTTTCCGATGGCAAAGCCGACATTTTCCCCGTACACTTCAAATAATATCCCGGAATAATAGCTCATGTGGCTCACCAGGCTCAAGTCGAATTTCACATATTGCTCGACTTCATAGTCTTTTAAAATACTCCACAAATCTTTCAGCTGTTCCAATGCCCGCAGTCCTTTTTCTCCTTCAAGTAGACCATGGGCCTCATTTAGGACATCTTCGGATCCGCGTAGCTGCAGGAACCGGAAAAGCCGCTGCTTATCAATGGACGAAAGGGCCAGTTCATCGACATGATGTCGGTAGCCCACATAATTCTTCTCATATAAGTATCTTCTTAACGTATCCGCCCGTTCTTCCGTCCCGACGATTTGAGTGAACAGCTCACGGACAAATCCGATATGGCCGATGGAGATCTTGAAGTTCTCGAGCCCCGCTTCTTTCAGTACGGATACCATCAGGGCGATCACTTCGGCATCGGCGCTGACGGAATCGTCCCCGATGCATTCAATCCCGACCTGTTCGAATTCCGCGGGCCGCCCGCCTTCCCGCTGCTGGGCCCGGAAGACTGAATTAGAGTAAGCAAGTCTCAGAGGCGCTTCATCCTTCAATAATTTTGACGCGGCAATCCTGGCGATCGGCGCGGTCATATCGGGCCTTAATACGAGTGTGTGGCCCTGTTGATCCAGTAGCTTGAATAGCTGCTGATCGAGGATTGCCGAGGCTTCTCCGACCGTTTCATAATATTCAAGGCTTGGGGTTTCAATGAACCGGTAGCCCCACAGCTTCATGGCCTGCTCCATTTTCTTTTTCGTCTGGTCTTTGATTTCATATAAATCAGGAAATGTATCTCTCATTCCCAATGGCTTCTCGAACATAAATAACTTAGTCATAAGAACCACCTTTGGCGTATTAATTCGTCTATTTTTCCCAGAAAGGGGGATTGCTACTACTTCTCGATTATTCAGAAATCCTTTAGTTCGCTAATGTGCTAATAAAATAAAGTTATTTGTAGTGTAGCGTTTCTTTTTTTATTCGTCAACCGTTTTGACGGGAGTAATTTTCGGGGGTCGATCGTTCGTGTCGCAGCGGCCTTCTCATTCATCCCACCTTCGAATGCGCTTTCATCGTGTATCATACAAAAAAGGCAAAGACAGTATCCGCTCTATCTTTGCCTTTTCCCTTATTCTTCTCTTTTCAATCCGTAGATGACATCTTCCCGCCAACGTTCGGCTAATTCGTCTTTTGTGTAGATGACTTTCATCGGGTTCCCCCCGACGAAGGCACCGGCGGGAACATCTTTATGTACAAGGGTGCCCGCTGAGACGATGGCACCGTCACCGATTTTCACTCCCGGTAACACCGTCGTGTTGGCACCGATCATCACTTCCGAACCGATTTCCACTTCACCGAGGCGGTATTCCTTGATCAAATATTCATGGGCAAGGATCGTTGTGTTATATCCGATGACCGTGTTCCGTCCCACCGAAATCTTCTCTGGAAACATCACATCCAGCATCACCATCAGGGCAAACGAGGTATGCTCCCCGATCTTCATCCGCAAAAACGTCTTATACAGCCAATTCTTAATACCTAAAAATGGGGTGTAGCGCGCGAGCTGGATGACGATGAAATTTTTGACGACCTTCCCGAATGGAACGGTCTTGTACACATGCCAGAGGGAGTTTGCTCCTTCTACAGGATAGCGGGTCGTCCGTCTCATGCAGTCGGGGCTCCCACGATGGCCAATAAATCTTTCATGTTTTCAAGCATGAAGTCCGGCTCGTAATGGGCTAGATGCTCTCTTCCCTTCGCACTCCAGGCGACACCCGCCGACAGGACACCGGCATTTTTACCGGCCAAGATGTCGTGATGATTGTCTCCGATCATGATGGCCTCTCCCGGCGAAGACCCGAGTGCGATCAATGCTTTCTCGATCGGTTCGGGATGGGGCTTCGCGTTCTCGACTTCATCAAGGGTGATGATGACTTCGAAGAACGGACGAAGGTTCATCAGGTCCAGACCTTTCAGCACCACATCACGGACCTTCGTCGAGACGATGGCCAGTTTGTAGCCATTGTCGTAAAGCGTCTTCACGGTTTCATACACTCCCTCAAACTCTGTTACGAGGGCGTCATGATGTTCATGATTGTAGGCACGGTAGTGGGCACACATTTCCTCCATCTTATCAGGATTCAATCCACCGAATGACTCTTCAAGGGGCGGTCCCATAAAAGGGTGAACGTCTTTTTCCTCATATTGCCCCGGGTAGTAATGATTCAATGTATGCAAAAAGGATGAAATGATCAGATCATTCGTGTTGATCAGTGTTCCATCCAAGTCAAATAGTATTGTTGTAATCCTGCTCATAATGCAGCTCCTTTACTTTCTTAGCATCGACTTTGTTCCAGAAATACGCCACCGCCATGGTTAACAGGATGGCGGTCACCAGCCTGATCAAAAGGAGGGGCAGTACGGGTATGCCGAGGGGGATGAAAATCAGTGTATCTTCCACCACTGCGTGGCACGCCACTAAAAAGATGAAGGCGATTGTCACATCTTTCTTGCTGACCCCGTCTTCCTTGACGGCCTGGATCATCACCCCTGCCCCGTAGGCAAGACCGATGACGAGTCCCGCCACCATCGTCGACGAGGTATTCTCATTCATACCGAGGGCACGCGTGGCAGGGGACATCCAGCGGGAAAAGACGTCCATCCATTTCAAGTCTTTCATGACCTGAATGACCATCATGAGGGGAATGACGATCAGGGCCAATTGCAGGACACCGAATCCTGCTTTTTCAAGGCCAAGCAACAGGATCTCCCCCCATCCATCCGGTTCCGCCTGCTGAGGGGGCATCATCCCGTATTTGGCGATTTCCGATCCGCCACTCCATACAAGATTGATCACCACGGCAGACAAGAGGGCGAGCCCGATCCTTACGGCAACAATCAGCCAGATCTTCACGCCCACTTTTGATGCGACCGTCGACTCGATGAACAGATTATGGGAGAACGAAAGCATCACCGCAATGATGAATACTTCCTTCACCGTCAAATCAAGGGACAAAATCCCCCCGATCCCCGCATAAAGGTTCAGGAAATTCCCCAGGACGAGGGGAATCGCCGCATCACCGGATAAGCCGAGAAGCTTCATGAACGGAGAGATTCTCTCCATGATCCAGGGAAGGACAGGTGTGTATTGAAGCAAAAACACGATCAGCGTGATCGGGAAGATGACTTTCCCCAACGACCACGTTGTTTTCAATCCAGTCAGTCCGCCATTTTTCAAAGATGACATCCTCATACTCCTTACTCCCCTTCTGTTAAGCGTTCACTGTATCCGTCTTCTCATCATATGCCTTTTTCGCAAGACCCGCTTTTCTTCTGTAAAAGAATACAGCGACCGCGGCAATGATCAGGATGACAGAAATCACCTGTGCGAATCGGAAAGACCCCATCATCAGACTGTCCGTCCGGAGTCCCTCTACATAGAAACGGCCGATGGAATACCAGACCACATACGTAAGGAACAGTTCTCCCCGGCGCAGCCAGCCCGCTTTTCTTCTCAGGATAAGCAGAAGGATCAACCCAGCAAAACTCCACAGGGATTCATACAGGAAGGTAGGGTGATAATACGCTCCGTCGATGTACATTTGATTGATGATGAAGTCTGGAAGCTTGAGGTTTTCAAGGAATGCCCGGGATACTTCACCGCCGTGGGCCTCCTGGTTCACAAAGTTACCCCAGCGTCCGATCGCCTGACCCAGGATGATGCTCGGGGCCGCAATATCCGTCAATTTCCAGAAAGACAGCCCCTTTATTTTCGCAAAAACAAACGTCGTCAGGACCGAACCGATCAGCGCGCCATGAATGGCAATCCCGCCGTTCCAAACTTTGATGATATCCCCGGGATGATCTGCATAGTAATTGTCCCACTCGAAAACGACATAATAAATACGGGCACAGATGATGGCGATCGGGATCGCCCACACGAGCAAATCGATGAAGGTATCGGGATGAAGGCCTAAACGCTTGCTCTCACGAATGACTAAATAAAGTCCCAATGCAATCCCAAGTCCGATGATGACTCCGTACCAGTGTACCTGGATCGGTCCCAATGAAATGGCAATGGGATCGATTGGCGTAATGTTCTCGTTCATTTTGTCTCTCCTTTTTCTCCTTTAAGATGCCATGATCGTTAAAGCGATATAATTTATGTAAAGCTTAGATATCTTCATTCTCCCCGTCTTCAATCACATCGGCGAGACGATTCGTAAATTGCTCGGCTGCATTGACGCCCATACGTTTCAGGCGGAAATTCATGGCTGCCACCTCGATGATGACGGCAAGATTTCGTCCAGGACGGACCGGTACGGTATATTTGGTGATATCCGTATCAATGATCTTCATTTTCTCTTCTTCGAGTCCAAGGCGGTCGTACTGTTTCGCTTTATCCCAAAGCTCCAGGTTGATGCACAGGGTAATACGCTTGTAGCTGCGCACCGCTCCGGCACCGAATAGCGTCATGACATTGATGATCCCCAGACCGCGGATTTCCAGAAGATGCTCGATCAACTCAGGGGAGCTGCCGATTAACGTATCCATATCCTCCTGTCTGATCTCCACACAATCATCCGCTACCAGGCGGTGTCCCCTTTTCACAAGTTCAAGGGCGGTCTCACTTTTCCCGACGCCGCTTTTCCCGGTGATCAACACCCCTACCCCGTAGATATCGACCAATACACCGTGAATGGCTGTTGTAGGAGCAAGCTTACTTTCCAAATAATTGGTCAGTCTTGAAGAAAACCGTGTCGTTTTCATCGACGAACGCATGACGGGGACATCATAGCGGTTCGCAGCTTCCACAAGCTCATCCGGTATCTCCAGGTCCCTTGAAATGATGATGCCTGGGGTGATATCCGTGCAGAGTGCTTCCATTCTGCGTTTGCGTTCCGCTTCGTCCAACAGCTCCAGGAAGGATAACTCGGTTTTCCCCAGTAATTGAATGCGTTCTGCAGGATAGTAGTTGAAATAGCCGGCCATCTCGAGTCCGGGGCGGGAAATATCACTCGTCGTAATGGGTCTATGTAAACCTTCTTCTCCGCCGACAAGCTCCAAATTAAACTTCTCGACGATATCTTTTGTGCGAACTTTTGCCACAAGCAGCTCCTCCTTCACATTACACTCACTTCATATTTATATGCGTACTCTAACCTATTTTAGCAATTATGGAGAAAAGCGCAAGGCGGCTTGCTTCTAACTCATTTGTTTTATAAAAGAAAGACCCTGCCTCATGAATCGAGACAGAGCCTTTCCATTATTTCTTATTTCTCTTTCATCGGTTCGAGCACCGCTTTTTGGATCACGAGATTGGCAAGTGACAGAATGATCGATGCCAGAAATGCCATGCCAAAACCTGATAGCTCAAAGCTGCTTCCCATCAGGCCATCCGTCAACAGTAACGTAATCGCATTGATGACGAATAGAAACAGCCCCAGGGATAAAATCGTGACGGGCAGTGTGAGGATGATCAAAATCGGCTTCACGAGCACATTCAGGATCGACAGGATAAAGCTCGCTCCTATCGCAGCCCCGATACCGGACACTTCGAATCCCTCAAAAAAACCGGCCAATGCAATAAAAATGACTGCATTGATTAAAATTCCAATAATCCATCTCATTATCTGATGGCTTCCTCCTCATGCGGCAGCACGAAGGCCAATAAACCATATACGATACCGAGCGGGAAAAACCCCGTTGGAATGAGGAGGATGATGAAGATCACCCTCAGGATTGTTGAATCGATCCCTGCATAACGGGATAATCCACCGATCACTCCCGCCAGCTTCCGGTCAGACCTTGATCGTGCTAAACGTTTTTTCATCGTTATTCCTTCTTTCTCATCTTATGCGTTGTCCTTATTAACATTCTTCTGTTCATGCTTTTTTATGAGGACAGATCCTGCTTTTGTTTCCGCAAAAAGATGAAGCTTATCCAGTGAGTCCATTTTCCGACTGAAACGGATCGATTTTTGGACCACTTCATTTTTTTCTTCTAATACATCAATACCCTCCAGTTCAACCTTAAAACTACCGAAGTTCGATTTGGCCTCCCCGGAAATATTGATGTTTTCAGGAACGAATAAATCAATATTGCCGGTCACCGTTTTAGCGTGCACCGTGTCGGCTTTCTCCCCGGTCAGGGCACAAACAATGTTTCCATTCAAAGATTGCACATCAGAATAGGAAATATCCCCTTCGACCTGGACCTTGCCGTTAATGGATTCCGCTTCTACGTGGTCGGCTTTTGCGTTGAAGATGAAAATCGCACCGTTCGAGGTTTCCACCTCGGCTTTCTTTGTCGTCAGGTGATCGATATGGATCTTTCCGTTCGCCGCCTTGGCACGAAGATCCTGAACTTCAAGATGATCGGCTTTCAAGCCTCCATTGAATAACCGGACCGATATCCTTTTATATTGATGCTTCGGAATGTAAAGCTTGGAATCCACTTTCATCCACTTTAACTGCGTCGAGTAATAAAGCGTATCCCCGTCGATGGCGAAGGACGTATTTTCCATGAACTGCTTCCTCGCCTCTTCATGATCTTCCGTACGATAAACCTTGGCGTCGCATTCCACACGGACTTCCTCACCGTCCCACGGAATGAGCTCCACCTTCCCATTGGCCACGTCGATGTCCATTTTGTCGAAATCCGTATTTGGCTGTTGGTAGACATGAGATAATTCAACCGACTGATTCCATTGGAAGTCAAAGTCGAAATTCTTGATTTTGTTTAACGCCGAATTCATGAAATCAAGGAGCTTATCTTTCGGATTCCCTGTATGGGAAGAGTGATCTTTTTCACCCTTTTTCTCATCCTGAAAGATGGATACAAAGTCATCAAGAAAATCCTTCTCTTTCGGCTTGGATGAATTCGGTGTTTTATCAAGTGCTTCCAGTAATGCCACTGCTTCCTGTGCCGAAATCGTCCCATTTTCCAACATATCCAAAATGCGTTTGCGTTCTTCATTCATACTCTTTCATCCCCTTTACTGATTATAAAAGTACTTTGATGCCCTTATACACATTCCAAATGACCACGACAACACTAACTAATATGGCTAAACCGATCATGATGACGGTGAAAACCGGCAGTCCCGCACCACTCGCGAAAACCCCCATATCCATAACTAAGCCCGCAATGACAAGGGGAACCGCGATGACCGGTAATAAGTGAGATAAAAACGCTGCTTTTGCATCCTTTTTCACGTAAGGGTTATCTGATACAAAATACACGATCAAGGGAAAAAGAAAGCCGGCAAAAAATATACTAAAATAGCACAGGGCTGATAATACCTTATTGGTCTCCATCTTAATCATCTCCTCTACTATTATTTACGATACGTTGGGCAAAAGGTTTCAATGCATTTGCTTATAATCTTATTTTCTCATATGGGAGGTGTTCTTCACTCCATCTTGAGGCTGAGTTTGGGTAGGTATGGAGAGGTGTTTGGGTGGTATCCATTTTAACAGGGCTTCATTTGTTGGCTTTCTTAATGAAGCTAGTACTGGTTGATTTCCGCTGCAGGTGCTCGCTTTCCGCGGGGCGTGAGTTGAGCCTCCTCGGGCTAAAGCCCTGCGGGGTCTCAACTGTCTAGCTCCGGCGGCTAGCCCCTCGAGGTCATAAGCTAAATGGTCTAAGAAGGCAAATAGCGCCTTCTTAAGCCCATTCATCTTATGCTTGTCGGGGCTGTGCGAGCCGCCTGCGCTTTTCGTGCTTTCCAGCTTTCCCGCAGGAGTCGAGCACCTTCCGCTTCAATCAACTTGACAAGCAGATGTTTCTCAACCCTGATACTCTGACATCATTTTAAAAAGAGTATACAGAAAGTCCATCCCTCTTATATAGAGGTGTAGTTGAAACTTACTGCCATGTTCATTTCAAAAAAAGAGAGATGCGCTATGCATCTCCCTTCATCGTTAGTTTGTCACTTCTTCTTTTTCACGGATTTTCTTTTTCATCCGTTCACGGTCGCGTTCGAGTACGGGCTTGAGGTATTTACCTGTGTATGAGCCTTGTACTTCGGCGACTTTTTCGGGGGTGCCGGTGGCGACGATTTTACCGCCTTTGTCCCCGCCTTCAGGACCAAGGTCCACAAGGTAGTCAGCTGCCTTGATGACATCGAGATTGTGTTCGATGACCAGGACAGTATCCCCGTTTTCAACGAGACGTTGAAGAACGACGAGGAGGCGGGCGATGTCGTCCACATGAAGACCCGTCGTCGGCTCATCCAGAATATAGAGAGAGCGTCCCGTCGAGCGGCGATGCAATTCAGATGCTAGCTTCACACGCTGGGCTTCCCCGCCTGATAAGGTGGTAGCCGGCTGACCCAATGTAATGTAGCCGAGACCAACATCAAAGATCGTCTGCAGCTTCCGCTTGATCTTTGGAATATTTTCGAAGAATTTCACTGCGTCTTCGACGGTCATTTCAAGGACGTCTGAAATATTTTTATCCTTGTATTTCACCTCAAGGGTTTCCCGGTTGTATCGTTTCCCGTGGCACACTTCGCACGGAACGTACACATCAGGAAGGAAATGCATTTCAATCTTAATGATCCCGTCCCCGCGGCAGGCTTCACAGCGGCCGCCTTTTACGTTAAAGCTGAAACGGCCCTTTTTATAGCCCCGGACTTTCGCTTCGTTGGTGGTGGCGAATACATCACGGATATCATCGAATACACCGGTATACGTAGCCGGATTGGATCTCGGCGTGCGGCCGATCGGTGATTGGTCGATATCAATGACTTTATCAAGATGTTCGATCCCCTTCACTTCTTTATGCTCTCCCGGCTTCGATTTCGCATTATGAAGCTTCTGAGCAAGGGACTTGTGGAGGATTTCGTTGATCAGCGTACTTTTCCCTGATCCCGATACCCCGGTCACAGCGGTGAAGATCCCCAGGGGAAGCTTGACCTTGACGTTGTTCAGGTTATTTTCCTTGGCTCCCACAATCTCCAGGTAACGGCCGTCGGGATTGCGTCGTTCCTGTGGAAGGGGGATGAATTTCTTCCCTGACAAATACTGACCGGTCAATGAGCCCGGATCATCCATTACTTCCTGCGGGGTTCCAGCCGATACGACCTCTCCACCATGAACACCCGCTCCCGGTCCGATATCGATCAGATAATCCGCTGCCATCATCGTATCTTCATCATGCTCGACGACGATCAAGGTATTACCGATTTCACGCATATTCTTCAACGTGTCGATCAGACGGTCATTATCCCGCTGATGCAAGCCGATGGATGGTTCGTCCAGAATGTAGAGGACACCTGTCAGACGGGAACCGATTTGTGTCGCCAGACGGATCCGCTGGGCCTCCCCACCCGATAACGTCCCTGCCGCACGGCTAAGCGTCAGGTACTCGAGTCCCACATTGACAAGGAAGCCAAGCCGTTCGCGGATCTCCCGCAAAATAAGGTTGGCAATCTTCATATCTTTTTCAGAGAGTTCGAGACTTTGGAAGAACTGCTCCGCTTCTTCAATCGAAAAAGCCGTTACTTCCCCGATGTGAAGGGAATCGACCTTCACGGCGAGACTCTCTTCCTTCAGACGGTGGCCGTGACATGTTGGACAGTCCTGCTGTGCCATGTACTTTTCCATCTGCTCCCGGATATAGTCCGAGCTCGTTTCACGGTAGCGTCTTTCCACATTCGGGATGACCCCTTCGAAACGAAGATAGTTTTCCCGGACCTGTCCGAAATCGTTCTCGTATCGGAAGTAGATCTCATCCTTACCCGATCCGAAGAGGATCTTATCCATCTGATGTTTCGGGATATCCTTCACGGGGATATCCATGGGAATTTCATAATGGTCGCATACCGCTTTCAGAAGGGATGGATAGTACTGAGAGCTTGTCGGTTCCCAGGGAGCGATCGCATGTTCATTGAGGGTGCGGTCCCAATTGGGGATGACGAGCTCCTTATCCACCTCAAGCTTTGTCCCGAGGCCGTCACAGCTCGGACAGGCTCCGAATGGACTATTGAAGGAAAACATCCTTGGTTCAAGCTCCGTGATCGAGAATCCACAATACGGGCATGCATGATGTTCACTGAAAAGAAGCTCATCTTCTCCGATTACATCGATGATCACCTGTCCATCTGCCAGTCTCAGTGCCGTTTCAAGTGAGTCGGAGAGGCGGGCAGCCACTCCTTCTTTCACTACGATCCGGTCGATGATCACTTCGATGGAGTGCTTCTTATTTTTTTCTAAAGAGATTTCTTCTCCTAGATCCTGGACCTCCCCGTTTATCCGGACCCGGACGAATCCCTGCTTCTTGATATCTTCAAGGGTTTTCACGTGGGTCCCTTTTCGGCCCGACACAACAGGTGCCAGGACCTGCAGTTTGGTTCTCTCCGGATATTCCATGACCCGATCCACCATCTGTTCGATCGTCTGGGAGGTGATTTCGATTCCGTGATTCGGGCAGATCGGTTTTCCGACCCTGGCAAACAACAATCGGAGATAATCATAAATTTCGGTTACCGTCCCCACTGTTGAACGGGGATTTCGGCTCGTCGTTTTTTGATCGATGGAAATGGCCGGCGACAATCCTTCGATCGCGTCGACATCCGGTTTATCCATCTGCCCCAGGAATTGACGGGCATAGGCAGAAAGGGATTCCACATAACGTCTCTGCCCCTCTGCATAAATGGTATCAAAGGCAAGGGACGATTTCCCCGATCCTGAGAGTCCCGTTAATACGACCAGTTGATCCCGTGGGATGTTAATATCTATATTTTTTAAATTATGAGCTCTAGCTCCTTGTACGATTATTTGATCCTGCGCCATGATTCGTTCATCCTTCCGCCTTGAGCTCAAGAATGGTATCACGAAGCTGTGCGGCACGTTCGAAGTCCAGTGCCTTGGCTGCTTCCTTCATTTCCACTTCCAGGCTAGCAATAAGTTTTTGTCGCTCCGGTTTAGACATTTTCGAAACCTTTGTCTGTTCTCCTTCATAAACCCCTGCTTCTTCAGCGGCATGAGTCGCCCTGATGACATCCCGGATTTCTTTTTGTATGGTCATCGGGGTAACGCCGTGCTTTTCATTGTATTCTTGTTGTATCGTGCGGCGACGTTCGGTTTCGTCGAGTGCTTTCTGCATGGAATCTGTGATCTTGTCTGCGTACATGATGACTTTCCCGTTACTGTTACGGGCTGCACGGCCGATCGTTTGGATGAGGGAACGTTCCGAACGCAGGAAGCCTTCCTTGTCAGCATCCAATATGGTGACAAGCGACACTTCAGGTATGTCCAGACCTTCACGGAGTAAGTTGATTCCGACTAAAACGTCGTATTTTCCCAAACGAAGATCCCGTATGATTTCAATACGCTCCAACGTCTTGATTTCAGAGTGGAGGTATTGGACTTTGATTCCGATTTCCTTCAGATAGGCAGAGAGATCCTCTGACATTTTCTTCGTTAGCGTCGTCACGAGGACACGTTCGTTTTTCTCGATCCGTTCATTGATCTCACCTAATAGATCATCTATTTGGCCTTCGATCGGTCGCACTTCGATGACAGGGTCAAGAAGTCCCGTCGGCCGGATGATCTGCTCGACCATCTCAGGGCTATGCTCCAATTCATACGGTCCGGGAGTTGCTGAAACATAGAGAAGCTGCTGGGTTTTCTTCTCGAACTCTTCAAAGCGCAGGGGACGGTTGTCCATGGCTGAAGGCAGACGGAAACCGTGGTCCACGAGCACTTTTTTACGTGCCTGATCCCCGTTGAACATCCCCCTGATTTGAGGAAGCGTCACATGGGACTCATCCACTACGATCAGGAAGTCATCCGGGAAATAATCCAGGAGCGTATAAGGGGTCGATCCTGCCGGTCGCAATGTCAGGTGGCGGGAATAGTTCTCGATCCCTGAGCAGAACCCCATTTCCCTCATCATTTCAAGGTCATACCGGGTTCGCTGTTCCAGCCTCTGAGCTTCGAGCAGCTTGTTCTCTTCCTTCATGATCGCCAGCTGTTCTTCGAGTTCTTTTTCAATATTCTTGATGGCAACCTGTAATTTCTCTTCACGGGTAACGAAATGGGAAGCCGGGAAGATTGCGATATGGTCACGGTCACCCATGATTTCACCCGTAAGGGCATCCACTTCACGGATCCGGTCAATTTCATCCCCGAAAAATTCTACACGCATACAGTGTTCATCACGGGAAGCAGGGAAAATTTCCACTACGTCTCCGCGCACACGGAAAGTCCCGCGCTGAAAGTCGATGTCATTTCGTTCATATTGGATATCCACAAGTTTACGAAGCAATTGGTTCCGTTCAATTTCCATCCCTGTCCTGAGGGAAAGGACGAGCTCACGATACTCTTCCGGATTACCTAAACCGTAAATACATGACACGCTGGCAATGATGATGACATCTTTCCGTTCAAACAGGGAGGATGTGGCAGAGTGCCTCAATTTATCAATTTCATCATTGATGCTGGCATCCTTTTCAATGAAGGTATCGGTTTGTGGAACATATGCTTCCGGCTGATAGTAATCATAGTAACTTACAAAATATTCAACGGCGTTATCGGGAAAAAACTCCTTAAACTCACTGTAGAGCTGCCCCGCCAACGTTTTATTATGAGCGATGATGAGGGTCGGCTTTTCAACCTGCTTGATCACATTGGAGACAGTGAAGGTCTTTCCTGTCCCGGTTGCCCCAAGTAAGGTTTGATGGCGTTTGCCTTCATTTATCCCCTGCACCAGTTTCTCTATGGCGAGGGGCTGATCCCCCTCTGGTTTATATTTAGACTTGAGCTCGAATTGATCTTTCACCGTGAAACCTCCTATAATAAAGGACTGCTACCTTGTATTTACCTACTTATACCCATCTTAAACACTGTACATTCATCTATACACATTCTACCACATTTCCCTCCGGATTAACCAACAATAAGCGAACAAAAGTTCGTTTATTCAGAGACGGACCTTCATTACCGGCATTGTGGATAAGTTTACGTTTCGAACAGGAACAAGGAAAAGAATGTGGATTCGACAAAGAATAGGAGGTTTTCTGTCTTCTTTCGACAGTAATCGACCATTTCTATACACACCCTGTGCATAACTATGTGTATAACCATGTATTCCTTGTGGAAAATCTATAAACTTATTCACAATTCGTCAAATTTCTTGTGAACAATCCCAATGTATGCGGATTCAACTTGTGAATAAGTACTTCTAAACGCATGTTATTCACATAATTCACTCTTTATCCACAATTCTCACTCTTTCTTCCCCAAATATTCATCTAGGCATATATTCAATAATTGATTGACTATTCAGTCTATTGTTCTTTAAGCTTTTTATAGATTCTACTAAACTACATAGGTACAGGAGGAATGTATGAAAAAATCAAAATGGTTGAAAGTTGCAGGCAGTCTCAGTCTAACGGGGTTCTTATTAGGTTCTGCCATTATGCCTACGTCGATTCCTTCTCAAGGGATCGCCAGGGCAGCCACGGTGGATTCACTTGAGTTACAGGAAGCATTTCAAGCAGCATCACAGGAGTTTGGCGTACCTGTGGATATTTTGCTCGCAGTCGGATACAACATGTCGTTATGGGAGCACCATGACGGAAAGCCCAGTGCTTCCGGCGGGTACGGATTGATGCATCTGACGGATGTAAGCACTGTTGACTTAAAAGATACACACAGCGATGAAGCCCCTCATATGTTTTTGTCCGGTAAAGAAGACGTGGCCCTTCCATCTCTAGAAGGATCAACAGTAAAAATGGAATCTACATTAGATATTAATGATCCCACTCTTCACACTCTGAATACAGCTGCTGCCCTTCTCTCTCTTGAACCAGAAACGTTAAAACAGAACAAGAAGGAAAATATCCGCGGTGCTGCGGCACTTCTGGCACAGTATGCCAAGGATCTCAACGGGGAGATACCCACTGATGTAAACGAATGGTACGGAGCAGTCGCTAAATACAGCGGTTCATCCGACTATACGGGGGCAAAGGATTTTGCTGACCGTGTGTACGAAACGATCGATAAAGGAGTGACAAAACAAACAGAGGACGGCTCTTCCATCACCCTGGGGCCAAAACAAACCCACCCTGATAGAGATTCCATCCATTCCTTAAACTTAAAAATGGATACCGAGGCATCTCAGGCCGATTGTCCGAACGGCCTTGCCTGTCATTATGTTCCGGCAGCTTACAAGAAAATAAATCACGACGGGACATTTTATGAATGGTCCTATGGCAATTACGACATTGCCAACCGTCCACATGACAATCAGGAAATCAAATACATCGTCCTCCATGATACGGAAATCAGCTATAATTTAACCAAAACCGTGTTCCAGCGAGAATGGACCCAGGCTTCGGCCCACTACGTAATCCGTTCATCAGACGGCGATATCACTCAGATGATCGACAACAAAGATGTCGCCTGGCATGCCGGGAACTGGTATTTCAATTCCAAGAGCATCGGCATCGAGCATGAAGGGATTGCCATTGAAGGGGCAGCCTGGTATAACGAGCAGCTGTATCATGCGTCAGCGCGATTAGTAAAGCATTTGTCCAAGGAGTACAATATTCCATTAGACCGAGATCACATCATTGCCCATGATGAAGTACCGGGTACCTCCGCATCAAGACAACCTAAAATGCACTGGGATCCGGGCCCATTCTGGGATTGGGCACATTATATGCAGATTTTGGGGGCTCCCCTTGAATCAGGCAAGAAACAAAAAGACGTCGTGCAGATCCGTCCAAACTTCCACACGAATATGCCGGATCTTCAGACACCAACGGGGGATCCAGTACCAAAGCAATCGGCAAACTTTGTCTATTTGTATACAGCTCCAAGCTTCGATGCCCCGTTCATCAAGGATGCGGCGCTTCCGAATGCTCATCCCCTTGATGCATCCAATTGGGGAAATAAAGCCGTAACGGGACAGACTTTTTACAAGGCGGAAGAACAGGATGACTGGACGGCAATCTGGTATGGTGGACAAAAAGCGTGGTTTTATAACCCTAAAGGAACGAACACCACCAAAGGATCTGGTATTGTGATCTCACCAAAGGATGGGACGAAAGGCATTCCGGTTTATGGACTGGCTTATCCGGAAGAAGAAGCGTTCCCCGAAGACATACCGGTAAGAGGGATGACCCCTCTACAGTACACACTGACTTCCGACCAAACGTATGTGGCAACGGAAAAGGTAAAAGGAAGCTACTACAGTGCACCTGTTTACACGTACAATCCGGAAACGACCCACAAGATCGTTTGGGGGAATGATGAATTTTATCTCATCCATCTGAATCACCGCCTTGCCTTTGTAAGGGCAAGCGATGTGGATGTGATCGCCACTCCTTAAGGAAACTAAAAACGAGGTCCCTCTTATGTTGCAGGAGGGACCTCGTTTTTTCATGAGCTCCATTCAAGCTCATGCACTTCTCTTCGCTTTTTTCATCATCCGGTCACTATACCAGAATCCGGCGGTCAACGAAGCCGCGTCTATGACAATGAGCAACCAGGAATCCGTATACCCCTTGGACACCGAAGCCGCAATGAGGGCGACGGTGAGGATCAAGCCGACAAAATGATTGTACGTCACCCGTGTGAACAGAACGACAAGCAACCCTGGTAAAAATAAGCCTAAAATAATTTTGGACACGTTCAACTCTCCTTGATAAATAAGGGAATACCACATATTCTACCGAAGTTTCCCCTATCTGGAAAGGGGTTCTTACTCATCCCCCTCCCGGATCAGTTTCCGGGTCCGCTCTTTCAGCTCACTATGGGGGATGAATTTCTCTGACAGCATATCGGGAAGCACGTATTCAAGGAAGTACTGAACGCATTCCAGGTCCTTATATTTTACAATCGTGGACAAGGCTTCCTGATAGATTTCAATGAACAATGGTTCAGGATTCCCTTTTTGGATTTCCCCGAAAGATTCGTATAAAAGGTCGATTTTATCCGCCACAGAAAGAATCCTTCCTTCAAGGGACTCGTCCTTCCCTTCTTTGAATCGTTCCCGGTACACACCCTGGAATTGCGGCGGAAATTCCGTTGTGATGAATTTATTCACCATTTGATCCTCCACCTGGCTGAAGAGCTCCCGCAGTTTTCCTGAAGCATACTTCACGGGCGTTTTGATATCCCCGGTGAATAGTTCCGCATAATCATGGTTCAATGCTTTTTCATAGAGTGATTTCCAATCCACCTCTTTCCCGTTCTGTTCCTCCACGGTCCCAAGGAATTGGGCGATTTTCGTTACTTTAAACGAATGGCTTGCTACATTATGTTCATGATATTTGAATCGACCCGGACAGCGGATGAGCGTCTCAAGGTCTGATAGGCTTTTGAAATAATGATGAATTCCCATCGTATTCTCCTCTCACTGATTATCTTTAGTTTATGAAAATAGTATCAAGGAGGATCACCCGATGCAAAGATTCGCGGCTATTCCTTTTCTACTTCTCTTACTAATATGGTATTTTACGGGGGAAAGATACGTGCGGATTGCCTGTCCATGTTTTTTCAGGATAGCAAGAGGTGAGAAAAACACTCCCTCATCAAACAAGGGAGTGTTTTTCACTTTATATAAGGCGCACGGAAACGACCCCGGTGATGTTTTTCATCCTTTGTTTCACATCAGCCTGTTCATCTTCCGCTAACTTCTGATCAAGGTCGATCATCGTGTATGCCCACGTATGCTTACTGCGATTGATCATGTCGGCGATGTTGACGGCGTATCCGGAAAGCACGGTAGCGATCTGCCCCACCATGTTCGGGATATTTTGATGCATGACCGTCACTCTCATCTTCCCGCTGTACGGCAGCTCTACGTCCGGCAGATTGACGGCATGCTTGATATTCCCTGTTTCAAGATAGGTTTTCAGCTGCTTCGTGGCCATGATGGCACAGTTTTCTTCGGATTCGACGGTAGAAGCCCCGAGGTGAGGGACGGGCACGACATTTTTCATGCTGAGGACCTTTTTATTCGGGAAGTCGGTTACGTATTTTCGGACCACACCCGAATCCAGTGCATCTGCCATAGCCCCCTCTTCCACAAGCTCCCCTCTTGAAAAGTTCAGGATCGTCATTCCCTTTTTCATTTTCGCAAAGGCATCTTTACTCACAAAGCCCGACGTTTTATCTGTCAAAGGTATGTGCAGCGTTACAAAATCACACTCTGCCCACACTTCTTCAATGTGATGGGCACGCTTCACATCCTGGGATAGTCGCCAGGCAGCATCCACCGAGATGAATGGATCGTATGCCACCACATCCATTCCGAGGGCAAGGGCATCGTTGGCAACAAGGACACCGATCGCTCCCAAGCCGACGACCCCAAGCTTCTTCCCTTTGATTTCACTTCCTACAAATTCCTTTTTCTTCGCTTCCACGACACCGGGGACATCTTCTTCCGTCTCCTTTAACGAGTTGGTCCAGCCAACGGCAGAATACAGGTTGCGGGAGGAAGCAATCAAATTGGCCAGTACAAGCTCCTTGACGGCGTTTGCATTTGCGCCAGGCGTATTAAAGACCACGATCCCTTTTTCCGTACAAAGGTCGATAGGGATATTATTGACCCCTGCCCCTGCACGGGCGATGGCTTTAACAGAAGCCGGAAAGTCGTAATCATGCAGGTTTTTCGACCTGACGAGAATGCCATCCGGATCCCCATTACCGTTCAGATGATAGTTCAGATCGTCCTCGATCAGTGATAATCCGCTTTGACTGATGGCGTTGTAGGTATTAATTGAAATCATTCTCCTCGTCCTCCTTGCTCTGCTTCAAATTTTTTCATGAAATCGACGAGCGATTCCACTCCTTCATGTGGCATGGCATTGTAGATACTCGCCCTCATTCCTCCGACGGAACGATGACCTTTTAAAAATTCGAATCCTTGCGCTTTTGCTTCTTTCAGAAAGAGAGCATCCAGTTCTTCGTCCCCCGTCGAAAAAGGGATGTTCATCAGGGAACGGTTTTTCTTCGGTACGGGGTTATCAAATAAGGATGATTCATCGATACAACGGTAAAGAAGTGCAGCTTTCCTCTCATTACGGGCCTGCATCCCTTCCACCCCTCCGTTCTCCTTCACCCATTCCAAAACGAGTTTCAAGACATAGATGGAAAAGGTCGGCGGCGTATTAAAGAGGGAATCATGCTTCACATACGTTTCGTAATTAAGCATGGTTGGGCAATTTTCGGATGCCTTCCCGACCAGACTGTCATGGATGATCGCCACCGTAACCCCGGATGGGCCCAAATTCTTCTGGGCACCGGCATAGATGAGCCCGAAAGAAGAAACATCTATTTTCTCGGAAAGGATGTGGGAAGACATGTCTGCCACGAGGGGAATGCCGCCAGTATCCGGATACTCATGGAACCGGGTTCCCTCGATCGTATTATTGGATGTGATATGTACATAGCTCGCTTCCCGGGAAAAATCTTCTGGTGTATAGAGAGGGATCTCATACTTTCCATGAGGTGATAAGGTCCGTACCTTTCCCACCTTCTCCGCTTCTTTGATGGCCTTCTTTGACCAGCTGCCTGTCAGGATATAGTCCGCTTCTTGACCCCTCCCCAATAAATTGAAGGGAATCATGGAAAATTGCAGGGAAGCTCCACCCTGCATGAAGACTACGTGATAATCCTCGGGAACCCTAAGCAGTTCACGCAATAACCTTTGAGCTTCTACCATTATATTTTCGAAAGGGGCAGACCGATGACTTAATTCCATCACAGACATGCCTGTTTCCCCATAATTCAATATCTCGTCTTGAACCTTCCTCAATACAGCCTCGGGCAAAACAGCAGGACCAGCAGAAAAATTGTACACACGATTCAACAACAGCACCACCAAAAGTTCAGAATTTTTCAACAGTATAATCCCGCACACCGGTTTCGTCAATATCAAAAACCCATGATGAAAACGCTTAACAATGGCGTTTTTAGCCTTATGCGTGGTTAAGGATCGATTCTTGCTTGTTTTATAAAAAAATCGGCTTCCCCACCGCCTGTAAAAGGCAAAGCCGGAAAGCCGATTTCATCTGTATCAACCTGTTAAAATGTCTTCTTTCGGATAGCGGATCTTTTCTTTATCAGGACGCGATAAGGAGAAGGCCAGTGTGAGAGGTCCGAGTTTCCCGACGAACATCACGATGATGATGATCCATTTACCGATCACCGAAAGGGACCCGGTGATCCCCATGGACAGCCCCACCGTCCCAAAGGCCGATACCACTTCAAATAATAAAGAAAGGAAAGAGGCATCCTTCTCCGTGATTTCCAATAAGAATAAAGCCGTAAACACAAGGAGGACACTGATCATCGATACCGCCAGCGCTTTAAAAATATACGTCTGATCAATGGTCCGTCTGAAGATACGAATCTCTCTCTTTTCTTTCAAAAAGGCAAACACACTCAGTGAGATGACAACAAAGGTGGTCAATTTGATGCCTCCACCCGTGGAAGCACTACCGGCCCCGATGAACATCAGTAAAATGGTAAACAGCAGCGTTGAACGCTCCATGCTTCCAAAATCGAGCGTGTTAAATCCTGCCGTGCGGGGAGTGACCGCTTGAAAGTAAGAAGCGAAAATCTTATCGGGAAGCGGAAGCTGAGCCAGGGTATTGGGATTGTTATACTCCAATACGAAAATCATCATAAAGGCGATGACGTTGATCAAGAAGGTTCCAAGCACCATGATCTTCGTATGAAGGGACAATCTGCGAATTGTTTTCGACTTCCACAGATCCACCAGGACCGTGAAGCCGATCCCGCCCAGAATAAAGAGGGCCGATATGGTCAAATTGACGATCGGACTTCCCACGTACCCCATCAGGCTGTCGGACCAGAGGGAAAATCCGGCATTATTAAACGCGGAAATCGAATGAAACAGACTGACATATAAGCCACGTCTCCACCCGTATTCCGGTACCCATTCCGCCGCCAATAAAAGGACAGCGAAACCCTCCACTATAAAGGAAAAGATAAATAAATATTTCACAAGCTTGATGACCCCGCCCACCGAAGTTTGATTCAGGGCCTGCTGCAGGAGCAGCCGTTCCTTGAACCCGATTTTCTTCCCGAGCATCATGAAGATCAGGACCGCAAAGGACATGATGCCAAGCCCCCCGATCTGGATCAGGCTCATGACGACGATTTCACCAAAGAGCGTATAGGCGCTCCCCGTATCCACGACGGCCAGACCCGTCACGGTCATGGCCGATGTGGTCGTGAACAGGGCATCGAGCCAGGAGATAGGTTCAGTGGTGGCGAACGGAAGCTTTAAAAGCCCCATCCCCAATATGATAAAAAATAGAAAGGTCACAACAAGAAGCTGCGGCGGACTTAACCGGATGACCTTTTGTTTCATGTTTATACACCTTCTTTTTCAAAACGGTTAATATCCCGATTATGTCCGATGACGATGAGAAGATCCTCTATTTCAACCACTTCCTCGGCAGAAGGGGACACAATGACTTCCTCCCCGCGATGGATGGCGATGATATTACAGCCGAACTTTGCCCGGACGTCCAGATCATTCAACGTTTTATTGGCTACTTTCTTAGAGGCGTAAACCTCTACAATGCTGTGTTCTTTTGAGAGCTCGATATAATCGATGATTTTCTCCGACGTGATATGATGGGCGATCCGTCTTGCCATGTCACGTTCAGGGTGAATGACCTTATCCGCCCCGATCCGGTCCAGCACCTTCTGATGATAGGAATTGGACGCTTTCACCCACACTTCCTTGACCCCCAATTCCTTGAGGAGCAGCGTCGTAAGAATACTTGCTTCTATATTATCCCCAAAGGATACAATGACGTGATCGAAGTTTCTAAGACCGAGTGATTTCAAGACCGATTCATCCATGGCATTCGCCTGCACAGCATGGGTCGCAATATCGATAAATTCTTGTACCACATCGTGATGGATGTCAATGGCCAGCACTTCGACATCCAGATCCGCTAATTCCCGGACCAAATTCCCTCCAAATCTACCTAATCCTATAACGGCAAACTGCTTTTTCATGATGAAATCCTCCAAAACCTTTTTTATAGCTTAACCAACTGTTGCCTGTTCATGACTTTAATCCCAAACAACGCAAAAAGACCAGCAGGAACCAAGCCTGTGGTCATTCTCCATAACAGATCACAAGTATCATCCTCTCCCACTACGCTTACGGGGTTAGCTGACGGATTCGGGTCATGGAAGTAGCCCTACCTTTCCGGAGAAAGGATTCACCCCTTAAACATGGGTCCCCCGCTTCAAAGAAACGAATTAAGCGATAAAGAATATTCATTTGATGATAGATATATTACTCCTCTCGAGATGGGTTGTAAATAGGTTATTTGTAAAAAATTCTTAAAGAAAAAAAGACAAAATGGTTTGCATCCATCCAATATTTACTGTTCGTTAAATAGGTTTGTTTTTTCACGAGCAAGGGAATAGCATACATAAGTCTTACGAAAATCGAATCAGAAAGGAAGAAACGTTTATGGCAGAAGCATCATCCATTACCGCCTCAAGGGGGGGCAGGGAGAATTCATCCTCTTCATCTAATGACATAAAGCCTTGGATTAAAGGATTTGCACGGATTGGCTACATCTCAAGGGGTATCGTATATATGCTCATCGGGGCACTATCCGTGATGGCTGCACTCGGCATAGGGGGAAGCACATCCGACTCGAGTGGTGCTTTTTCAGCCGTGGCAAGCAAACCGTTCGGTGAAGTCCTTCTTTGGATCCTGGGTGTGGGCTTGATCGGGATCGTCCTTTGGCGGATCATTCAAGTGATCAAGGATCCGGAGCACGTGAAAAACGGCGGGAAGTCCATGTTCAGGAGACTGGCGAACCTGATCAGCGGGATCGCCTACGGTTCCTTGACGTATAATGCCATCGCCATCGCCATGCACGCCAAAAGCTCGGGGTCAGGTTCAGGTTCCAAACAGACCCTGTCAGCCAAACTGCTTGCACAGCCGTTCGGTCAATGGATCGTCGGGATTGTCGGACTTGTCATCATAGGTTTTGCACTCTATGAAATTCATAAAGCTTATACGGAAAAATATACCGACAAATTCAAACGCCATGAAATGACGGAAAAGGAATGGGAACTTGGAAGAAAGACGGGGAAACTCGGACTGTATTCACGTGGAATCGTCTTTTTACTCATCGGGTATTTCTTTATCCAGACAGCCATCACCGCAGACCCCGACAAAACACAGGGGCTCGACGGGGCATTATCGAAACTTGCCCAGCAGCCGTTCGGTCAATGGCTGCTCGGATTCGTCGCAGCCGGATTATTTTTATATGGTGTCTTCCAAATACTAAAAGGAAAGAATCGCCATTTGACGATTTATTAAGATGGAGAAGGAGCTGCCGACTTGGCAGCTCCTTTTTTAATGGGTCCTTATTGTTAGTGGGCATGGATTTTGACACTTCCTTTCATCTATTGTATCTTATGAAAATGAATCCTCACTAAACCCATCAGATTTATATAGATGTTATGTTTTAGACTTTTGGGGAAATCTACTATAACAAGAAGGAGGCGTCAACACATGAAATCTCTCTGGAGAGGGTATCTCAATACATCTCTTATCCTGAAAATAACCGTGGCTCTCGTACTGGGGATCGCCGTCGGGCTTATATTCGGAAAGGATGCATCCGTCCTTTCACCCCTTGGCGATATCCTGATTCGCTTGCTTAAGTTCCTGATCATCCCCCTTATCTTGTTTACACTGATGGTCGGAGTGAACCAGACGAACGTAAGCAAGCTCGGCCGCATGGGTGGAAAAACGTTCTTATACTATCTATTTTCATCTGCTTTAGCCATCATTGTCGGGATTGCCGTTGCAACTATCTTCAAACCGGGAACAGGCATGACCCTCGATACTGCGGAGACATTCAAGGTACCGGAAAATCCCGGTGTCACAAGTGTACTCCTGAATATCATTCCGGATAACATCGTCACGGCATTCACAGACATGAACCTTTTGGGGATCATCTTTACCGCTATCGTGTTTGGAATCGCGATTTCCTATTTACGTTCTTCCACTGAATATCACGAACTCGGTGAGCATGTATACAAAGTCGTGAATGGTTTGAACGAAGCGACCATGGCGATCATGAAGGTGATCCTTCAATACGTTCCCATCGGCATCTTTGCCATCATGGCAAATACAGTCGGGAACCAAGGACTGGACACATTACTATCTTTAGGGAATATGATTCTCGTTCTTTATATAGCCTTGTTTGTCCAAATTGCCATTTATATCGTCGCTCTGGTTGGTTTTAAAATCAGCCCGAGAAAGTTCTTTTCCCAGGCGCGTACACCGATGGTTACAGCCTTTGTGACTCAAAGCAGCTCGGGAACCCTGCCTTTGACACTGAATGCGGCCAAAAATCTCGGCCTGCCTAAAAGTTTATACGGCTTCAGCTTACCACTCGGGGCCACCATCAACATGGATGGTGCCGCCATTCGAATCGCCGTCTCGGCAGTGTTTGCTGCCAATGTGGTCGGCAACCCATTAAGCCTGACCGATATGCTCGTCGTGGTACTCGTAGGAACACTTGCTTCGATCGGAACAGCAGGTGTCCCTGGGGCAGGAATCATCATGATCGCCACGGTATTCGCCCAGCTTGGCCTGCCGATGGAAACCGTTGCACTCCTGACAGCGATTGATGCCCTTGTCGGAATGGGTTGTACGGCCCTGAATGTGACGGGGGATTTGGTTGGTACGTCGATTATTGATAAGACGGAGAAGGATGGCGAAAAAGCCCCTTCCCTTTCATGAATCACATAAAAAAGGATAGCCGCGGCTATCCTTTTTTATTTCTATTAAGAAACCTGATGATGCTCCCATCCTGAAGACTCATCGGCAAAAATGATGCCCAGTTCATGGTGATCCCCTTCATACAGGGCACCCTGAGTAAAGCGGTTTTCACCGTTCGTTCCCTGTACCTCGAGCTTACAATATGCCCCGTTCTTTTGAAGCGCTTCATAGAAAGCCCGTTCCGTATTCACGTCGACTCCGTTCACCTTCAGGACGATTTCACCGACTTTAAGCGTCAGCTTCTTTGCAGGAGAGCCAGGCAGGATACCGAGGATCATGACTCCCTTCGGCTGCCGTTTAAAGAAGTATGGCTTCGAATCCTCCGTACTCCGGTAGCGGTAAGCAATCCATGCCCGGCCAAGGATGGCGACAACCCCCGCCCCAATCGAAAACATGGGAGCCCAGAAACCCGTTACGGCTAAGGTCAATACGAATGCACCCAGCCAAAAAACACGGGAACCCGTATGCTTGATTGCCACTTCAGGAAGCGTACTCTTCACCAGCTGCTGAAACCCGAGAAGAAACGGGACGCACAGTAACGAATACGTTTCCGTTCCCAACGTAAACACCGGCCACCATTCAAAGGGAAGAGTCAGTGTTCCAGTGGGTACCAGTACGAACATGGGGACAAGCCACAATTTTTTCCCGAGATGGGCCCCTACCTTCAGACCACGGGAACTTTTAAGTAAACGGGGTGAAGTATGCTTCCAGCCGTTTAATCGGATGAGGATTCCTTCAATCATCGTCAACACACCAAGGAGCACGGTGATGGAACTCAACAGCCCCAAGTTCAAGTTTTCCACGTATGTATTCACATAGGGGATTTCCCACTGAAAATAATCCACCATAACCAGGATAAAGTAGGAAAAACCTGCCGTCATGGTGGCCGACATAAGCTGAAAACGACCCGTCATCGCAAACAGGATCGACACCGCCCCGATGAGAATGATCCCGGCAAAAGGAATGACAACCCCAGCCCCGACCGTCACGACAGAAAACAGCAATCCGAGTACGATTCCGTAAGAAAACAATACCCGCATATCATGATATCCATCCAGCAATCTCGTATTGAAATCCCTTCGTTCTCTCTTCACGCGATAATAGCCGGTCATAATAGCGAAAAACACCGACACATATAAAACAGGATGCAGAAATAATTTCCCAAATCCTTTTAAAACCTCCAACAACCAAAGCTCAACCAATGATCCGTCACCACCTTTTGTAAGAAAATTTGCATTATCTACTATTTTATCAAAAGAGTCTACTAAAACCTATTGCAATTTTATTCGATTGTTTTACGATTCGATTTCATTTCCGACAGCATTCCACATATTTTCCCGGGAAATGATGTCGATTGGATGGGAAAGGGATCAACATATGCAAAAAAAGAGACGCTGGAAATATCATTCCAGCCGTCTCCCTTTCTTAATAAAAATAGGATTTGATAAAATCTTTAAAAACAAAAAAGGCAAAACCTAAATATTCGAAAGTGATGTCTATTTCCCAATTCCGCATTATTTGTGCCCCTCCTTTTATTTAGAGTGAACGTGTAACCACTCTTTTAATTCCGTTGATATCCCGTATTTAATGAGACTGGCATGTCCACCCTTTATCTCTGAATTATGTTTATTTTCACTCGAGACAAGATCCAATAGGGGCGTGCTGATGGAGGGAGGGACTAAATGATCATATTGCGAGGTTATGAGGTAAAGGTTCGAATGAATATTCTTTAAATCAACGATTTCCCCGGAGAGGGTGAATGCCCCCTTCATCAGAACATTGTCTTTTATCAAATAAGTGAGGATATCCCTGGCCATCGCCCCTGTGAGGGAAATATGGTCATTTGTCCACTGATTGAAACGAAGCCAATAATGGGCATAATCTTGATCATGTGCTCTATTTAACAGGGACAAGTAGGGAGAGAAGTATACAGGAGAGGTCAAACTCCTCATCCCGTAACGGATGAAGGCTGCCGGGATGATCCCGATTTGTTCGATGATCCCTGTTATATCCCACTCATCTTTCTTCAACGCTGCCACCCAATTGTGAAAGTCCGGGACCTGATTAAAATCAACGGGGGTGACAAACAGCAACAGGTTTCGGATGAGAGCGGGTTTTAAGGCTGCATAAATCACCGCCAAGGTCCCTCCTAAACAAAAACCGGCAAGAGACAGCTGGTCTTTTCCGCTATGCTGAAGGGCACGGTGAATGCATGGGTCGACATATCCAAAGACATATTCCGCCAATCCGATTCCTTTCTCATCCAATTCAGGTTCGCCATATTCAAGAAGGTACACATCGTATCCCTCCTGAAGGAATTTCCCTATCAGACTATGTTCCTTTGTCAGATCGAGTATCGATGGTTTATTGATATGTGAATAGAGGAAAAATACGGGGATGTGACCATTTTCATTTTCAGAGTGATAGTACCACAGTGTACTATTGTATTGATTCCAGATTTCTTCTCTTGTAAAGTTCGGCTCCCATTCACTTACATTTTGCAAGGTGCCGAAGAAACCTTTCCAACGTGCGATCTCCTTCTGGTAATTCTCTTCTTTCATATTATTGACCTCCATTGTTTTTTCTTCATTTAGCTGTCCGGTCAAGTGACAGTAGTTGGATGAGTATGATTACAGCCTGGAACAGCAGCAGCCAATTCTTTACTGATTCTACCAATTCCCTATCATCCAATTTCTCTTTTATCCATTCATTCAGTTCATACTCCACACTCATCCCTAATACTTTAAGGTCTTTATAAAATTGATCCATGTCTTCCCCTCCTTATACTTGCGCACGAATGCCGCCGTCCACGACCAGAATGTGACCGTTCATATAATCGGAAGCAGAAGAGGATAGGAAGATGGCTACCCCATTCAGGTCTCCTGCCTCTCCAAATCTCCTTGCCGGTATATGCTGCTTGATCATGTTCCCCTGACGAGCAAATAATTCCTTGGTGATCTTGGTAGGAAAGAATCCCGGAGCGATGGCATTCACCTGTATGTTATGAGGGGCAAGCTTCACCGCCAGATCCTTTGTCAGCGTCATGACTGCACCTTTGCTCGTATTATAGGGTACAGTATCCAAGAGCATGGGATTCGTCCCGCCGAACCCCGTAACAGATGCGATGTTAATGATCTTTCCATATTTCTGTTGAACCATGATCCGGGATACTTCCTGGGAAAACAAAAAAGCTCCCTTTACATTGACATCCATCACCTTGTCCCATTTATCTTCAGGGATGTCGGCAAAAGGACCCGCCCAGGACCTCCCGCTATTATTAATCAGAATATCGATTCTACCAAACTCTTTCATTGCCATTTCGACCACCTTCACGACATCCGCTTTCTGCGTGACATCACACGGGATGGCCAGTGACCGTACACCTAAACCAATCAGTGATTCCTTCACTTCTTCACACGCCGAATGGTTCCTTGAACAGATCACGACATGCGCTCCCGCCTCTCCCAAGGCCAGGGCCATTCCTTTTCCGAGACCTCGTCCACCGCCTGTGACGATGGCGACTTTATCTTTAACTGAGAACATTCTATCAATCTCCTTTCTATCATTTTGAGGATCATTATTATAATAGATTGTTTCGCGAAATGAGTGCGCATTCTCCGTATGAATAGGTAGAAATGAATCAAATGCCTCACAAAAAGGGACCTCTCACGAAGAGAGATCCCTTTCCATTATTGATCCAATTTTGCCGTGCGCTCTATATACTCCAAGGCAGCCTGCAGCTGCAGATCGTTCTTTTCATCCTTTACGGCTTTGAATATTTCTTCCTGCAATCTTTCGCCTGTTTTGGCATCAATGACTCCCGTGACGTCCATGCTTTCTTGGATCTGGAAATCCTTGACGGCCTTTGCGGTTTTCTTGCTGAAATATCCATCGGTCCGATCAGGTGAGAAGCCTAATCCTTGAAGCATTTCCTGGGCATTCTGCACCTGTTCGTTGTTCGCTCCCTCTTTCAATGGTTTTTCCACCTGGAGAGGATGTGCATAGAAGTAGGATGGCTGTCTGACCGGGATATCCGGCTTGATGCCCTTCTTATGGATCCAATTCCCGTTCGGCGTCAGCCATTTGAACATCGTCAATTTGATGTTGCTGCCATCCCCCATCGGCACTGCCTGTTGGACGGTCCCTTTCCCGAAGCTCTTCGTCCCGATCAGTGGATATCCCTCTGCCTCTTTCAGTGCCCCGGCAAGGATTTCAGATGCGGACGCACTGCCTTCATCGATGAGAACGACGACAGGATACGCTTTTCTTTCCTTGCTATTTGAGAAGGACTTCAGCACCTCTCCGCTTCGTTCCTGGATTTGCACATACGGTTTTTTCTCTGTGACGAACTGTTTGAGGATGTCTTCCACACTGGAAAGAAGTCCGCCCGGATTGCCCCTGACATCGAGAATCAATCCTTCTACCTTTTTCTTCTCCAGTTCGGCCAGCTGCTTTTTAAAATCGACGGCCGTATTTTCCGAGAAGGTGGTGATCTGAATATATCCCGTCTTCTTCCCATTGACTTCCTTTACATCCGAGATTACTGTTTCAACAGGGATTTCATCCCGTTTCACGGACACTTCGATCGGATCTGAGAGCCCCTCTCTCGTAATCGACAATTTAACATCGGTTCCCTTTTTACCTCTGATTTTCAACGTGGCCTCATAAAGATCAAGGCCGTCGATGCTGTTTCCGTCCACCTTGATGATGCGGTCATTGGGTTTCAACCCGGCTTTTTCTGCAGGTGAATTTTTAAAAGGAGCCACGATGACCAGTTTTCCATCCATAATCGTCACCTCTGCCCCGATTCCTTCAAAGGAGGAATCCAGGGCGTCATTAAATTGGGACGCGGTCTCGGCGTTCATATAAACAGAATACGGGTCATCCAGGGTCTTCAGCATCCCCTGAATCGCCCCTTCCACGAGCTGTCCCTTGTCCACATCCTGAAAGAACTTATCACTAATCAGATCATACGCGACTTCCACCTTGTGAAGCTTATCATTCAGCTCCCCTTTACCGTCAAACTGAGCAAGCTCGTCCCCCGAACCGCCCGTCCACTCCAAGCCGCCATACATTCCTCCTGCACCGATCAGCATGCTAATGATGATGGTGATGATGAGCTTTCTGCCCGTCCACTCCATATATTCCCCTCCAGCTTGTCGTTTGTTTATGCTCTGGATAAGAGCAGCCCGGTAAAGCCGCTGACCCATCCAACGAAAAAAGACACCACACAAAAACGCGCTAAGGCGGTGCGATGTCTTTGCTTATTTAACTATATGCCGGAGGGGGACGAGTTATGATTCGCAGTAGATGATTTAACCCGTCACCACCCGTTGGACCCGGAGATTTGTAAGGTGGGATGAAATGATCCCTCCCCACTTCCCGAATTCAACAAGAAACCCATCATGTCCAAAGGCTGTTGGGATAAAATAGTGTTCACCCTTTGGAACTCCTTCGGTGAATTCCTTTAAATACTGGGGAGAATAAATCAAATCACCCTCATAGCTGATCGAGATCAGCTCGCACTGATAGGACTCCGCTACTTTTTCCGTACCTCCCCTTCCCCTGCCGATATCATGGGTATTCATGGCTTTCAGAAGGGTAAGATAGCTGTTCGGATCAAATCGCTTCCCCAGTTTCTTTCCCTGATAATCAAGATAGCTTTCCACATTGTATTGCTCATTGGTCCTCTGCCGTTGAAAACGCTGATCAAACAACTCCTGTGTCCGGTACGTCACCATTCCAACCATTCTAGCAATCTCCAACCCTTTTAACGTGGCACCCTCGGGATAGTACCCTTTCTGAAAATCAGGATCCCCCTCGATGGCCGTGATCCCGATATGATTAAACGCAATGCCATAGTCATTCAATGCAGGCGAGACGGCGAGGGCGAACACCTTTTTTATAAAGGAAGGGTACTCAGCACCCCACTCCAACGCCTGCATCCCACCCAATGAGCCACCGATCACCGCTTCAATGTGATCGATGGAAAGCTGTTGGAGCGCTTCATATTGAGCATGGACCATGTCCCTTATGGTGATGTGAGGGAAGTCGGGACCGTAACGCTCTCCCGTGTCGGAACGGTTGGACGCAGGTCCCGTGCTTCCTTCGCATCCTCCCAATACATTGAAAGCAATCACATTGTAACGATTTGTATCAATATAAGAGCGGGGACCGATCAGTCCATCCCACCAGCCCCGGTCCTCACTCGTCCCCTTAACGATATGGGTGCCGGTGAGGGCGTGGCATATGAGGATGACCGGGCCTCCCTTGTTTCCGGTCCTTTCATACGCAAGCTGAACATTTTGCAACGTTTTGCCTGACTCTAATGTGAGGGATGGGATGGTAATGGAGCTTACTTCGTATGAGTATGAATTCTCCATTCCTCCACCTCCTTTTTGTTTATTAATCTTTTCAGAAAAATCTCTCATTTACACCCGGGAAGTCTCCAGCGCCACTTCGATCGCATGATCCAGATCCTCGATCAAATCCTTCGCAGATTCCAACCCGACGGAAAGTCTCACGAGATCCTCTGTTACACCGGTCGCTCGGATTTCCTGATCGTTTAACTGCTGATGGGTCGTGGACGCTGGGTGGATGATCAGCGACTTCGCATCCCCTACATTGGCAACATGGGACCAGAGGGAGATGTTGTCGACGACTTTCCGTCCTGAATCCCTGCCTCCTTTGATTCCGAAGACGACGATGGAGCCTGCTCCGTTTTTCAAATATTTTTGAGCAAGTGCGTGGGATGGATGCTGTGGAAGACCTGGGTAAGACACCCACGCGACACCACTATGCTGATCTAAGTGCTCCGCGATCTTCAACGCATTTTCGGTGTGACGCTCGATGCGGAGATGCAGGGTTTCCAATCCCTGCAATAACAGAAAGGCGTTTTGTGGACTCAAGCATGCCCCGAGGTCACGAAGCAGCTGCACCCTCAATTTTGTGATGAAGGCGGCTGCCCCCACATCCTGTGCGTACCGAAGCCCATTGTAACTCCGATCCTCTTCCGTGAATCCAGGGAACTTTTCATGATTCCAATCAAACTTCCCGCCGTCGATAACGACTCCCCCGATCGCCGTACCGTGCCCGCCGATCCATTTCGTTGCCGAGTGGATGACGATGTCCGCTCCCCACTCAATCGGCTTGCACACGTAAGGAGTGGCAAATGTGTTGTCGATGATGAGCGGGATATGGTTGTCGTGGGCCACTTTCGCCACCGCTTCGATATCGAGTACATGGAGACTTGGGTTTCCGATCGTCTCGGCGAATACCGCTTTCGTTTTCGGCGTAATCGCTTTTCGGAAGTTCTCCGGATCGGTCGGATCCACGAAATGGACCTTGATTCCGTATTTCGGAAGCGTCGTAGAGAATAAATTATACGTGCCACCGTAGAGGTTGGTGGCTGCCACGATTTCATCCCCTGCCCCGGCGATATTTAAAATGGACAGGGAAATGGCCGCCATCCCGGATGAAACCCCAAGGGCGCCGATTCCGCCTTCTAAAAGGGCAAGGCGTTTCTCCAGCACGTCAACCGTCGGATTCATGATCCGCGTGTAGATATTGCCCGGTTCTTCAAGGGCAAATAGCTTGGCGGCATGGTCACTGTTGTCGAAAACATAGGATGTGGTTTGATAAATGGGAACCGCTCTTGATCCTGTGGATGGGTCCGGCTCCTGGCCGCCGTGAAGAAGCAGAGTGTCGAAATCGAATGATTTTGTCATTGAGAATTCCTCCTGAATGGTTTTTTTGAGTTGGGTATAGGTGCTAGGGTTCAGCTGATGGGTTTTTCAGCTGCTGAATTTGAGAAAATATTCAGCTGTTGATAATCGGGATGATTTCAGCTGCTGACATTGTGCAAAATATCAGCAGCTGAAGTACCACCAAACATTCTCCTGCTGAATCCAAAAACGGAAGTGTGCCGGTCTAAGAAGCTGGAAGAGGAAAAAATAAAAACCCCCTTCCTAAGAAGAGGGTCTAATTGAATAGGGTCCTCCTCTTATCTTTCAGGCAGATCGCCTGCAGGAATTAGCACCTTTTCATGTGACGAGTGCACATGAAGGTTGCCGGGTTTCATCGGGCCTAGTCCCTCCACCTCTCTGGATAAGAGCATGTAGTTGTCAATGTGAAAAATTCTTGCGTTGAGATGAATTATAAAGGGTAACAGGTCTCAACGTCAAGACTATTTTCAGAATTTTTTATTTTTTAATTTATTTTTTATTTGAAGCCGCGATCGCTTCGTTAAACTGAGCGACGATATCTTCCCCATCCTCGATACCTAACGATATGCGAACCACATGGGTGTTGATGCCGAGTTTCTCCTGGGCTTCTTTCGGAAGGGCACGGTGGGACGTTCCCAACGGATAGGAAACCGTTGTTTCCACGCCTGCAAGGGACGGGATGATCTTGATCCAGCCCAGGGACTTAAAGAATGTGCTGATATCACATCCGGAGTCGAGTTCGATGGTGACGATGGCCCCATTCCCTTTATCAGACAGATCGGTTGGATAGTATACCCTCTTCACCTGTTCATTGCCTCGCAGCTCATCAGCAAGGGTCCGGGCATTTCCAGCCTGGGTACCCACCCGCAGTGCCAGTGTTTTTGCCCCGCGGCATGTGAGCCACGCTTCAAATGGGCTTAGGTTTGAACCGATGTTCACTACTTTCTCTCTCGCTTTTTGAACTAGCTCTTCTTTTCCAACCACGACACCCGCCGTGATATCACTATGCCCGCCAATATACTTTGTGGCACTGTGAGCGACCAGATCGATCCCTTCCAGGAAAGGCTGGCGGAGAAACGGGGTCGCAAACGTGTTGTCGATCATCGTTTTCAGATTATGCTTCCCGGCGATTTCCACCATTGTTGAAAGATCTTCTACACGCATGAAAGGGTTTGTGACTGTTTCACTGTACAGAAGTTTCGTCTTTGGAGTGATGGCCCTTTCTACTTCTCCCTCACTCGTAAAATCAACAAAAGAGGTTGAGATGCCGAATCCTTTCAGCTCTTCTTTTAACATATGGAAGGTCCCGCCGTATAAGTCCTCGGCTGCGATGATATGATCCCCTGCCTGAACGACTGACAGGATTCCGACAAGGATCGCTGATAATCCGGAAGAAGTCGCGACACCTGCAGGCGCTCCTTCCAGGTCTGCCACCATCTTTCCAAGCTCATCGGTGTTCGGGTTGCCTGTCCTTGTGTAAAGATAAGGGGACTTCCCTTCATAAAAACCCTCCAGCTCCTCCAGTGACGTAAAAGAAAAAGCAGACGTCTGGTAAATCGGCGTCGTCTTACTGCGGATTTCCTCTGTTCCTTTCAGCTGGCTATGTACGACTTTGGTGGTGAATTTCATCTCATTGTCATCCTTCCTGAATCTATGTATTTTTAAAAGTGTATCATATTCAGAAGATTGTGAGGAGTGTGAGGTGTCGGATGCCATAAAAAAAGAACCCGCCGCTTGGGTGCAACAGGTTCCGTTCGATCAGACGTTTTCTAAACAGCCGATCAAGCGATTTTCAATATCCAGTGCCAAACGTTTCAATTCATCATTGTCCACCATCTCGATCAGCTTGCTTGGTTTCGCCATACCGATCTTTGTGGTTCCGCCTTCTGTGTAAACCGTTACTTTACAAGGCAGGAAATAGCTTACGAGCATGCTTTCTTCCAGTACCTTTTTCGCTTCGTGGGGGTTACACACTTCCAGTACGACTACTTCTTCGTTGAAATCGAGTCCTTTATCGTGGAGCTTTGCGGCAAGATCAAGATTCCACAGGACACCAAAGCTTTCCTCTTTCAAGGCGGTCTCTACTGCAGCTACCGCTTCTTTTACATTCATTGAAACTTCTTTTGTGTAATGAAACATGATTCTATCTCCTCCTTTATTGACATGCTTACCTATACCTCATAGCGTATGTAATGAAACGTCCTTTTGAAGGTCCGTCCCTCTCATTATTCCATCTGTTCGACCATCTTACCCATCATTTCTTCGTTCATGGGGCCGACGATTTTGTGTTGAATGAGGCCGTTTGTGTCGATCATGTAGGAGGTCGGGATCGTGAATACACGGTACTGGTCGCCGATGTCGCCCTTTTCATCCATGGGAATCGGGAAAGTGAGTTCATAGCCGTCGACGAATTGTTCGACTGCCTTCTTTCCATCATCCTGGGAGGTTAGGTTGACGGCGAGGATTTCGACATTCTCTTTTTTCGCATTTGTTTCGTAGTAATTCTGCATATGTGGCATTTCCGCTTTACACGGCGGACACCAGGTCGCCCAGAAATTCAGGATCACTTTCTTGCCTTGATAATCAGAAAGTTTGACGTTTTCACCATCTAAAGTGATTAATGTAAAATCAGGGGCGCGATCCCCTTTGGTGAGGCCTTGTTTCGCATCAGAAAGGTCCATGGACTCACTCGCCAACTGGTCAGCTTCTTCCTTAGCCTTCTTTTCCTGTTGATCCTGAAACAAGTTCACCAGGAAGATTCCAATCAGGAGGGCAACGATGGCCAGGGCAAAATTTCGTTTATTCATTGTGTTTCCTCCTTACGTAAAAAAAGATAAGATAGATCATCACCAGCAGGTACGTCCAGGTGACTGTGGTAAACACAGCATCTCCATACATGGAATGGAAAAACAGTTGAAGGAGAGTGAAGACAACCACTAATTGCACTGCCCAGGTATCACGATCAGACCCTTTTATTTTTTTCAAAAGGAAAAGGGTCACTCCACCGTTGATGACGAATTGAGTAACTGCAACTAAAAAATCAGCACCAAGTAAATGAGCTACCAATTCATAAAAAGCAACAGTGCTTATCCAGGCAAACACCAAATAAGATGTGCCTGCCGTCTTTTTAAAAAAGATGTAAAAAAGGACTGTCATGATACCCAACCAATAGCCTACCATGCCTCCATGAAAATAAAGAATCGTAATGGGGTGTTTGATGACCATTTGGAAATCGACGACAAGGACACTCAGTTTCCAGATAAGGAGAAAATAAAATACACCGTCCGAATACCAGTCGCTTGTCTTTCTGCTCCAGAAGTAGAGAAACACATACGTCAGGATGAAAGAAGCGATGATGGCTACCCAGGAAGCCGGGAACGTGAATGAGCCTATGGTGTACCATCTTTCAGCCATTCAGCACGACTCCCTTCATAGACAAGCGTTTTTCCTCACGACAATATAATAGACGGATGGATGAAGATACCCCGTCTCCGTCTCGAATCCTGCAGAATGGAGCTTTTGTTCGAGTTCCACAGAAGGAAGCCTCTCAGCTAAGGGTGGCCCCATTTCTGATTCCATCCTTTCCCAGTCAAGAATCAACCAGAGTCCATCCTCCTTCAGCATATCATGGAGGTCCTGAAAGACCTTGATCAAATCCGGTACTTCATGCAGGACGAAGGCAGATACCACCTTATCCAATGTGCCTTGGTTGAAGCTAAGATATTCAAGAGACGATTTAACATAAACAATATTATCTATCTTTTCCTCTGCTGCACGGTGTTTCAGGTACTCAAGCATTTCCTGCTGCAGGTCCACTGCCTGGACCTTTGTATGCACCTGTTTGGCGATGGGAAGGGTCAAATAGCCATTCCCGCAGCCCAGGTCTGCAACGATATCTTCCACCTTCAATTGAAGGAGCTCTAATACTTTCTCCACAGGTACAAGCTCTTGGCGTTTTGGATCAAGCAGCTTTGAAGCTTTGTGATGTTCGAATAAATGTCCAGTCATTCGGTTTCCTCCGTTCAGTTTGCATACCCTAATATGTATTATTATCTTGAAATTTTGCCTTTCAATCAAGTTATTTACTCATAGTGTATCCTGATTTCACTTCAAAAAAAGGCTCCTTCTAGCCTGAAGGAACCTTTCGTAAAGTATTATGAGTGCGATATGTAAATCTTTGAAAAAATGAAGTTTAAGCTGCTTTTAAACCTTCCAAGATCAGCATGAAATATTTGACGGTATTCCCGCCGCGCTGATTGATGATGTCGATGTCATGGAGAATCTTTTTGACCTCTTCAGCACCTACACAGTCAATCAACATATCACTGACTTCTTCTGCAGTATACTGACCTATATGGGTATACTTCAATGCGGTCCGATTCCTTCTGCAGAAACTTCTTAATTGCCTTTTAATATCTGCTAACTCCAACATCATCATCCTTCTTACAGATTCAAATCTTACTAACCCGAGCGTGATGAGATAAAAATAACCTACCAAAAAGGCAGGCTAAATCATACTAGGATAACGTTCGAATTAGTAATCATTGCTTCCATTATTTTCGGTAACCCGGCGATCATTATTTAATAAAATGGCAGACCCGTGGTTTTGCGTCCTAATTTTTCAATTAGTTTGCCTTTTTCGAAAAATTGCTGAGTACAGATTTCATTATACTAAAAAATTGTAGTGATGAAAACACCATTCTGTAATGTTGGGCTTATCTTTTGCTTGTTCATCTTCTAAGATCGATATAAAAAACCCCGCTTCCATTGAAGCGGGGTCCCGTTAATTAAAAGTTGATATATTGACGTGGATCTACAGCATTTGCATGTGATGCACTCCAAGAACCTCTGTATAGTTCGAAGTGTAAATGCTGACCGAAGGAGTAACCTGTGTTACCCATGTAACCGATTTTGTCACCTTTGTTCACTGCTTGTCCAGTGCTAACCAATGAAGATGACATATGAGCATATACAGTCGTGAACGTTTGACCGTTGATAGAGTGTGTAATGTATACTACATTACCGTAGCTTGAGCTGTAATGGCTCTTGATAACATATCCATCTGCTGCTGCAGAGATCGGAACACTTCCGCGAGCCGCAATATCTGTACCGTAGTGAAAGCGTTGTTTACCGTTTAAGGTATCCCAGCCGAAGTTAGTGGTGATTGTACCGTAAGCTGGAGCCGTCCAAGTACCCCCACTCACTGGCGCACTAGGTGCTGGTGCTGATTCTGCAGGAGCTGAAGAAGAACCGCTGCTGCTGCTTGTCGTTGCCTGCTTTTGTGCCGCTGCACGCTTTGCCGCCTCAGCTTCTGCCTGACGCTTACGTTCGATTTCACGCTGACGCGCTAGTTCTGCTAAACGGGCTTGTTCAGCCTGGATTTCACCTTCAAGCTGGTGCTCCATTTTAGAAAGCTCGTCCGATTCTTTCTCAAGATCGGCTTTTTCTACTTTTAACGTAGCCTGTTGAGCTTCCAGCTGTTTGAATAATTCTGCTTTTTTAGCTTTTTGGCCAGCAAGATCATTTTTCAGGGATTCAAGATTCGCTTTAGAAGCTTCCAGGTCAGCAAGCTCTTTTTCTACTTCAGCTTGTTTCTTCTCTAACTCAGCCTGATCGCGTTTCTGTTCGTCCATGATTTTTTTATCGGCACTCACAATTGTATTCACTGCTGTTACACGGTTGATGAAGTCTCCGAAGCTATCCGCTCCAAGAAGTACGTCAAGGTAATTGGCAGAGCCGCCTTTTTCTTGGATTGCACGCGCACGCTCTTTCAGCAATACGTTACGCTCTTCAATCTTTTTCTTTAACTCTTCGATATCTTCTTTAAGTTTATTGATTTTTGCTGTCGTTTCATCAATTTCTTTTGTTTTTTCTGCAATCTTAGTTTCAGTATCTTTTAATTTCGTGCTGATTTCAGCAATCTGTGATTGAATGTCTTTTTGTTTATTGATGTTTTGATCGATTTCTGATTTTTTCTCATCAATTTTCCCGTTGATTTGTTCCTTTTTAGATGAAACATCATCCTGCTGTTTCTTTAAGTCCTCCACGGAGGAGTTAGCGCTAGCAGTGGTTGCTAACGTTGGTAGACTTCCGATTGTTAATGCTGCTGCAATTGATAATGATATGAAATACTTCCTGTTCAAGCGGCATGCTCCTTTCAGCTTCTATCAACCTATCAAATTTTATACTCTTAAGAATTTACGAACAGACATAAAACTTCCCCAAGCCCCGATCAGGCAACCCATTAATAGAATTAATCCGTTTACTTGATAGATAAAGGGGGTAAAATCTAATATCTGAATAAAATGGTTTTGTAGTTTTGGTTTAATGAATCCATAGGCATAGTAGTAACCTGTCGTTACAAGAGCGATCGGGATAATAGAACCTAAAATTCCGAGCCATAGTCCTTCTAACATGAATGGCCAGCGTACGAACCAGTTGGTTGCACCCACGAGTTTCATTATCTCGATTTCCCTTCTTCTTGCGACAATGGTGATTTTGATCGTATTTGAGATGAGGAACATGGCAGTGAACAACAGACCGATGATCAACACAAGGCCAACGTTTCGACTCATTTCCAGTACATTGAATAACTTTTCAATCTTCGCTTCACCATACAGGGCTTCATTTACCCCATCGTACTTACTGATTTGACCAGCGATTTTCCCAGTATCACGTGGATCCTTCGCTTTAACGATGAACACGTCATATAATGGGTTATCTTGTTCAAATAATCTGAAATCGTCTCCCAGATCCTTCACGAGGTTCTGAAGTTCTTCTTCCTTGGAAGAATACTCGACGGATTCGACTCCACTGATATTCTTAATCTTTTTATCTATTTTATCGATTTGAGATTGTTCAGTTCCGATTTCCAGTAATACTCTCACTTCAACGTCTTTCTCAATATCGGTTGCTACCTTGTTCATGTTTAGCATCAATACGATAAATACACCAACAAGGAGTAATGTTACGGTAACGGCACTCACTGATGCGAATGTCATCCAGCCGTTACGTCCGATGCTTTTGAAGCTTTCCCTAAAGTGGCGACCATACGTCCTAGCTTTCATAGCCGTAATCACCTCGCTGTTCGTCCCGGACAATCCGGCCATTCTCAATGGCGATTACCCGGTGCTTGATCGTATTGACGATTTCCCGGTTATGTGTAGCCATTATCACGGTTGTACCGCGGTTGCTGATTTCTTCAAAGATGTTCATGATATCCCAAGATGTTTCAGGGTCAAGGTTTCCTGTAGGCTCATCTGCAATTACCAGCTTCGGCGTATTCACGATGGATCGTGCAATCGATACACGCTGCTGCTCTCCGCCTGACAGCTCATTCGGTAGCATACGTGCTTTATGCTTTAACCCGACCAGATCCAGTACTTCCATGACTCTCTTCTTGATTTGCTTTGGGTGTTCTTCTATTACTTCAAGTGCAAAGGCAATATTTTCATAGATCGTCAGCGATGGTAACAGCTTGAAATCCTGAAATACAACCCCAACGTTTCTTCGTAAGTATGGAACCCTACTATTTTTTAATTTTGCGAGATTAATACCATTTACAATGATATCTCCTTTAGAAGGACGTTCTTCGCGGTACATCATTTTAATAAAAGTAGACTTCCCGGCGCCACTTGGACCCACAACATACACAAACTCGCCTTGCTTAATGTGGACGTTAAAGCCATTAGCAGCCATGACACCGTTGCTGTACTGCTTATAGACGTCTTTCATTTCTATCATTTTAAAATCACCTAATTTGTATTATGTAGTTACCCTCTTGGCTGTTATCGACATATGTACACGGCACGTAACCAAAGTCGTCTTTACCACCGTTAGACAAAAATTGGTGAAAAAACTCGAATTACGCTTCCGAAAATTATTATAACATCACTTTATCGTAAGTTAAGGAAAAAAATTATTACATTTTCATTTCAGAACCTAATAAAATGTGAATTTTTTACCTGATTTACTGTCGATTGTGCCTATTAAAAGAAATAATTATAGAACTTTATACCTAATACCTGGTACTAATACTACGTTCTTAAGCTTCAGGGAGCCATCATAACAAATGCTAAGTTGGTGCTATTCTGATTAGGTTACTAGGTTATAATTGAGAACGTTTTAACGACGAATGAGTAAGGGGTTCCATTGGAAAAGTTTCTGTAACAAAGACTTAAAGAAGGAGTAGAAAAAAACTGTGGATAAACGATGGGTGGAAGGTTCTTTCCGGAAAAACTGAGGTCAATGGGAAATGAGACAAAATAAAAGAAGAATCCACTTACGGACTCTTCTCCTCATCTTATTTCTTATTCGATAACCATTCTGCCACTGCTTCTGCTTCCTCACCTTTAATGAGTCCAGGAGGCATTTGACCTTTACCATTCTTGATAGTTTCAAGGATTTGATCTTTGCTTAGTTCAGCACCGATATTTTTAAGGGCAGGGCCCATTCCGCCTTCAAGGTTCCCCCCATGGCAGCTGGTGCACTTATTGTTTACGATTTTTTCAGGGTCTACTCCGCCGGAGCTTGTTTCTGTACTGTCGCCGCCGTCTCCACCACAGGCTGCAAGTACCAATGAAGCGCCAAAAAGAACACCTAGTAGCTTTTTCTTCATCTTATATCCCCCCAGGAAACATTTTTCAGAGTCGCGGATGTGAGGTCCGTCCCTCTCTTACATAATTATACCAAGTTTAAACCCGTTTGAAACCTTCCCCCAATACTTCTGACGCGTCCATTGTCACGACGAATGCAGAGGGATCAATGGTTTTGACCAGTTGTTTCAGTTTTGTGAATTCGGTTTGATCCACGACACACATGAGGATCGGGCGTTCATCATCCGTATATCCGCCGTATGCAGATAGTTTTGTCACTCCGCGATCGATTTTATTCAGGATTCCTTCACGGACTTCTTCCTGTCTGTTTGTAATAATAAGAGCCATCTTGGAACGGCTGATACCTACTTGAACCAGATCAATGGTTTTACTTGTCACATAAAGGCCAATAAGAGCGTATAATCCGCGTTCGATGTCATAGACGATGGCGGCAGAAAGGACGATCATCCCGTCTATGATGGCCACGCAGGTCCCAAGCGAAAGACCCGTGAACTTATTGACAATCTGTGCGGCAAGGTCCGTCCCTCCCGTTGAAGCTCTTCCCCGGAACACGATCCCTAAACCAAGTCCTACACCAATACCACCAAAAAGGGCACCGAGCAACGGATCTTCCGTCCATGGTTTCCAGTCTTCAGTCAAGAACACGACCAGTGGTAAAAATACCGTACCGATGGCCGTTTTGACACCGAATTGCAGCCCCAGAAAAATGAGCCCGGCAACGAACAGAGGAATGTTGAAAGCCCATTGGACATAGGCAGGCTTCCAGTCAAACAGTCCATTCAGGATGGTCGATATCCCGCTCACCCCTCCCGACGCGACTTCATTCGGAAGTAAGAACACATTAAACGCAATGGCCACAATCGTTGACCCAAACACAACAAATAAATACTCTAACAACTTCTCTTTCCGTGGATTAAATGCCTGCTCACGGCGCCTTTCCTTCAAACCCATCCATTCCGACTCCTTTAACCTATGTATTAATAGTATGAGTACAAACCCTTCCTTTGATGCAACTCTTCCGAGGGACGGACCTCTGAACCGAATCACCGCCCTTGTGAAGAAATATACAATCAATGTTGGACCTGCACATCCATCATTCATAACTATTGAAGTGAAAATGGTGATATAAATGGGATGTTTGACTTCTTCCAGCCCCTCTGTATCAACCTTTGAGAGTATAGCATGGGCACATAAACGTGTAAATAACAGTTCAATAACGTGTTAAAGCATTAATGGACTGAGGTCTGATGGGGGTTAATGTGAGGGACGGACCTTTTTTTGAGGTTTGATAATGGGCTAACTATGCCTTTTAGAGGTCTGTCCCTCAAACGGATAAAGTAAAAACTGCCCTCTCCGGTATTCGGGAGGGCAGTCTGGCATTTTATTGTATTCTGGATCTCAGGTAAGCGTTGATGAACGGGTCGATGTCGCCGTCCATGACACCTTGCACGTTGCCTGATTCTGTATTGGTTCTGTGGTCCTTGACCATGGAGTATGGGTGGAAGACGTAGGAACGGATCTGGCTTCCCCATCCGATTTCCTTTTGCTCTCCCCGGATTTCAGCAAGTTCCTGCTCCTGCTCTTCGATCCGTTTTTGGTAGAGCTTCGCTTTCAGCATTTTCATCGCCGACTCACGGTTCTTGATCTGGGAACGTTCTGATTGACACGTCACCACTACATTGGTTGGTAAATGAGTGATACGGACGGCTGAGTCGGTCGTATTGATATGCTGACCACCGGCTCCACTGGCACGGTACGTATCAATTTTCAGATCTTCTGTACGGATGTCGATTTCGATTTCTTCATTGAATTCCGGCATGACTTCACACGATACGAAGGATGTGTGACGACGGCCCGAGGAATCAAACGGTGAAATACGGACAAGACGGTGTACGCCTTTTTCAGCTTTCAAATAGCCGTATGCGTTGTGACCCTTGATCGCTAACGTTACACTCTTGATTCCCGCTTCATCCCCCGGAAGGTAATCCAGTGTTTCCACCTTGAATCCACGTTTCTCACCCCAACGCGTGTACATGCGTAGAAGCATGGAACCCCAGTCCTGTGACTCAGTTCCGCCTGCACCTGGATGCAGTTCAAGGATAGCGTTGTTTTTATCATGTTCTTCACTGAGAAGAAGCTGAAGCTCGTAGTCATTTAGACGTTTGACCAGGTCAGCAAGCTCTTCTTCAAGGTCTTTTTGAAGTTCTTCGTCCGGTTCTTCTTTGACAAGCTCAAGGGTCAACTCGAGATTCTCCTGGGATTCAAGCAATGATTTGTATTCATTGACCAAATCCTTCAGTCCGTTTCCTTCGTTGATGAGTCCCTGTGCTTTTTGCTGGTCATCCCAGAAGTCGGGTTGGACCATGATTTCGTCCAGTTCCTGGATCCTTGCCTCTTTGTTTTCTAAGTCAAAGAGACCCCCTGAAGTCCGCTAATGTCTTAGCTGATTTTTCTAACTCTGCTCTGATTTCTGATAGTTCCATGTGTGGTCACCTCTATAGTTATTTGGGTTGTTGATGTTTGTAAATGTCATTTTGGAGTTTATCTTAGCCAGTGGTGTGATTTCCGCTGCAGGTGCTCGCTTTCCGCGGGGCGTGNNTAAAGCCCTGTGGGGTCTCAACTTCCACGCGTTTCCCGCAGGAGTCGAGCACCTTCCGCTTCAATCAATAGTGTTTTAACACTTGCCATTCTACAATTCACAATTAATGCCTTCTATTCCATCTAACCTATAAAAAACGGAAAAGTACCTGGGATTTATTTTAGCAAAATAAATCCCAGGTATCATCTCATTTCTTTTCGTTATCCGGTTATGCCATGGCAGTGTTTGTATTTTTTGCCGCTTCCGCATGGGCATGGGTCGTTTCGGCCGACGTCTGCTTGTTTACGGACTGGTTGTTTTTTGGCTTTTGCTCCGTCTTCTTTCGGGTTTACCGCTTGGCCTTTGGCCACTTCCTGGCGTTCCAGGTTGTTGCGGATTTCCGCTTTCATGACGTATTTGGCCACGTCTTCTTCGATGGCGAGTACCATGCTTTCGAACATGGCGAATCCTTCATGCTGGTATTCGCGCAGTGGATCATTTTGTCCGTATGCACGTAGGTGGATACCCTGACGCAGTTGATCCATGGCATCGATATGATCGATCCATTTAGTATCAACGGCGCGAAGCAGGATGACTTTTTCAAACTCGCGCATCTGTTCAGGTGTCAGCTGCTCTTCTTTTTCATTATAACGATGCTGTACATCTTCGTAGATGAGAGCCATCATTTCATCTGCTTCTTTTCCGCGAAGATCATCGACCGTCACGTCATTTTCAGGTAGAAGGTTGGCATTGACGTAATCTACGATACCTTGTAGATTCCAGTTCTCCATCTCTTCTTCTGAAGTATGGGCCGCTACCTGACGTTCGATGGCTGATTTGATCATGCCTTCAACGATGTCACGAAGATTTTCGGAATCGATGACTTCATTACGCTGCTTGTAAATGATTTCACGCTGTTGACGCAGGACGTCATCATATTGAAGAAGCTGTTTACGGGCGTCGAAGTTGTTTCCTTCCACTCGTTTTTGAGCTGATTCTACAGCACGGCTGACCATTTTACTCTGGATCGGCTGGGAATCGTCCATTCCAAGACGTTCCATCATGCTCTTCATGTTGTCAGAGCCGAACCTTCTCATCAATTCATCCTCCATTGAGAGGTAGAACTGAGTCACACCAGGGTCCCCTTGACGTCCGGAACGTCCACGAAGCTGGTTATCGATACGGCGTGATTCGTGACGCTCGGTACCGATGACGGCAAGACCGCCAAGATCGATGACGCCTTCCCCAAGCTTGATATCCGTACCACGACCGGCCATGTTTGTCGCGATCGTAACGGCACCAGGCTGACCCGCTTCTAAAATGATTTCGGCTTCACGGCCATGGTTCTTCGCATTGAGGACGTTATGGCGTACGCCTTTTTTCGTCAGAAGCTTAGAGATCAACTCTGACGTTTCAACGGCAACCGTACCAACAAGTACTGGCTGTCCTTTTTCATGGCGTTCTTTAATGTCTTCCACAACCGCGTTGAACTTCCCTTCGATGGAAGCGAAGATTAAATCCGCGCGGTCATCACGGACGATCGGTCTATTCGTAGGGATCACAATAACGTTCATATTGTAAATGTTACGGAACTCTTCTTCTTCCGTCTTCGCTGTACCCGTCATACCGGACAGCTTTTCGTACATACGGAAGTAGTTCTGGAACGTGATCGTCGCCATCGTCATGCTTTCGTTCTGGATTTCAAGGCCTTCTTTTGCTTCAATCGATTGGTGAAGGCCGTCACTGTAACGGCGCCCCTTCATCAGGCGACCCGTGAATGAGTCAACAATGACGATTTCGCCTTCCTGCACCACGTAATCAACGTCCCGGTGCATACTTACGTGTGCTTTCAACGCCTGGTTGATGTGATGATTAAGGGTTACGTGTGAAATATCGAACAGATTATCAATATGGAAGGCTCTTTCTACCTTGCTGATTCCGTCTTCCGTCAATTGAACACCCTTGGTTTTCTCATCATATGTGTAATCTTCTTCTTTTTTCAGGGTACGTACGACCGCATTCGCCTGGATATAAAGCTGAGGCGTGCGCTGGGCGTTACCAGAAATGATCAGTGGTGTACGTGCTTCATCGATAAGAATGGAGTCAACTTCATCGATAACGGCAAAGTGAAGGCTGCGCTGCACCATTTGGTCTTTATAGAGGACCATGTTGTCACGCAGATAGTCAAATCCAAACTCGTTATTCGTACCATATGTGATATCCGCGTTATAAGCTTCGCGTTTTTCATCTTTGGACATGGAGTTAAGGTTGAGTCCTACAGTCAGTCCTAAGAAATTGTACAGTTTACCCATTTCCTCGGCATCACGGCTGGCAAGATAATCATTGACCGTGATGACGTGAACGCCTTTTCCAGTGATGGCATTCAAGTAAACAGGCATTGTAGCCGTCAGGGTTTTACCTTCACCGGTTTTCATCTCGGAGATATTCCCGCCGTGGAGGGAAATACCACCCATCAGCTGAACGCGGTACGGGTATAGACCCAATACGCGGCGTGCTGCTTCCCGTACGACAGCAAAGGCTTCTACGAGCATGTCCTCAAGGTCTTCACCCTTTTGATAGCGTTCTTTGAAACGCTCCGTTCTTTCACGGATTTCGTCATCCGTCAAACGCTCCATATCGGGGCCTAATTCTTCTATTTGATCGGCCAGTTTCTCCAGCCTCTTTAATTCTCTTTTATTTACATCGAACACTTTATTTAATAGACCAAGCATGTATAAACGCTCCTTTATCTGTGTTGGAATGAGAGCCAAACGTCACAAGTATAACGAAAGAAAATGAGATTCCAATGAGAATTATGTGAAATCCCTGTAAAAAACAAGGAGAATCACTTCACATCACTCTACTTAAAATTCGCTACTAAAACCAATTATCCTCCCACACAAACACGATATTTTCCCTATCAATCTTACCACTATCCCCTATCGGTTACAACTTAAGGCTTTGAGGGACGGACCTCCGTATTGCTGCCCTTTGGAAGGTTGGATGCTTTCATATCAAGCTTTCTTTCCATATTGGTCGTGATTTGGGAGGTCCGTCCCTCAAAAAAAGCCGCCTTTATCAGACGACTTTCGTAGGGTGTGTATTTAGTTTGGGTCAGGTGTTCGTTGCTTTCAGCAGTTCGCTGACGGTGTCCTGGTAGCTTTCCCAGATTTGCTTGCTTCGTCTTGAGATGCTGTTGGCGGAGACATCGAAGTATTCGGCCAGTTCTTTTTGAACGTGGCGGATGCTGATTTCGTCGATGTTTTTCGCCATGTCGACCAGTGCCCCCGAGTAGATTTTCGGATTGCGGATCGTCGGGCGTTCCGTGTAGAAGTATTTTTCCAACACGGCTACGAGCAGCTCACTTTCTTTCTTGTCTTCCCCTTTTTCAGACAGGAAGGTTTGAAGTGAAGTGATGGCTTCGTTGTATTCCGGTGTCTTCCAGATTTCGACTCCTTCAATGGAGTCTGAAGCATCCTCATCAGAATCATTCGCTGTATCGGATTCAACAGACGCTTTACCAATTGCGGCTGCTTTTCCAGCTTTCTTTTTCTCTGCACTATAGAGGACAAATCCAACATCCGCGATTTCCAGGTACTGTGCTGATAAGTAATCATGGAGAGTTTCAAACTCACCCTGTTCAAAGCGGATCTTCACCAATTCCATCGCAGCCTTTTCAATCGCTGGATAAATGAAATATTGGGCAAACGGAAGATACTTCTCTCCATTCGGTAACAGCAGCCCCAAGAAGAAACTGTTCTCCTCCAGCTTACCGAATTTTTCTGTCACGATAAGGGTATCCCCCGTGATCGCTTCCTCGACACGCAATGTACTGTCATCAAGCTTCTCAACCGTACCAGCCGTCACTCGTACATTTTTCCAAGACTCCAACACTTCAGCCGTCTGGGGACGGGTCACCGTGCTCAGCTGCTTATCGACAAATCGTTCGATCAAACGCACTCCGTCAGCATCCTGCTGAGTCGCTCCGTACCAGCTGACAAAGGCCATTTCATATATATCGGGATCTGCCTGCATCAAGTCCATCTTTGAAAGATAATGATGGTATGATTCTTCCATCTCGGCAGACTGCGCCGTAGCGATGAAATCATAAAGCTGCGCCTGAAGCACATCCAGCTCCTGACTCACCAGGGTATCTATATTTACAGCATTTTCACAGCATTTCTTATATTTTTTCCCACTGCCACAAGGACATGGTTCATTTCTTCCGACTGTACTCATGTTTGTATTTACCTCCAACTTCTCTGAGTCCCGTACACAAAGGTTCATTATATAACATTTCAAGCGTTCGTTAAACTGTTTGAGTACAAGAAAAAAGAACCAGTCGATTACCGACCGGTCCTTTTCCCATTTATTTTCGTTGATTTTTCATATAATCCAAGACATCCAGATCGATATAATTCTCTTCCTGCTCACGCATTTCAAAGTTTTCCGTGTGCAAATAGTCTTTCAGATTCTGATAAAGGGACTGGCCCTCTTTCGCATATCCGAGACGACTCAGCTCACGCTCCACTTCTTCGTGAATGCCACCTTCAAGGAGCACCACTCTCCCAGCATCCGATTCTTTGAAATACAGCTGATGAAGCTGATAGATCCGTTTTAATTCCTTGATGGGTGAAGCGTGGTCATCGACCCTCAGATCAATGTACCGATCATTGAAGCCGCCATATCCACCCTTTTCCTTCACCACTAAAAGGGCAGCTGACTGCATGCCCCGGGAGTCACCGCCCGCATCCTGACCGGCATCCAGGGCCTCGAGCAATCTCTCTGCAAGCGAACCGGTCGTAGACTCAAAGGTTTCCGCCATCGCCCTCACGGTTTGTCCATCTACTAAAATATTTCCTTGAGCGGCAAAGTGCTTTCCTGTTTGTCCCCCGGCCCAGTCATAGCACCCTTCTCCGGTAAAAGTAGCGGGGTTTCCCCACGCATCGATCAATCCCACCTGGCGCAATGGGCGCTCCGGGTCATCCGTTGTGATAATTTCAAGTGCCTCTTCCGCCGTCTTGCCTTCCTCCATCAGTTGAAGCGCATGTGGTCCGTACGAAGTATTCGCGTAGGACTGTGTCGCCACCGCCCCGACGCCTACTTTTGCAAACGGTACAACGGATCCAACACCAAGGAACTTGGACTGTACCGCAATCCCCCATTCCTTTTCCTCAGGGTCATAGCCAACAATTGAATATGTCATGGTGAAGTCCTCCTTTAAATTAAAGCGTCAGGATTCAATCCTTTTAGCTCTTCCACTACAAATAACCCATCTTTACGAATTAAAACATCATCAAAGTAAATTTCCCCGCCGCCGTATTCCGGACGCTGAATGCACACCATGTCCCAGTGCACGTTGGAACGATTTCCGTTGTCTGCCTCTTCATAGGCCTGCCCCGGTGTGAAGTGGAAGCTTCCGTTGATTTTTTCATCGAATAGAATATCCTGCATCGGCTCATTGATTTTCGGATTCACCCCAAGGGCAAACTCCCCGATAAAACGGGCTCCTTCATCAGTGTCCAAAATATCGTTCAGTTCCTTCGTTTTATCAGCCGTCGCATTCACGATCTTACCGTTCTCAAACGTCAAAGACACATTGTTAAAGGAAAAACCGCGATAAAGAGTCGGGGTATTATACGTAATCGTCCCGTTTACGCTATCCTTCACAGGAGCCGTATACACTTCTCCGTCAGGAATGTTCCGCTCCCCGAAACACATGACAGACGGAATGTCTTTGATAGAGAATGTAAGGTCCGTCCCTACACCGGTGATGCGCACTTTATCGGTTTTATCCATCAGCTCTTTCAGAGGTTTCTGGGCTTCTTCCATCTGTTTGTAGTCGACTGTGCAGACTTCCATTAAATAGTCGAAAAACGTTTCATAGCTCATCTTCGCTTTTTGAGCGAGTGAGAAGTTTGGATAGTTTAAAAGAACCCACTTTTTGTTTTGGATTAGATAGTCGTTGGATTCTTTCATGTGAGGCATAAGCTCCTGCCATTGTTCAGGTGGGACTTCACTCATCTCCGCGTCATTGGCATCGCTGGCAATATGGATTACCGCATCCAGATCTTCATACTGCTGCATATTCCATTTATTTCGAATAATAACCTGCTCCGGCTTGGCATGACTGACCATGATCCGATTGAGTTCAAGGTCGCTTAATTCAAAATAAGGAATGACTCCCATTTCATATGATTTTTTAAGGAGCTCCTTTATAAGAGGCTGCGTTGAATGTTCCCCTGTTATCATAAGCTTTTCCCCTTCTTTCACCTTCAGTGAATGGGTTAAAAGCACTTCTGCTAACTTCTCTAATCGTGGATCTCTCATTTGATCTCCCCCTCATTTTCGTCTACCTTCAAACTTCGACAAAAAATGGTAAAATCCTCCTAACAATAAAAAACTCCTGCGGTCGGTGTGACCGCAGGATTTCCTGGTTATCAAATTAGTTTGTTTCAATCAAGCCGTACTTCCCGTCACGACGCTTGTACACAATATTCGTTGCGTTTGTCTCTGCGTCTGTGAAGATGAAGAATGTGTGCCCGAGCATGTTCATCTGAAGAATTGCTTCTTCACTGTCCATCGGCTTAAGATTGAACTGCTTTGTTCTTACTACTTCCGTATCGTCCTCTTCCTCCAGTTCAACGGCAGCTGCGCCATTAGGAGAAACGTGATTCAGATCTTCCTGAGCCGCGAAAAACTCCTTCGGGCTGCCCTTTTCACGCATCTTACGGTTCACTCTTGTTTTATGTTTGCGAATTTGACGCTCCAATTTATCTACTATCAGATCAATGGCCGCATACATATCCGTGTTGCGTTCCTCTGCACGTAACACTAAATGCGGCATTGGAATAGTCACTTCAGTTTTCGTATTTTTATCAGGATACACTTTTAAATTAACATGTACATTTGCATCAGGAGTTTCATTAAAGTAACGATCTAACTTGCCAATCTTCTTCTCCACGTGTTCGCGAATCGCTGGAGTTACCTCAATGTTCTCGCCTCGAATGTTGTAGTTCAACATGTAAACTCCTCCTTTTAAAAATAAAGCTATGTTTATATATTCTCCATTCCCTTCTTTAATCCTCCTTAAACTTTCTAAATTTTTTGTCAATTTTTTGTGAAGTTTGTAAGATGTCGTCGAAGGTGTTGCTATATCAGGGTTTGGAGAGTTTTAAGAGTGAGGTGAGCTTTGCGAGTGTTTTGGGGTCACCTGGCACTCTTTATAGTATTATTATCCCACTAATTTGAGGAATTAGACGGTGGGGTTGTGGAGGTTTTGTGGAGAGTTTGGGGCGGAATTGTGAAGGAGGAAGTATGAAGTCTGCCTGTTGAAAATTGAGGGGAATTTGTCAGTTGAATATCGTCGCTTTTTTGCCTGTTAAAAACCTCTACAAGGTTGCCTGTCAAATGACACTAGAATTTCAACTGTCATACTTCTCGTTATTTTTAACAGGCAAACAAATTAAAAAACACCTGCTGATAACAATTTCAGCAGGTGTTTTCATTTCATAACTAATTAAATTGTTTCAACCTAATTCCCACATAAAATTGATAGTGACTTTTCGAACCATTGTTCATAAAAGAGAGGATCTTTCTTGTATCAACATGCTTATTCTCTCTATGTGAAATAAACGAACGGTAACTGGACCATTGATAATTCTCAGGTTCAGTCGCAATGCCCGCCCTTACCTGATTCAAGTGAATATAACAGCTTGTGTCTACCATTTGTTTATTATTCCGTATAATGACTGATTTAAAACGACCTTGAAAAAGATGGCCTTCAAACCCATTTTTCTTATTAAAATAACGGGCATACCGGTAGTGGATATATTGAATGATTTTGCCTGGAGGGTCGTGGATGGTTTCAATCAAAAGGTGGATATGATTGGTCATGAGGCAATAGGAATGAAGAATAAAGGGGAATTTTACCTTTGCATCTTCCAAAAACTCTAAATACTTAAGACGATCTTCTCTGTTACGGAAAATAGTATATCTCCGGTTTCCTCTTGCAGTAATATGATAGGTATATCCCGGGTACCATTCTCTTTTATTCGCCATGTCAACATCCTTTCTACTTGTGATATGCCTTATTTCGACATGCTTATACATAACTCCTGCTAATTTGTGGAGATTGCCTGTTGAATTAGTCCTTAAATTTAACAGGCAAATCCTTCTCATCGTTTGTCTGTTAATAAACATGAGTTATTTAACAGGCAAATAATCGAGTAAATTTAACAGCCAACCCAAAAAGACCTGTTCTCTAATCAAGAACAAACCCAGCTACTAAACATCCACATCCCTCCTACCAAAACTCCACCAACTCAATCCCCCAAACCCAACCATATACACCCCAATCACCCCAACCGAAAACCAAAACGTCATCCCCTCAAACGGTGGAGTCCCGAAGAAATACTGCTGCAAATCCGTATTCGCAAACAGCAGATACCTTCCCCACTCCACCCCCTGCTCGTTCATAAGAATCAATAACGTCCCGCTAGAAAAAGTCAGAAAAATGGTAGAACCAATCGCAAACGAACTGCTTCTCGTCACGACCGAAAAGGTAAAAGCAAATGAACAAATCACCAACATTTCTAGGAATCTCAATACGTACGCACCTGCCACGATGAAAAAGTTTTCGTTCAAATCAAAGAAACTATCAAAAAACCACAGCGAACCTAGCACGGCGGAAAATAAGAAATGAGCGGCTGTTAAAACAGTTGCGATGACTAGTACGGTTATGTATTTGGAAAGCAGAATTTTCACGCGATTAATAGGGCGAATGAGTAATAGCTTAATGGTACCTGACGAAAATTCGCTTGATACGATATCCCCTGCTATGATCAGACTGAAAAGTTGAATGATCATCAGGAGGTTAGAGCTGATCCGCATGTACTCCCAAAAAGAAAATTGGATACCGTCGAACAGTAGATAGACAAAAAGGGACGCGATGGAATCGATGAACACGATGAGACCCAGTGAAATCCACATGCGTGGTCGGGAGATTTGTTTTATGAGTTCATTGGTGATTAAATTCATCATATTTCTTCATCCATTCTGAACTTTATTGGCCAGTCTCTTGGGTGCAGCAATCAAATAACCCCCACGAATTAATCCTTCAATGGCTTGCCAGCCCGCTTCCTCTACCTCAACCAGCACCCAGCCATGTCTTCCTATGTACGGTGCTTTGATATAGTCTGGCTGTTCGAGCAGGATTTCCTGAGTGGCGGGGAGTGTTTTAATCGATAAGGTCTCCCCTATGATGACAAATGGTTTGTCCTTCACGCGGAAAGATATGTGTCCGAACCCATCTATGTGTTCATGAACTTCCGGGTAGAGAAGGCATAGTCTTCTAATCTCATCTATTTCAGTAGTTTTCATACCGGCGTCCTCCACCATTTTTCTATTATTATAGCATGAGAGGATTTGGAAAAAGAAAAAAGCCTCGGGGATTCGAGGCTTAGTGTGTTAGATAGGGTTTTAGTTCTATTTCAATCGAGGTTTTCCAGGTAGAAAAGGCCGGCGACAGATTTTCTTGTACAACACTTTGCTTGATCTCATTGTTGTCTAGCTGTCTGTCCAGTTTCCATGCCTGATCTGTCACGGTATCAAATCCAGTTAAAGCTTTCTGAATGCCTTCCTCATCAAATAGTTCTTTTAACAAGGGATTGCTTTCTGAGATCTGACCAATGGCCATGAAGACATCGGATAGGACCTGGTCCCCTTCTGTTTTGCTTAAATCCGTGAAGCTTGCTTCCACATAGTTCAGTGCTTCTTCAATTGTGTCGAGCATCCCGACGTATTGGCTGACCAATTCGAACTGTTTTTCGTCTAGTTTCGTTGTCAAAGAATCACCTATTTCTTTTTATCGTAAAACATGCCATCGTATTGTAAGGATTCGTAAGGGTTTGAGTACTTTTGAACGGACGTTTTCTTTTTGGTTAATCCGTTCATGTCTCGTTTAATCTGGAGGCGCAGTTGAGACAGCTGCCGATCGATTTGCTGATTCCAAGCAATCATCTGCTTGCCGAGCTCCTGCTCATCGTGAGTATACGGAGGCTTAATAGTGACAAGTACGTTCTGCCTTTTTTCTAAAAGAGACTCCGCTTCCTCAATCGTAGCTTCCCTGTTTTCATCATTTACCTGTTCCAATGCTTCTTTCAATTGCTTCGTGATGGTATAGCACAGAAGAACTGAGCTCATTACGCCTGTCCACCTTGACCGGCATGCTGCTTCTGACGGTTCAGTTGAATGACTTCCTTCCACGTATCTCGAAAATCTGTAATAAGCCCTTCTACTTCTTCTAAAATCGCCGCGTCATTCTTGATATTGGCTTCCGTTAATCGACGATTGATGTAATCATAAAGGGACATAAGGTTTTTCGAGACTTCAAGATCCGTGTTCAACGTCACCATCAGTTCATTCACGATGGCTTGCGTCTTCTGGATATTGGTATTCTTCAGTTCAATATTCTTCTCTTTAATGGCTTTTTTTGCGATATGGATAAATTTAAGGCTTCCGTTATAGAGCATAAGTGTGAGTTCTCCTGGTGATGCGGTGTTGACCGAGTTGTTCTGGTATGCTGCATAAGGGTTGTTGATGGCCATAGTGACACTCCTTTAGGTATGATTAGCCGCCGAATTGGTTCATGAGGAACATGGATTGTTCGTTGGAACGCTGGATGGCCTTTTCCATGGCGGTGAATTGGCGCCAGTAGCGGTCTTCGACTTGATTTAACCGGTCTTCGAAACGGTCCATTTGGCTATCCATATTGTTTAATAAACGACCAAGTGTAAACGTATTGTTGGTACTTGAAGCTTTACCAGCCTTTTTCTCGATACTATCCATCGTGGTTTTTAGCGTATCACGTAAACGACGGGCGATCCCCTGTTCATTTGACGTGGCACCATCTTTAGCAAAAATCTCATAGATTGCATTCGGGTCTTTGGAAATGGCTTCTTTCAGCTTGCTTTCATCAATAATCAGCTTTCCTCGATCAAGGTAGTTACTTGATGTTTTGATTCCAATTTGGGCCAATTGGTCAATGCCTGAGGTTCCTCCAGAGATTGGGGTGTACATATCCGTTCTCATTTTGTTGAGACCGGATGACAGAACGGAATCATTTCTCAGAGTACCACTGCGTGACTTTTCTTCCCATAATTCAATTTCTTTTTCTTCCATCGACTCTTTTTGTTCAGCCGTCAACGGTTGGAAATCACGGTATTTCTTTTCGTTTACTTCGCCGTTTACCTTTTCAATGAGTTTGTTGTATTCGTCGACGAATTTGACGATTTTGTCTAGGATCTTGTCGGTGTCAGGTGATGAAGTAAATGTTACTGGACCTGTCGATTTGTTTTTCAAAGTTAGTTCAAACCCATTGATCGTAAAGGTATTTGAAGATCTCATGGTTGTAAGTCCGTTATAAGTAAACGTTGCATTTACACCTTCCTGACGCACTCCACTAAAGTTTGAATCGGTTAACCCTAGGCTATCAAAGAATGTGCCTGTTTCATCTGAAAGAACGATATCATTTCCGGTCGCGTCACCTGAATTTTTGGCAGTGAAAGAAAATTTTTGTGACTTCTCATCAAAGAAAACAGAAACTCCTGTTTGTTGATTGATTTTTGATATTAAACTATTTAACGTTTCCTTTGCAGGATCAAACTCGATGGATGTCCCCTTAGGATCTAAGGTTCCATCTTTCAGTATAGACTTTATGTTTATTTTTTGTGTGCCAATTAAGCCAGGCATTAGTTCTTTAATAGTCTTGGATGAATCCGTGATTCCGGTAACTCCACTAATGACAGTTGCCGATTTTGCTAGATTTCCTACTTCCAACGTTCCCGAAAAATCGGTAGTAGAATTAATATTTTTTACAGAAACAACAGATGGATCAGATACACTAATCGTCTTCTGGGTATACGTCCCCTGCTTCATTACCCCATCAAAAATAAGATTGCTAAAATCAAACATCATCTTATTCATGTCCCGGTAGTCATCACGCTGCCATTCAAGATACTGCTTCTTTTGTTCCAATTTATCTAAAGGGATCCGTTCTGCCTTCATTAAATCTTTGATGATTTGATCCGTGTCCATACCACTGGCAAGGCCACCTATTCGCATATCAGCCATATGTATCTCCTTCCATTAGACCTTCTTATCGACCATCAACCCAACAAATTCCGTCATAGCGGCATGCATATCAAGGATTTTCTTTGCCGGTATTTCCTTCACTATCTCCTGCGTCCGATCATCAACGATCGTCACATAGTATTCTTTCAATTTATCATGAAATTCAAATTTGAGGTGTGTATTCGAAGTGGACATAAACTCATTCATCCCATGAACGACATCTTCTATTTTTTCTTTGGTGACAGGTTCTTTGGTTGTGGTTTCTTCATGGTGTCGTTCCTGCGCTTGAATTTGTTTCACTTCTTCACTGGTTTGGTTCTCTAATCTAGTAAATGATTGTACTCCTGAAACTCCGCCTGTCACATTATCAATCATCGTTTGATCCTCCTGAGGGTTATATGGGTTATATCGGTGGTTGGTGGGGAAAGTTTAGGTTAGATTAACAGAAATAAGTATGATTTGGAGTTATATAAGTTATCTAGAGGGTATAATTAAAAAGAACAAACGTTCTCTACCGAAAGGTGGGAGGAAAAGTTGGAGTGTGAAGAATTCTTATCTATGGTTTGTGGAAAATTGCTAGGTGATGGATGCATTGTAAAACAAGAAGGAAGAAAGCCTCGATTCCAATTCATACATTCAATTAAAGACAAAGAATGGTGTTATTATTGTTACTCCAGGCTCAAAGACTACCTTCCATTGACAGGTCCACATTATAAAAGAATTGAAGATAACCGTGTTCAGGCAGGTTATACAGAATCATATTACGTACAATCCCGCACTCAGGACCACATCACCAACTTAAGATCAATCTGGTACAAAAATGGAAAGAAAGTTCTCCCATTTGAGTTTTTAATGAAGTACCTGACTCCTCTTGCACTCGCATGGTGGTATCAAGATGACGGGAATCTCAAGAAAGACTCTACTATTCCACGAAAAATCATTCTATCGACTGACAGTTTTACACCAGCTGAGAACAATCAATTATGCCAATTACTTAAAGATAAATACTCGTTACTCTTTTCAATGGATAAACAAAACCGGATCCTTCTCTATGATCAGTTTCAGGTTCAATACTTTCTCTTTTTGGTCAGACCTTATCTCCACCCATGTATGTACAGAAAGACTATTACTTATTGTGATATCTATAATCAATGTTTAAATCCAAAGCGGACTACAATTTATTTGCCAGCCCATATAAAGTTAATATCACCAACAAGAGAAATTAATGAAAAGTTATCAGTACTTCCAGATATTTTTACGACCATTAAAAGTGGTGCCTTTTATACTAATGAGTTACTAACATTTATTGAGTCTACTAAAACATCTGTTACTAAGAAATCCTATCAAATTACCATCTCTGATAAAAACCTTCAGAACCTTTCTATGTTAAATAGCTTGACCGGATTAAATTCTAGTACTTTGACTCAAATGTGCTTTATAGATGGACAACCAAAATTCTCAAAGTAAAAAGAGACCCTAGTGATACTAGAGTCTCTAATAAAGAAGTCAATATTAACGAAGAAGTTGTAAAACTCCTTGAGGCTGCTGGTTGGCTTGCGCTAGCATAGCTTGAGCAGCTTGAGAAAGAATAGAATTCTTCGTTTGGTTCATCATTTCTTTCGCCATCGTGCGAACATTTACTTTCATAAATGACCAGACTATATCTTCACCCTCTATAAATAGTAGGGGTTGGGCACTTCGGATTCACAATGCTGATGATCATTGTTTCACCTACGGATTTCATCACCATAGCTTTCGCCTTAGATGGTCTATCCTAGTCGTTGAACCTTCTCCACTTTTTCAAGACAGGAGCTTGGCTGCTGATTGCCCAATCTTTTCTTTTGTTAAAGCCATCACGCTTGTCGTTTCCAACTACGTTGTGGCAAGAAAAGCTCTAAGGGGTTTCCAGCAATTCACCCAATTATGATCTCTGGCCGTTACCAGCCAGGACGACTGTGCTTGTCACTGCTTAAGCAGCTAAAGCATAATCTACGTCACGGATACGTGATTCAGATGCTGTTAAGTTTTCAGAAGATGTACCAAGGTTATTAATAGTGTGTTCTAAACGATTTTGGAATGCTCCAAGTTTAGAACGTTCTCCAGATACTTCAGAAATTGCTGCATCTAAAGTTTTGATAGCATCATTGGCACCTTCTTGAGTTAAAAGATTAATATCTTTCACTAATCCATCTGTACTATTCCCAAGTGTACTAGTGCTCATTTCATTCATATCAATTAACATATTTTGATCTTTATTTGCACCGATTTGGAAAGAAGCACCACTTGAGGTTACATCAAATGTAGTTGATAATCCATTTGTGGCAGCTGTTGCCGTGAACTCTCCACCACCATAACTAACAGATTGTCCTACTCCAGTTACAGTTTGTGATAATCCATCGGGGTTTGAAATTGTTGCTACGGCATCAGCCCCAGCTGTAATAGCCTGACCAAATTCAGCTGCATCTGTACCTGCTAAATTAATGTCGTAATTTGATCCGAAATTTGCTTGATCTAATTTAACATTATTAGTACTTACAGAAGCAACGACTCCAGTTTCATCAGAATATTCATTGATTTTCGCAACAATTGCTGCAGTATCAGCAGAAGTCATTCCAGAAAAATCAATTGTCACTCCGTTTATAGATAAATCTTTTCCTGAAACATCTCCTGGTGTTGAAAAGTCTGTAGACCCAGCAGCTGCTGAAGCTTTAGTTGCCGCTGTATCAACTGTAACATTATAGGTGCCTTTTTTAAGACCAGTTGCACTGTCAACATTTACAACACTTGTATCTGCAGATGTTCCTTGTGCACCAAGGCTACCATTTAGAAGTTTTTGTGTATTAAATTCTGTAGTATCTGAAATACGATTAATTTCTGATTTTAACTGTTCTACTTCCTTTTGTATCTCTTTACGATCATCTAAAGTGTTAGTATCATTAGATGATTGGACTGACAGCTCTCTCATACGTTGTAAAATTGAATGAGTTTCGTTCAAAGCACCCTCTGCTGTTTGAATCATTGAAATTCCATCTTGTGCGTTTCTTGCAGCTTGATCCAACCCACGAATTTGCCCGCGCATTTTTTCAGAAATCGCTAAACCTGCAGCATCATCACCAGCACGATTAATACGAAGACCTGAAGATAATTTTTCCATAGATTTAGATTGTGCACCTGAAGCACTGTTCAACTGACGATAAGTATTCAAAGCCGCAATATTATGATTGATTCTCATTACAATAATTTCCTCCTTGAAAGTAAGCCCACATCCATGTGAACTATATCATTTTTTAGTTTGCAACAAGTCACAAAGGTCGGCCGCCCTTCTCCTCATTGCTTACAATACTTTTATCGGTCGTTTCTATTAGTGTTTAATAGTTTTAGGAAAATAATTAATCATTTTTTGGCAAAAGATTAAACAGATTGTCGATTCCTTTCGAAGCTTCGGTGTTTTCTTCTTGGATAGAGAGATAGACTTCTTTCCGATGGATGTCCACGTTCTTCGGTGCGTTTATTCCTAATTTCACTTGATCCCCTTTAACAGAAATAACTGTTAGCTCAATGTTATCCCCAATCTGAATACTTTCTCCCGTTCTCCTCGTCAATACTAACATCTCCTCACCCCTTCTTTCCTGCAGGCTGAGTAAAAATCAGGTGCTTGGTTTGATAGTCTGAATTAGTTAAGATGACTTGCTTTCCTTTACGATTTGCCAGATTGATAATAAGTGGAGCCTGTAGATTTGCAGTTGATTCATGAAGTGCTTCTCTAATAGTAAGGATAGACAGAACTTGAACTTCTTTTTCCACAGGATGTTCCAGTAACTCCACACTCGTTTGGTCTAGTTCAAAATCATACTCCTTAAAAAACATGAACGGATTTGTCACCACAAATCCAAGCTGAGAAGTGGTCACCGATTGCAGTATATGAAACCATTCATTTTCAGGAAGTGGCAACAATACAAACTGCTTCTCTTCCCCAAACCCGGGGATTCCGTGTTCAAATGTTAAGACGTCTTCTGACTTCACATCTATATCTCCATGGTATTTCGTGTTAATTTTCATAAGTCACAATCCTTCATTCTAGATTTCTTGCTCATAGTTAATTCCCACATGCTTCAAATTAGCAAAATCAATTTGCAAATCGGCATATCGTTTCAAACTAATATCTACTTGAGCAGGTGTATAGTGTATGTTTGGCTTCTGGGGACGAGAGTGATTTATCACTTTTTGTGGTTCAACGTTCACCTTTACACTACCTGGATCGTAGCTAATTTTCACGCTGCCTGCCGAAGGAATCCAACCAATATTAAACTCATACATCGGATCCTCACTGTTCCGTTTAGCCTGGGCGGCAATCGCGCCACCGCCATTCTCAATCATCATCAATTCATCGCCGTCCTGGGCGACACGGGCAAGTCCCACCAGCCAGTCTTCATATCCTTGTTGGGAATAATCTTCTATCCTGCGGCGCACCGATTTCAAATCCATATCGGCACGTGCCTCGGTTTGGTCAATGGTCAGCTTGGAAGGTGTACGCTCAATCTCCATTTTTGCCTGAGGCTGCTGGATATCCAATTCTGCCGATGGCTGTTCAATGTCCATGCGCCCCGGAGTCGTCCTGATGCCAATGGCTGCTGACGTGGACTGCAATCTTATTTGCGGGACGTTCATACCTACTCACCTCCATATAAAAAGGGACTGACCTAAGGTGACGAAACACCTTAAAGGGTCAGTCCCCTTGCTTTTATCGTAGAAAATCCATTAAGGTTGGTTGAATGATTCTGGCTCCAACACCGAGAGCGGCACGATGAACGCTTTCCTGGGTTTTCAAGTCCGTTATTACGCGTTCGATGTCAGCATCCTCATTGTCTGAAAGGATTCGATTTGCTGTGACTTCCTGCTGTGCCAATCGATCGTCTACCATTTCAAGTCGATTGTAACGAGCACCAAGTTCAGAACGTTCTGCTGATAATGTGTTCATTACACTATCCAGATTCTCGAGCTCTGTATCGAGAGCAGAATCATCTCCCGATTCCAATGCTTTTTGGATGTTGTGCACTGTGTCGAACAGTTTCTGATTAAAGACCTTATTCGGATTAACATTGGCTTTTAGAGACACACCCTGAGAAACTTCAACCGGGTAAGCATCGATGGCACCGTTGCCTAAATTGTCTGCAACCTGTGGAGCACTTCCATCTGCAGGATTCCCATCCTTTATCGGAGAATTCCCAACATCCGTCCCATGAAAAATATATCTTCCCGCTACTTTCGTTTCAGCGACACTCACAAGGTCATTTTTGATTTGCTCTATTTCAACAGCCACTGCTTTACGGTCTTCCGGACTCAATGTTCCATTTTTTCCTTGAAGCGTCAATTCCCTGACACGCTGCAACCCTTGATTCGCCTGATCGATTCCCGACTCAGAGTTCTCCATCCACAAATAAAGTTCAGATAAATTCCTCTTATACTGCTCAATCCCAGTCAAATTCGAACGATAAAACATCCCCTTCATCGCAACAACCGGGTCATCAGATGGCTTCGTGATTTTCTTACCTGTAGCCAACTGGTCCTGCAATTGCCCCATTCGTCCATATGAAGAACTGAGATTTCTCATTGAGTTCGCTGTCAGCATACTTTGTGTTACGCGCATATCATTTCACCTACCTATCTTCCAACGGTCCCCATGCCGTTGATGATTTTATCGAGCATTTCGTCCTGCAGTGTGATCATTCTGGCAGAGGCGTTGTAGGCATGCTGGAATTTGATCATGTCGGTCATTTCTTCATCAAGTGAAACCCCGCTTACGGACATGCGGCGTTCTTCCACGGCTCCTCTTAATACACCAGAGTTGCTTGCAAGTCGAACGGATTCTTGTGATTCTACCGCCATTTTCCCGATCACGGATTCAAAGTGCCCTTGGAATGATGCTTCTTTTTCACCGTAAGGCAGTTTAGTCGTTGTGATGATGTCGGCAAGCGCGAGAACGTTTGATGCATCTCCGAGGGTGGGATTACCTGCACCTGCTGTCGCGATGTTATCAAGATTGCTCATTTCATCAGCCACCTGCATTCTTTGAGCGAAGCCTGATTTCAGTACACCATCCAGATCTGCTGAAGCATCCTTTGCATCCTGGAAGAACTTCGGTGTCTCCGGAGTATCGTTATCAGGATCAAAGTTTGGATCGTTCATCTGCTCAGGTGTGAATCCTTGTTGATGCTGGTCATTGAATGCTTTGGCAAATTCGTAAGCCATGCTGTCTAGTTCATCGAGCATGCTGATATAGGAGCCTTCAGCTTCACCATCTTTATTTTTGAAGCCATATGTATCAATGAGGGCTCTCAGTTTTCCTTCGCCTTGAGATAAGAAATCTTTGACGTCAAGTGTCTGGCTTCCGATTGTTACGGTATCCACCGTATTTTGCGGGCCGCCGTAAGTGAGTTTCAGTTCATTCACGCCACTTTTCCCGACCAGGTTCACGGCAAGGTTCCCGTCTTTCCCGACCAATGTGACGGTAACGGCTCCTTCTGCGATTGGTGACGAAGCTCCCCCATTGGACTGATAACTTGTTTGGATGGAAACATGCTGTGAAAGTTCATCGATCAAGCGGTCACGCTCATCGTATAGATCATTCGGAAGATAGCCGTGTGGTTCAACATCGGCTATTTGTTTATTGATGTTGTCGATCTGTCTCGACAGGGAGTTGATTTGCTTTTCACTGACAGACAGCTCATTTTTCAGATCGCCACGGACACTTGTCAGTGATGACGATAAGTAGTTGAATGTTTCAGCAACAGCTTTCCCTCTTTCAACGACTACCGACCGTGCACCTGAGTTGGACGGGTTAACGGCTAAATCCTGAAGGGACTGCCAGAACATATCCATCGTTTTCGATAAGCCTGAATCGGATGGCTCGTTCATGACTTCTTCCATCTTCTTCATTGCTTCCATTTTCGTTTCCCAGTAACCAAGCTTTTGATTTTCGCCTCTGTACTGCATGTCCAGGAATGAATCACGCACACGTTGAATCGAACCGGCTTCGACTCCCGTTCCGATTTGGCCTGGGATTTGTGGACGGTTCATAGAGGGGGCAGGATAGGGTGTCGTTTGTTCAAAGTTGACCCGTTGACGGGTATATCCAGGGGTATTCGCGTTGGAGATATTGTGGCCCGTTGTATAAAGGGCGCCCTGCTGGGTGTACATGCCTCGTTTTGCCGTTTCCAGGCCCATAAAAGTGGATCGCATGGTGTTGCCTCCGTTTCAATTAGTAAGTGCTATGCTTTTGAATCAAAGATGGAGCGGCTTGCCGGTGATTTTTTTTCACCGTTCGGTCGTGAATAGGTGGATTGATCCGGCTGCGGCTGCGTCATGGATAGGTTCATATTCACGAATTGAAGAGACTGATAGACAAGCTTTTGATTGAGCTCATTTTTGGCCTTCAATTCTCCAATGATATCAACAAGCTTTTCCTGCCATTGGACAAGTGTTTCTTGCTCCTGGGGGGAACTGTGCTCAATACACTGAGATATCGTCGGTGCCTCATTTAAAAGCACTCCCCGCGATTGAAGGTATTGGGTGGATTCCCGTTGCCGCTCTGCCTCCACCGTATTGATCGCCGCCAAATGCTTCTGCTCATCTTTCAGAACACGATCCAGCTCACTCATATCACCTTTTTTGATGACTTCCGTTTTATTCAAAGAAAGGTCGAACAAACTTTTGTGCAGCTTATAAAGTTTTTCAAGAGCGGTAATCAAGGTTGTGGCTGACATGTTTGTTCGCTCCTTTTTATTGTCCGTTATAGAAATTTCTTAATCCTTTAGCGATAGCTTTCGTATCGATGGTATAGTTCCCGCTCTGAACCTGATCTTTTAAAGCTTCCACTCTGGCCTGCCGTTCTTTGCCTAGTTTGGATACCTCCTGCATTTCTTTGGCAGCAGAAGAGATTTCGATTTTGTCGGATGGCGGTTTACCAGCTTTTCCAACCTGGTCCATTTTGTTTAGATTTCGCTTATAAGGATTAATGTTCTGATTCCCGATATTGTTAATCTTCATCATTTTCCCTCGCTTTCGTCACGCACATGGTTTCTACCTAGTATATCGGATGAAAACGTCTTTTGTTTAGTAGTAGGGTCTGGTTAGTTTTTCCTGATTAATTACACTGAGAACTAGTTCTTATCTCTCACCGTATAATACGTTCTCTGACCGGATTCCTTCACCTTGCTTTTCCATTCCTGCTCTTCATCGAACTGTTTCAGATCTTTCACTAATTCTGAGGAACAATCACTGCATATCCTCCCCGTACCAATAATCTTCCCACATTTATCACAAGGATAACCCATATTCGGAAAATGCCTGGTCTGGATACGGCCCTTTTTTACCCATTTATATAGAAGCTCCTCGTCCACTCCCGTCACTTCAATCACGTAGGACATAGTCGCTGCACGGTTATCCCGCTTCTTTAAAAATTGGTAGACGGTTTCGTACATACTTTCTTCTTCTTTATAACATTTGTCGCATACGTCACGGAATTTATTCTGCATAAAAATCGCGTTGCAGCGTGGACAATTGATGATTTCTGACATGATTGTTTCCTCCCGGTAAAGCTTCTCTTACCCATTATATCGGCAGAAAAGGGGATTGCTTTAACCCCGGGCGAGAGTTAAGGATGATACCTCGTCAGCACCAACTTTCTTCAGTAACTTCGCCGCCTGCCTCAACGTCGTCCCCGTCGTATAAATATCATCAAACAGCAGAATCGACTTGCCCTTCACATCACACTCTGCCAACCGAAAAACCTGCTCCTGCCGAAGACGCTCAGCACGCGTCTTCTTCGACTGCTTCTCAGAATGGGACCGGGCGAGGATATTGGAGGGACGGACCTCTGCTTCTTCCAAGAGTGCGATAGATTGATTGAATCCCCGTTCATAGAGTCGCTCATCACTGAGAGGGATGGGAATGATATGGTCATATTCTGTTTTGGAGAGATACAATTTTAACGAGTGAGAGAAGGCTTTTGCCAAGATGTAGTCCCCACGGTATTTGAATCTCGCCAGGTACTCTTTTAAAAAATCATTATAGTGATAAGTCGAATGGTTACTATGTAAGATCCCCTCCCACTCGGGATCCTGTTCCCATCGATGACAGTCCAGGCATATTTCACCTTTTACAAGAATAGCAGGCAGGTCATCCATCGATCTGGAACACCCCTTACAGCGTTTCCCTTCGATTTCTTCCAATTTCTCCTGACACCCCTGACAAAGAAATTGACCTTCCCTGTAAAACAGCCCCCTCCAGGACATCACCTCCACCAGCTCTCTTTCACAATACAGACAGTTTGTGATCATGAAGCAACCCTCTTTTCTTCGCTTCTTTATTCATGGAGTCAATATGAAGCAGAGCCTTGATCATTTCTCTTGTGCGGCCGTAATGAAAGTAGACGATATCCCCCTTAGGATGGTCCGCACTCCTCCCTACTCTTCCGGCAATCTGGACAAGGGCGCTTTCCGTGAAGATCTTTTCCTCGGCCCCAAGGACAGCGACATCGATGTTCGGGATCGTGACACCCCGTTCTAAAATGGTGGTTGTCAATAGAATGGGAATCTCCTTATTCCTCATTTTCATCACCTTTTCTTTTCGATGGGGATCTTCGGCATGAACGGATTCGATGAGGGGGTCGATTTTTTGAAACAGAGGCAGGGCTTTTTGCATGATTTCGACTGTCGGAAAGAAAATCAGGGCTTGTTTCGATTGGTGGATTCTTAAGGCGGTCCACTTTTTCAATGGATACGGAATTCGATTTTTCTTCAGGGCTTTTTTCCAAAGGCCGCACCACATAAATCTTGGAAGGGGGATCGGGTGACGGTGGAAACGGGCGGGAATTTGTATAAAGTTTCTCCTTCCCTTTATACAGTCCTGTTGAGTTTTCTGATCCGGGGTTGCCGTGAGATAGATAGTGGTGGATTGGGACTTCCGGGCTTTTTCTACGGCCCATTGCAGGGAGTGATCATAAGAATAAGGGAAGGCATCGACTTCATCGATGATCATCACGTCAAAGGCGTCCTTGTACCGATAAAGCTGGTGAGTCGTGGAAAGAACGAGGTGACCGTACATATGCCTTTCTTCTGAGCCGCCGTAGAGTGTAGTGAGAGGTGTGTCAGGAAAAACCTGTTTGAGACGGGGTGACAGTTCCAGGATGACATCGGTGCGGGGTGCGGCAATGCAGACTCGCTTGTTCTGCTGCAGGGCTTCATAGATCCCTTCAAACAGAACCTCGGTCTTACCTGCTCCACACACGGCCCACACGAGGAGATCCTTCTTGCAATGGATTGCAGAAATCATTTCTTTCGATGCTGTCTTTTGGGCTTCTGAAAGGGTTCCGACCCATTGGAATGTGGGGGCGTCTTCAATCGTTGGGGCCGGTCCATTCCATTTAAAGAGCGGTGTACACTCCGCCACCCTCCCCATCATGATGCAATTTCGGCAGTAAGTGCATGTGGTGTGGCATCTGGAGCAAGAGAAAGTGGCGAATAGATGTGCTTTGTCATTGCCACAGCGATGACATTGGCCTTTGTCGACTCCCTTTGCATAGAAAACGTAGCCATTCTTATAGTGTCCATGGAGGATAGTGATCGAAAAGGGGATCTCTTCTAATAATAACGCCCTTCCGCTTAGAAAGGATTGGAGTTCGGTTGAAAAATGAAAGGATGGATTAAGGGGTTGGGATGGAAGTTCAGTGAAGTCTGAGATTTTCCGGAGAGGTGGAGCCGGCTCAATTACAAGTGGCTCGGGGATGAGTTGTTGATGGGTTAAAGCAAAGCGCAAACACATCACTCCTTTTGTTGGATAATGGTGTATTCGACAGAATGTGGGGAAAATCCTGCTGTAAAAAAGGTGCCAGGCACAAAACAATCGTTTCGTGCCTGGCACCTTTAGAGAGTCAGCGAGTGTACCTGGTACATGACGACCAATTTGTACCTGGTACATATTAGAAATCAGCAGCTACCGGCTCATCTTCCTCGCCCAGCCCATTCCCATCGAGCCCTCACCTAAATGAGTCCCGATGACCGGACCAAAATAGCTCACATTGAATTCCACATTCGGATATTTCCCTTCCAGCTCATTCTTCCACTCAATCGCTTCTTCTTCCCGATTGGCATGAATGATGGAGGCTTGATAGGCTTCCCCGGACGCCACCGCTTCTTCAAGGATGCCTTCCACCCGCTTCAATGCTTTTTTCTTCGTGCGGATTTTTTCGAATGGAACAATGACTTTGTCCACGAAGTGGAGCAGTGGCTTCACCTGTAGCAGGCTCCCGATGATCGCCTGCGCTTGAGATAACCTGCCTCCGCGCTGCAGGTGGGCGAGGTCATCGACCATGAAGTAGGCTTGTACCGATTCCTTCATCTCATCCAGCAACGCAACGATTTCTTCTGCGGTTTTTCCTTCACGCTCAAGCTTCGCACCTTCAATGGCATAGAAGCCTTGGATCATGCAGCTGATTTCCGAGTCATAGGGGTATACTTTAATGCTCTCGACCATTTCCCCTGCCTGAACCGCTCCTTGGTACGTCCCGCTGATCCCACTGGATAGGTGGATGGATATGACGGCATCGTAATCCTTGGAAAGTTTCTCGAATAGCTCGACGAATTGACCGACCGGCGGCTGTGAAGTGGTGGGAAGCTTGTCCTGGATGCTGACCTCTTCATAAAATTCACTTGCCGTAATATCAACTTCTTCTTGATAGGTTTCTCCTCCGAAAATGACGCTGAGAGGAACCATATGTATGTTGAGTTGATCACGCAATTCTTTCGGGATGTAGGCGGTACTATCCGTTACAATTGCCGTTTTCATAGAGAATTACCATCCTTATTTTTTAATTGTAATAGCATCTGCTATACGCTTGTCTACTTTACCTTATGTATCCCTACCATTTTATATGAAAACAAGTTGGTTTGCATTATTTTCTGGGGAGTTTCGGTTATCAGAAACTAAACAAACGTTTGACTAGTGTGCTGAGCCCTTATAAGACAAGGGATTCGACATACTAATCAAACGTTTGTTTAAAGGTCTTACCTCGTCCCTGCAGGCAAGGATGTCATGATTTTTTTCGATTTTCTCGATGACAGGAATACCCCTGCAAAGATGATCACCAACCCTAAGATGAGGTTATGGGTCACCGGCTCCTTCAGAAGCACAAATCCCCAGATCATAGCGGTGCCCGGTATCAAGTACGTCACGGTCGACGCGAATTCCGGACTTCCATTGGTCATGATGTAGAAATACAGAAGCGTCGCCACGCCCGACCCGAGGCAGCCCAGTCCTAAAATGCCAAGGATCACCTCTCCTGAGACTAGGTCGCCGATAGCAATCGGGTTCGTCATCATCATCCCCACAAACCCGACCGCTGCGCCGATCAACAGCTGGAACGTGGAAATCACGACCACACTCGTGCCAGCCAAATATTTTTTTGTAAACTGGGAAGCAAACGCATAGCTCATCGTTGCCAGTACCATCGTCCCCACTCCAACGAAATCTGAAGAAAAGATGCCGCTCACTTCAAAGTTCATCAGTACGAGGATGCCGATAAAACCTACAGCGATTCCGATCCATTGAAACCCCGTCAATACGACGGAAAAGAATAAAAATCCGACGAGCCCCGTCCATATCGGCGTGGTCGCGTTCAGGATGGACGCCGTATTGCTGTTGATCTGCGTTTCACTTAAGGCGATCAGTGTCCAGGGCAGTGCGGCATTCCCGATCCCCACTACAAAGAGTTTCCATAATGGGAGAGTCCGCTTCCCTTCTTTTTTCCTTTGAATGAAAAAGATCGGGAGTAGTACGAGGGCTCCTGCCAGGCATCGTAAGAAAACCGTCCCCCACACCCCTGCAGGTTCCACGAGCCATTTGATGAAGACGAACGACATGCCCCAGATCAGGCTTAATCCGATGAGGGCGGTGTATAGTCTGGCCAATTGGCTGCCTCCTTTTGTAATAGTATGTATAGTTTAGTAGATGAATAGATGTTATAGCATATTTCCGTTTATTCTATCCTAATCTTTCGGAAAATGAAATACTTTCTCAACACAAAAAAACCAGCCTACTTTGTCCCATAGCCTGGTTTAAATATAAGTGATTCCTATTTTTTATTTTTTTACACTTGGGACAGGCTTCAATCTGCGATACTTTCTGACTCTTGCAGCTTCAAGTTCATTGTTTTCCTTGGCATCCTTTTCAAACATTTCGCGTGCTTTTGCATAGATCATAGACATGGTGCTCGCCCTCCTTTTTGTAAAATGTAGTAACCTTTTCCCGATTTTATGTGTTTAAAACCAAATTTCTTTAAAAAATTATCTTGATTCTTTTTTTCTGCTTTCCATATAAGTCTTTTCTTCTTTAGATGAAAGTAAATCTGTCGCTATGCCGACATTCCCGTCCTGTATTCTCCAAATGGCATTGTGGTCACTGACTGCTTCTGAAAAATCACCATTTTTCCATCTGGTGAGGATTTTTTCATATGTCGGCTCATATTTATAGTTGTTCACCTTTAATTCAGATAGTAAAAATTCGATTCGTTCATCTGTAATTTCATAAAATGACCATTTTTCTTCGGCTTTTACCTTCTGGTGGCTCATGGCGTGAATATACTGTTGGATGACCTTTTCCCTTAATGGCGTTTTTACTTTTTCGTTAAATGGATTTTCGTCCATGCTGATGTTCTGCGTTGAATCCGTTTCAACACCCGCAGTCGAAACGCTGCCTCCTTCGTTAAAAGGGGTTGTTTCCAAACTTCCTAATGCTATGTAGACGCCGATAGCTGTTACCAGCAGTACACTGCACACGATGATGCCAACGTTTTTCCTTTTCATGGTATGCCCCCTGTCGCTTCCTTACCTTTCGTTACTTCTTCTATGTGACATGAGGATAGTCCTGCTAACTTAGAAATGTTTCAAATGACATAGGGATTACTATGGTTGTATTTTATAAGTGACTCCTTTATAATGACTCAATGTTTGTAAAATATTTTCCAACTCTACATAAAGGGAGATCTGATAGATTTGAAGAAACAGTCATGGTTGTCACTTCAGTTCTTTGCGATATTTTTTACATGGGGTATTTTCATTCCTTACTGGACAGCGTGGTTAGTGGAGAGTAAGGACTTCTCGATTTCGGCGGCGAGTACGGTGATTGCGGTCGGGATGCTTGCCCGGTCGTTTTCGAGCTTTTTTGTCTTTCCGAAGCTGAGCCAGACGGTTTCATTGGGACGGTTATCAAGGTGGCTTGTCCTGATTTCCGGAGCTGCACTATTATTATTCCTGCCTATGGATTCATTCGGCATGGTACTCGGGTGTATGGTATTATTCAGCCTCGTTTATCCGATGCTGCTTCCCATGGTGGAGAGCATGGCGGCTGTGATGATGAAGGAAGACGGGATTGATTATGGCCGGAGCCGTTCCTGGGGATCGATCGGATATACAGTTGCATTGCTTTCGGTTGGATTCTTGACGTCGATTTTTACAGAAGGGGCCGTAGTTTATCTTCTGTTTGGTGGAATCGTTGTGATCCTGCTTTCTTCTCTAATGAAGCTGCCACAGTCCATGAGCGGAACCCGTGGGCAGGAGAAGTTGTCTTATCGTGGACTCTTGAAATCACGTAAATTCGTCTGGGCGATGGTGATTGTCGTCCTGATTCAGGGCGCACATGCTTCATACTATAATTATGGCGTTCTTTATTTGAAGGAATTAGATGTGAGCGCCGTTTATATCGGTGTGATCTTGAATATTGCCGTGTTGTCTGAAATTCTGTTCTTTTCGTTTTCAGACCGGTTGTTAAAAGGCAAGAGCATCTCCATCATGTTCATGATAGCAGCAGGGGCTGCTGTGACGCGTTGGACTTTGTTGTTCCTATTCCCCAGCACCCCTGTCTTCATCTTTACCCAACTTTTTCATTCTCTAACCTTCGGACTCACGCATTATGCCTTTATGCGGTTGATTTATGAAGAATTGGAGAGCAAGGATATCCCTGCTGCCCAGGGAGTGTATACGTCCCTTGGGATGGGGTTGAGTACGGCGGTTCTGACGTTTATCGGTGGATTCCTGTACGACATCTCCCCTGGTGCTGCGTTCTTAGGAATGGCGGTTGTCGTGGTTCCTTGTGTGGTGCTTGGCGGGTGGATGTATTGGAAGTATGATCGTAGCCCTGAAGGAGTGCTCAGTTATAAATAGAAGTTGTTTGACCGTTCGGACGATAGGTTCCGGACGGTTTTTTTCATGAGGTGAATTCAAATAATTATGCATCAGTGTTGAATTTTCTTTACTGTCCCCATGAAAAAACGCCCTGCCTCAACTGGCAGGGCGTTACTATCAAACTTAAAATCTCTTATACCCAACAAACTTCGGATTCCAATACGTGTTGCTCAGTTTCGAAATCACAACGCCGCTGTCGGATGCGTGGATAAATTCACCGTTGCCAACGTAGATGCCCATGTGGCTAATCCCGGCTTTATATGTATTTTCGAAAAATACCAGGTCGCCCGCTTTCGGACTTGATACGAAGGAAGATTTGCTATAGTAGCCTTCCGTGTTCGTGCGTGCAATCGATTGTCCGGCCTGGTTGAATACGTAGTAGATGAAGCCGCTGCAGTCGAAGCCGGATGGTGATGTGCCTCCCCATGCGTACGGAGTTCCTATATATTTTTTGGCGATGTCGACGACACTTGATGATGCAGTTTGAACGTCTGAGTCAGAAGTCCCGTTAATGGAGAGTTTTTGACCAACATAGATCGTATCGGAGCTTAACCCGTTCCAGGACTTGATGGACGATACGCTTACGTCATAACGGATAGCGATATGTGACAGGGTGTCTCCTGATTGTACTGTGTATGTACTTGATCCTGTTGGTGCTGGTGTCGTTGTTGTTCCGCCTGAAGAAACGATCAGCGTTTGACCAGGATAGATCACATCGCTTGTCAGGTTGTTCCATGATTTCAATTCAGCGACATATACGTCGAATTTGGCACCGATTTTTGAAAGATAGTCCCCTGACTGAACGGTATAGGTTTTGGCAGTAGAACTGCTTGGCGCTGATACTTCAAGCACTTGATTCACATAGATCAAGTCAGAGCTCAGGTTATTCCAGCTTTTCAGGTTTGAAACAGATGTATCATATTTATATGCAATCACGGAAAGGGAATCACCTGATTGTACACGGTAAGAAGCCGCTTCCGTTGAATTGGCAGCCATTGTCGATAGTAGGGCAGCAGTAGTAAAAGCAATGATTGATTTCTTCAAAAAAATGTCTCCTTCATACATAATGTCGAATTTTGTTGCTTGTCCATTATGGCTGATGGAGTTTCATATTTTAATAGGCTAAATTTCTTATCTGAAGAAAAAACAGGAAGAAACCCCAGTATAATAACACTTGGTACTTTATGGACCTGTTTCCAATTAGAAATATATTGTGGTTCCGGATATAGAACTTTCTATAAAGAAAATTGCATTCCCAGGCTTATTCTAAAATCTTTCGGGAAAGAACATTCAGCCTCCACCTCAACATTTAACCGGGAATTGCAAAAATCCATCTATAACAATGAATGAAAACGGCAACACTTTTCTATTGACAACTTGTATATACATGAATACAATAGAAGCATATCTTGTATATACAACAAGACCCCTTTAAAATGAAAGCGTTTCGTTTTTGGGTAAAAAGCATGAAATGAAGCGTTTTTCACATACTATTTAGGGGAATTCCATTAATAGAAATGAAAGCGGGTTCAACGCTTTTAAGAAAGGTGCCTGTCACCTTTCACCATTCCAAGGGAGGGAATTTCATGAGCGTGAAACGTGAAGACGTTCTCGAAATCATTGAAGCGATTGGCGGCAAGGATAATATCCGCACAGCCACTCATTGCGTGACTCGTCTTCGGCTGGTGCTGAATGATGAGAAAAAGGTTGATAAAGAAAGATTAGAGGCAATTGATCTGGTGAAGGGTTCGTTCTCCTCAAACGGTCAGTTCCAGGTTGTCATCGGACAAGGTCTTGTGAATAAAGCGTATCAAATTTTGGCAGAAGAAACGGGGATCGAACAGGCATCGAAGCAGGATGTGAAGGATGCCGCGACTCAGAACCTGAATCCCCTTCAGCGTGCCATCAAGGTACTGGCGGATATCTTCATTCCGATCCTGCCGGCAATCGTAACGGCTGGTTTGTTGATGGGTCTGAATAATATCCTGACAGGACCGGGGATTTTCTATGATGAGAAATCGGTCATCGATGTTCATAAGCAGTGGGCTGATTTTGCCTCGATCATTAACTTGATTGCCAACACGGCCTTTGTGTTCCTGCCAGGGTTGATCGGTTGGTCAGCGGTCAAGCGTTTTGGCGGAAGTCCGTTACTCGGTATCGTTTTAGGTCTTATGCTTGTTCATCCGGACTTACTGAACGCTTGGTCATATGCAAGTGCCGAGAAGATTCCTACATGGAACTTATTCGGATTTGAAGTCGACAAGATCGGGTATCAGGGACAAGTTCTCCCGATCCTCTTCGCTTCCTATCTATTAGCGAAGATTGAAATGTTCCTGGATAAGAGAGTTCATGACTCCATCAAGCTCTTAGTCGTGGCACCTGTGGCCCTTCTGATTACCGGATTTGCCGCGTTCATCCTGATTGGACCTGTGACCTTCTTCATTGGTAACATGCTCACGGATAGCGTCGTGTGGGTGTTCGATCACGTATCATGGTTAGGTGGTCTCCTGTATGGTGGTTTATACGCCGTTATGGTTATCACAGGTATGCACCATACCTTCCTTGCAGTAGACTTGCAGCTGGTCGGTAGTGAGGGTGGAACATTCCTATGGCCGATCCTTGCACTTTCAAATATTGCACAAGGTTCAGCAGCGCTTGCCATGATGGTTGTAGCGAAAAAAGAAAACGAAAAGCTTCGCGGCTTGGCGGGTACATCTGCCATCTCGGCTTATCTTGGAATTACAGAACCGGCGATGTTCGGGGTGAACCTGCGCTACCGCTATCCGTTCATCAGTGCTTTGATCGGGTCTGCAATCGGTGGTGTACTCCTAGCGATGACAGGAACGAAAGCATTCTCCATCGGGGTAGGTGGATTACCTGGATTCCTATCCATCATTCCTGAATACTGGCTGCCGTTCTTCATCGGAATGGCCATCTGTATCGTCGTACCGTTCGTACTGACAATCGTCTGGTCCAAATTCAGCAAAAAAGAAGCAGTATAAACATTAGAGAGAAAACAGTTGCAACAACTTGTATATACAAGCTAAACTAAGGGGGACAAATAAATTCTTAGCACTTGCCTGTAAAGGAAAGTGACGGGGATGGTTTGTCCCCTTTTTCATTAGAGGGACGGACCTTCAAATCTGCGGTTTTTGAAGCGTCCTTTCCTATTAGATAAGTGTTTGAGACGAAAAGTGGAAGGTCCGTCCCTCTTAAAAGACAGACCTCCTGAGAACAAATACCATAAGAACAATGTTTATTCTTGATTAAAACGGCGGATGAGCAAAAAAAGTGAGGTCCGTCCCTCAAAAATATGTGAAGGATGGTGTATGGAATATGAAGCAGCCTTGGTGGAAGAAGTCGGTTGTGTATCAGATTTATCCGAAGAGTTTTTATGATACGTCGGGGAATGGCGTTGGGGATATTAAGGGGATTACGGCGAAGCTGGATTATTTGAAGGAGCTTGGGATTGATGTGGTGTGGATTACGCCTATTTATAAGTCTCCGCAGAATGATAACGGCTATGACATTAGCGATTACTTTAACATTCACGATGAGTACGGGACGATGGAGGATTTCGATGAGCTCCTGGAAGAGGCCCACGCGCGCGGAATCAAGATCATCATGGACATCGTGATCAATCATACGTCGACGGAGAATCAGTGGTTCATCGAGTCACGGAAGTCGAAGGACAATGAGTACCGTAATTTCTATATTTGGAAGGACGGCAAGGAGGACGGCTCCGAGCCGACCAACTGGCAGTCGAAGTTCGGGGGCAATGCGTGGCAGTATGATGAGGAGACCGGTCAGTACTATCTCCACCTCTTTGACGTGACGCAGGCCGATTTGAACTGGGAGAACGATGAGGTCCGAAAGAAACTGTATGACATGATGCACTTCTGGTTGAAGAAGGGCGTCGACGGCTTCCGTCTGGATGTCATCAACCTCATCTCCAAGGATCAGGATTTCCCTGATGACGACGGATCCGTGGCACCAGGGGACGGGCGCAAGTTCTACACGGACGGTCCCAAGGTTCACGAGTATATGCAGGAAATGAACAAGGAAGTCTTCTCTCAATACGACATCATGACCGTCGGGGAAATGTCTTCCACGACGATCGATCATTGTATTAAGTATTCAAACCCTGAACGCAACGAGCTCAGCATGACCTTCAATTTCCACCATCTGAAGGTGGATTATCCAGGCGGGGAGAAATGGTCCGTCGCTGACTTCGACTTCCTGAAGCTGAAGAATATCCTTTCTACCTGGCAGCGTGAAATGCACAAAGGCGGTGGCTGGAATGCCCTCTTCTGGTGCAACCATGACCAGCCGCGGATCGTGTCCCGCTACGGTGACGACGGAGAGTACCGCACGGAATCGGCGAAGATGCTCGCGACGACGATCCATATGATGCAGGGAACCCCTTATATCTATCAGGGGGAAGAGTTCGGGATGACGAATCCGAAATTCACGAGCATCGACGAATACCGTGATGTTGAGTCCATCAACATTTTCAATATTTTAAAAGGACAAGGAAAATCGGAAGAAGAGATCCTCGAGATCCTGCGCCATAAATCACGCGACAACTCTAGGACACCAGTCCAGTGGAACAGAGAAGAAAATGCCGGATTCACAAAGGGCACTCCTTGGATCCCTGTTGCCAGGAACTATCAGGAAATCAACGCTGAACAAGCGTTAGAAGACGAAAACTCTGTCTTCTATCACTATCAGAAGCTGAACCTCCTCCGCAAGGAATATGACATCATCATTGATGGAGACTATCAGCTGATTCTGGAAGATCACCCTGAGATTTTTGCCTATGTACGCAATGGGGACGGTGAGAAGTTACTTGTAGTGAATAACTTCTATGGCCGTGAGACGGAGTTCACGCTGCCTGATGAGGTGGATGTGGAAGGCTGGACGAGTGAGGTTCTTATTTCAAATTATAAGGATACGGAGAATGAGTATGGGAACTTGACTCTTCGTCCTTATGAGTCTGTTGTCTTCAGGTTTACAAAATAATAAAGCAAAAAAGGCATTGTTTACTAACGACAATGCCTTTTTTATGTAAAAAAACAGTGTTTTTCAAACCATTATTTGGGTAAAAGGTATTTAGTTCAAGAAAACACTTACCAGGAGGATTCATATGTTTCAAGATAATCCGTCTCTTAGAAAAACGATCCGGATCGGACTGCTTGTATTTGCCATCATGGCCTTCATCAGCGGAACCATGCCACTGGCCATCATCAGCCCTGCGATTCTTTCAGGGACTTCCATGCCTGACCAGTTTCCCGCGTTCGCCATCATTGCCGTTGTTAACTACAGTTTTGCTGTCATTTTACTCTTGGTCCGTTCGAAATTTTTCAAGAAAAAGTTGGATCAAGGTCAACAATAGTAAACCTTTTATAAAAGTCAGTTAACATTTAAATTCTCATGTGGGATAATAAAGCAAAAAGGAGTTCCTGCCATGGACGTAACGCTAAAAGTTCAAGTCACCCATTTAGAAATGGAAAAAAAGCGCTTGGAACTGCAATATTTTGCCCTGCACCACGGTTTCACGCACCCCACCACTGTAAGGCTTAGCCAGGAACTCGATCAGCTGTTTAACCTTTATCTTCAATTAAACCAAAAATAAAAGGGTGTGCCCCGGCACACCCTTTTACCTTATTCTGTTGCTTCCTCTTCCCCTTGACTCGCCAAGAAGAAAATCGCCGCAACCTTCCATCCATCCTCTTTCTTATGGAACACGGTTACCTGCTTCCCGGAACGGGTCACTTCCTTATCACTGTTCGGATCCTTCGTCGTGGCTTTGATCTCCGCATACACATCCGCCTTCTTGCCGGCAGCATAGTTGATGATCTTCACGTTATCCACTGTACGCTTCGAATCGACAGAATCAAAGATCTGCTTCACATAGCGCTCTTCATCTTCGTACTTAAAGTTCACCGGTGTTTTTGAGATGACACTCATGTAGGATTCGAAATCCTCTTCGTTAAAGGCATTGATATATTGATCAAAGGCAGCGTTGATCGCCGTCTTTTCTTCTTCCGGGATCCCTTCTGCTTCCTTCAGTTCGCTTGCGTCCTCCACGATTTGCGTCATCTGATTTAATGATGCCGCCTCATCTGTCGCGGGGTCTTCACTCGGGCTGACCTCTTCTGTCTTAGCTGTATCTTTTTCTTCCTTCTTCTCTTCGTCTGCTCCACAAGCACCCAATAATAATGTACTCATGCCAATTCCCATCATGATTTTCTTCCAATGCTGTTTCGACAATGCTCTTCACCCTTTTCTACAATTTGCACTATCTCCATTCTATTGAAAATATTCACAACACTCAAGTTGAATCTCATTTCTTCCTATTAATTATGGTAAAATAATAGCAGGTGATATTATGACGAAGAGCAATAAATACAAACAAATCTTTGAAGATCTCTCTGAAAAAATACAGAATGGTACGTATACAGCGAATTCGATCCTGCCATCTGAAAACGAGCTTTCGGTGATCTATGCCACTTCACGTGAGACTATTCGTAAAGCGCTTACATTATTGGCCCAAAAAGGATTTATTCAAAAGCTGCGTGGCAAAGGCTCCCTCGTACTCGACGTATCCCGTATGAGCTTTCCGATATCCGGGCTTGTGAGTTTCAAGGAGCTGCAAACTTCCATGGGGCGGGACCAGATCGAAACCTTCGTTCACGACTTCGGATTGATCTCTGCCGATGATGAAGTCGCTACTCATCTGGAGACCACTCGTGACGCTGAAGTGTGGAAAGTCGTCCGCTCCCGTAAAATCGGCGGCGAGCGGATCATCCTGGACAAGTCCTATTTCTTAAAAGAGCAAGTCCCTTTACTGACAAAAGAAATCTGTGAAAACTCCATTTATGAGTATTTAGAAGGTACACTCGAACTGCCGATCGATTTTGCGAAAAAAGAAATCGTCGTGGAAGAGTGTACCGATGAGGACAGGAAATATCTTGATCTGAACGAATATGACCATGTCGTCGTCGTAAAGAATTATGTCCATTTGAAGGATGCAACGCTGTTTGAGTATACGGAGTCGCGCCACCGATTGGATATGTTCCGATTTGTTGATTTTGCACGGAGAAAGCATTAGAGTGGTTCCACTTCCTGGGCATGGGGAGTGGTTTTTTTAAGTGTCTGTGGAATTCAGCTGCTGAAATTCAGCCTATATTCAGCAGCTGAGTCTACCCCCTTTTTTCGCCTGCCGATCCACAAACAACCCATCCTCCAACAAACAAATCAAAAAACGGCCCTCCACCAGGAAGGGCCGTTCTCTCAACAACAAATTAACAATACTCTATCTACCAACCAATACTTATCGTACTTCCACCCAGCCATTTTTAATCGCAGTCACCACTGCCTGGGTACGGTCGTTCACGTTCATTTTTTGAAGTATATTACTTACATGATTTTTAACAGTCTTTTCACTGATGTATAATCCTTCACCGATACCACGGTTGCTCTTACCGTCCGCAAGCATTTGCAGAACTTCACACTCGCGTCGCGTTAATAGGTGAAGCGGGCGGCGAACTTCGGATTGCTGGAATCCGCCTGAGTTTTGGGCGTTTGCCAGGCGCTTGTATTCCGCAACCAGGTTGTGCGTCACTTTAGGATGGACGTATGAACCACCTTCAGCCACAATCTTAACCGCTTCTACAAGCGCTTCTGAATCCATCTCTTTTAATAAGTATCCCAGTGCCCCTGTTTTCAATGCATGGTTCACATAGTTCTCATCGTCGTGAATGGATAAGATGATGACTTTCGTATCAGGGTATCTGTCCATTAATTCACGCGTTGCTTCCACACCATTTGTTTCAGGCATGTTGATATCCATAAGAACAACGTCGGGTTCATGTGTTTCAACCAGGTTCATCGCTTCTGAACCGTCATCACCTTCTGCTACTACGTTGAAAGAAGGTTCGAATTCGAGGATTCGTTTAACCCCTTCTCTGAAAAGCTGATGATCGTCAATGATAACAATATTTGTTGCCATATCTTTCGCCTCCCTAAACCTTGGAAAATTTACATATTAAGCGGAACTTGGATCAGGATGACCGTCCCAGTTCCTACTTTTGAGTCAATCGTGATGTCTCCTTCGAGAAGGTCGACACGTTCTTTCATCCCCATGATGCCAAAGGATCCCGTTTTCTGCTTCTCTTTATCGAATCCTTTGCCGTTGTCTTTGACAACAACTGTTATTTGGTCTTTCTTTACTTCTACTTTAACTTGGATATGTGAAGCTTCAGCGTGCTTAAGAGCATTCTGGACACTTTCTTGTACTAATCGAAACAGAGCGACTTCGAATTTTGAAGGAAGTCTGATATCGAGCCCCATATTCACAAACTGAATGGAGGTTTCCTGGTTATACTCTTCGATTGTACTCAAGTATTTTTTGAGGGTCGGAATCAATCCTAGGTCATCAAGCGCCATCGGTCTTAGATCATAAATAATGCGTCGGACCTCATAAAGGGCTGAGCGGACCATCCGTTTGAGATCGCGGATTTCCCTGATGGCATCATCTGTACCTTTTTCGCGGTACACACGCTCGATTAAATCGGAGCGCATCAGTACATTCGCCATCATTTGCGCAGGGCCGTCATGAATTTCACGGGAAAGACGTTTCCGCTCGTCTTCCTGGGCCTCTATGATCTTAAGACCGAAATCCTGCCGCTGCTTTGCGTCCTCTAACGCCTCATTTACCTGCCTTAAGTCACTATTCAAATAATTGAGAACGACGGATATTTGTGAGCAAAGATTCTCTGCCTTTTCAATCGTGTCCCCGAGTGTTTGCAAGCGTCTTTCCAGTTCATCCCGGCGATCCCGAAGCTGCTTTTCCTGCTGTCTGTTCATGGATAGCTTCATCTGCAGGTCATGAGCCTTCTCATACGCTTCCCTTACCTGGTCCTCTGAATAGGTTTGGAAATGCTTGCTGACTTCAGAAAGTCTGAGCCGGGCAAACTTTGATTTCTGTTGGAGGTCATCTCCTTCATCGATCACCCTGAGGACCATTTCTTTCACTTCCAGTAATTCTCTCATCAAATCTTCATAATCAGTTCGACATTGCTCGCCAATCTGGAAGATCTCATCCTTACTTTCGTCAACCGTATCGACCATCTTTTTCAGGATGCTATCCAACATCTTGGTGTCTATTTTTTTAAGTGACACGGTACACCCCTCTTTTGTTCCACAATAGTAGTCCGCCTAACTTCATGAAAACTATCCTTACATAGTAATAATCGGTTTAATAAGCTATGGAAACAGTTGCGATAACAAGTCCATAGACCTACTTTTCATCTATAATAGATAGTACCTCTTATCAATTCAATGCAAAGTCACTAAATTCCTTTATTCATCTAGGCATATTCCTACGTAATACTTCTACCAAGGGATTACTCGCTCATGTTAAAAAGAGAATGAATGGGAATTTCTTAGACCATTCGCCTACCCCTTAAAGAGCGTTGGAACAACTGAAGTATTACTATCAGCGTCCATTATACCATGTCACATATTGTCGGAGATTAAAGTTTGATTACATTGTATTACCATTATTTCATGGAGAACCAGTTTTTGCCTGACAAAATACCCCTTGCAGTTTCCAAATTGTGCATTCTTCATCATTTTTATATATAGTAGTATTAGGATAAAAGCGCGTATTTTGTCGCAAGTTGCGACAAAGTGAAAGGAGACATGATTTTGCTACATTACTATAATACAGTCAAGGGTTTCGGAGAACATGAAATCAATATCGAACGCTCCAGATTTATCACTTATATAGAGCGAGTTGAAACAGAAGAAGAAGCACAGGAATTCATTGCTTCTATAAAGAAAAAGCATCATGATGCCAATCATAACTGTTCTGCTTATATGATCGGTGAACATAATCTGATCCAAAAAGCGAATGATGACGGCGAGCCGAGCGGTACAGCCGGGGTTCCCATGCTTGAGGTGTTAAAGAAACGAAACTTGAAAGACACGGTCGTCGTGGTAACACGTTATTTCGGCGGTATCAAGCTTGGTGCAGGCGGGCTGATCCGTGCGTATGGACGGGCTGTCTCTGAAGGGCTGAATGCAACGGGGATTGTCGAGAGACGTCTGATGCGGGTGATGAAGACCAAAATCGATTATACGTGGCTGGGTAAGGTTGAGAATGAAGTGAGATCATCTCATTATCAACTGAAAGACATTCATTACCTAGATGCTGTTGAGGTTGAAGTGTACGTAGAGGAAGCGTCTAAGGATCAGTTTATAGATTGGATGACGGAGCTTACCAATGGGCAGGGTGAGATTTCCGAGGGGTATATTGAGTACCTGGAGGAAGCATTGTAGGTCTTCACTGAGGGACGGACCTCCGTTTTGGAGGTCCGTCCCTCACCTGTAATGAAAATTTCATTTTACGATTGATTAGTTACATAGTAAAATAATATTTGGTATATTTCGTCGAATTTTAAGGGATTCAATAATTTTTTGAATGCTTACATATCTATTTCAAGACCACCTAACGATCATAAAGGAGTTTTTATTTTTATGCCCATAGACAGAGACTATAAGAGAACAGTTAAACGGAAAAAACGACGAAGAAGAGTTGTTTTTTTCCTCATCCTTCCTATGTTACTCATTGCATTTTCAGCTGCAGGGTATGGTGCTTACTTGTACAAAAAAGCAGAGACGGTATTCTCGAGCTCATACCAAGATCTTGATGGAAGGAAAAAATCAGAAAAACGTGAAAAAGCTGTGGATCCCAAAAATGATAACGTATCTGTACTCTTTATTGGTGTTGATGGTAGTGATAGCCGGGATTTTGGAGAGAAAACGAGATCCGATGCACTTATGCTTGCCACATTAAATGAAAAAGAAAAAACAGTAAAACTTGTTAGCATCCCTCGAGATTCATATGTTTATATTCCTGAGGTCGGCTACGAAACCAAAATCAACCATGCTCACTACTTCGGTGGTCCCAAAGCAACCATTGAGACAGTCGAAGAAACTATAGATATTCCAGTGGACTATTATGTGAAGATGAATTTTTACGCTTTCATGGATGTGATAGATGCCCTGGATGGAATTAAAGTGGACGTTCCTTATGAACTATATGAAAAAGATGCCGAAGATAATAATAGGGCTATCCATCTGCAACCTGGCTATCAAAAACTGAACGGAGAAGAAGCACTCGCTCTTGCTCGCACTCGTAAACAAGATAACGATATTGAACGCGGAAAAAGACAGCAAGAGATAATTAAAGCAGTTATGAAAAGAGCAGTATCAGCCAATTCTGTTTCCAAGTACGACGACATCATAGAAGCTATAGGGAATAATATGGAAACCAATATGACTTTTGAAGAGATGAAGTCTCTTACTAGTTATGGTTTAAATGGAAAGCTTGATTTGGAAACTTTATCCCTCGCAGGTGAAGACGAGTATATTGATGGTACATACTACTGGTCGTTGGATGAAGAAGAATTAGATAAAGTCAGCGAAACATTAAAGCATCATTTAGAAATTAAAGAAGATGTTTCAATGGATTAATCAACTGGTAATGAAGAAGAAGACCGTTTAGACTATTCTAAACGGTCTTCTTCTTTTATTCACGGAACATCAAGAATAATATGTTTAGATGAAACAAAAAATAAAAAAACCAGGTTCAAATTTGAACCCGATTTTTATCTTAACTGTTGTTTCGTTTTGTTTTCATGAATTTCAGTAAAGGCTGGTGGTCATTTCCTATAAGCCCGATACTTTCAACAAAGATCTGAATAGCGAATAATAGGACGGCAATGAAAATGAGTGACCCCCAAACCGTTGATTGGGAGAAGATAAGTGCCGCAAGACCGAATAGGGCTGCAATTGCGTAAATAATTAATACAGTTTGCTTATGTGAGTATCCCATTCGTAATAAACAGTGATGCAAATGTGATTTGTCTGGAGCGGATAAAGGTTGCTTGTTAACAAATCGTCTAATGATCGCGTAGAACGTATCTGAAATCGGAACACCTAAGATAATAACCGGAATGATTAAGGACACAACTGTAATGTTCTTAAAGCCAAGTAAAGCCAGAACAGAAATCATATAACCTAAGAACAGAGCCCCTGTATCTCCCATGAATATCTTCGCAGGGTGAAAATTATAAAATAAAAATCCGATTGTACTAACAAGAAGGATTGATGCCATAACAGCTACAAATGTATCTCCCATAATAACAGCCATACCAGCGATGGTGATGAGTGCAATGGAGGAAACTCCAGCCGCCAAACCATCCAGGCCGTCAATTAGATTAATTGCGTTGGTCACCCCTACAATCCAGATAATGGTTAAGGGAATACTCATAAAACCGAATTCAATTTGACCGCCAAATGGCAAGTTAATAAATTCTACCTGAGCACCGCCCCATACAACTACCAATAGGGCTGCAATAATTTGACCTAAAAGCTTATATTTGGCTGAAAGCTCAATCATATCATCCAACATACCTGTCACGACTATTATGGCAGCACCTGCCAAAATGGCCGTTGAATAAACATTCTCAGGTTGCAGGATAATAACTCCTAATACAAAGCTTAAAAATATGGCTAATCCGCCAAGACGAGGCATGATTTTTTGATGTACTTTTCGTTGATTGGGTCGATCAGTTGCTCCGATTTTAAACGCAAGCATTTTTACTAATGGTGTAAGAATAATCGAGGCAATAAAGCATATAAACAAGGTTAAGTAAACCATGTAGTACCTCCTTAATGATATCATATCCAAAAAAGGATCATTTCATATTGTTATTTATATCTAATTGAACCATCTCTTCGGATTCAGTCATTTTCATTATTCAGTAAAGCAAATCCAAAAATGATTATACCACTTAGTCTCCTTGTTTCATATACTAAATTTCTACGACTATACCAAAAGAGCCGAAAGTATGATGGTATATCCTTGTTATACCCTTCTATAATAAGACGACAAACATCACGTAAAAGTTGCATAATTTTGCTAATTTTTCAAGCTAGTAGTCTTTTTTTCTCAATTTTGATAAGATTAACTAATGATGGCGTACATATCTATGGAACTGGTTAAGGAGAGAAAATATCAATGATTAAACTTTTAAAAAAGGCAGCAAATCAATCTGAACGCCAATTAAAAAAATATCATAAACAAGTAGAAAAAATAAATACAATGGAAGAAACCTATGCAGAGTATTCAGACGAACAATTAAGGGGGATGACTGAATCCTTTAAGGAACAACTCCTCTCAGGTAATTCTCTTGAAGATATTACGACGGATGCGTTCGCTGTAGTTCGCGAAGCCTCTAAACGGGTTCTTGGGATGAGACATTATGATGTCCAGTTAATTGGGGGGCTGGTTCTCGCTGAAGGTAATATATCTGAAATGGCTACCGGAGAAGGTAAAACACTTGTAGCTTCCCTCTCCTCTTATCTTCGCGCACTTGAAGGAAAAGGTGTTCATGTTATTACCGTGAATGAGTACCTTGCCAAGCGGGATCGTGAGCAAATCGGTCGTATACATGAGTTTCTGGGACTGACAGTTGGATTGAATCTCCCAATGATGGATCCGGGTCTTAAGAAAGCAGCTTATAATGCGGATATTACATATGGAGTCGGAGTTGAATTCGGGTTTGATTTTTTACGGGACAACATGGCGCGTAAAAATGAAGACAAAGTTCAAAGGCCTTTTCATTATGCCATTATTGATGAAATTGACAGTGTCCTGATTGATGAAGCGAAGACACCTCTAATCATTGCAGGGAAGATGTCAGCCAGTGCGGACCTTCACTATATTGCGGCAAAGTTGGCCAAACGGTTCGAGCGTGAAACTGATTACGATTTTGATGAAGAAACGAAATCCACCAGTCTAACCGAGATCGGTATCAGTAAGGTAGAAAAAGCGTTCGGAGTCGACAATCTTTATGAACTCGAACATCAAACCCTCTACCACTACGTGATTCAAGCTGTCCGCGCTCATGTGATGTTTGAGCGTGATGTAGACTATATCGTGCAAGAAGGTAAAATCCAGCTCGTTGACATGTTTACCGGACGTGTCATGGAGGGACGGACCTTAAGTGATGGACTTCATCAGGCACTCGAAGCTAAAGAAGGTTTAGAAATCACCCAGGAAAACAAGACACAGGCACAAATTACTATTCAAAACTATTACAGAATGTACCCCATGCTATCAGGGATGACGGGAACGGCGAAAACGGAAGAAAAAGAATTTCGGGACGTTTATAATATGCAGGTAATATCCATCCCAACCAATCGTCCCAAAATTAGAGTCGATATGCAGGACCGGGTATATCAGACGACTCAGCAGAAATACGATGCGATGCTCGACGAAGTAACAGAGCGTCACCGTACGGGTCAACCGATACTGATCGGGACCACCTCCATCCTTCAGTCCGAAAAAGTGGCTAAAGTATTGGATAAATCCCGGCTTAAGTATGAATTATTAAATGCGAAAAGTGTTGAACAGGAAGTCCGCTTAATCTCAAATGCAGGCCAACGGGGACAAATTACCATTGCAACAAATATGGCCGGTCGCGGCACCGATATCATCCTTGGTGAAGGCGTTGCACAGCTTGGCGGTCTGCATGTACTAGGGACTGAGAAACATGAAAGCCGTCGCATAGATAACCAATTGCGCGGCCGTTCCGGACGTCAGGGTGACCCTGGCTCCAGCCAATTTTTCATCTCATTAGAAGATGATATGTTCCGACGCTTCGCCAAAGATGACCTGGAAAAGCTCAACAAGAAACTAAAAGTCAATTCGGATGGATTAGTGGAGAATAAAGCTATACATGAATTTGTTGAACGTACCCAACGCATTGTAGAAGGAGCCAACTACTCCATGCGTGAGTATAATTTAAAGCTGGATGACGTCATTAACGAACAGCGGAGTGTATTATACGAATTAAGAGAAAAGGCTCTTGCTGGTGAAAACCTTCTTCATACATTAAAAGCCATGGTTCAGAGCACCTATCAAAACACGCTCGACAGAACATGTTCAGAAGAGCTTCTCCCTGTAGAATGGAGAATTGATAAATTGAGTGTCTTAACCAACCAACTCTTCACAGAAAAAGTCATTTTACCAATGGAAATAGAAGACCGTAAAGAGATCGATAAATTAGTCACGCCTTGTCTTAATGACACATTGACGTTCATCGATGATTTCGATGAAGATCAAAAGCTTTCCAACACTCTTTCCCAAGTCATGATCAGCTTCATCGATCATCATTGGATTAAGCATATTGAAAGTATGACACGTCTAAAAGAAGGAATTGGGTTAAGATCGTATCAACAAGAAGATCCAATGAGGATTTACGCAAGGGAAGGCTTGGAATTATTCTCAGATATGTTCTACTCACTGGAGAAGAATATTTCTACTGAATGTATGGGTCTTCTGAAAAACCTTACAACGGATAATCAACAGGAAAAGGAGTGAAAGCATGTTTCCATTTTTCAAAAAGAAAACGGCAGATCAAATAAAGAAAACCGGAGCAGATAGCTCAGTAGCTTCCGGAGAGCTACTGAATGAGTCACAAGACCATTCTCGCACTGAAGAGGTCATGACGGAATTATCAATCCATCCTGATTGGAACTTGCCGAAAGAGAAAGAATACGTATTTCGTTTTCTGAATAACGATTTACAACCCTTAAAACCAAATCAAATTTCTTTGGCTGGTGTCGAAATAGAAAAAGAAGGCGAAGCTTTTAACGTTACTGCCTTTGTACGCAATAGCCTTTCACAAGCAATCAGTTTAGAAAAGATTGAACTCCTCTTGTTCGATGCAGATAAAAACGTCGTTGCCAGAAAAGAATTTGATCTTTCTCTATTAGGAAAAATCCCAGGAAGAAGCAGTCGGCCGTGGATGTTTATCTTTGAGAAGGAGGCTCTGGTAACAAGAGAAGTTCCTTCTGAAGGCTGGTCCCTTGCTTTCAATATCAGTTCTATGCAGCCTCATAGACTCGATTTAGATAAATCGTGGGACGAGCAATTGCCACAAAGCGAAAAAGAGAAGCTCGCTACGCTCGTGTCTAACCTGCCTAGATTAAAGTCAAAGGAATTCAATATCATGGGCGTTCAAGCAAAGTTGACAGAAAACGGGGATCTATCGACGACCGTTCTATTCAGAAATGGTAATCCAAGGTCCATTCAACTTCACCAGCTTCCTCTAGAAGTTCTTGACGCAGAGCAAGAGGTCATCGCTCAAGGTGCATTTAAATTAAATGAACTTGAAGTTCAAGCCAACACGTCTAAACCATGGACATTTATCTTTCAAAAAGAGTTGCTGAAGAAAGAGCACCCGAACTTATCAAAATGGTTGGTACGTCCCGTCCAAAATACTCATTAAAACCAAAGAAGAAGGTCCCGAGCCAACGGGACCTTCTTCTATTGATGATTATTTTATTTTGAACGGCGTGATGGAATCCTTGTCCATTAATAGGTTCTTTGTCGATTTTGCATAACGAGTTACGACTAGCCGATATTCTTTACCTGTCACGTATCCTGCCACAGGGGCCAGTACTTCTGCTGACTTGCCATTGTCGGACAACGTTACTTTTACAGGTACTCTAACACCCATTTGATCTTCAACATAGATGGTTTGATTATTAATCCATGTCTTGGACATTGGAATATTAAACTTAACGGTCCACTTTTTATGATCATCGACGATCTTCGGATTGTCTGAAGAAGAGAAAGCTTCTTCTTTCATATTAGAATAGACTGCTTGCAGCTTATCTAAATAGATGAACCCTGATCCTTTGTTGCTATCATCCGGCTCAGCAAGATACACTTGACTTAAAGTGATCGGATAAGCTATCTGAGAAGGAACTTGTGCTTCAACATACTTCCATCCAAACCAATTTAAATCTCCGTAACCTGTGAAGTCAATTGTATGCTCCTTAGCAGATGCATCCTTTACCTTCCCTCTTAACCAGTGCCCTTCACCATCTCCGTATACCCACATACCGATTTTGGTTGGTTTCCCGCTGATCTTTAAAGGATCCTTAAAATTAATATAAGAAGCAGCTACACCTGATTGTGTTTCAGAGAAGTTATATCTAAACTTCAATGAAGCACCATTTTCCTTTTCTTGTAACACTGTGTCTGTCTTCAACTTTGAAGTTGCACGAATATTTTCTGTAGAAAGGTTCGTTAAGTTGTTCAGGCTATGCAATATTTCAGGATGTGGTGATACTCTGACAGGTACCTCAACCGACTGACTTCCGAAAGTAGCGATTAGTTTACCGCTACTTTCCTTGTCGCCTGCAATAAACACACTGTTTTCAACCTTTCCTATATTCCCCTCTACGGTCCATTGAACTTTACTATCATCAAATATCAGTGGTTGACCACTGGTTGAAACGGCATTGACATCTAATTTCTGACGATCTCCAGGGATCAAACGGATAGAATTTACTTTCACTGAGAGCCTCCCTACTTCATCCACTACAGTCACAGGCAACTTGGTTGATGCATTTCCATAACGAACGACTACATATCCTTTGCCTGCTTTCGTCCCGACAAACTTCCCATTTTCTATTTCACCAATATTTCCCTCTACAGAGAGTTCCATTTTGCTTTCATCGATCGTTAATCGATTGTAGTATTGGTCAAGGATATAATCAATTTTGAAATCTGCCGAAGCACCTAAACCAATTAATCCCTCTTTTACCTGATGGGCTTTCATTATGGTTGGGTTTCCTTGTGGAGCAGTGCTCACAGCTTGCAGAATGGCTGAAACGGATCGCTCAAATCCATCGGAAGGTGAGTTCGTTAATGAAGCAAACTCATCACCAACTTTCCTTGTGACCATTGTTGTAGATCCGCCACCATCCAGATTTAAAGCATAATTCGCTCCCAAACTAACTAGATAATTGGCGAATTCTTTCAGATTCATACCTGTACTATATCCAGGTTGACGGCCATCCACCGTGACGAAGAATACTCTGTTCCCAGTAGAGTCCACCGCAACGGCTGTGTGGGGAGCTCTCTCTGTTACACGGGGACTGGTTGGATCTATGGATAACTTTGCATGTCCATTTTGAACCAGTAAAGGACCGCTTGCCAACATAAACTCTGAATCTTTCCATTTATCATTAACATTAAGGGATAACGAAACATCGTCGCCTATCTTTAAATCTCTTATTTTATCAATATCTTCTCCATGAGCAGATAGAACAAAGCCATCTTTAGGAATCGTTGCACTTGTAGACTGACCATAAGGACGAATGCTTGATACCTTTCCTGTTACCTTTTCACCAAATTTCAAATCATAGTCAACCGACTTGTTTACACCGGTTACAACCACTTCCATACCGAATGGATTCATTCGAGTATGATCAAATTTATAGCTTTGGGTAAACAGTATACTCTCATTCACTTCTCTGGAACGATTTAATCCCGATAAAGTGAAGGTTTGATTATGGTGAGAAATCGTAATCCCCATATTGTAACGATCAATTTGGCCTTGACCTTTAGCATTGATTCCAAATGCAGCAGGAGCGTACATGAAATCAGTATAAGAACTGGAGACAGCACCCAGATTAACAATCTTATCATCTTTAGCCAAGAGGTAAGCTGGTAAACGGCTATCCCAATGAAAGAATGAAGCGTTGACTCCCCCAACCACCTTGTGGCTTTCATATGTATTCCGCTTCGCCATGCCTGAAACGGTCGATAGCGAATTAATGGGGTTAGGTAAGCCCACTTCAACCTTTGTATAAGGGTCGGATAAATTCATCGTCAATGTATTTACAACATGCGTATTTCCGGAAATATTGACACTTTCTTTTTGATGATTTACCCCTGACGAAATTTGTTGGGCAAACACCGACTCCGGAACTATGAAGCTACCAAAAACAAACACAGTAACAATCAAACTATACAACATTTTTCTTAATCTAGATGACAATGATAACGCTCCTTTTGTATTATGTTTCTACTAAAATATGGGTCACTTTATAAATTATAGCGAAATTTGTAAGATTTTAAAGGGGATTTAGGAAACTTATCGTTTTATGCCGTAAGATGGTTAAAAAGTAACAAACAAAAAAGAGAAAAGCATCTCATCAAGATGAGATGCTTTTCTCTTCAACTCCGGCCTCAACCCGGCCCAACTCTCACACATATGTTAAAACAAAACAGGAATAAAACTTACATTTCCATTTTAACACATATAGTAATTCTTACAAGATGTAAATAAGTAATTTTTGGTTTTATTGGAATACATATGCACATATCTATTCACTTTTTCCTATTAAACTTGCTTTCATGAATTATTTCTTAACATTTTCTAAATCAAACCCATCTAATGAGAACGTTCCCAAATAATTAGTATTAATATTTTGTAAAGAGTAAATTTTGTAATAAATTTGACACAGTATCTGTTATAATGAACAGGGGTTGATCCATTTCGACAAGACTGTAGTAAATTAGTCTATAGTATTGTCGAAATGGAAAGCTTCTAATTTATCTAGACTAAGGGGAGAATTGAATTGTCAAACAAATCTTACCGTAAGCTTTTAGCTTCTGCTACAACGGCTACTCTTGTTGCAAGTGCATTTATACCTACTGCATCCGCAGGCGCCAAGGAATTTACCGATGTTCCTGACCGTTATATGGATGCAGTGGACTTCCTCGTTTCAATGGGGGCCAATGGAATATCCGATACACAATTCGGAACGGGTATGTCCATCAAACGTGTAGATGCCGCAATCTTATTAGCCAATGTTCTAGAATTAGATACCGAAAATGCACCTGAAGCAGGATTTACCGATGTTCCCGAGCGCGGTATGGCTGCAGTGAATGCATTAAAAGAAGCAGGAATCACCAATGGTAAAACGTCCACTTCTTTCGGGTCTCAGTTGAATATCACTCGCGGTGAACTAGCTCTATGGCTTGAAAGAGGATTCGGATTAGAAGGTACAACCGAGATCGCATTTACAGATGTGAAAGAAACGTACGCTCCTGCTGTTCAAATGATGGTGGCGAATGAAATCACTCAAGGAATTTCGGAAACACAGTTTGGGATCGATCTTCCAGCTAAACGAGGAGATTATGCGATCTTCCTATATAAAGCGGCAATAGCCAAAGAAATGCAGGACAGCCTTTTCCCGCTTTCAGTTATGCATACGAATGATACTCATGGAAATCTGGATGCTATTGCGAAGCGTGCTACCGCAATTAAGGACTACCGCGAGTATAATCCAGATGCACTATTACTTGATGCTGGGGATGTATTCTCCGGGACTCTTTATTTTAATGAATTCCTGGGACAAGCCGACTTAGAATTCATGAATTATCTTGGGTATGATGCCATGACGTTCGGTAACCATGAATTTGATCTTGGAGCAAGCGAAGATGGACATAAGGCGTTAACTGAATTCATTAAAAATGCCAATTTTCCATTCGTAAGTTCCAATGTTGATTTCTCCAAAGATCCATTGTTCGAAGGCTTACAGTACTCAGCTATTTCTGACGAACCGGCCGACGCCCATATCTATGATGGAATCGTGAAAGAAGTAAACGGAGAAAAGGTAGGGATCTTCGGTCTTACCACTGAAGAAACTCCAGACATTTCAAGTACAGGTGCTGTTGAGTTCTCTTCTTATATCGACAGAGCGAACGAGATGGTCGAAGCGTTTGAAGATCAGGGCATTAACAAAATCATTGCGATCACACATATCGGCTATGATGACAGCCTTCAATATGATAATGATTTAGAGTTAGCAAAACAAGTTGATGGAATCGATATCATCGTCGGTGGCCACAGCCACTCTACATTATCAGAACCAGTAATCAATGAAGACGGTGAAGAGCCTACGGTAATCGTTCAAACGGGTGAATACGGAAAAGCTCTTGGAACGTTGGATGTATTATTCGATGAAGATGGAACCATTGCGTATTATATGGGCGAATTGATTAATGTTTCGGATCAAGAAGAAGACCCTGAAGTTGCTGCCATGCTAAAGCCTTATTCCGATCAAATCGCCGACCTTAAAAAGCAATCCATTGGAGTGGAAGCTGTTTCGGTACTAGATGGTGAAAGAGCAGATGTCCGTACGAAAGAAACCAATCTTGGTAATCTCATTACAGACGGAATGTTGGCAAAAGCTAAATCGATAAACCCTGAAACCATGATTGCCCTCTCAAACGGTGGAGGTATCCGTTCTTCCATTGATGCTGGCGACATTACGATGGGTGAAGTATTAACGTTGATGCCGTTTGGAAATAGCCTTGGTATCATGAATCTTACAGGAGCTGAAATTAAAGCTGCCTTAGAGCACAGTGTAAGTGCGGCCCCGACTGCAAGTGGTGCATTCCTTCATGTTTCCGGTTTAAAATTCACGTACGATAGCAGTAAGCCGGCTGGAGAGAGAGTCCTTTCTGTAGACGTGAACAATGGAACTGAATTTGTTCCATTAAGTGAATCCGATTCTTACTTTGTAGCTACCAACACGTTTACTGCTAAAGGTGGAGACGGATATGATATGTTTGCCAATGCTTATGCAGATGGACGTGTAAGCGAACCTGGGTATATTGATTATGAGATTTTCATTGATTACTTAAAATCATTAGAAAAAGTTGATCCTCAGGTTGAAGGGCGTATCGTAGACGCTGCTGAGTGATGACAATGACAAAACCTCCGAGAAATTCGGAGGTTTTTTGTCTTTAAATTAAATTCTGCCTATTGGCTGCTCTTTCACTAATTGACTTCAATTACTTCAGGAGTCACATTCCCTTCGGCTCTATAAATGAAAAGAGCGAATTCTCCACGCATGATCTCTTGTTGGGTTCCAAATTGTGTCTCTGTTTTCCCCTGTGTGATGCCATTATAAACCATTGCCTGAACAGCATCCAAATAGCGATCCCCTACATCTGTAAATGATAAGATTGAACTCCCGGTGAGTGCGTATGCCCGGGAAAGAATGATGGCCATTTCTCCACGGGTCAGGGTGTCTTCCGCTCCGAATTTCACGTCTGTTTTACCATTAATGATACCTTGTTGTTTCAGGATATTTACTGATTCACGTGCTCTCTCAGGAACGTCAGTAAATCCTGATTCCGGCGCTGAGGACCTATCTAAATCGAGAGCCCGCGCGATCATGACAGCTGCATCCCCACGTTTAATTTGATCAGTCACTCCAAAGGTCGTATCGGTTAACCCGTTTGTAATTTCTTGATCGACTAAATAGTCAACCGCCTCCTTGTATCGATCCGATACGTCTGTAAAAGAAGCAGCAGCCGATGAAGAAACGGCAGATGTAACCAAGACAGCAGTTGCAGCAGTAGCAATAAACATACGATAAGATTTTGATAATTTCATAGTGTAGTCCCTTCCTTTTATGTAATGATCATCAATTTCTTTGAGTCATTTCACTTTTTACCTAAATCTCTCAAAAACACTATTACGATTTTATCATATAATTTGGGAAGTTATAGGACATATTCCTTTATTACATATATTTTCCTTTAAATCTATAAAATTAAAAATGCTATGGGAAACTTGTCCCATAGCATTCTTCTAAATTATTTAAATCGATCATCTTTCGTACGTGCCAAAAACATTGTAAATTGTGCACGTGTCGTAATATCACTTGGTTTGAACGTATTATTTGGATAACCAATGGTAATTCCGTTCACTGAAAGGGTATTGATATACTCTTTCGCCCAATGATTATTGGATACGTCCTTGAAGGTATCTTTAGATTTTCCTTCCAGTTCATACCCTTCCACTAGAATCTTTGCCATTTGGGCACGGGTAAGGGTTTGATTAGGGTTGAACATTTTCTCCAATGTACCCGTCATGATGCCTTCATCTGCGATCGTTGCGATGACATCGTATCCGTAGCTGCCAGGTTTAACATCTTTCAGCTTCGGATCAGGACGATTCTTCGTACTCAAGTTCAAATCCCTGACGATCATTTGGGCAGCCTGTAGACGTGTGATGCTGTCGTCAATGCCGAATTCACCGTTACTATAACCATTGATGACGCCCATTACGTTTAAGTATTGGATCGCATCCTTTGCCCAGTAAGTCGAAGATACATCTTTAAACGATTTTGGTTGTTTGAAAGTCCGATAGATGGAAATGTTTTTCACTGTTTCATTACCAGCCATATCAACAAGCTTTAACTCGAAATGATTAGCACCATCTTTTAAGGATACCTCTTCCTTAAGTGACTTTTGGATGGCTTTCATTTCATAAGGTTCTCTGAATTCCTGATAATATTTTTCACTGCCGTCAATATAGAAACGGAGTTCTTTGAAGTTATCAGCTATGTTCACATCAAGAATGGCATTTGCTTTACTCGTATAGTATGAAGCTTTTACGTCCAATTTAGCCGGCGTTGAATCTACCATTACTTTACGTATAAATGAAATTTGGTTTCCTTTGGAATCGGTTCCTGAGAACCTAATGTCCTGGACACCATCCGCCTTAAATTCAACGGTTGTACTGAATGCATATCGCTTATTTGCTGCATCCCACTTCAATGATACTTTTTTACCGTTCACAAGTAATTCTTTCACATCTGAATCATCGTTCACATATCCTTCAACCGGGACCGCTCTCTCCTTGGTTACACTCAGTGCCTCCGGAGTAAGAGCAGTGACAAACGGTATCGTATCATCATCACCATTATTAGCAGCTGAGATTCCTACATTTCCAGCCCAGTCATACACCAAGACCTTAATGGTTGCGTCTTTATCTACATTCTCCAATTTGTATTCGCTCGTTCTTGATGAAAATGGTTTTTCCAGAATACTCTTTCCGTTGACAAGAATGTCAACATAGGAAACTCCAACCCCCTGGTCGTCCGCATCCCACATCAGTCTTCCAGTTTCAGGATTATAAGATGACGTTACAGTTGGTTTTTTCGTGTCTACATAGACTTTCATCTTCTTCGTTTGCCACTCAGCATCTGGATAATCTACGATGCTTTTCACTTCATAGTAGTACCATCCGTCATCTACCACTTTGCCTTTATACTTCCCGTCCCATTTTGCTTCGCTAAACGGGGTGAAGTCTTCTGCCGAGCCTCCATCATAATAATGTTTGGAAATTTCTTTTTCTGTTCTTAACTTTAATAGTGAAGTTCCTTTACTATCCAGAATGGAGAAGGAAACATTCTTAGCATTACGCAGGAAAGATAAAGCAGGGAATACGACATCCTGTATTCCGTCCCCATTCGGAGAAAAGGCTACTTTGTTTTCATACGCTTCTTCTTCTACCGGATTAGTTCCTAGATAGAGGTTATCTGCTCCTTTAACCGGGCTGACTAAACCTGTTTTTCCGTAAAAGGACTTTTCATCATAAATGGTGTTATCAAGAATCGGTGCCTGGTCCCAGTCCCCTTTGAATCCTACATAAGGAACTGAAAGCTCCGGATTTGTATCTTGTGGGTCTTTAAAGGAAATAAATCCTTCTACAAAGTATCCATTTTCAAACAATTCATCTAATGAAGCGTTATTAAACCAATCAATGGTATTACTTACATCGACCGTTACATCGACATTGACCGATCCACCGGCAGGAACTGTAACAGTATACCCTTTATCCGTTTCCATTCCTTTTGATGAAGAAAACGAGACCGGGAATTCTCCTAAGAATGGCTCTTCTTCCCTAATCGTATCTTTCTTAAAGATCCCTTGAGTTTCAAGTGTGTTATAACCTTCGGAAACAAGATCCGTCTGTACGGTTCCGTCCGCTACATATTTCACATCTTTATTGCTGACGTTCTTAAGAGTTAACGTAAAAGCAGTCTTATCCCCGATTTCTTTAAGGGCTACTTTACCTAAACCAGATTTACTTTCTGTGATGACAACCGGAGTACTCATCGCTGCATGAAGATCCATCAGTCCTGATCCTTCTCGTCTCGGTGAGTATGGAAGGCCCGTCTGATAGTGGTCATTGTACGTTCCTTTATCCATCTGCGGTTTTGACGTATTCATAAGAATATTCTTCGTCATTTCCACGCGTTTAGAGCCTGTGAGTTTAAAATCTTTGTCCACTCTCTGCATAACAAGGGCTGATCCACCGGCAACATGTGGTGCCGCCATAGACGTACCGCTCATCAATCCATATTGATTATCTTGCAGGGTAGAAAGGATATTTCCACCTGGAGCCGTAATTTCAGGCTTGAAGTCAAGGTTAGGTGTCACTCCCCATGATGTGAAAGTCGACATCTTTCCAGCTTCAGGGTTCAATGATTTCACTTTCTCTCCCTTAAAGGCGATTTCTACCTTTTTCCCTTCATCCAATAATCCTTTTATCTCATCTCCATATTGCTTTAAGACAAAAAGCTGGGGGATTTCGATGGAATTGTCTGTTGCCATACTGACAAACCCGCCAGTATTATTGTAGATGATAACAGCAACGGCTCCTTTTTCCTGAGCATTCAATGTTTTCGCTACAAAGGAACTTTCTCCCCGTTGTATGAGTGCCACTTTTCCTTCAAGATTCACCCCTGTAAAATCATTTGCATTCGGATTCGCTTCTGAATCTCCAGGCATGCGTCCGAGACCGGCATCCACTAATTCATAAGGTTGCTCCCCGAGAGTGGATGGATCTACGCTACTTGCGGATAAGAATGCAACTGCGTCACGTTCTTCTCCGTCGACCGTTACGTTAAAGCCTCCAAGATCCAAATACTGATTCTCAAATGATGCCACTTGCAAGGAATCAGCAGATAATCCAGGTGAGCCAACGACGCCAATGTCCGGATTTTCAGAGAATGGGCTATCGTGACCTTCGCCAAATTGAGCTGAGTTTCCTGCAGAAATGGACATCAACACACCATTTTCCACTGCTCTTGCAATCGCTTTTTGTTCAGGGTCATCCGGCAGTACGAATGCCGCCGTCGAACCAAGACTCATATTGATAACATCAGCGCCTAGGATGATGGCATCATCGATTGCCTTAATATAAATATCACTATAGGTGGATGGCATTTCCGGGTCATTTCCGAAAACCTTCAGTCCAAGGAGCTGAGCTTCAGGGGCCACACCCATTATGCCACCTTTTTCCTCATCACCGTTTGCTCCAACAGTTCCCGCTACGTGCATTCCGTGCATACTCGCACCAGGTCCTAAATCCAACACCTGATCATTTTCATCGGCGTAGTTATACGCATAAGGAACCTTTTTCGTATAATATTTACCCGGTAGACCTTTCTCTTTCTTAAGTCTGTTCACCATGGCAGAAGAGATTTCAGGTTTGGTTTCATCACTGAGAACCATGTCCTTATGAGCCGGATCAATACCCGTATCAATGACCGCGACCGTCATCCCCTGGCCTTTATACCCATAGTCCTGCCACGTTTGCTGCGCCTTCACAAGCTCTTTACTGTAAATCATGTCAGGCTGCTCAGAAGGTCGCTTATACTCGTGTGAAATATGTACCTTTCCAACATTAGACAGTTTCTCAATCTTTTCTAAAGACTTATAGTCCACTTCCCCACTGAATCCGTTTACAATGGTCGTAAAGCTTTCCTGATAAGACATATTAATAGAAGCTTTCTTTATGTCATGTTTCACTTTCTCCTGTGCATTTAATGCTTCTTCTTTCAGCTTTTCTTTTACAGAATCTGAAAGATCGCTGTACGACTTGCCAATGCTTTGAGCTGAGAAAATCGCCGGCTTATCCTTCAGCTCAACAATTACTCTCACCTTTTCGTTCGGATTATACTTGCCTTCGTCCTGATCACTAAATGATTTTACGAGTGTCTTCTTGTTACTATTCTGTTCTAGTAGATTCTTATTAATGGCAGCACTCGTTCCAATTGTAAAACTGGAAAATGCCATTAAGAAAATGACTAGATTGATGAACAATTTGTTCAACTTCATACTCATTTACCCCCTTAAATAGTTTAAAAGTCCTGGATTGATTTTTCTGAAAAATAGGACTCTTTAATAGTTTAATAGAGTGATTATTTATAGTCAATAATTGTTACTATAGGTAAAATATTCATATATAGTTGCGAAAAGCTACTGCGTTTCATTAAGATCATTTGTAATGTCATTCAACCCCAAAATAGCAACAAGGTCCCCTAGATACTGCTTCATCAACTTGTCTCCATCATTAGGAGATCGAATAGACCTTTCGTTGTTCAACACACTTGATTCTCTAAATCACTTAAGCTAACAGTGTTCACTCTCCATAAGAACTTCTTATGGAAAAGAGGACGAGCATTCATCCCGCTGGTTTAACTTCTTTAGAAGCATTATTCTCTTTTTTTTCAGCCATGAATGACTTAAAGACCAAGAAAAGTTTAATGTGATCATGGATTTTTTCATATTCACCACAATAAAGATTACTTCTTCTACTAATTTACCAACCCTTCAAACCCCTTATGCAGATACGTCAGATAATATAAATTCCTATTTTTCCCCAACAAATAAAAGAGGAAAAAATAGCAAACCCCAACCGTAAAAGGAATAGGGTTCATTCTATTTGTTTCCTAGCACTAATAGCACTTCGAATTTTCCTATATTAAAGTTTTGGATTTTAGTCGTTTTCTTTTTCTACAAAATAACTATCAGTCTTTATTTGTTCAAGTTCCCAGCCTTCGTTTGAAATGTATATAACTCCTTCATGTTCAGCAACGATTATCCCCTTAATAGTTTTTGGTAGGTCATTAAGGTCTTTAACCCTGATTAATTCAAATTGAAATTCGCTCTGTGGTGTAAATGACCTAATAATTTTTGCTGTTGAAGTAGAAACTCTAGGGGTCATAACATATGCACCTAAAAGCATTATAATAATAAAGACTAATGCGCTCTTATTGGTTTTAGGATTAAAAAGTATGACAAGTATGTCTAAGATAAAACTACTAATAGAGTTACTCTCATCCGGAGCTTTCAATAGATTGTCGTTTTCCTTAAACTTTTTTCTAAAAAAATTTGAGAGCACAATGCTAATAATTAGTGGGATACCTATCATTATTATAGCCTTTATTAAATCGGTTTGCTCTTTGAAGGTTTCTAATTTAGTAATACTAATTATGATAGCGAAGGCAAGAGAGATATAAGGGAAAACAAAAACAAAGTTCCAGTATTTATTATAAGAAAACCTTGAAAATAATGACCCAAAACTAAATAGAAAAACATTTAACCATATTAATATCCATTCTTCAGGTAGATTAGGATTGAAGAGCATAATAGAGATTATTATTGATACAATGCCTAAAATTGAACCACTATAAGTTTTAAATGGAGATTTGATACCTTGTACGAAAAATAAAGACATGACCCCGATAAACAAAGGAATTACCCATATTGCTCCAAAAAGTAAAACGTTTTTGACAGTTACTTCTTGAGAGAAAAACATAGTCATCATTAGATGAAAGATAGCTAAACAAAATACTGCTAGAAATTTGAATGTTAACCCTCTTTCCTTCAAGAACTTTAGGGAATAGATTATTAACGCCACAGATAAAGAAATCATTAAATATGTAAACGTGATTGTATGTACATCAAACGGTACAAACCTTCTAAAAACTTCAAAGTTTGAAAAAGAATTATTTATCTCTCCTCCAAAATAATAACCAAACAAAAAACTGTAAGTTGTTAAAAATGATAATGTAGAAAAAATAGCAAACGCTAAAGTTACCACTCCTAATTTCTGTCTAAAAGTTAAAGAAAATTCAATTGCTTCTTTTGCCACTCCCTTGACATGATGATTAATAATAATAACCTCCTAAAATTTTAATCTACTAATAATTTCGGTCAAATTATTTTCAACTTAATACTTAGGGTATTAGGAGTGTTAGAAAAATCTAATGCAGGGTTAATGAAAAGGCAGACCCATGATAACCCATCCCATAGGAAAACCAGAAAATAGGGATGGAGTGCTGCAAATAGATGTTCGTTCCCCTATTTCTCTTTCAGCTCAATACACTAAAAGCCTCTTTTCCTATGGGAGTCAAGCAAACCATAGAATAACTAGTTCGCTTACCACAAAAACTGAGCGATTAAAATTAACCATTTCTATAAAAGGAAAGGATGGTTGTCAAATCTCTCTCTCCAAAAACATATGCCAATCAAGTCATTTTGGAAATGAGAATGGGAAAAAACACCTCTAATATTTACTATAATTTTGATTGATTTTGTTAATCATTTTATGGCACTGAGGGCAGCAAAGAACACCTTTAAACAAATGGTGATGCTTTTGGTATTTCTTTTTTCCTCTCTTTTTCCTGCCTTCGTTGACCTCTTGAGCAACTCTATAAAACATTTCCTCGTCCACTAAGGGTTCGTGCTCACTTGAAGACAGTTTCTCAAATTCAACAGTACGGTCCTCAAGTATTTTTCTTTTAACATACTTTCCTGTATACACAGGATTTGTTAATACATCCTCCACCGTTTGAGTGGTCCATTTTCTACCCGCTGCCTGGGTAGTATTTAAAAGCTTTGCGATCTCCTTTGGTGGAATACCTTCAAGATAATAATTGTAGATACTTCTTACAACCTCCGCTTCTTCATCTACAATCTCTAAGGATCTATTTGCAGTTCTTCTATATCCCAAGGCAGGTTTAGTCAGGTATTCTCCCTTTGCTATAGAAATCCCCTTAGAGGTATGGATCCTTCTGGTAAGATTCTTATCTTCCTCTTCGGCCATAATAGCTTCAATCGCAATTTCATTATGACTCATCATAGAGAGGCGTTTCCCCTGACCCACACTTATACATTCAATATTTTTCGATTTCAGTAGTAGAAGGATATTAAGCATATCTTCTGATTTTCGAGCCAGTCTGTTAAAGAAGGTGACTACTATAACGTCTACTTTCCCTTGGTTTATTAGAGTAAGTAGCGATTCATATCCTTCACGCTTCTTTCCCTGATAAGCAGATCTCGCTTCATCTTCTAGAAATCCTTTTAGCACATACCCTTCTTTATCTGTAAATTCATAACTACCTAAAAGGTAATCGATTAAATTTCTCTCAACTGCACTGGAGATGTCTTCAATCTCCATCGACCTTTTACATTCCGGGCAACTGATCAGTGGCCCCACCTGAGAGACAGGTTTTAAGCAATGAATGCAAACACTTAACAAGGCAAGGGCATTGTTTTTCGGTTGCCTACCTTTAATGGTGTTCTTTAACCTGGCCTGGATAAACTCATAAGTCGTCTTTGAGAGTAGCGGTTCCACCTTATTTGTTGGTACCTCATATCTTTCTCCTTTCATCCTACCGCTCAAAATTCCAGCATATATATCATTTCTCAGAATATATGCGACTGAATTTTTGTCCCATTTCTTACCTGAACGAGTTAATCCAAAGTTTCTACTCAGATTCTTTGCAATCTGACTGATAGATTGATTCGAGAGATATGCTAGGATAATGTAATTTAATGCTTCGAGACCCTGAATCTCTTTAAGATCTTTCGTCTCTTCGATTGTTGCTTTTCTTAGTTCTTCCCCTTTTTGAACATATCCTAGGGGCTTCTTTGCTCCATTGAAAATTTGTCTGCTCGTTACTTTGGTCCAACGAGCACTAGCGAAACGGTTGAGCAAATTTATACGTTCTTCCTCAGCAACTATAGATTTCAATATCAGAAACATTTTGAAATGCTCATAGTCGTTGCTTATACCCTCAACTACAAATACAATTTTTTTCACCAAATCACTTATTTGTAATACTAGATTGATGTTATTTCTCAAATCTCGGCCCAACCGGTCAACAGTATAGAAGAGGAGAACATCCACTTTTTCTTCCTCATTCTGGAGAAATTCGAGCATTTCTATTAACTCTGGCCTTTGAGTGTTAGCACCAGAGTAACCAATGTCGCTATATTTCGCTACAATCTCCATATTGTGGTTAAGAGCATACTCTTCCATTACCTGTTCTTGGTAGCGTATACTGTCTTTCTCGCTGACAAATCCTTTAGGGTTTATGGATTTGCGTCCATAGGTAATTGTTTTTTCCACTAGTTTAAATTCACCTCAACCACTAGTTAACTAGTTAAGGTTAACTCTAGCTTTCAGTTAACTCTAGCCTTTCAGTTAACTTCTCAATTAGTTAACTAGTTGATTAGTAATTGCAGTAAATCCAAAAACTAACTTCTTGGTAATCATTTCACAATAAAAAAATTCTTAACTCATTGCCGGTGTGACGAGCACCGACAGAAAACACTTTAATCGATGATTAATTGGGTAAATTGGTAAACTTATGTTTCTGACATACTTAGTTCAACTACTCTTTTTAATCAAATTAAACTTCAGTAAGCACTTAACCATAACTAGGGCTAAGAATTCTTACTGAAGTATTAATTTAAAGTGATAATTTCAGTTCCATTTGCTTTAAGTTGAAATAGAACTTCTAATAAACTTGCAGCACCTCTTCCGAATCGGTTCAGTGAGTATACTATAACTACATCTACATCATTAACCTTAATATACTCAAGCATTTGTTTTAGACCATCCTTCCGATCATCACTTCCAGAAACAGCAATGTCTTGGAATTGCTTTAGTAGCTTAAGATTGTTTTCTTGAACATACTCAAGAATGGAACTTTGTTGTTGATGAAGTTGTTCAGGATTTAAGGTTGCTGTCCTGATATATGACACTGTTGTCTCCATCGTAATTGTTCCATAAGTTATTTTTCGGTTCGAGGAATGATTATTACTGTAGATTCCTCTTCGAGCATAGTAAATGGAATTTGTATGTTTTCCTGATTTCACTTTAGTTCACCTCCTTACTGAAGTATTGTAGTTCGGTTATATTCACCTCCATAAAAAATAGCATATGAATCCACACCACAAGGGGATGGGTTCGTATGCTAGTGTTTGTTGATAAAGACTACAAATATTCAGGAATATGAAATTATTTTTAGGTAATAATAAATGGTTTTTGATATAAATGAATATTCTGGTTATAACCAATTCCAATTACTGAATCTGATTTAATTTCCTAATAAACTTGATTTAAATGGTTTTAGTGTTACTCAAAATTCCGATTAGGTTCGCCGCAACAATAAAAAAAACCTCAAATACAAGTTAATTTCTTTCAACATCCTTAATATCAATAATGCTAAGGCCTTTGAATGCGAGTCATAATAATTAATGTAGTCTGGTATTTTATACTCAGTTACTTACCATCTAAAATTTCCGTACTTAAAAAAGAGCCCTGTAGAGATGTTATTCTCCACAGGACTTTTCTTTTTATAGCAAGAAACCATCTCTTACTAATTTTATTATTTTGATACAACAACTGAATCAAATGTAGGATGTGCATTGCCATTAGCATCTTCTACATCGAAATCAACTGTTGGTTTGATGCTGATAGTAGAATTGTACTCAGCAGACGTTAACGCATCACTTAAAGTTAGAGTGAATGTTTTACCGTCAGTTGATGCTTCTGTAACACCAGTTTCTTCAACGCCATTTACTAATACTTTGAAGTCTGCCTCTGCAAGAGCTTCTTCAATACTAGAAACGTTCATATTTTCGCTGAAAGTAAGCGTAATAACATCATTTTCTGTTAATACTGCTGTTTTTAAAGCAGGAAGAGCATTTTCAGTTAATGGCTTGGTAACAGTGTAGTTATCCATTTTATTTCCAGCTTTATCTTTAATGTTCATAACTTCTAGTTGATAGTCACCGTTCAATTTAACTGCACCCTCTTTAAGAGTTAAACGTACAGTTTTCTTATCTCCAATAAATACAGCTTTTTCAAATACTTGCTTACCTTCAATTGTGTAGTTTGCAAGATTTAAAGCCGTTTCATTTGATACTTCTTCACTGAATGTTACTTCAATTGTATTATTGTTTGAAGCTTGTGATGCAATTGAAGAAATACCAGGTTTAGTTGTATCAGTAGAAGTTAAATCTCCAAGTGTTACTTTTACTGAAGAAGCAGTATTGTCATTAGTATTTTGAGAAGTATCAGTAACTAATGCAGCAGGAAGTGAAATTGTATATTCACCAGATTTCAGCTTAGCACCTGAACCATCGTAATCTTCTGTATTGATAAGTACTGTTTCATTCATTCCATCTTCATCTAAATCTGAAAGTGAAAGGGCAGAAGAATCGATTGTTCCACTGTTTAGTACTCCATCTTGAACGAATGAGAAGTCAAGATCAGCACCAGTAAGTGTAACTTCTTCACTGAACTTAACAGCTACATAACGAACATTACTAACAGTTTCAATTGAAGTCGAAACAACTGATGGGTTAGTAGTGTCAGCTTGGAAGTTAATTAATTTGCTGAATGCATCACCGTCGTTTGAAGATGGATCAGCATAGGCATCGATAGCAATTGAGTGAGGTCCAGCTGATAAGGCAGAACCTAAGTTAACTGTGAATTCAGTTTTAGCTTCATTCATTGTTGCATTACCGCTGTTAACAACTACAGCAGCCGCACCGTCAACAGAATAAGTGAAGTAATCAGAAGAAGTATCAATTGCTTCTGAGAAAACAACTTTGAATTTATCTGTGTCTAAAGCAGTAACACTTTCAACTTTTGGTTTAAGAGCATCAACTTCTGTTTTAATAATTGAAACAACAGCTGGGTTTGGAGAGATAAGGTTATCTCCTAAGTCTTTTAATCCAACGATTGAAAGAGTATAAGTTTCATCTTTAGTGAATGACGCAGTATTGACTGCAAAAGATTTTTTATCAGTTGCTAATGTATATAAACCAGAATCCGAAACGTCATTTCCTTTAGAATCTGTGATAGTAATGTATTGTTCTAAATCAGCACCATCAGTAGCTTTTACTGCTTCTGATAGCATAACTTTCGAACTAGAATTTGATGGATATGAAACTCCAGATACCATTGGGCGAACTGTATCTTCATAAGAGAAAACTTTTGTGAATTTAGCTGTTTCAACTGAAGTATCAGCAGCTGTCTTAACTGGCTCAACAACAAATACTGCATTGTCAACTTCAACTTGAGTAGCATCAGCAAACTTTAAAGTAACTGATTTTTTATCAGCATTCAAAGTAGCTGAACTTGGGTTATTAGCACCGATAGCATAATTAGCTTCAGTTTCTGCACTATCTTTATCTACAAGAACAGAGAAGTCAACAACAACTTCAGTAGCGTTAATCGCACTTACACTAGTAACTTCAGGAGCAACAACTTCATCTTCCATCATTTCAGCACGATGAACGAAAAGAGCAAATTCCCCACGAGTTACATCTTGGTTAGATCCGAATTGTGTATCAGTTTTACCTTGAGTAATACCAGCTTCAAAGATCGCTTTCACGTATGTTTCAAAAGTAGCTGAAACATCCGTAAATGGTAGGTCTTCGCTTCCAGTTAGTTCGTATGCATTTGCAATAACTTTTGCCATTTCAGCACGAGTCATAGAATCTTGTGAACCGAAGCTAGTAGCTGTTTTACCATTGATAATTCCTTTTTCTTTAAGAGCATTTACTGCCCATTGTCCACGATCAGGAACGTCAGTGAATCCAGCATCTGGAGCGTCAGCATCTTCTAAATCAAGTAGACGTGCAACCATAACAGCAGCGTCAACACGTTTGATTGAATCAGCAGTACCGAATTTTGCTTCTGCAGTACCTTGAGCTACTCCGTTTTCTACTAAATAATCAACAGCTTCCTTGTAGCGATCAGATACATCTGTGAATGTTGCAGCAGAAGCTGCTGGAGCGATAGCTGATGCTACTAAAGTAGCGGTTGCAGCAGTCGCAACGAACTTGCGATAAGACTTTGGTTGATAAGTCATGTTAAAAGTTCCTCCCTGTTTTGTGTTTACTATTTTGTCATTTTTAACCGACTTGTGATCGATTAATGATTGGTTGTGTTAATAACTTAATTCACACAAGACTTAACCTATGACCTTAACCCCAGAAAAATTCCTGATATTTCATTAAAATATGGTAATATAAGGACTATGTAGTTAATAAAGGTTATTTAGGTAGTACTTGCTAGAATTAGAAATTATTAAGCTCGAATTCTATTCTACCAAACTCGTTGGATATTTCAACTGTTTTTTACATATTTCTCTATTTATTTTCCATTAAGATGATAAAGTTTACAGAAATGTAACAAAAAATCGGGATATTAACCTGGTATTTTCGCACTATATGCCTCTCAAACAACACAAAAAAGCCCGTGGTTATCACCACGGGCCTAGATTTTGTGCTTATTGAAATTGTTTATAATTCCGGTGCAGGAATGTCAGAACCAATCCCCCGACTAACCAGAATATGATGTTTAGTTGCGGAATAAACATCAGGTTGTTCGACATGTTTTGTACCATATATGTCGTAGATCCGACAAACAGGCCGGCTGCTAATACTTTCCCCAGCGTGTTCGGTTGTTTAAAGTAAAGAATCGCAATGTTGACGAAGTAAATCACATACACCAAAAGGTACGCAAGAATTCCGAGCGTCCCGGTTTCGGCAGCAACCTTGATATAAGAGTTATGCACGGAATAAGTGTCATGACCAATATCCAGCTCTGGATATTTTATCGTGAATTCTTTATAACGATCATAGTAGTTCCCCATACCGACTCCAAGAATCGGGTTATCCTTAAACATGACCCAGCCTGTTTTCCACAGTGTAATACGGGAAACGACTGCTTTGTTCGTTGTTTCGTCTTCAACAGATGGCTCTTCTTCTACTTCTTCTGTATCTTGGCCTTCATCATCAGGACCGGCTACGTGCTCTCTTGCCTGATCTTTAAAGACCAATTTCTCGATCGCATAAACAGCCGAGTTCGTTCTCGATTGAACATCAGGCATGAAGTAAACGAACACTCCCAAGATAAGGAATGCGATGAGAATATGAGGTTTGAAAATTCCTTTCAAGAAACGCTTTGGCATGATGACAATGGTCATAAGGAATGCACATACCATCGTGACCCACGCTGCACGTGTATAAGTGAGAATCAGGTTTACAATATAAATGCCGTAGATGGCAAAGAAAAGCAACTGTGTTTTCTTATCTTTGAAGTATACAACAGCCAGTAAAACCAGGGTCGGAATAATAAAATTCAAGAAAGAAGAATAATAATTGGGATTCACAAGAGTTGAATCGATTCTTCCCTTTGCTTCCTGTAAGGCATACAACCCGGCTTTATTTAATGAGAAATTAAAGACATACTGAAGTGCCCCGAATAACCCAATGAATATTGCTGCCGCCCCAAAAACTTTAGCAAAGTTCAAATACTGTTCCTTCGTGAATTTGACCTTTAAAATGATAAGAAACAAGACAACATAAGAGATATAACGGCCTGTCTCCATTACAGCAGGAACAAAAAATACGGCTTTAGCGAATGATAAAAGACTAATGAGTATGAAAGCAGAAAAAGCAATCACAAACCATTTTATGCTAATATCATTAAATTCAATTGAACCCTTTCTCCAGTCCCACAGAAAAGCCAGTACAAGCAATGGGATCAGGATAATTTCAGCTGAAAGGGGCAAAGGACCAATATACGTTTTAAAATAAAAAAGAGGAATGATAAATAACGTTAACAACGTAACATAATACGTTAAAGAATTCTTATAAGACATAATGAAAGCTTTCTCCTTTGAACGTTTTCAAATGATTATTTTTCATAACACATTAAAACCTTACACGATACAGTATAGACTGACAAGGTAAATTTAAACTAAATGATCATCTTCTTATATGTTTCTCTTGTCAGCTCTGCTAAATGTTGTAAAGAGTAAGTCGATTCTGCATAAGTTCTCAAATTTTGCCCCTTCAGAGGTAAAGTTTTCTCTACATGCAGTTGATAAGCCTCTTCCATGGCTTCCTGATACTTCGGTTGATTATCGACTGGAACGACCCATCCGTGAAGAGGAGGCTTGACCAGCTCCCTGACTCCCCCAACATCCGTCGTAATGATTGGTACCTGTTCATTGGCAGCCTCAAGTAAAACCAATGGGAAACTCTCACTGAATGATGCCAATAATGAAATAGAAGAAATAGAATAAATTTCTTGAATATCTTTTCTGAAACCTAAAAATCGCACGTTCTTCCCCAAATCAAGTTTATCTGCTATTTGTTCTAATTCATTCCGAATCGGACCATCACCGACAAGTAAAAGCTTAATAGAGGGGTTATTTAGTTGCTTTAAGGAGTTCAATACCATTTCGTGACCTTTAATTGGATGCAACCGGGCAACCATCGTCATGACGAAATCATCTTCAGAAAGATTAAGTTCCTCATATAGATGATTGGTTTTTTCAACAGGTGCAGTAAATTCAATCCCATTATAAATCGCCTGGATTTTCTCCTCTGAGATACCAAACTTCATCAGGTTTTCCTTAAACCGTTCCGAAACTGCAAAAAAGTAGTCGATCCTTTTTAAGGAGAACAAGTTTAATTTCGTGAAAACTTTCCCTTTTATTCCGGATTTCATGAAGTCAAGCATTGGATCACTGTGAATCGTGGTCATCCATTTACATGAGATTTTATGTTTAATGAAAGATCCAAAGAAGTTTGCCCTTGGTCCGTGTGTGTGCAGGATATCAAAGCCTTCTACTCCAATAAAGGTTACCAGCCTCTTTAATACAGATAAATCATAGCGGGAAGACTGAGCAAACACTTCCACCCTAATCCCTGACTCCCTGGCTTCCTGTGCTAGTGCGCCTTCTTGGAAGACAGCCAGGCACACTTCCTCCTTCGGCAGCCGGGATAAAAGAGTCACCACATGCTTTCTTGATCCGCCTGTTTCGCCGCCACTAATTAAATGCAATACCTTCATAAAAGGTCCTCCTCAAGGAAACAATCAATAAACAATGATAGCTGGTGAAGAATCACCGACTATCATTGTTTCATTACTTAGAAAATAAAACTTTCGCCAAAAACTTTGGGAGAGCCATCTGACGCTTGAAGCGCTGAGGTTCCTTCATCAAGCGATAAAACCATTCAAGCCCCATGTCCCGATAAACCTTAGGCGCTCTTTGGACATGACCGGCAAAGACATCAAAGCTACCCCCGACACCTTGAAACACTTTCGCATGCAAACCGTCCATATGTTCACGGATCCATAGTTCCTGCCTGGGACTTCCCATAGCCACGAATAAAATATCCGCCTTTGACTCGTTGATTTTAGCCACTACTTTACGTTGATCCTGCTCGTATCCGTGTTGAGTACCGGCAATGGTGATGGCAGGATACTTCTTCTGAATGTTTTCAGCTGCCTGGTTCACAACCTCAGGCTTGGCTCCGTACATAAAGACTCGATGACCTTCATCTGCAGCGAATTTTAGTAATCGGTCCATCATGTCCACACCCGTCACTCTTGATCGAATACTTCCTTTTTTCAACTTGGAAGCAAGGATGATCCCGATCCCGTCAGGTATTTGATACGTGGCGGAATTAATCAGTTCCATGAGATCAGGATTCTTCTCAGCAGCCATGACTTTTTCAGGATTCACTGCAATGATGGTAGAGTTCTCTCCCTCTACCATTCTGTGTCGGATATCATCAATAATTCCTTCATAATCGTAGGAAGATACACTCACTCCGAAGTAATTTTCCTTATTCATGTCAATCTCCTACTCTTGTATCGCTTTAAGATTTGTCAGGTCTCCAATTCGGTAAGTCAAGACCTCTTCCCCTATTGGAGAGCAATTCTTTGTATCAAAGACTACCGGTGTCTTCATTTGTTCTCTCAATTTCGTCAAGTCGAGTTCCTTGAACTCATTGTGATCTGCAAGAATGACCACAAGGTGAGCCCCGTTGACTGCATCTTCGAAGGAATCCAATGTGAACGGTACCTGTTCATCCCTTACATGGGGATCATACACGCTGACATTAAAGCGTTGATCGTCCACAAGCATTTGGGCGATATCCAGCGCCGGGCTCTCTCTGACATCGTCGATATTTCCTTTATACGTTAGTCCAAATACAGCAAGCTTAGGTGCTTCCAATTCACAAGTTAATCGAGATACCTGCTCGACAACAAATTCCGGCATAGAATTATTGATCGTACGGGCCGTCTGAATCAACGGTGATTCTTCTACCGCCTTTTCTACAATAAAGTACGGATCTACAGCGAGACAGTGCCCACCGACTCCTGGCCCCGGCTGATGAAGGTTCACTCTTGGATGTCTGTTGGCAAGTTCGATGACATCATGAGCATTCACGCCAAGTTTGGCAGAGATTTTAACCAATTCATTGGCAAGAGCAATATTGACATCACGGAATGTATTTTCCATTAATTTAGACATTTCCGCCGTAACTGCCTCTGTCTCAAGAATATCTCCTGTAACAACCGTGCGATAGACTTCTGCGGCCTTACTTGATGCCTCTGGTGTGACTCCACCTACGATACGGGTATTCTCAATCAATTCAATGAGAATTCTTCCTGGTAGTACACGTTCAGGACAATGAGCTAAATAAACATCTTTGTAAGGATCCAATCCGTGCTCTTTAATGATTGGAGCCACTACATCATCCATCGTTCTAGGAGGAATGGTAGACTCCACTATGACAACATTCCCCTTTTCTAAGTAAGGAAGAATCGCTTTAGTCGCACTGATGACATAATCCACATTTGCTGAGTTGTCCTCGTGAATCGGAGTCGGTACTGCAATGATAAAGGCATCTGCCTTTTCAGGAGTTGTGGAACCCTTCAAACGCCCATCAGCTACTACCTCTTTAATGAGCTCAGGCAGACCAACTTCTTCTATATGAATTTCACCTTTATTCAATAAATCAATGACTCTTTCACTTACATCAACACCAACCACTTCGATTCCTGCCTTCGCAAAAATGGCTGAAGTCGGTAATCCTATATATCCTAAACCAACAACACAAACTTTTTTCATTATAATGAGAACCTCATTTCGTTATCTGAGTTTAAACGACAATTTCTAACATAGTATATCAAAACTAAAAAAAGGATGCATCAGTTACATTGCTAGTAATTCATAGTAATGATAAAATAAGGTTTGATTTTTTGTACAAAGTATAATGTACTAAATAAAAGACTATTTCGTCCACTATAAAAGGAGGAGCACTTCTTTGAAATTCGTTATATCAGGTTTTTACGGTCTCGGCAATACAGGAGATGAGGCCATATTAGAGTCGATTATCGACAATTTACGTGATCAATTTGACAATCCAGAAATTACCGTTTTTTCTTTATCACCGGAGCAGACCGCGAAGGAACATAATGTTAAATCTGTATACCGTGCTTGGAGGCACAGCAATAAAGAAAAAGTAAAAGCTTTAAGGGAAGCCGATTTATTAATCAGTGGTGGCGGCGGACTCCTGCAGGACTCATATCCGACTAAGTTCTTATTCGGTCCCCTTCCTTATTATTTATTAATTGTATTATTAGCGAAATTATGCGGCACCAAAGTCATGTTTTTCTCACAGGGAATTGGACCTGTAAAATCCCGTTGGGGAAAAACATTAATGAAGCTTGCTAACCTGGCTGATTTCATTACCGTCCGCGATCAATATTCGAAAGAGCTGCTACACAAGTTGGGAGTAACAAAACCCGAAACGGTTGTCACTTCAGACATCGTCTTCGCCTTCAAACGCAAGGAAGACCGAAGCTGTATAGAATCCCTCCCAATTAAAGGTGAGGAAAAGCTGGTGGCCGTTTCTGTACGCCCGTGGTTTGGACGAGAGGTCCAATTTGAACAGACGGCACAAATATTGGACTATTTAATAGAAGAAAAACAGGTTACACCTGTTTTCGTTCCGATGGAAGGACATCACGACTGGGACGCAAGTGAGAAAGTACTTTCCCATATGAAACATAAAGAGAAGTGCTTAATGCTGGGTACAGATTTCACACCTAACCAATATTTAAATTTCATTGGAGAGTGCCAGCTTACGATTGGAATGAGACTTCACGCTTTAATCTTCTCAACTTTAATGGGAGTTCCTCATATCGGGTTCTCTTATGATAAGAAAGTAGAAAGTTTACTGAAAAGAAGCGGCATGTGGGAATACTCTTCCGTACTGGAAGAAATAAATGTAGAAGATCTGCAAACAAACGGAAAATATTTATTGGAAAATCATGATATGGCTTCAAAAATAATTACGGAAAATGCTCAATCAATGAGAGGCGAAGCGGTTCGAAACCTGGAGCTGTTAAAGGAAAACTTCGTCAAATAGGAGGATTATGATGAAAATATTAATTGCAACTGCCTATGATTATCCTCACGCAGGGGGATTATCCACCCACGTAACGACTTTGAAAGCGGGTCTTGAAGAAAGAGGGCATCAGGTAGATGTCCTGTCCTTCACCGATGTGCCTCCTGTCATGCGTAAATTATATGCTCAGGGTCCGAGCTTCGTCTTAAATAAGATGAAAAAAGGAAAAGGCATCATCTGGTCTCACAACGTCCGCAAAAAAATGCTTCAGGAGCTCATCGAGAAAAATAAAGGGAACAACTATGACCTCATCAACGCCCAGGATCCATTCACTACTCTGGCAGCCCTTGAGACAGGTATCCCTACGGTTTCAACAGTCCATGGATACATGACATTTGAATCCGTCAGTAAAGGTTCCATAGATGAAGGAAGTCCCGAAGCAGCTTATATGAAGGAAATTGAAATCAAAGCATACAAGGGAACAAAAGAAATCATCACAGTGGATACTCGATTAAAAGACTATGTGAAAGAAGTCGCGGGTGTAGAAGCCACAGCAATCCGGAATTTCATCGATATCCACAGTTTTAAACCGGACCAGGAAAAAAAGAACGAATTCCGGAAGAAACATGGGATATCCCCAGAACAGAAGATATTATTCGTCCCAAGACGTTTAACCAAGAAAAACGGGGTAATCTACCCTGCACTTGCTCTTCCAAGAATCTTAGAAAAACATCCTGATGTTCATTTGATTTACGCAGGAAGTGGAGAAGCTCTGTCTGAAATAAAAAGAATAGTGGATGAGAATAAGCTGGAGAATCACGTGACCCTACTCGGTGCCATCCCACATGATCAGGTGAAAGAGTACTATGCTTTAAGTGACATTGTCTTGGTACCAAGTGTCCACTCAGCAGGCGTCGAGGAAGCAACGTCCATCTCCGCTCTTGAAGCTATGGGATCAGGTTCACCTCTGGTCGCGTGTGCTGTAGGTGGTCTAAAGGAGATTGTTCACCACGGAGAAGATGGTTTGCTCGTCGAAGAGAAAAACGTAGAAGAACTGGCCGATGCCACCATCTCTCTACTGGATCATCCGGAAACGGGAGAAAAATTTGCCCTTAAAGCCAGAACGAAAATTGAAAATGAATACTCACACCTAGCAGCAGCTGAAAAATATGAAAGCATCTACAAAAAAGCTCTAAATAAGTAATAGTAATGAGGGATTGACCAGAAAAGTCTAATCGAATCAGGAAACGGGGAATGAAGCTTTCCCCCTTTCTGATAAAACACTTTTTGAAGGTCTCCCCTTTTTTATACAGAAAAGCAGGTGAAATTGTGTCTAATTTAAAGAGGACTGCCATTTGGATCACTCTTCTCGCATTAATTTTGAAGCTATCAGGTTTTCTTAGAGAAAGTATCATCGCCAAGGAATTCGGCGCCAACGCTTATACGGATGGTTATTTAATTGCATTCTCTTTTATCACGTTAGTAGTGGCTATGATCTCAATCGGGTTCAATAATGTTTTCCTACCTTTATATGTAAAGCATAAGGAGGACTCACCCGCAGAAACGGAGCGGAATGCGAACGGAATCATGAATTCCACTGTAGCTCTCTTTTTGATCATTACCATTGCAGGCTATTTTCTCGTTCCTTACTTTGTTCCGTTCCTTTTTGGTGATATGAAACCGGCTACTGAAAAAGTTGCGGTTGATATTACAAAGATATTTTTCCTGTTTATGAGCGCAATCGCCCTTAACGGAATATTAGAGTCTTACCTCCAGGGAAGAAGAATCTTCGTTCCATCACAGATATCTAAACTGCTCGCCACCTTAATGGGAGCCGTATTCGCCCTTCTTTTCTCAGATACTTGGGGAATATACAGTTTGGCTTATGGATTTGTATTCGGGACCATTCTTGGAATCATTGTACAGTTCTTCTTTTTAACCCGAAACGGATTTAAGTGGATGCCCACTTTCAAAGTGGATGAAACGTTTAAAAAAGCGTTTATCGTATTGATTATCCCCTCCCTGCTAAATTCAGTGGTGGGACAGATCAATATGTTCGTCAATAAAATCTTTGCCTCCGGTACGGTTGGCGGAGCCGTTACGTATTTAAATAACGCTTCCCTATTAATTAGTATCCCGAATGCGATTTACGCAACGACCATCGCTGCAATTATCTTCACCTTACTTTCAGAACAAGTGAATGATCAAAGGAAATTTCAGAACACATTCTTTATGGGAATGGAAATCTCCCTTTTAACGCTTATGCCGATTGCCGCTGGTCTTTGGGTCGTGGGGGAAGAAGCTCTTTCCTTTATTTATGAACGAGGAAAATTCACCGCTGGGGACACGGCGAATACGTATACGGCACTGGTACTTTACTTGCCGTTGATCGTCACACAGGGGCTTCAATTCATTGTGTCGAAGTCTTTATATGCCCAAGGGAAGACAGGTATTGTTTTTCGAATCAGTGTAACGACGATTGTTGTGAATCTTATTCTGAACTTCTTATTGGTAGATCGCTACGGCTACCCGGCATTAGCGGTGGCAAGCTCTGTCGTTTCCGTTTATTATCTGATCGTCTCTTCTGTGGTCGTATATAGAGGGTTTGAGGGACAGGAAGCAAGGAAACTTTGGAGATTATTTTCCAGAGCAATTCCGCCAACGGTTTTAATGGTACTACCCATCTATTTCCTGAAAAAAATTGAAGTGGTATCGAATCTTTATTCTTTATTTCAATTGGCCATCCTTGTCCCGATAGGTGTCATCGTCTACACGGTAGCGCTGAGGTTCTTCTATAAAGAAGGCTTTTATCGTTTATTGAACATGGTCAAAAAGAAAAAAGCTGTTTAATAATATGCACCTAAAGAAAGAGACTGCCCCTCATGGAGAAGCAGTCTTTTTTGATCTCTATTTTACGGTAGGCAGTTCATCAATGAATTCACCGGCTGCGTATACTTCTCCATAAGCAATTGGATCAGAATTAATTTTGAACCATGTTCGGTCAGGTAATGTCATCTTATCAAGAATTACGACTGGCATACCTGCTTTCGGATATTCATAGAGGAAAGTTGAAGTAGACACTTCAGGCTTGCTTCTAATATTCAACCCTTCTGTGTTTGTCATTCCGATTTTATACTTGTTAAAGTCCTTGCCGCCTAGTGCCTGGTCAATACGGTAGTAATGTCCTGCATTTTTCGCTCCCCAATAAGGATCAGTTGCATATTTAACATTGAAGCCCCCTCCCTTATTACCGAAGGCTCCACCATAGGCATACGGTCCTGTTGGTGGGATATAGTTTTTATTCCAAAACTCATTTACCAGCTCATCAATATTTTCTTCCTGTGAACTGAAATAATCATTGGCAGGGTTATCATCGTATACCCTTAATCCAAATAAATTGTTAAACTCCTGAGCTCTTGGCGATAAACCGTACTCACTTTCATTGAAAGCCAATGAAAGGATATGAAGTGCGTTAATCTTTTTTTCTTTTTCCACTTTTTTAAGGTATTCGCCGATACCGATCAACTTACTCTTCTTGCTTGCATCTTTATACTTTGGATTATCAGGATAATCCTGTTCCAATTCTTTTAATTTGGCAAGAATGTATGCATCAATCTCCGCCGCAGTATAACTTGTTTCCGTTCGCGCTGGAAGGTACTGGAAGTATTGATAAGCCGTCCCCACCTTTACTCCGCTTGTATTATAAAACGTATTACCGTCCCAGCTGTAATATTGCTGTCCTTCAGCTAAAAATGCCGGTGCTTTCCCGACGCTGTATGCGGAGTATGAATCTTTTAAATGAGAGTACAACTTATGGTACACTAATCCATTCTGAACCGTGTAATATGTGCGGTTCTTTAAAAGATTAATAGGAATCAATTTCACCTGTTCCTGTTTAACATAACCGACTTTGTCGGCATATTGAACCTTTACGAAATCTTCGCCTGATTCCAGATATTTCATTTCCATATCGTATGTCACCCCTACTCTTGGTGCAGTAAGGGATTCATTAGCATAAATGGTTGTCAAACTGGTACTCGGAGTCGCTACACTTACAGCAATTCCTGTATTCATCTTCACAATATGATCTCCGTTCATGATGACTTGTGAATTGGAACCGTCCCATGCACTCAGTGCGGCTCCATAATTGCTGTATGTACGGATAGGTGTAAGCTCTCCTTTTACAATAGAGGCTAGCTGAAAATCTGTTGGCTGTGGACCAATCTCATTATCGATCGTGGTGAGTAATCGGGAGATGACAGCGGCAGCTGCATCCCTTTTCGCATACTCCTTCGGCATGAAGATGGTGGAACCGTCTTCTTGAGGGACACCTTTGATAATCTCATAATAGACATTGGTAGCTACTGCACGTTTTGTCTCTGAAGAATGCAATTGATCAACATCTTTGAAATTCAACTTTGCTTCTTCCAGGGTGATATCATAGAATTTCAATGCTCTCTGGATCATCATGGCCATCTGTTCGCGGGTGATTTTATCATTAGGACCGAACAATCCACTTGAATAGCCGGTTACGATCCCTGCTGAACTTGCAGCACTTATGCCATCGGCCAATTTCGATTCAAGATCCACGTCAGGGAATGTCTGATTTCCCAATGGAAGATCTAATCCTCTTGCAATAAAGGTTGCAAATTGACCACGGGTTACGTCGATCTTTGGTCCGTATTTACAATTACCAAAGCCATTTAGTACTTCAGCTGCAATCATTTCCCGCATTTCTTTCTCTAAGTCAATACCCGTAATGTCATCCTTGCATTCTTCTGCTTGGATGGTCTTGGGTGAACCGGTTAATGATAGACCGCCCAATAGAATCATAGTCATCGCTATGATTGAAAATAACTTTTTCATTTTAGAACTCCTCCTGTATGTAGCTATTCTTACAAATTATACTATTATTCTACCAAATATATCATAGTAATCTATATAGTTATTAATAAGTATTTTTTTGTAAACAATGGAAATAGAAAAGGGACTAACCCTTATATCGGTTAGTCCCTTAACATTTAAATAGGTAAAACAGAGTTAATGCATGTATACCTTTAACTCATAAGGTGTAAGACTTGCATTCCCTTGTACATCTTTCACTTTCACATAATAGGTACCTTTACTTAATGGGATCTCTATGACTTCCGCGTCCCCTATAGCATAATAGTCAGATACACTTATAGCTTTACCGTTTTGATAAATAGAAATTTCACCATCCACTTCAAATCCGGTTTCAAGCTTGAATTTAACTTTGGTATTTCTCGGGACTTTCACCGTGTACCAGTCTTCATCACCGTAAGGAACACCTGTGTTCAAATAGCCCTTACCGGTAAAGAGCTTTCCGGTGATATTTGATAATGATAGTGGTTTACTTGGCTTATTGTTTTTAACAACCGACCCACTATCTTCATCTTTCTTGTCTAATGAATGGAATGTTAACTTATACGGGTTCAGACTAAAGGGAACATAACTATCAATATAGCCTTCTACTATGACGAAATAGTTCTTATTCTTGCCAACTTTCACAGAACCAAACGTATCACCCTCTGCCGTCATTGAATCTATACCCTGAGCCCTGACATATTCCTCTTCATCCAAACGTTTGTTATTATTCTTATCCTCAACAAACGCGACCATTCCATATACATCCGCAAATAGCTCTTTAGGGAGCTTCTCTCTCATACTTTTAGGGGCCGTTCCTCTAGCAAATGACACTCCCATGATTTCATCTTTCTTAGAGGAGTAATAATACATATCCATATCTCTTGGAGAAGCAAAGTTCGCACTAAACGAACGGGATGGGATCGGCACCGCTTGCCCCCATTCATTGTTCGGTTCATATTGATCCGATACTCTCCCTGACAGATAAGTAGAGGAAATGGAATATCCATCAAAAGGAATGCTTCCATTAAAGAAATCAGCCTGTACTTTCAAGAAATACGTTTCTCCTTCTTCCAGTACTGTATATAGACTTGATGTCAGTTCTATATCAGACATGCCCCACTTTATGTTCTCTCCAATACCTTCTAGAAACTGCATCGGCTCTTCTTTATCCCCATCTTCAGAGGTGCTCACTTTATACAATTCTACTAATGGTTTATCTTTTGTCTTCTGGTTAATCAGGAATTCCACGACACCTGACCGTTCAGGAGTGATCGTAAACCAATCTTCATCTTCCTGCATTTGAAGGAAACCAGTTTCTGTAGCTCCGACAGCATAAGGCAGTGCCCCTTCTCGGAGCATCTCCAACATATCCTGTTCGTCATCAGCCGGTTTATCTTCTTCATACAGCTCTGCGATTTTCACTCTCTGTTCCTTTACTTCATCGACCATTTCGTCTTCTGGATTCTCTTCATCCCATTTGCCCATCCCATAGTAAGGGAATATATCTTCATCAGGAGGAAGAACTTTTGTATCAATCGATAAAGAATACGGCTTCAATGATGACGGTGCCTCTTTTTCTTGCTCCATCAGCTCAGGATTCATCATAAAATCAAAGAAGCCAAATAAGTTATCGGATTTATTCGATACTTTAGCGTAATACGATACTCCAGGTTCAGCCTTAAAAGTAAGTGACTCACTTTCACTGATCCCGTTAGAGTTTGCATAATACATTGGATCCATGTAGTATTCTTCACTATCATCCATTTCTTTCATTTGTTCTAATTCTTTATACATTTGGAAGTCTTCTTCCATATATACACTGATACTAGAATCCACACCGGCCACTTCCGACAGGTGAATGTTCACCAATCCCTCTTCGTCTACTTGAAATTGGTAATAATCATCATCCTGTCCATCCCCTATAAAATAAAATGGCTTATCATTGCTTTTATAGGGAACAGTTGGAACTTGATAAGGTTTATCTATTGTTGATTGATCTACCGGTAAATCCTTCGTAATCACAGTATTCAACGCATAATGTGATTCCTTCTCCTTGGAGTCATCATAACTTCCGTTAACGTCCTTAACGGTTAGGAGCAGAGTGCCACTGAAAGGAGCAGTGAATAGCTTTCCTTCAGCTTTACCTTCTCTTACTTTATTCACGTCAAATTCTTCTTTATCGCCAAAGATGGAAGTGAACTCTCCAACCAGCTTATAGTCGTATTGAGACGCGCCTTTTAACGTTAACTGGACATTTTCCCCTTTAGATACATTGACTTTGAAATAATGTTCTTCATAAGGTTTAGTGAAATATCCCTTTTTCTCTTTTTCATCCAAAACAGTCGCCTTTTCCATCTTTTGCTTATAGGTCAATTCAGTCGAAACAATCCCTGGAACTTTTTTCGGATCATAAGATAACGCTTTAACCGGATTGATCAAACCATTCGCAAACTTCGTATCGAATCCTTTTTCTCCCAAATCATCCGCTGTATGTTCTAGGATGTACTCGATCTGTGCAGGAGTGAGAGTAGGATATTTGGATAACATCAATGAAACGACCCCGGCAACTACTGGCGTTGCCATTGACGTGCCGCTTAGAGTATAGAAAGTAGATCCTTTCTCATAATCATATAGTGTACTATAAACCTGATCTCCCGGTGCTACGATGTCTACTGAAGGACCGTAAGAAGAAGTTGTTGCAAGTTCTTTCTTTTTGTTAATAGAACCGACGCTTATAACCCCTTCATACCCCGCAGGATAGCTGACCATATCATCTCCCGTGTTTCCGGCCGCTGCTACAACAACAATATTTTTATCTAATGCCTTATTAATAGCTTCTTCAATCAATGGAGATTTCATAGGACCACCGATACTCAAATTTATGACATCTGCCCCTTTGTCAACAGCTTTTAAGATTCCTTCCGCAATGGCGAAATCATAAGCACCCCAACCTCTATTGAATACATCGATTGGCAGGATCTTCACGTTTGGGTTGACTCCGTATCCTCCCACACCATTATCTTTTACAGCTCCAATAATTCCTGCTACGTGAGTACCATGAAAGTCAGGGTTTCCTTGATTCATTGGATTTACTGCATTGTAGCTTGGTAATAGATTTTGCTTTAAATCCGGATGTTTGGGATCCACTCCCTGATCCACTACTGCTACCGTAATCTTGTGTTTGCCTGCAAGCTTTTGGGCTTCTTCTGTTTTAAGCATCTTATGTAAATATTGGGTACCCGCTTTAGGATCAACACTGCCAAGTGGCGTGTAAAGCGTACTCGGACTAACAGAAAGTGTTTTGGTATGCTTAGAAAACGCTTGAAGCGCCTTATGAACTTGGTTTTTATCTTTTACTTTAACAATCATATAATTCAATTCAGGAACAGTCTCTTCCAATGTGACGCCCATTCGTTTTAATTCTGAATAGCTGAATGCCCGATTATATTTCACCGTTAATGTATCTTCGCTATACCCTTTGTGTTTTGATTGAGAGTATTTTTGTTGTAGCAATGGACTCTTTTCAACCAGTGAAGAGACACCTACTTTCGCTTTTGTTTCTGCATAGCCTGATATGGGCAGCAGCAAACTGCTTCCCACTAGCCCCGCTGTTATCCCAACTGACATAAACTGTTTAAATACGCCCTTCAATAAAATCCCTCTTTTCCCATAGATGGAATATTTTTCTTCTAATCTATTTTAATTTGATAGAGACTGTTTGCGCAACTAAATTCCTATTAAAATTTCATTTTCTTCTATTTTCTCATTCTATTTAATTCCTTCTTGCTACCCATTCTGTTTTTATATAAAGTTTATAATGGTAAATATTTTTCAAATGAGGGTTGGATGTATGTTTAGAAAGAAAGCGATTATCGGTATATTCATCTTTGGGGTATTGTTGTCTGCAGGCGGATATTGGTTTTTGAAAGGCAACAGCTTATTGCTTCAGCTGGGAAATCATTCAAAGCTAGAGATTTCTTCTCCTTTTACTAAGGTGAAAGAAATCGATAAAACGACAGAGAAAATTGCAGGCTCTAAGGAGATCAGCCGTACATATGTATTAGTTAGATTCGGAATGAGAGTTGGATACATAAACATTACAACAAGGCAATTACCAAATGGAGACTTCTTTCTCTTCCATAAACTAAGGGCTTTAGAAAATAAGTCCATCGAAACAAATAGCTCACTCATTGTGAATAATCCCCAAAAGGTAGATCTTATTCCTTGGAACGAAACCGAAGTGAGTCACACCCATCATAAGAATTTCGGCACCGATCCAACGACAAATCCGGTGGGAAGATATACTTTTCAAACGAAATCGGAGGAAATTCAACTCGTGCAGGGAAAAACCTTCTTAACGACAGAAATGAAAAAAGAGTATGATACCGGAAATGAGAGTATCATAAGGGAATTAGTCAGGGAACAAAACGCAAGTTCCCTTTCAAAAGGTCATTCATTAAATATAAAGCTACGAGCTGAAGATAATGAAATTAGTGAAACCTGGTCTATTGTCTCTGAAAAAGGTTTCTTCCGAAGTTCAGTCGAGGAAAAGGAATGGATCCAGACCTTATCTGAGAAAAAAACTGAAACAAATAATTGGTACACCAGTGAAGGTCCATATAATAAACTACCATGGTCCATTGAACCCTATACTAAAATGGGATACGGACGCAATTTAGGGGATATGCAAGAAGAAACTGCATTAACATTATATAAAGATAAGGATGAACGCTTCTTTCAGGATCTTGTCTATAATTCACTTGTGGATTTAGAAAAATACAGAAGTAAGAAACATACTTCACTATGGCCGACTGAATACACCAGTACGTGGTTAAAGAAGGCTTATAATACTACTGCTCCTTATTATGATACCAGGCATAATGAATTTATTTCCTACTTCTTAGATGAAGCCTATCAGGCGCTAGACATAAAACAACCAGATAATTCCATCATTCAGTACGCTGACTTTTTAATAGAACAAACGGAAAATGGAAAAATTATCAATACAGAAAATGGCCATTTACTTACTGACTATTTTAAAGAAGGAAGCGCGATAAAGACTCATGCTTCGCTTAACCATGAGCTTGGAGGCATTAAAATCTTACTCCATTCTTTCTTATCATCTGGTAATGAGGAATATCTGTTTCAATCTCAACAGCTCCTAAAAGGGATAGAGGACTTAGGGACTGATTGGATAAGGGAAAATGGAGACTTATGGTATCAAGTAAATCCCGATCTTACCTTTACAGGTAATGACTATGAGCAACTGACGTTAATTGATTTGTTGGAAACACGAGAGCTTTTAAAAGAAGTAAACCACTTTAGCTATCCGATACTGGATGGCCTTATTGACTCCAAGCTGGATTATTTGAATTCTAAAAATATTGAGTATCATCCAAAGGTGAAGGAACTATTGGAGTAAACAAAAATAAACCAAAGGCCGGGCAATGTTAATTGCCCGGCCTTTGGTTTAATCATTATTTAGATGGGTATGTATTATATATAGCAGCCGAGAATTCCGCCCTGGTTGCTTTATCATTCACCCTGAAGCTATTCGTTTGAAATAAAGTGGTTCTATCTTTTTGGTGAAGGGTTGAAATGGCATTGCCAGCCCAGTGATTTGAAGCGACGTCATCATAGATTGAACTTGCCTTTACAACTCCACTGACATTGCCTCCAAACGCTCTTTGAACGATGACAGCCATCTGTGCCCGGCTTAAGTACTCATTTGAACGGTAGGTCCCATCAGGATAGCCTTGGATGATTCCTGATGCCTGCATCGCAACAATATCCTTATAGAAAGATTGATTAGGTGAAACATCAGAATAAGCTGCTTTACTTGAAGTCGGAACATGCAATACACGATTTATGATTGCAGCTGCTTGTCCACGTGTAACAGGCTTGGCAGGTTTAAAAGTCTGATCATCAAATCCATTAATAATATTCTTTCCGCTTAACTCCATCACTGCTGCATAAGCAGGATTAGATTTCGTCAAATCAGAAAAGTCCTTTGTCTGAGAAACTGAATCGAGTCTTTTTCCCGCCGTGAATTTCGGCCCCCAGTACGGGTTGTCCAATGATGAAATCTTAATCCCTGCATTTTCTGCACTTATGAATTGATTATCACCAACGTAGATGCCAGCATGCGATATTCCTGGTTTATATGTATTAGAGAATAAAACAAGATCCCCTGGTTGCAGGTTAGCTTTTGAGACCTTTTGACCAACTTGATATTGTTCTGATGAGGTACGCGGAAGTTTGATTCCGAGTTGCCCATATACATAATATAAAAACCCTGAGCAATCAAATCCGGCTGGAGTGGTACCCCCAAATTTATATGGTGTTCCTATATGTTCCTTGGCTAAGTTTACTACTTCATTTCCAGTGGCAGCTTTTGTAGAAAAAGCAGGTGTCAATAATAGCAAAAGTGTAAGTGTGAAGATCACTTGTAAGACTTTCCTCATTATTCATTGTCCCCCAAATTTTTCTTTTTCTCTTAATCTAGTAAAATTCTATCAAATATTTCCGACAATTTTCATTACGTTTTTATTACAAGTTTATTACTTGAACACACTAAGTTTGTCGGAATGAATAAGATATGAACGAAAAATGACATCAGGTCCACGGACCAGATGTCATTTAGTGTGTCTATTTATCTATAAAATAGGGAGATTCCGCACGAGATAAGAAAACAGAAAATGTAGACCGTCTCATTTCCTCATTCGGTCGGAAGGTTTGATCAGGATAGCCTTGGGTAATAAGAGCTGCCGCTAATCTATAAATATCCTCACTTCCCGAAACATTTGGTCCCACATCTTTGAATGAATAGTTACTGCCACCGGATAATTGATAAGCATGTGAAAGCAGGATAGCCATTTCTGCCCTTGTCACGTATTGATTAGGTTTGAATGAACCATCTGGAAAACCATTTAGAATGTTACTTTCAAATGCGGATTGTATATATCCCGATGCAAAGTAAAGATTACCAACATCATTAAAATGTGTGGATCTTTTATCACCATTTAACCCAATCGCCCTTCCAATTAATGCAACGGCTTCACCTCTAGTAATCTTTCTTGAAGGTGCCAACAATCGCTCCCCGGTCCCATTTAAAATTTGCCGGTCATACAAGTAGATCATGTGAGGGGCATACCAGGAATTCTGGGAAAGGTCTTCAAATGCTGGTGATGAAGTTATCACAGATCGTTTGATTTCAATGTCATCTCCAGTATTCATATGAAACTTAAACAGATAAGAATAAGTACCCGCAACTACGTAATCAGTGAAGTGAGAATCAGATAATGAAGACTCTATTAAGGTTCCATCCCGATAAACATCTACTGATTCTGCATTGCCACTTCCCTCAAAGGTAAAGGAGACAGCACCTGTTCCATCACTTTTCACTTTAACTGTGGGAAAATTGCCGGGTATATCCTCGTCAGTATATTGCCCTATCCCAAATCCATACAAAGGATCTCTGCCTTTTTCTCCTAGATCAAGTGCAGACTGATCGAGCAGTTTTCTTAGATGAGTATTTGATTGTTCAGGATATTTCTCTTTAAATAGTGCCATAACCCCTGTTATATACGGAGCTGCCATCGACGTCCCGGAGAGCGGGGCATATCCATCTGAACGACCATCATATGTATCAAGATTTTTTGGAAAAGTACTAACAATGCTTCTGCCAGGAGCAGAAATTTCGACAGATGGTCCCGTGGAAGATTCATTCATTCGCAGTAAGGACTTCTCCAGTCCTCCAACCCCTATGACACTATCATATTTCGCAGGATACAGGGTAGTATCACCGGTTGCATCTGGACGACCGTTGTTTCCAGCAGCTGCAATAATCGTCATTCCATTTAAATAGGCCTCGTCTATGATCGCCTTCAAAGCAGGGTCGTTCACTGTAGTGGTAAAACTCATATTTAGCACATCAATATCCTGCCGGATTGCCCACTCTATTCCGGAAATGATGGTTGTAGAGGTCCCTGTCCCAGTAAAATCGAGAACTTTAATCCCATATAACGATACATCCGGAGCTACCCCAACGATTCCAATATTATTATTTTGGGCAGCAATAATCCCGGCTACATGCGTACCATGACCATTATCATCTTGGTATCCATCCGTACAATTTGTTTTTAGTACACATATTCCTCCTGCAATTTTCAAGTCAGGATGGGTTTGATCAATCCCGGTATCCAATACGGCTACTTTAACACCCTTACCGGTCAAGTTTGTTCTAACCTCGTTAGTGACGTTCATCTCCTCAAACGCCCACGGAGTCGTTTGGTTGCTTACATTATATGTTTGTTCTTTTTGAGCTTCTTTGATAATTCCTTGATCCTGAAGAGAACGAACTTGCCCAGCGGTTGCCCATACAGATATTGCCGGTATGAATGAAAACTCTTTCTCAATTTGCAATTCTGGATGGTGTTGAATGATTTCTTTACCATTGTCATTTAGAAACAATATGTATTTTTCTCTAGTTTCAGTTTGACCAAATACTGTTGTGGGTACTAAATAAAGTAAAAGTAAACTCACGACTATCACTTTAAATACCTTCTTCATTCCCTCATCCCCTTTTATAAAAAAAGGAGTCTTAATAGACTCCTATATCAGTAGTTTAATGTAATTTAGGTGATGGTGTGGCTTGTAATTCCTGGTATAAATAATCGATACCCTTTAGATTTTCATAGTGATAATAGTAATCGAGAATACCTAAATATATGGCTTTAGCGGCATTTTGCCTATAGGATGGGGATGCCAATTTAGCATTATCTTCTTTTTGGTCGATAAATCCAAGTTCCACTAATGAAGCAGGCATTGTATTCTCGCGTAAAACATGGAAATTCCCATTCTTCTCGCCGCGATCATAAGCATCCCAACTTTGGACCAACCTATTTTGAAGGTAAGTAGCCAGGGCCTTGCTCTGATTTACGTATGGATTATATGCAGCTGACTGAAAATAGTAAGACTCCGTTCCATGTGCAGTTCCATTAAAAGAATTTGCATGGATACTTACAAAGATATCTCCGCCCTTCTCTCTTGCAAAGGTAACACGATCCTGAAGCTCAATCTTCTTATCGCTCTCCCTTGTCATTGCAAAGTTAAAAGGTGACTTCTCCAAGTATCCCTTTACCCTCATACCTGTGTCTAAAACGACAAAACTTTCCTTTAAACCGAATCCTGAAGCTCCATTATCGGGATAGCCATGACCTGGATCAATGATAATTGTTTTGTCAGCTAACAGATCTTCAATATCTGAAACCTTCTTAGAGGATAAATAAGCGGTATGTACGAAACCTTCTTTTCCATCTGCCTGAATAAAGGCCCATTCTCCGATTTCATATCCAACCTTTACTTCTTTTCCTTTATCAAAACTTCCCAATATGGAGTAATAAGTAGAAGGTCCATCTCTGAAGTTTAAGTTATTCGTCGTAACGTATTGAACTTTAGAGAAGGTTGGCTCCTGACCTGCCAGTCGCATTTTGGCATTGATGCTTCTTGATAAGAAAACCGAGAAATCCGAACGCTTAATTGACTGTGTCGTTCCGAACGAACCATCAGACATTCCTTGAGCGATTCCTCTATCAATTAACTGGGCAGACGCAGAACTGATGGTAGTAGATTGATAGCCAAAGGCCCGGCTTATTAATAAAGCCATCTCTCCCCTCGCAACGGGAGCATTAGGCTTGAACGAACCATCTGAATAACCTGTAATGATCTTTTTATCTGCCGCCTCCTGTATATAACCTGAAGCAAAATGCTGACTGCCTACATCTTTGAATTCCGTTCTCTTCTGTGCCCCATTAAGCTGAATCGCACGCCCGATTAAAGCCGCCGCTTCTGCTCTTGTAACTTGTTTGTCAGGATGGAAATAACCATTCTGATCTCCATTTGCTATTTTACCAGTGGCTAAGTAATATATTTCGTCCTTGGCTCTGTGGGAATCTCCTACATCCGGGAATGTTGATGCGTACGTTGACTTGGGTGATACGTTTGAAAACGCAACAATGACTGCGAGTGACAAAATCGACATAAGAAGAAAGCGTTTCAAGAGATTTGTTGCCCCTTTCGATATTTTTCTACATTTTACCACACTACTATTGGGACTTCTATCATTATTTGGATCGATTTTCAAGTTTTTCGACTTGGTGAAGTTAATCCTGTTTCATGTGACATGCATTATATCGGCTCCAAATTAGTAATATTTAGCGCGTTGATAACCTTCCATTTAAAACCAAGAAAAAACTGGCTTCCTAAGTTAGAAGCCAGTCTCTCTGTGGAAAATAAATATGGTTATTCAGCTAATAAATCCAGAGTATCTTTATCTAAAGGAATAGAAGAGGCTTTCACATTTCCATAGCTTTCTACTAAATAACCAAACCCTTGTTCCCGCAGAAGTTCTAACTCATTTCCTTTGAAAGGATGGTTCTCGTTAACTAAGTACGTGGTCTTCGATTTGATCATCTCATCAAAAATAGAACTTCTTGGGTATGAAATTTCCTCGAACAATTTTTGACTTAACAATAAATCTACTAGAGTCAGAGTAGGATAGTCCGTCCCATTAAACACTTTATCCCCATTCACCTGATACCAAAGATTTCCATCATCACGTATCCATTGAGGGTATAGGTTCTCGATTCCAGCCTTTAATTGACGTGCTGTTTTAAAGTACTTATCATCGCCTGTCTGACGATAGGTTTCAATAAGGAAACGCATTTCCCCTAAAGCGTGATTTAAGGATACATGGGTTGTTTTACTGCCTGGAGCATAATAATCCGCTATTAAATGACTTGATACGGTAATGGGAATAATATTACCAATTTCTTTCTGATTCACTAAGAAATCTGCGTACCTTATATTGGCATTACTTAATTTTGATATATTCAGTGCTTCTCCAGCATTCTTTAAGAAAAGAGCCGTATTCTCATTATGTCGAGTGTCGATATATGGCGCGGTTGTACCGTACGCATTTTTCAACCAAGTACTTGTGTATTCTGTTTTGAATACAGGCACATCTCCTTTTGTAAGGGACCCACCTGTAAAGACATCAAGATCGGCAATGGAATTAAGAACAAGATTGTAGAAATATCTTTCTTCAGAACCTGTATATGCCCTAAGATAAATCCCTCCTTGCATGGCACCGATATTTCGTCCGTAACCTAATTTGTAACCGGGTTCAATGGACCAGGGCAACTTTGAGTAAGCCCCGTCAGCTGTAAGCCATTTATTGATGGATCGATATTCATCTACACTGCGTTCAAACCAATAGTCGATGTATTGTTGTTCTTTAAATAGTTTTTCCTTAGAGACAAGGGCCCAATTTTCAGAAATCCCCTTGCTGAGGACTTTCATGTTCAGTACAGCATAAATACCTGACTGATCTTTTTGAATCTTATAACTCTCAAGCTCTTCGTCAAATTCCCGGATGACGGATTTTTGGCCGTTAGCGTACACTTTCTCACGCTGAATAGATGTATAACTTTTACTCAGCATCACACTATTGGTGAGTCCATCAGCATTTTGTAACGTCAATAATCCAATAGGGTGGGTAGTCGGATCGACTCCAAACGTATTGTTATGCTCATGGGTGATGGTCCCGTACTCCTCCATTTTCTTTAAACTGTAAGAGCTTGCATCTTTAAAAGGTAATATGACCGAAGCCGAGTAGGTATTGTCACCATTATGAATGAATTTCGTAAAGACAAAGGTATCGCCATTGTCCAGAGTCCTCAGGGTTACCCGAAGTTCACCAAGGGGCGCCGAAGTATTACCCATTTTGTAATAATAATGAGTGTCCACGGAACGAAGATGATCATTTACTCTTTTTTTATAATAGGATAATGGAACCCCCCCGGTGTTCATCCGAACTCGTACTTTTTCCCCGCTCGCCATCGTAAGTTGGACTTCAGATGGCGAGAGATTCACGGACTCCCCAGGTTCACCCGGTTCCTCAGATCCCCCATCCAGTAATCCTTTTTCTAATAGAAACGTATATAAACGGTATATAAATACTGCAGATTCAGCACGAGTAGCAGTTGAAGAATGGTCTAATGTATTTTCCTTGGTTCCCTGAACGAAACCATAATGAACGACACGCTGAAATGCTTCTAACGCATACTGAGGTACTGAGCCTGCATCTGTAAAGCTCAAATCAGCCCCTTCATTGAAATCTCCTTTATATTGAAGTGCCCTATCAAGCATAACCGCTGCATCCGCTCTAGTAATATTCACATTTGGTAAGGCCTTGCCTTCCACTGTACCTTGAATGATCCCGGCTTTTTTAGCCGCATTGATTTCCTCATAAAGATTGTTTCCCGCTTTAACATCAACAAATCCAGAGTTCCCCTTTGGTAAGTTTAATGCCCGAACCAGAAACGCTACAAATTGTCCACGTGTCACATTGGCGTTTGGTCTGTATGTATGGTCAGGATAACCATTAATAATCTCTTTCTCTACCAATGCATTAATCTCTTCTTTTGCCCAATGGTTGTCAATGTCCGTTAACATTGCCGCCGAAATGGGAATTGCTATAGATATAAGAAGGGAAATCAGCAGCAATAATGTCGTAATTTTCCTCAATTATTTCGCCTCTTTTCATTAGTGTTTCAATTATTTTACATTCAATGACTAGTTAAACATATCTATAGTGACAGGTAAACAGATGATACCCGAATAAAAAGTGGTAAATTTATGAATATATTACAAATACTTTAACTCTCTCTTTGTGGTACTCACGTTATAACTGTTAGGACTTATGATAATCATCACTATTTACCTAGTTGAAAATACATTGATTTTTGGTATGATTTTTAAAGAATGACAAAATTAGTAGAAACTATTTTGAGAGGTGAAATAATTGGCAAAGAAGTTATTATTGCCTTTATCTGTTCTTATTCTTTTGACCCAACTACTTGTAACACCAGCAAGCGCTTCTTCGTTTACAGATATTCAAAATACATTCGCCAAAGATTATATTGAGGTATTAGGATCTGAGAAGATTATTGATGGCTTTCCAGATGGTACCTATCGACCTAATTCAACCATTAAACGAGGTGACTTTGCTAAAATGCTTTCCCTGGCATTGGATTTGCCTTTAAACGCAGATTCAGCCTCAAGCTTTACAGATGTTCCAGAACGCGTAAGGCCTTTTGTGGGAGCACTGATTGACGCTGGCATTGCCAATGGGAAAAAACCTGGATATTTTGGTTCCAACTCCCCTATCACCAGACAAGAAATGATCATCATGTTCATGAGAGCCATGGGTATGGAAGACTTTTCACAGCTACTTAACTTCGATTCAGAGTTCACTGATGAGAGTTCTATTTCCAGAACCGCCTATCCTTATGTATCCTTCGCAGAGCAAATTGGTTTTGCCGAAGGAAATTTGGATGGTCAATTCATGCCTGTTTCTTATGGTACCAGAGCAGCAGCAGCTAAATGGATCTATTTCTTCCTTATTGAACAGGATCTTTATTTTGAGAATGCATTGAATGTCATCGGCATTAACTCGGTGGAAAATTTAAATCAAGTAACGCTGGTAAATAGCTATGAGTCGGTAACCCTTACTTACGCTGATAACACGTCCAAGACGCAATCATTAGAAGATTTCGTTGAAGAAATGTTCTTACGACTCCAATATGATGAGTTTTATCATTGGAACGGATTTGACTATTCAACCCTGTCTGTTAAAGAAAAAGGTGAAATCATTTCATTAATTGTCTACATTTGGGATCAAGAATGGAGTGATTATACATTAAAAGCCTCCCCTGAAAAAGTGGGTTCCAAAGTAAAAGAACGATTAGATTCATACTTTATCAATGACATCAATAAGAAGGACAGTCTCCTCAAGGAAGCCATTTGGGTTGCTGTTGACGAATTCCTTATTGAATCAAATACGTCCAACTAACGACCAACACCATTACAATTCGTTGTAATGGTGTTTTTTTGATATCACTTCCTTATTAGGGTAAAAGGCTTGATTTCTATTCAAAAGGTTTAACTTTCAGCCCAGTTAGGCATATAATGAAAGTGATGGTTTTAAAATGAATACTAACTTTTAAATAGGACTGATTTAGATGATCGATAAAAAGAAATTATTAACAAGACTGACCAGTGTCGTTGCACCGGAGAATGTTAAGACCGATGAAATGCTTAGAAACCATTTATATACAAAGCTTGGCGGAAAAGCAGACTTTTTCGTGACACCCACCACATATGAAGAAGTTCAAGAAGTTGTAAAGCTTTCCAATGAAGAAAATTATCCATTTACCTTACTTGGCAACGGATCTAACCTGATTGTAAAAGATGGGGGAATCAGGGGAATTGTCCTTCATCTTAAAAACTTTGATGAGATAAAATCAAATGGTTCACAGCTGGTAGCACAAAGTGGAGCTGCCATCATCGATGTATCCAGAAGGGCATTAGCGGAAAAGCTTTCCGGATTGGAATTTGCCTGCGGTATCCCGGGTACTGTCGGCGGCGCTTTATTTATGAACGCGGGTGCTTATGGTGGTGAAATCAGCGATGTGTTGGACTATTGCTATGTTGTTGATCGTAAGGGCAATTTGGTGAAGCGTACAGCGGCCGAGTTAGAACTCGATTACCGTCACAGTAATATCTCTGAAAAAGGCGATATTGTACTGGAAGCAACCTTCAGCCTAAAGCCTGGTGATTATGAAGAAATCAAAGCTGTCATGGATGATTTGACATTTAAAAGGGAATCCAAACAGCCTCTTGAATTTCCTTCTTGCGGAAGTGTATTTAAGCGTCCCCCAGGATACTTTGCAGGGAAACTCATCCAGGACAGCGAGCTACAAGGAACGAATTTCGGCGGTGCCGAAGTATCAACCAAGCACGCAGGATTCATTGTAAATAAAGACAACGCCACTGCACAGGATTACATCTCCCTGATCGAACATGTACAAAAGACGGTAAAGGAAAAATTTGATGTAGAGCTGGAACGTGAAGTACGAATTATTGGGGAAGACTTGGAATAGACATAAAAAGAGGCTGGGACATAACTAAATCTATACACTCTAAAGACGAACAATTAGATCACGTGTTATACCGCTGTTGATGTATAGATTAAGCTTTAGCACTAAAAATCAAAAATCCGAACGAGTTAGGTTTTTATCAAACCACTCGTTCGGATTTTTCTTTAGCTGAAACCCTTTTGTCCCAGCCTCTTTTTTGTTTTCAACAATCATGCACCTTGTCACCTAAATGGTGTTCCCTCTCATTCCCAGCAGATTGATATTACTCTTAGAAATTATAATTCCACAACACCCTCCATTTACCCTCTTCCAAAGCTACATAGCAATTCTGGCTTATGACCAGCTCGCCAAACTGGCTTTGAAAAATCAAGTCGACTTTGGCCTTTCTCACATTTCTAAATGTCAGTCCATCTTGATTGAAAATGAATTTCTTTAGCCTTTCAATTTTCCCGATATTCACTTCAAATTCATCTACACCCATGTGACCCAAAAACACATGATTTTTCGTTTGTATATAAGTGGACTTTGGAAACAGGGTTTTCATCTCCGGATGAAACAATTCCCATGCATTACCGAAATCCCCTTCTTTCTCAAAGTCATAAAATTGCTTGATTACTTCTTCTGGTGTTTCAGGTTCTTGGCTTTTCCCTATAAACATGAAAAGAGCCGCCCCGATGAGGATGAGGACACCTACCCCAATGATTAGTGGAACCGGACTCTTCCTTCTCATCTTTTCACCTCTCACTAGCCAGTCTATACTTATCCATATGAGAGATCGGGATAATGTATGTGACAAGATTGGAAACAAACGTTGGCTTCAACACCGTTATGTATTTTGAACCCGGGAGATTAATCCTTCTTTCCTCTTTCTAAGGTAATCAAGGTAAACATGTTCATCCTGCAGTTCAAAAATCAGGATAGCTTTTTCAAAGTAAGGAAGTGCTTTTTGATATTGCTTTAGAAGTTCATAATTGTATCCTACATGATAATGTAGATGGCCTAATGCATACATATTCTCTTCGTTAATACTCCAACGAATGGCTTCTTTACAATTTTCGTTCGACTTTTCATATCTCTCCAGTCGTGTATAGAGGCGGGCAATATTATACAATAAACGCGTCTTTATAGCTTTATCGTGAAGTTGCTTACTTCCTTTCAATCCATTCTTAACCTGCTCATAATATTTAAGAGCCCCATCGTAATTTTCCTCTGAAAAATCAATGACACCCAAACTTAGCATGATCTCCATTTCTCTCTCTGACAAAGCTTTCTTATGATCATAGGTTAAGCCAAGGGCTTCATGCAGAAGAATTCTGGCAGTCACTTTATCTTTCAATACTTCTTGTGTATAAATCGCTCTATGCCACAAGAGAAGCTGACTATTGAAGTCAGTTTGGTTAAATATGGGGTTCTTCTCCTCCACTTTCACAATATCCATCATTTCTTCGTAATGATGCTTTACCCTTAACTTCCGTAGTTGCCTTTCTACTTCCTGAACATAATCAAGGCGGGGGGTTGTCCCAATTTCAAAGAAATAGTTCACATCGACACCCAGTTTCTTAGAAATTTGATAAAGAGCAGTCGCACTTGGGTAAATATCCCCTTTTTCAATACGACTGATGAGGGCTTGAGTACATATCCCTTCAGCTAACTCTCCTTGCGTCAATTGAACACCTTTCCTCAACTCTTTGATCTTTTTTCCGATAACCGAATAGTCCATACACCCACGCTCCACAAATATTAATATATTTATATATTACCAGAAAAACGAGCATTATCTTTAGGTAAATCTTCATATCCTGTCCCTAATAGACTCAGACCGTAAATACATAGATATAAAATCTATGTTTTAATAAACCTAACGACAAATTACAATACCTTTTGATGGCATTTCCCCTTGTGGGATGTGCTCTTTTTTTTGTAGAGGGACGAACCTCTTATTCACTATTTTATAAAATGAGCTACTGATAAATATTAATATCTTTATATTTATGTAGGAAATAAAGATATTTACAAGCTTCCCACCATTTTTTTAGTGTAAATGAATCATTAACAAGAAATCATCCCATCTCAAGATATGATTTAATAGAATTAACGACAAATTACAATACCTTTAGACGGCACTTCTCCTTGTGGGAAGTGCTCTTTTTTTGAGGGACGGACCTCAAAACTACCTTTCGTATATTTCCAATGGAAGTCCATCGGGATCTTCAAAGAAGGTGAACTGTTTATGGGTATAAGGATCTGTCCTAATTTCTTCAGTTATAATGCCTCTTTCATTCAGTTCCTCCACAGACGCCTTAAGATCATCCACTTCAAAAGCTAAATGACGAAGTCCTTGCGCTTCAGGATAACTCGGCCTTTCAGGAGCATCAGGGAACGAAAAGAGTTCAATAATATATTCACCGTTTAACATAAGGTCGAGTTTATAGGAATCTCTTTCTTCTCTGTAGATCTCCTGCTTGATCTCAAAGCCAAGTTTATTGACGTAAAAGTCTTTAGATTTCGCAAAGTCCGAGCAAATGATCGCGATGTGGTGGATTTTTTTGAAGTTCATTTAATCGTCTCCCTTTCTTCACTAACGCCTAAAAAAAGGAGCAGTCCAAAGACTGCTCCTTCACCATCATTATTTCATCGCATCCGTCAACACAGGTACGATCTGCTTCTTACGGGATACCACGCCTTTTAATAGGGCCGTGTTGTTTTGAAGTGTGACGTTGAACGCCTTCTCCACTTCAGCCGCTTTGCTTCCAAGGGCAAGAGCCGTTGAGTCGTTTTCCAGGATGTCCGTCACGACAAGAAGGAACAGATCCAGTCCTTTTTCCTTGATCATCGTTTCCATGGCCGCTTCGACTTCTGGCTGACGTCCGAATACGTCATTCACATCGACAACGTTGATTTGAGCCACTTCCACTTTCGCGGTACCCATGGAGAATTCTTTGGCATCAAGGGTCACAAGTTCAGCGACTGATTTTGTGCTCATGTTGGCGCCTGCCTTCAGCATTTCCAGACCGTATACTTGTGGGTCAACTCCTGCGATTTCAGCCAGTTCATTTGCTGCCGCTACATCTTCGTCCGTGCATGTTGGAGATTTGAATAACAGAGAGTCCGAGATGATAGCGGAAAGCATCAATCCAGCCATTTCCTTCGTGACCTCCACTCCTTTTTCCTTGTAGATCTTATTTAAGATCGTTGCTGTACATCCAACCGGCTCAGCACGGTAATAAAGGGGATCTGAAGTTTCAAAGTTCGCGATGCGGTGATGATCGATGACTTCAAGAACGCGTACTTCTTCGATGTCTTCAGCACTTTGCTGGCGCTCGTTGTGGTCAACCAGGATGACCGTATCCGTCTCAGCCGCAACCTTTTCTACCAAACGTGGTGCTTGGACTTTAAAGTAATCAAGGGCATACTGTGTTTCACCGTTTACTTCACCTAGACGAACCGGCTCCACGTCCATCCCGATTTTTGATTTCAAATCAGCATAAACCAGTGCCGATGTGATCGTATCTGTGTCCGGGTTTTTGTGTCCGAAAATTAGTGTTTTACTCATTGATCATTCTCCTAACTCTATGTAATATAGTTCGTTTGTTATCTCTCTTTACATTTTCTTATATTACCATATTTAAAAGCAAAACCGTATGTCCGGATAAGATTTTTTCCAGTGATTGTGAAGGTACTATTCCCAGATTCTGTGTTACAATTATGGCATAAGGAGATGAAAAATGCGATGGATCAGATTTTACAAACCATTAAAGAGTTACAGGAACAAATGACCCGATTTGAATCAAATGTGAATATTCGCTTTGAACGATTGGAAACACGCATGGACGGGTTGGAAAATCGTATGGAGAAACTCGAAAACCGCATGGACAAGCTCGAATCCAGAATGAACGTACTTGAAGAAAACCAGCAGGATACCCAAGACAACATCACAATTTTGGTGAAAGAAAACTGGGATCACAAGAAAGATCTTCACCCCTTATACTATTAGCAACGATGATAACCCAAGGAGGAAAATTATGCTAAATCATGAAGATCTCCTGCAAAGTCTCATCACTAAGCTGAAAACCTCGGAAGTCTATAGAGCATTGCCACCTCAAGACCAGAAAAGACTCCAATCTGCGCTTATCGAACAATTCCACGAACCAGTATTAACTCAAATTCTTCCAAATGGAACTGACCCAATGGTAGAAAGAGAAGTCATACAACCCGTGAAGAAAAAGACCTTTCAGGTGAAAATTTCTTTAAAAGGCGCAAAACCGCCCATATGGAGACGGGTACTCATCCCCAATACTCTTTCCCTCCATCAATTTCATCATGTTATACAAGCTACAATGGGCTGGACTCATTCACATTTATACTCTTTTGATACTGGACATGGTGAGTTTGAATTTCCTCACGAAGAATATGAATTTGATGCAAATCGGACTTATGACTCCAGTAAAGCGATCCTTGGAAATGTGTTGGATGAAGAGAATGATAAGATTTCTTACACCTATGATTTTGGTGACAATTGGCAGCATCAGATCCTCCTCGAGAAAATATCAGAGGATCAAAAATTGAACTTTCCAGTGTGCCTTAAAGGAAAACGAAATTGTCCTATAGAAGATAGTGGGGGCATACATCATTATCAGCATGTATTAGAGGTATTATTAAACCCCTATGAAAAAGATGAGGAAGTGATGTTCTTCAGGGAAAGGTTTGCGGATCACGATCCGGAAGAATTTGACTTGGAAGGAACCAACGCAAGATTAGAAGAAATACAGTTCTAATGCATTTATATTCCCAATTAAATGAGGTGGATGAAAATGGATTTCGGATTAAAAGATAAAGCAGTCATAGTGACCGCATCAAGTAAAGGTTTAGGAAAAGCCACGGCACTGGAACTGGCGAAAGAAGGTGCCCGAGTGCTTATTTCCAGCAGAAATGAAGAAGAGCTTCAAAAGACCGCAAATGAAATCATTGACTTAACCGGGAATCAGCACATTCATTACACGACATGTGATATGACGAAGCCCGAAGATATCCGGTCCCTCTTTGAAGCAGCGGTATCGAAACTGGGTGGAGTGGATATTCTCGTCAACAATACCGGGGGTCCGCCGGCGGGAGGATTTCAAAAGTTCGAGGATGACGATTGGCAATATGCCTTTGAACTGAACCTCCTCAGCTATATTCGAACAATCAGGGAGGTCATTCCTCATATGAAAAGGAATAATGGTGGGCGGATCGTGAATATCGCCTCTTCTTCCACGAAGCAGTCCATTGACGGCCTTATTCTATCTAACACGTTCAGGACCGGAATGGTCGGGTTATCAAAAAGCTTATCAAGGGAACTCGCCCAGGATCATATTCTCATCAACACGGTCGGTCCCGGAAGAATTTCAACGGACCGGGTGGCGGAGCTGGATCAACTAAACGCTGAGAAACGGAATATGACCCTGGACGAGCTGAAGAGCATGAGTGAGAAAGCGATCCCTCTAGGACGATATGGTGAGCCGGATGAGTTCGCCAGGGTGATTGCCTTCCTTGTTTCGGATGCCAATACCTATATAACCGGGCAATCATTGGTCGTTGATGGGGGAATGGTCACAGCCTTATAAACACTTTAATCCCCAAAGGAGGTCTTTGGGGATTTTTTGCGCTTTCCCTTGACCATTGAAAAAGAGAGGAGCATCTGCCCCTCTCTTCCTCTTTATTTCCAACTATCATAAAACTTCTTGGCCACTTGGACGGTATGGGTGCTTCCACCCTCATCCTGAACATCTTCAAGGAGCATGGCAAGAACAATGGACGGGTCATTCTGGTCATAGGAAACGAACACTCCATTTTCCTTGCCTTTCGTTCCCTGCTCCGATTTGATCTCTGCCGTACCGGTCTTACCGGCGATCGCTTTACCTTCTACACTCGCTTTTCCGGCGATGCCTTCTGTGACCACTTTTCGAAAATTCGTTTTCATCATGTCTGCCTGTTCTTTTGAAAGCAGGTCTTTCTTCCACACATTTTGTTCTTCATCCTTCAGGAGTTTTGGTTCCATCATTGTGCCATCGTTGATGATCCCGCCGTATGCACTTGCTATGTGAACGATACTCATCAGCACTTCCCCTTGACCGAAAGCAGAATCGGCCAGCTGGACTTCTTTGGAGATTTCCCCGTCGTTTGAAACCTGTGATTTATAGATCGGGTAAGACATAGGGACCTCTTCGCCAAAGCCGAAATCCTTCAAGCCTGCAATAAATGTCTCGGCACCCATATCCAGTCCGACCCGTGCAAAATAGATGTTATCCGAGAATTTAAGGGCGCTTTCCAAATCCACTTTGCTCTCATTGTCAAAAACTCGGACCACTTTATAATTCCCCCATGACTCATCCTTTTGCCACTTCTTCCCCGGGATATCATAGATTTTTTTAGGATCAAGCTTGCCGGATTTCAGGCCGACGGATGCTGTGATGCCCTTCATTGTGGATCCCGGTGAATAGGCAAGCTGGAATCGGTTCCGGAGCGGTTTTTTCGGATCGTCGGCAAGCTTCTTATATTTTTCTGCAGACATCCCCAAAACGAATTCATTCGGATCATAGGCAGGGGTGCTGACAAGGGCCAGCGCTTCTCCCGTTTGTGGATTGATGGCGGCTGCCGTACCCGCCTCATTCTTCATCTGTGCGTAAATTTTCTTTTGCATCTCGGCATCAATGGTGAGTGTGATGTTTTTCCCATCCTGTACGGGTTGTTCGGCTACGGTGACGGTGTCTTCAGAATCTTTTTTCTTCAGATAAATGCGCTGCCCGTCTTTGCCACGGAGTTGATCTTCATACACTTCCTCTGCTCCGCTTAAGCCCATCAAGGATTGAGTGGTATAGCCTTTGTCTTTCAGCTTCTCCAGTTTCTCTGCTGTAAGCTTTCCAATGTAACCGGTGAGATGGGCGGTGGCTTCTCCGTATGGGTATTCCCTTGCAGGCACCCGTTTGGAGTAAAGCCCGTCCAGTTCAATTACTTCCAATGCGAGAGGACGCTCTTTTAAGGCAATTTTTTTAATTGGGACAAAATAGTCAGGCTTCACCCAGCTTGCGTCCAGTTTACTCTTTATTAGTTCTGGTGATAAATTCAGTAAGGATGACAGCTTGCTCAAATCATTGTCACTGAACTCTTTCGGGACAATCCCTAACTCAAAGGCTTCCCCGTTAACTGCAAGGGGCTGCTGATTCCGGTCGAGGATCTCCCCGCGTTTGGCAGAAATACTTTCCACTCCGACCTTGTCCCCCTTTTCCATTTCCGGCAGGATGAACGAAGGGTCCCAATCCACGAACCAATTTTCATCGTCGTTCTTCTTTTCTTTTGTCAACGTTACATCTTTTTTATACGAAACCTCACCGGCGAGAGTTTTAAACGAAATGGTCATGGGGAACTTGGCTTTTGTTTCTTTATCCCAGTCCACCTCTTTATCAGGCTTTTTGAAGGTTACTTTTACATCCTTCACTTCCAGATCTTTATAGATGTCTTTATATCTTGTAATGAAATCTTCTTTTTTGTATGTATCTTTGGTTGAAGTCTGTACGTAGTCTGAGAACATACTATCAAACTTCCCTTTATTCCAAAGATCCGCGTATTCCTGCAGCCGATCATCCGGCTGAACCTTTTCCTGACAACCTGCGACCATTAGAGTGAGTGCAACAAAGAGACCAAGCAGCATGAATTTTTTGAGCATATGTAGTGACACCCCTTGTTTATTTTCTTGTTAGTTTCATTGTTTCAAATCCTATCCATTTTTACAAATTTAATGTATTTATATTCTTTAGTAAGGCATGTCCTTAAGGAGTTCACCCTGAATTTGTCACATCTCCCTCAGATACCGCCACAATGACCCTTCCAACCCAATATCCACCACCTTTTCCTCACAATCCCCATCTTTTCTCCCCCACATATGATGCAATTTCATAAAAATTTGTTATAATAGTACATCGTAAGAGTAATAAGGAACTGAATCCTAAGATTATATCTTGCAAATATATATCGATAGGTGGAAATAAACATGAGAGATTACCGAGTACTACTGTATTACAACTATGTAGACATTGAGAACCCGGAGGAAGTCACTGCCCAGCACAAACAACTGTGCTCGGACCTTGGCCTGAAGGGACGCATCCTGATTTCATCTGAAGGAATCAACGGAACATGCTCAGGAACGATCGAGCAGACGGATGCGTATATGGAAGCGATGAGACAGGATCCTCATTTCAAGGACACTGTATTCAAGATCGACGAAACAGACGGTCATGCGTTCAAGAAATTAAAAGTGAAGCATCGTCCAGAGCTTGTGACTCTTCGTCTTGAGGATGACGTAAATCCGAATGAGCTTACTGGTGAATACCTTGAGCCAAAGGATTTCTTTGAACAGATCCAGCGGGAAGATACAATCCTTCTTGATGCACGTAACGACTATGAATATGAATTGGGACACTTCAGAGGAGCCGTGAAGCCGGATATCAAAAACTTCCGTGACCTCCCGAACTGGGTCCGCGACAATAAAGATAAATTAGAAGGCAAGAAAATCATCACGTATTGCACTGGTGGTATCCGCTGTGAAAAATTCTCAGGCTGGTTAGTAAAAGAAGGCTTTGAGAATGTTGCACAACTGCACGGAGGTATCGCAACTTACGGTAAAGACCCTGAAGTAAAAGGTCAACTGTGGGACGGTCAGCTTTACGTATTCGACGAGCGCATCGGTGTTCCTGTCAATCAGACAGAGCACGTTGTCGTAGGGAAAGATTTCTACACTGGCGAACCTTGCGAGCGCTACGTAAACTGTGCACACCCACCTTGTAACCGAAAGATCCTTTGCTCCGAAGAAAATGAGCATAAATATATGAGAAGCTGCTCACATGAGTGCCGCACGAGTCCTGAAAACCGCTATGTTATGGAACATGGTTTGACGGAAGAAGAAGTGGCAGAGCGTTTGGCAGTGATTGAGCGCGAAAAGGAAACAGCTAAGGTTTAATTGAATATACAGTACAAAACGCTTGGAGAAATCTCCAGGCGTTTTTTTCATCCATTTATTGCTTTAAATCTCTCACTCCTCATACACCCATCTTCACTTAAAAAACTCAGGGTCTTTAATTAGAGCCAGAAACTCCTTCTTTAGAATCTTCACATATAAAGAAATAACATGATATATAATCCCTTTTTCCTACCCTAACTTTCAAAAAATTTAGACTTCCCAACATTCTTTTATGATATATTCTAATTAATACTATAATCTTCCACTATATGATAAAAGATGTCGGAATCAACCAATATTCCATGTTGAAAAGGAGAACAGACAATTGAAAAAAGCGATCGTAACAGTGACGACAACGGCAATTTTATCTTCCAGTTTCATTGCACATGCTTCAGCCAGCACCCATAAAGTCGAGTTTGGAGAATCTTTATGGTCGATCTCAAAAAAATATAATACAAATGTGAATGATTTAAAAGCATTGAACAACTTGTCGAGAGATGCTATATTTCCAAACCAAGTGCTAAAGATTGTCCAAACAAGCTCTCTTCCTCAAACCAAACCAAAAACTGATCTGCCTAAACCCATCACTGTGCAAACCAGATCATATGAGGTTAAGTCCGGTGATACTCTTGGAAAGATCGCAAACTTACACTCTATGTCTGTTACAGAACTGATGAAACGCAATAATTTGACTAATCATTTGATATTTCCAGGACAGAAACTGAGTGTATCGAACAGTTCTTCATCACCCGATACATATGAACCGAGTCAGCCCGTTACTCAGCAAACAGCTACATACACAGTAAAATCAGGTGATACTTTATCCCATATCAGCGCAGGGCTTGGCATGACTATTCAGCAGATTAAAGATCTGAATGGTTTGACAAAGGATACGATTTATATCGGTCAGCAGTTGAAAACAGTCAATACGACAGTTGGCCAAACGGAAGAGAAACACACCATTCCCGAAACGACGACAGAAACCAGGAAATATACCGTACAGCCTGGAGATTCTTTATCAGCCATCGCCAATCGATTTACAGTCTCTTTACAGGACTTAAAAACATGGAATAGCTTAACGAATGATCGCATTTTCGCTGGTCAGGTTCTTTCTATTGGTCGTTCTATCAATTCTTCCACCCCCGGAAGTTTGCCACAGAGCAGTACTGATGTAATCACTCAGGCAAAATTACTACTAGGCACTCCTTATGTATGGGGTGGCACGACACCTGCGGGCTTTGATTGCAGCGGATTCATTTATTACGTCCATAAGCAGGCCGGCCAAACAATGAAAAGGTACTCTAGTGAAGGCTACTACAGCCGGTCCTATTATGTTGACAGTCCAAAAGCCGGCGATTTAGTATTCTTTGAGAATACCTATAAAAAGGGAATCTCCCACCTGGGGATATATTTAGGCGATAATCAATTCATCCATGCAGGTGACAACGGCGTCGAGATTACTAGTTTGAGTGACTCATATTGGAGCTCCAAGTTTGATGGATTTAAGAGATTGTATTGATGATAAAAGAGTTCGTGGAGATCGAGTCCATGAACTCTTTTTCTGGTTACCTACATTTTCTCATCAGGGATGACAACCTCGATTACTTCTTTATCCCTGACGAAAATAATGGTCCACTGATCTGCTTTTTTATTATAAGACAGGTCCCGGATTGAAAGGATATGATGGTTTTGATTATCCTCCGCTTTTTTGATCCCCAACTGGACCACTTTGGATTCCGACAAATCTGCTTGATGAGGCTTATATTCCGGAAGAACGTCCACATAGAGAGCCGTTCCTTGACCAGGATAGGATTCCATGATGGGTCCGGATGCTTCTACTTTCACCCTTTGGCCAACGTGTAATTTTTGAGAGGCTTTTGGAAACTTATATCTTGTAGCTGAATAAAATTCCTTCTCGCCTCCCGTTTCACTAAAGTCCGTTGACTGAGCAGAAATAAGCAGCATACCCTTATCTCCAAGACTCATAACGTATTCTCCTTCTTTTGAAGGATTCTTTGAGTATGTTTCTTCAGGATAAGTTGTGTCCTTCTCTCCTTTCTTAGGAACAAGCCTACCTTGCTGATGAAAGACAACCTTCCGAGTTGGAAAAGCATTAGACAATCCTTTTTTTTGCTCTTCAGTGAGAAAGTTATGTTCAATTTCAATATTCCCGGTTATGGTGTCCACCGATACTCCACCAGCTAAGCGATCCGGTGTCTCATGATTTTTTACAATAGCCCTCACTTTTTCATTTACTTTATCCGTTAAAAGGTTGTTCTCAGCTGTCGTATAAGGAGTATAGAAAATATGAAGATATTTTGCTTTTATTTCTCCAGCATCTATCTTCTTCTGCATTTCTGTTATGAATTTTTTCAATCTGTCATCTGGTTCTTTAATGCCAATCCAGAATCCAGATTGCTCCGCTCCCATGCTCTTTCTATCATAAAAGACAACTCCCGCTTCATCTAAACCTTTGTAACCTTCATATATTTCTTCCAGGAGCGGTATAACCGTCTTTCCAACAACGGTTTGAATAGCCATTTCAATTGCTTGATCATCAGTGGGTTTTCCGTATAAACCTTGTTTGAAGTCATCGCTTTCTTTTACTTTTTGTACAGTTTGATTCCATTTTGGTGTTTCTTCTACTGTTTGTTCAAGTTTGGCAATGATATTTCGCTCACTTACGGTCTCAATGGTTTTCCAACCAGAATTATTTGGGGTTATGGCGGATTGGGTTTGATCATCTTTTCGGCTTTGATCGCCTGTTCCAACTTTATTAGCGCTTCCACAAGCCGATAAGGATAAAAACGTCACGGTTATGAGAAAATATGTTAGTTGTTTTTTCATATAATCATCCTTTTTTCCTTAGGTATAAAAATCCCTAGCGCATAGAGGGTAAAGATTATTTTCATTTTGAACAGAGTTTAGGGGAGAATCATTCTCTCCTCCCTTTCTATTAAGATCCTTTAGACTCACTCACCTAGGTTGTTTTTAAGTCATTAATTTGGGTGAAATGTTTTTTCCGCATTTTCAGGAATATGCATTTCTTGATGATAAAAGATAATTTTCCGATTAGGAAAAGACTTCTCCAAGTCTTTCTTCTGCTCTTCAGTCAGACCATGGTGTCCAATTTCTATGTTTCCAGTATCGGAATTCACTCCAACTACCGAAACGCTTCTTTCTAAGCTACTATCCCCATGTTCTGTTGAAATCTGTTCAATATTATCGTTAACTTCTCTCATCAAATGATTATTTTCACTTTCTGTATGTTGTGTATGGAAAATATTTATTGAATCGGCTTTGATCTCCCCTTCGTCTACCTTTTTTTGAAGTTCTTCCACAAATTTATCCAACCGATTGTCTGGGTCTTTAATGCCTATCCAGAAACCTGCCTTATCAACCTTTTTGTTACTGCTCTCAAAGAATATGACTCCTTCTTTCTCAAATCCACTCCGCCCACCGTAAATATTCTCCAAGAGTGGGATGACGGACTCTATTACTACTGTTTGAATAGCTAATTCTTCAACAAGTCTGTCTCGGCTTTTATTAAAGTGACCAATATTGTAATCCTCTCCCTCTCTTATTTCTTTCACTACTTGGTCCCATTTTGGTGTTTTTTGAACCGTTTGATCGAGTGTGGCAATTATTTCTCGGTTATTCGTGATATTTATTGTTTCAAATGTCTCTTGGTTATTGTTTATTCTTCTATCTTGGTCAACACTATCACAACAAACCACATTCATGACCACCCCAAAAATAAAAATATATCTCCAAAATAATTTCATACACTCTTCCTTTATATTTTTTGGTTATATTGAATATGACGTTTGAAATGGATAATAGTTACAAAACAAAAAAGACAACTACACAATGGTAGTTGTCCATTCATTCACTGAATTAGCCTTACATGTTAAGGTAATAATTGTTTCCATTCCAATAATTTCTTGAACCAAGCCACAAAGTTCTCATACTGACTCAAGAAATCCCACACCTTATCTTTCACATCATGACTCTTCTTGATTTTAATTTGTGCAAGGACTGGATCATGATCACTTGCACGACCATCTTCTTCACTGAAATCAGAGTTGATGTTAATCGTATCGATATCAGCTTTTTTCGCTAAGTTGTTTGAAACCAGGATATGATCGAGCACTTGTGCATTCCCCTGGTAGTTGTATGTGTAACGTTCTGCTGCCGGCAATTTGTTCATCATATCCGTGAGGACGTCACCTTCCAGCGTTTTGATTGGCGCTGAGAATTCGAAGTCGTTCATGTCCCCAAGAACTACGACATTGGCATTCTTCATCTTACTTTCTAACTCGGTCACAAAATCATTTATGACTGTTGCCTGTTTGATGCGTTGTGCCTCACTGCCGAGAACCACTGGATGATCGGCACCGAACAGTGCTCCGTCTCCGCCTTTAGAATTTAAGTGATTGGCGACGACGACAACCTTTTCCCCGTTAAATTCGAATTCTGCCGCCAATGGTTTCCGTGAATCTTCGAATGCCTCATTTGTCGGATCGATGCGTCCAGGGTTGTGAGTCAGTCCATCCTTCGTTACTCCGACTGCCGTGACAGCATCTCCCGCTTGTTTGTCCGTTAATTCCACACGCTCAGGATTGTAGAGGAAACCGACGCGGATATTCCCGCCAGGCTGCCCTCCGTCTGTCTTATCTAATGGATCAATGTTTGTAAATTTATATGTTGGGCCACCCTTTTCTTCGATGGCTTTAATGATCGTCTGGAACGATTCGCTTGCATCCGTTGTTCCATCATCTGTCGGACCGTTATTGTCCTGGACTTCGATCAGACCGACGATATCCGGTTTTTTCATATTTGATACGATGGACTCGGCGATTTTCCCTACTTTATCCGGATCTGTACCAGAGTAGAAATTCTCGATGTTATACGAAGCAACCGTCAATTCGTTTTTCTTTGGCTTGATGGTTGTCACTTGTCGGTCCGTTCCACCATCGACGATCGATGGGAACTCACCAGCCGGGCGGATCTTGAAGTTGCTATAATCATAGCTTACGTTTCCGATGATGGAGCCATCCAGGGTATCACCTGTTTTCGCGTTAATGTTTAATCCATCGACATCAATCAGCATGCGCTCAGGATTATAGTCATCAGGTGTAATCAAGATTCCCCCTGCTCTTGTGCGAAGCTGATCTTCACTTGTATTCACAATGACAGGCAGCTCATCATATTTGACTGGACCTGTTATCGTTGCGTCTGGAATTTCGATCAGCATTCCTTCAAGGCTTTCATAGAAATCAAGACCATCCGTTTCCGGATCGAATGACGTCATTTCATCGTCCTCGATGATTTCCGTTGGCGGTGTGCGGTCTTCACCAATAACAACAGCCTCTGGTACCGGATTGTCAGAAGATACAGTAGTCACTGCAGATGCTGTGATTTGAGTCGTCAGAAGATCTTTGGCGTCTGAGTAACCATCTTCTCTCCACTCTTTCACTTGTCCGGAAACATTCACTTTGTCTCCGACTTTAACGGTATTTCCTTTTGCATAGATATAGATTCCTTCTGAAGTGGCAATATCATCATCAGGATTCTCTTCCTGCATATAAAACGCATTGGAGCCTGCTTTTGCTGTAACAATACCTTCTACATTGGATACATTCATGCTTTCGTAAGGGGAAGTGTGAGAATCACCTTGAATATCATGAATGCTTAACCCATCTGCCGATTTCAAAATTTTGTAGGTGAAAACAGCTACTTCACTCGTTTCGCCATCTTTTGTGACAACTGCTTTAATGGTCGTATTGGATGTCAGTTCGATTGGCGCTGTATATTCCGGGCTTGAAGCAGTTGGTGCCGTTCCATCCGTAGTGTAATGGATGGTTCCATCTGTCGTTGCCGTCTGTAAAGTAACCTTTGTTCCTTCAGTCACGGAGCCTCCCGCAGGATTTGCCGTTACAGAGAAGGCGTTCTCAATGACATCTGTAGAATTACGTGGAACCAATTTGTATTCGTCATAGTTATAATCGACAACTCCGCGAAGGATTTCGTAGGATTTTCCGATTTCCAGAAGGGAGCTATCGCTTGGTTTGATAACGAATTCTCCAGAACTGTCAGTTGCGGTGAAGTTACCGTTGCTGTCTTTCGCTTCCACTGTCACATTGGTAAATTCAACAAGCGTCCCTTCATGCTCTTCCCCATTTTCAGCTGAAAGGTCTGTAGACACAAGTGATGTTGGCGCAGGGATTCCTTTGTCTTCCGTAGTGATTTCCACCTTTGAAGCGGTTGTTTCAATTTGCTGCATGCCATAATAGTCGTTTAATACTCCTTCGGCTGTCACTTCATCACCTGGTTGTGCGGTAAGGCCGTTTCCACGGATAATGACGCCTGCCGTTCCATCTTGAACGAACAGGTTGGTTTGTCCACCTGCTTCAAAGGAAGCTGTTGCGATGCCTTGTACTTTTACCGTTGTGCCTTTAGCAGCTGTACGGGCTTCGGCAATGGTGGAGAGCTCGATTGGCGATGGCTCTGAAGGTGTGTCTCCTGTTAAGTGAGATCCGAGATAAGTAGAAGTATCTTTAGAATATGAGTTCCAGTCAACCTTGGAATCAAAGCTGTCGGTTACATCAACATCACCTGTCACTACTGCATCTTTACGAACAAGGGTGACGTCTATAGCAAAATTGGCAGATGAACCTACTTGTCCAATCGAATCGATGACGGTGTCATTTTTCTTTAATGTAACAGGGTCGTTTCCGTTAAAGTTAATGACCGATCCATTCTCCATATCCGCTTTTGATTTAATGTCTGCAGCGGCACTTGGATGAGCCAGTACGAATACCTCTCCAGCCTTGAGAATCCCTGATAGTTGAAGTTTATTCCCTGCTGTTTCCGCACCATTTGTATGTAATTCCAAGGAGTAGTTTGAAAGATCGATATCTGCACCTGTTCCGTTGTATAGTTCGAGTGCTTTGTTGTAACTTGAACCTTCGATATATTCAGAAATAAAAAGATCCTGAAAAGCTTCGTCAGCAGCAGATACATGATGAGACATGGAAGGTGCTATAAGGCTTAAAGCCATGGTTGAAACAATGAACATATTTAAAGTCTTTCGTGTTACTTTCTTTTGATTCACAACTCTTCCTCCTGTTCACGAATAGTTTACCGGCCTGATGGCCAACACTTTCCATTTTACAACAGGAATTGTCAAAACAAATGTAAATATTGAGTAAATTTGTCCTTTTAGAAAAGATCGTTCTTTTCTCCTGGTTCTATTTACCCTTCATTTCTGCAAAATTGAAGAAAGGGGAGTGGGATTAAAATACAATAATACGTAATACTATCATATGGCGATTATTTATCATGAAAATCTTTATATGCGTATTGCCCCTTAGTAATAATTAAAAATATGGAACAATAAGACAATACCCCCACAGAGTCATACAATACGTCCAATAGGCACCCGGTCCTCGAAAAAAACAATTGTGCAAATTCGGTTGCGAAAGCAAAGGAGCATCCAATCGTGAAGACAAATTTGAATGTATAAGTGACCCTGCGTAAGAGGAAAGAAAATAAAAAAAAGAACATACCATGTCCCATTTTCTGAAATACATAAGTGGGAGAGTCAAAAGGATAACTGCTGAAATCTAAGAACTTACTAAAATCGGGATGAGGATTCCATTGAAAATATAGCTGTCGATAAAATATAAAATCCTGGACACTCTTTGTACACGTCAGGATAAAGATCAATACACCAAACAACAAAACCGCTAATACCCTCATCTGAATTTCACCTCCCTCCACATCCTTACCTTAATAAGAGATATTTATAATGAGTATAATGAGGGACGGACCTCCGCATTTTCATACGGAAGCCCGTCCCTATAATGTTCTCCACAAATTTTGAGTGATTTTGGATGTCCGTCCCTCTTCCCCGCTTAAAACATTTAGTCATATTTGCTTATATTTTTTGTATTAATTAGATATAGAAAATAAAGATGGGGATTGGTTGGGTACTTTTTCTGTTAACGTTTTTTCATGAGGAGGAATGGGATGAAATTTTGTACTCAGTGTGGGAGCTCTATAGCTGATGATAAATCGTTTTGTGTGAATTGCGGTGAGCCTGCTCCCTTGTCGACTTTTGTTCCATTGGAAAACGGGGAAGAAAACCGGCTTTGCCATATTTGTGGAGAAGAAATATCGCCACATGTGGAATGTCAACGTTGTACCTCACGGCAATTAGATAAGCCCAAAACCAACAGATCACGTTCTGCCTCTACCAAGCGATGGCCCATTTATGCAGGGATATTTGCCGTATTAATCCTCGCGTCAGGAGGATGGCTCTACTTTTATGTGCATAAAGCTTCTTCACCTTCCATAGCAACAGAACCCTTTATACAAGCTTTAAAAGACGGAGACGCCGCTGCTCTTTCAGATGAAGTGATCAATCTCCAGACCGGAAAGTATGTAAGTGAGTCATCTATGAAAAAACTGATCACCGACCTTCAAGCATCACCGGAAACACTCACCAACATCATTAAAAATATAAAAAGCCAAGAAGTTGCCCCCAATACCGAACCCTACCTGTTCAAACTTACAAAATCACCTCAAAAGAAGTGGCTGCTCATCGACCAATACACCATCTCCCTTATTCCTGTCTCATTCACCATACAAGCAGACAAAGACGCACACATTTTCCTCAATGAAAAGAAAATCACCGGTTCAGGGACGGACCTTCAGAAGGTAAAAGATGTGCCCCCCGGAACGTATACCGTAAAAGCGGTGAAAAATGGTGAGTACGGAAAATCCGAAACGTCCGAAACGGTCACTATTTGGCAAACCACCACAATTCCTATTTCCATCTTATTCAAGGAGGATTACGTAACGGTTTCTTCAAGCTTCAAAGGAGCCGAAGTGTTTTTGAATGGAAAACGGTATGGGGAGATTGGTGATACTCCATTAAAGATTGGACCGATTGCTTCAGATGAGCCGGTCACGATAAGCGGAACGTTTACTTATCCGTGGGGAGATGTGTACAGCGGAGACATAGCGGCAAATGCCTCTGAAGAGATTACCCTTGATTTCCCTTTAGACACAACCGCTGTATTGGAAGAGCTCCGTGATGATATCATCACATACAATACCTCTTATATAGAATCGATTACGTATCTTAATTCCTCTGCCTTACGAAACGTTAAAGGCGTGTTGCTTCAAGAGAATATCGATACCGTCAAGAACCTCCAGAAACGAAGCGTTACGTATGGAGGACGATTGGAAAATATGATTTTTGATAAAAAATCCTTTTCATTAAAAGAAGCTCGCGGACTCTACAAAGCCACAATAAATGTAGAAGAGAGATACGCAAGCAGATGGAATGACCCTCAAGATCCTGACGCAGCCATCACCACACCGAAGCAATATTTTTATACCTACTACTGCGAATACAACACCGAGAATGGAAACTGGGATGTCGTCGACTCCACTGAACATAAATCCTTAACCATCCAGGAGCCATTTTGATAAAAGCCGCCAGCGGGGATGTCGCTGGCGGCTTTCTTTTTTGAGGGACGGACCTTCATAAGAAAAAGAAGCACAGAGACACGGCGGTTTCCCTGCTCCTTCTTACTGTTCAACCGTTTCTATCAATTGATATACACCGAACTGCTTCATTGTTCTTTTCAAATGAAAGGTTTCCCTGAAATCCTTTATTTCTGTTGTACCGTCATTATAATAGATTTCATAAGACGTACTCGCGGTCACCTCATAATTTTCCCCGTCAAGTCGATCGATCTCGATTAAATCGACAGCTACTACTGATTCCTTTATATTTTTCCCTTGAAGATACTGAGCGTAGTCCACCAGTTCAAGGTAGGCGGGACTATCTGTAAATGTATAGCGTTGTACAGAAGTGAAATCACCCGTATTAATGGCTTCCACTGAAGCGTAAAAGTAGTTTTCTAACGTGTAAAATAATTCATCGACCTCTTGTTCAAGCACGGCTGGTGGTCTCCCCGCTTCAGATTGCCCGGTGGAATCGTCCGTTTGAGACACTGGGAATTCCTGCCTTAGCCGAGGCTCCTCTTCTTTTTCTTCTTCAAATTCCAACGAAATCTCTTCTTCCCCATTAAATGCAACGACGTTACTGATGAGGTCCGTCCCTCCAGATTCTTTGTAAACAGCATGAAAGCTTAAGGAAGCGTCTTGGGGAACTTCATTTAGGGTTGAGTTCATCTCTTTTATGCTCTTACCTGTACTTTTTCCATTTACATATAGAATCGCATCCTCGTGATTGGTCGCAATCCGAACGTCACTTACTTGGAAGTGAATGTCCGATACAATTTTGTTAGCCTTGCCACTCAGGGGATTTGTTTCATACGGTACCGTTTGACTGCCATACTTACCCTTGAAGGAGGCTGTTCCAGAAAGTTTCCTTGGAATGATAAGGACAGGCTCTTCTTCCCCTGTTGATAAGTGGAGCTTTTCACCCTCTACTTCAACCTCTACATCACCTTTACCGATATTGGTCGCAAATGATTGTTGAAACGGAACAATTTCTATCTTTGCCTGCTTGTAAATCCCCCATTTCTTATCACCTCTGTCAATTGTAAAAATAACATTCCCCTTTTCATCCTTGATTTTAAAAGCAAGATTCGTCCGACGCGTTTCCTTCCAGCCTGCATTCAGTTGTTTGCTGAGGTCTATCAACTGATTATTCTCAGAAATATACAGGGAGAAATCCTTCAATGTCTCCTTGTCGATATCCACTTTTTCATTTGATACGGACACTAATCCGGATAATGCCTCCCCATCCCCTTCTTGAATGGCCCGGGTCACCTGCTCAATATAGGATTCAGGAGAGAATGTATGGGCGATAAAAAGATGGGCCCCTACCAGTATTCCCCCCATGAAAAGAGCACAGATGATCGCCACCCTTATCTTCCTGGATCGGGCAGGGGATTCGTTTTCGGTTTCAATATCTTCCACCTTTTCTTTAACCGGGTAGGGTTCCCCGCAATGGATGCAAAAGGCTCTATTTTCATCGATTGGTGATCCACATTGTGTACAGAAGTCCATAGCTTCACCTGCCTTTACCTTCTTAGTTTCCGGATAAACGTGCCGGCGATTGCGAACAAGTAAGAAAACAGAAATCCTCGGATGAAGAGATCGAACGTTGAGAAGCCCATGAACATACTTTGGTTACTTCGTTCTAGTTGGGAACCGTATTTCTGCTCGACTGCTGCTTCAAATCCAAGATCAACCCCCATATTGATGCCTGCTAAAATACAAGCATAAACCAGACTGAATACCGCGATGGTCATGTATTGATTTCCGGATTGCTTAGCAAGTCTATGTCCAACCCATAAACATAGCCCGGCAGGCACCAATACAAATAGCTTCGCCACTAAACTAATCATCCCGATCGTATCCTGGTCCAAAAATGCTAAAAACAGTTCAAATTCACTCTCAAGTTCCTGATTCACCCCGCCAAATGTACTTAAAGAACCGTTCATCCCCTCCCCTTCACTGCCTTTAAAGATGAATGTAAAAGGAGCTAAGTGGGACAAATTCAATACGACTTGGCTAATTTGCAATGATAATAGAGAAACGATTGCAACTGTCTTTTCGGCCAGTTCACCAATCGGGAGATCGATGAAGTCAAACTCCAGCCACTCTTTTACTTGAGTCAGTTTCGTGCTGACAAAAATAAGTACGATGATGAAAATGGCCCCCATCCCTTTAATGGGAGCTGATATACCATGTAGGATGGAGGTGCCGAATGGAATTTCCCCGGAGAACTGCTTAGCTGTTTTCCTGACACCGGAATGGATGAAAATCCCCAACATACTAAAAAGGAATGCTAAAGCAAAGCCCCCACATAATGCTCCCAGAAATGAGTAATCCATTGAAATATTTAAAGATCCTGTAAATAATTCATTATTGGACGTCAGCTTATACGAAAAGCCAACGAATAAGGTTAGGAGTGCCAATACAAGAGAATAAACAATGGCGATACCTGCAGCTTGAAACACCTTTTCCAATATGGACTCTTTCTTTCTTATAGAACTCATCACATATCCTGCGATAATCAGGCATAGCACAGGAATACAAAGGACAATCAGGAACCCTCCGAACAATTCAGCAGAGCTTTCCATAGTAGATCGATCCCCATCAAAAACCTTCCCATTAAAACTTCCGTTTACTGTGGGGTTTAACAGATGGGTCATGAGCATGACGTCCCCTGCGGAGAAGAGCTTATCAAGCTCGGGCATGACGTCTCCCGTTTCTGCGGTGATATCCTCTAAGGCCCAAATGATACCTGAGTCACTCAGCGCTTCTTGAGTTACGTCATTAAAAAACCCCTGAATATCTTTTGACAGAAAAAATGAAATGGTAAACAACATAGCAAAAGCAATCAACACGGGTAAAAAAGCATGTTTAATATACTGAAATTGAAAACCTGATAATGAGATTCTTCTTTGAGTTAGGGAAGCAGCAGCTTTCTCCTCGGACATCCCACCGGCGGGCATACTATCTTCACTATACTTCAATAGGGAATTCCCACAGCCCTTGCAATAATTCTCTCCAGTCGACGAGGAAGAACCGCAATCCGAACAATAAACGGATGAAGGTCTTAACACGAACCGGCTCGTATACTCCTGTAGTCTCGTTCCATCAACATGGCAATAATTCGATGTTCCCAGCTGCTCTGCTCCGCACGATTTACAGTACATTCGGTCCCTCCTAATTCTCTTGTTGAACTCCGCAACAAGTACAGTAGCGGGCACTCATTGGAATCTTTTCCTCACAAAAGCCACAAAACTTTTCTTCTTCCATGCGTGTGGCCGCAATTTCAACCTTTTGTCCGCAAGACCCACAAAATTTCATGTCGGAGGTGATGGGAGAACCACATGTACAGCTTTCAGAATCCTGAGTTTGAGAAGTTAATACGTTGATCATTCTCTGAGCTTTAAACATCTCTTTATCATGCTTGGCAATATCCTCGGCATTCTTCAACAGATCACTGTCCTCCAATTCATTTGAACGGATTTTCCGATATGCCGCTTCCCCTAACTCGATCATCAGCTTAGCCCTTGTTTGGGCATGAACCTGGACCTTTTTGCGAAACTGACTCGTTTCCTGGGCTATTTGAATCTTATGCTTTCCCTGCTGCAGGGAATCCTGAAGCTTATTCAATCCCCCGCCGATCTTTGTCTGAAACTCACTCATAAAAACCCTCCCTTGTATTCAATAGCGTTGCACTCAGCAATCCCAAACTCAAAGGAAACCAGACCCATGCATAGCCTCACACACATACAAAAGTCCTGCCATCCTTCTGAAAATAACTATGAAACACAATGGGAATTTATGAGAAAAACATGCGAGAGGGACGGACCTCCGCATTTCCATGCGGAAGCCCGTCCCTTTAACCTTTTATACCTTATTTTGTCGTGATTTCGAGGTCCGTCCCTCTTCCCTTTTCCCATTCCACCCATTACACTGAAGGAAATACTATGATAAAGGATGGTTGGATGAACCGTTTTGTTGAAAGGGTCGAGCCTTATTTTTTGAGCGAGGATCCGTTTGTGCAAAGATATGCGATCGAAATGTTGGAAGGTTCCTATTTGGTTGATGGAGATACATTTTTAATCGGGTTAAAAGCCCATGACCGGGGACGGGTTTCGGAATACTCTTCGCCCGTACTTCCTTACTTGATGTACATGCCATTGAATGAGGAAGGCATGAAAGAGGTAGTCAATCGGTTGAAGAGCCTGAGCAAAAAAGATGCCGACGTGCTCTTCTACATTCAATTAATAGCGAATGCCGAAACAGAATTGCTGATCAAGTACCGTAACGAAGTCAACCCTTTTCTAGATGAAGGGCAACTGAAAAAGATTGCGAAGCTTCCTGATTTAAAAGATGAGGAATTATTCATGGAGCTTGCTGGTATCATGCATTACCTGGATACGAATGATTATGACCAAGTGTATTTCGACCAAGGAAAAAGAATCGTTCACGAGCTGGTAAAGAAAGGCGAAATTAAAAGCTGGGAAGTACAGATTAAGGAAGATGATCTAGTCGGCTTCGAGCTCGTATACACGGTATACATGGCTGGGGAAATCCGTGAAGAGAGCGTGATCCCACAATTGGTGAACCTTTTTAAAAATGAGGAATCAGAAGATTTGTTGTTGGAGGAAGTAGCCAATGCCCTGGTGAAAATCGGGACGGAGCAAGTGGTACAAGAAGTGGAAAAGGTCGCATTGTATGGAAATACTTATTTCTATACCCTTGACGTGCTCGGAAGAATCAAGACCAAAGAAGCGGAACAGGCGTTAATGATATTAATTGATCAGACGGATGATCCCACCGCCAAAACACTGATTGCAGATTACTTATGTCAGCAGCTATCAACTGACGCCATTCCCAAAATCGAAGCACTTATTGAAGAAGGCTATGATGAAAACATGCTTTGTCTGGAAGAATCCCTTTACGTCAACTGTGTCATGAACGAAATCAATCACCCGAAGCTTTCACAGTGGAGGAGTCTCATCGAAGAAGTGGAACAGCATTCATTGGATGAACAACCACTCCTCGTTCCTCAACCCGTTCAAACAGGAGACAAAATCGGACGCAACGACCCGTGCCCGTGTGGAAGCGGGAAGAAATATAAGAAGTGCTGCCTGTAAAAAGAGGGACGGACCTCCGCATTTTCATGCGGAAGCCCGTCCCTATCACGTTTATATGTTCAATTCGTACGAAATATGAGGTCCGTCCCTCTACTCCATCCACTCCGGTTTGCCGAAGCCTTTGAATTCTTGGTCGATGGTTTTTTCGAATTGGTCTGCTTCGACGACGGCTTTGATGTCTTTGGCGAGTTGTGAGTCAACGTCTTTTGTGTTCATTACTACTCGGTTGCGGTATTGGTCAGGCATGTCCTCCAGTTGCAGGGCATCGAGAAGGTCCATATCCGCTGCCAGTGCGTAGTTTCCTGGTACTGCTGATAGATCCACACTGTCCACCGCTCTTGGAAGCTGTGCCGCTTCGATCGGTTTGAATTGCAGGTTTTTCACGTTTTCAGCAATGTCTTTTTCTGATACCGTCAATGGGTCTGTGTCGGGCTTTAACGTGATCAGCTTGGCATCCTCTAAGATCTGGAATGCCCGTGCCGCGTTCGTCGGGTCGTTCGGAATGGCGATGGCACTGCCTTCTTTAATATCATCGATGGAATCGAACTTCTGTGAATAGATTCCCATCGGAGCCGTTGGTACGACAATCACTTCGGATAAGTCCATATTGTGCTGTTTCGCGAAGGTTTCCATGTAGATCTTATGCTGGAAAAGGTTCGCATCCAAGTCTCCCTGTGCCAGTGCGTTGTTCGGCTGTATGTAATCACTGAATTCCTTCACTTCCACCGTGTACCCTTTTTCTTCAAGACCCGGCTTGATGGCTTTTGTCACCATATCACTGTATGGACCGGAAGTCGCCCCGATCGTCACTTCTTTTTTATCTTCTGAGCTTGCTTCTTCTCCGCCGCAGGCAGCCAGTAGGCTCACTGTTAGTGCTAATGCTGCTACTAAAATCCACTTTTTCACTTGTTGTTCCCCCTATAGTAGTTATCGTTTATCGACTAATCGTGCAAATATATCACCCGTATATTGGATGAGCTGGACCAGACAAATCAGGATGACGACGGTGGTGATCATCACCGTGTTGTCATATCGGTAATACCCGAAGCGAATCGCAAGATCCCCGACTCCGCCCCCGCCGACGATGCCGGCCATGGCGGAATAGGCCACTAAACTGATCGTTGTAATCGTGATCGCCTGAATGACGGCAGGCCGGGCTTCCGGCAACAGCACATCCTTAATGATCATCCATGGACTGGCCCCCACTGAAACCGACGCTTCGATGACCCCTTTATCAATTTCCCTGAGCGACGTTTCTACCATTCTCGCAAAAAACGGAATCCCCGCTACCGAGAGGGATACCGATGCCGCCGTCGGTCCGATCGTCGTCCCCGTTAATAGTTTGGTTAATGGTAAAAGGGCTACTAATAAAATAATGAACGGCACCGAGCGGACCATGTTCACGACGAATCCGACCACTTTTTTGATGAAACTATTCTGCAGGAACAATCCCTTGTCTGTGACGAAAAGGAGAATCCCCAATGGTAATCCCACCACAATCGCGACCGCCAGTGAAATCCCCACCATATACACGGTTTCGAAAAAGGCTTTATTCAATTCTGGCAAAATCGAAGTCAATGAATCAGGCAGCATCCTCCAGCACCTCCAGGCTTTGTGTCTTCGCCGTAATATAACGGATCGCGGCTTCTATTTCATCAGGGTGGCCAATCAGTTCCATGATGAAAATCCCAAGTGGAACGTCCTGGATATATTCAATCTTGCCGTGAAGGATATTCCCCTTTACCTTGTACCGTTGAAACACCTCTGATACGACGCTTTCCTCGGCGATCGATCCTTTGAATTGGATCTTGATGAGTTTCCCTTTTCTTGACTCCACAAGATGCGGTGGCAGGTCGAATTGGAGAATTGTCTCAATGAATTGCTTCGTCAAAGGCTGCTTTGGTTCGGCAAACAAGTCATACACCGGACCTTCCTCTACGATCTTCCCGTCCTGCATTACGGCCATCCGGTCGCAAATTTCCTTTACCACTTCCATCTCATGGGTGATGAGCACGATCGTCAATCCTAATTCCTGATTGATTTTTTTCAGAAGTCTCAGGATGGATTTCGTTGTATTTGGATCGAGGGCAGAAGTCGCTTCATCGCATAATAAGACCGACGGGTTGTTCGCTAGGGCTCTCGCTATCCCGACTCTCTGCTTTTGGCCTCCACTAAGCTGGGCAGGATACGCGTCTGCTTTATCAGAAAGACCGACCATCTCTAGGAGCTCGATGACTCTCCGCTTGATCTTTGCCTTCGGTACGTACGCTGCTTTTAATGCAAAAGCGAGGTTATCAAACACCGTTTTGGATTGGATCAAGTGAAAATGCTGAAAGATCATACTCGTTTTCTGTCGTGCGAGTCTTAGCTTTTTGGGTGTGAGCTTCGTGAAATCCTGACCATCAATGATGATTTCCCCTGATGTCGGAGTTTCTAATAGATTCAGACAGCGGATCAGTGAACTCTTCCCCGCCCCGCTGTATCCGACGATCCCGAATATCTCACCCTTTCCAATGGTGACAGAGACGTTGTCGACACCGACCACCGTTTGCTTTTTCGTTTTATACGTTTTGACTAAATTCCGAATCTCGATCAATGTGCACACCCCTTTTTCTCCAATAAAAAATGCCTCTTTCTACTGAAAGAAGCATCGCCTGTTTATCTCGACTTATCTCTCAGAATGAAATCATTCTGCAGGAATTAGCACCGTTCCAATACTGGAGGTTGCCGGACGTCATAGGGCCTGATCCCTCGGTCACTCTGGATAATTGAATGTATGTAATTTTCAAATATTTAATCTTATAGAGGATAATACTGGGTATGGGACGGGAAGTCAATAGGTGATTTTGCAGGTAATTTTATGTAAGCGTTATCTTTATTGTTATTCCAATGGTTACTATTTTCTGAAAAAGTGAACGAAGTGTGCAATCCTTTTCCAAAAACAAAAGCGCCCCCATATAAGAGGACGCTTCCACTCACCTACATCACATCATAATCCGTCACATTCCGCTCTACTATGCGTGCGCCTTCCACACTCACAAACGATCCCGTCGAACTTGCGAATACATTGGTCGCAATCAGATTGTCCATCGCCGCTTTCACGGCGACTGTGTCAATCGGCTCGATCGGGTCATTAATGGAAAGCTTCGCTGACTTCCCCGCTTCCGTTTTGAATTCCAATTCCAGCACTTTTGCCATACTACCTCCTCCTTTCCGATTAGATCTTGATCACCTGTTACTCGTTGATGTCAAAGCTTTGAAGCTTCTCGACGTTGAAAAGCACCTTGGATGAAAGACTTGCAATCGACAAAGCCGCGCTGTTCATTTCATCCGCTGATGCAAGGGCATTGATGTAGCTGTACGATTTGTACGCAAACTTCGGTTTCCCCTTCTCGTCCTGGCCATCGTTGTAAGCCAAGCGTATTCTCGTCGTTTTCAGATCCGCTGTTGCCATGTGCCTCACCTCCCTTCACCCTTTATATAGGGAGATAGGCTGGGAAAGGACACCTCTTTATAAAAAATAGTGTCATAGATTGATTCTGACGGGAATAAGCTTTCATGGTCAGGCAATTATACCTATACATTGAAAGGAGAAAAACATGCACAAACATCAAATCAGCGTAGTCATCCCAACCTATAACCGCCCCTTATATCTATGTGAACTGATAGAGAGTCTTTTGCGGCAGACGCTCCAACCGATGGAGATCATCATCGTCAATGATGGTGGAGAAAGCGTGGAGTTTGTGCGTGCTCTTTATCCGGAATTATTCATTACTGTCATCAATCCGGACCCGAAACCACATCACGTCATGGCGAGGAATCTGGGGATCCAGGCAGCTTCAGGTTCACATATCCTGCTATGTGATGACGATGACCTGCTACTCCCCCTGCATATGGAAGAATCGATGAAGGTAATGGAAAAAGAGGGAGCGGATTTTATACATACCGATGCGGAAATGGTTGAGTTCAAAGTGGAAAATGGCTGTCGTGTCCCGGTTAACAGAAGACTCTTCGCCTATGATTATTCATTAGAAGACATGAGGACATTCTCCACCTTTATTCCATCCGGTACGATCTATCGCAGGGAGATACATGAACAGATTGGTTACCTGGACCCTGCCATGAATAACTATTGGGATTGGGATTTCTTTCTTCGCGTCTGTGAGAAGTACAAGGTCCGGAAGCTCCCGATGGCCACGGTCCTTTACGCATACGGACATTCCAGCAACTCCGCCATCCACACAAAAATGAGGATCTACCTAGACAAACTCTGCACCAAACACAACCTGAAACCCCTCCCCACCAACAACTTCACCTCCCTCCTCCTTGAACCCGGACTCCAGGCCCGCGCCTCCCAATCCCTGAGAACCTGGGACGGCAAACCAATCCGCTCTCGAAATAAAAGAGGGACGGACCTCGACTCCTAGTACCAGCTCCTAGGAATTGAGGTCCGTCCCTCAAATGTTAATATAGTTTACCCTGTCGATATAATACCGTCGATAGTTTCATGACGGAGTGGATGTAGCAGTTCTGGCGGAGTGGGAATGGGTCGCCGAAGAACAGGGGCAGGACGGTGTCCAGGGTGGATTTCATTTTGTCGTAGAGGAGGTTGAATACTTCTTCCTCTGTGTAGAACTGGGTTTCCCTTCCCTGCAGCCATTCGAAGTAGGAGACGATCACCCCGCCGGCATTGGCAAGGATATCGGGTATGATGATGACACCTTTTTCGCTTAAGTATGAATCCGCTTCGGTGGTGATCGGCGCATTGGCCCCTTCGACGATGATTCGTGCTTGTACTTTCCCTACATTATCCTTATGCACCTGATCCTCAAGGGCCGCCAGCATCAACACGTCTACGTTGAGATAGAGGACTTCATCACGCTCCCGTATCTCCGCCTTTACGCCAATTTCTTTCAACTGTCCTTCTTCAGTCGGCAGATCTCCCTTATTCTTCATTGTGAACTCCACAAGAGAAGGGATATCCAGACCATCTGAATTGTAAAGCGTCACATTCCGGTCACTCACGGCTACCACTTTATTTTGTAAGTGGGTGGATTGATGAGCTTCAAGTGCCGCCACGGAACCTACGTTCCCGAAGCCCTGGACGGCAATCGTGAGTGGGCGGTCCTCGTAATCAAGGGCCGTTTTGGCGAAAATATTATCCGTCTTCGTCAGCAGGCTCTTCTGTTCCTTCACAAAATTATGAACCAGGTAGCGGAATGTAAAGAACACCCCTTTACCGGTTGCTTCCCTTCGCCCCAGTGAACCTCCGTTCACGATGCTTTTCCCTGTAAAGCTCCCTCGGTATGGCATCCCGGGACGAATGCTTTTGTACTCTGCCATCATCCAGTCCATTTCCCGTTCACCCGACCCCATATCGGGAGCCGGAATATCCTTATCAGGTCCGAGGATATCACTGAAATACTGCACATATTTCCTGGCGATCAGGTGAAGATCCTTCTCGGAATACTCACGGGGATTCAGGATGATCCCGCCTTTGCCCCCTCCAAACGGTACGTCATGAAGGGCATTCTTCAAGGTCATCAATGAAGCCAGGTTCACAACCTCTTCCTCATTCACCGACTCATGGAAACGGATCCCTCCCTTATATGGACCAAGTGCATTATTGTGCTGCACTCGAAACGCAGGAATCCGGACGACCTTCTCATCTCCGAGTGGAATCCTCAAATACGACTTATGTACATGATTCGGCGTCGACAGGATGGAAGTCAGCGACGTAAACGCTTTCTTTCTTGTCTCTCCTTTCACATCAGGTAAAAAAGAATGATCTTCCAGTAGCGCATTCAATGATTTCTGTACAATGTCTCTTGTTTGGCTGATCAATATGGGTCCCTCCTATTTGGTTTAAAGAAAATTTTGGTATTTAGTATAGGGTTACCCTCTTTGGTGTGGTTAAAAACGACTAATTTTTTATGTAGCACGGAAATTTCACCATGATAAAAACCGCACATTGGCGGCTTTGAGATTGTTGTCAGGTCACGCTATCCCCAAGTAGCAATAAAGAGGCATTCCCGGAAAACAGGATGCCTCTTTAGCCTGACTCTACCAACTGTGATAAATAAATGTTCCATTTTCCAGCTTTAATAATTCCCCCGAGTTCCCTTCCTCGACTTTATAAGGTTCCCCGCTCTGAATGACAGTGTCGACCAAGGCAGCAAATTGTTCCCTTGTGTAATGCTTGGATCGAAAGGTCATCAGGTCTATAAAGAGGTCTTTGTACTCAATTTTGGCTGCTGATACAAGAGAAACGGTGGCGATGATTTTCCTTCCAATGATGACATTTGACACATCCGAGTTTGGAGTATAATAAAAACGCGCTCCATATCTTCTCGCAATATCATCATATTCTTTTCCGATTTTATAGATACTGAAATCACGACTTAGTTTAAACGTATGGCCGTTAGGACCTGTCATCGTAAATTCCATCGGGTACAGCTCATCTTCCGGACTGCTCTCATCTAAGCTTTCTTCTTTTTCTTTAGACACTGGACCGCTGGCGTTCACTTCTTTTGATTTCGAAGCTTGTTCTTTCCTGCGTTTTTGGGCTACTCTCTCTTCTTCCATACGCTTATTCTCTTCAGCTTCTGCTTTTGCTTTTTCCTCTGCCTCTGACTTCGCCTTTGCCATAAGCTCCTGAAACTCGGCTTTCGCCGTGTTGATTTCTTTTTCGATCCTGGCAGCCATTTTTTTGTTTTCCAGACGGTTAACCTGGCTCATTACTTCTTCTGACTTTTGTTCAAATTCTTGAGCATCCACCGATTGTTCCACTGCCATTTTTTTAAGATCTTGAACATCCTCTTGGAGAGCTGTATAGGTCTCAAATTCTTTCTCAAGGGTATCCATTTGAGCGGTATAATGTTTACTTAGAAATGCTTTAAGAGAAGGATTTCCGAGTTGACCTAACTTTTTTAATTTATTTGTCACCTCTTTTTTCAATGAAGATATTTTCTCTCCTAAGTCTTTATCAAAAACACTTTGTGATAGAGTTTTGTTCACATCATTGATTTGGGTTTGGAGCTCATTGACCTGTGGCACGGCTTGATTATATATTTCGATTTCCCTCATCAAGGAGGTTAACTCTTCTTTATCTGGGGATGCTTCCACCTTTTTCAATGACGATTGAGCCAAATTCACCTTGGACTCTTCTATCGGATTCAGCATTTGGCCTTCTTCTGTACTCTGCAGGTTCCCTTCCATCTCTTCATAAACCGCCTGGATTTCCTCTTCTGCCTGAACATATCGTTCTTGTTCCCGCTCTTTCTCTGTTTCTGAAATGATATAAACGGTAAGCAATGAAAATATGAATATACCAAGTGCCGCTGCAACAAGACTACCCCATTTACTCCCTTTCCAAGAACGCTTCTTAGAAGGTGGGGAAGGCTGATGATTGAGAAGGGTTGTATGAATCCGTTCTTTTGCTGATTCGTTCAATTGTAGCTGTGGCAGTTCTTGTTTCAGATTTTCTTCGTTATTTTTCTTCATTCTGATATCCTCCTGTTATAGATTGCAGCTTTTTACACGCCCTGTGATACGTGATCCGGACTTTATTCTCCGTCCATCCAAGAATCAAGGCTGTTTCCTTTACGTCAAAGCCATTTACCCCTTTTAAAATCAATACATCACGGTAATTCGATTTTAGTTTTCGTATACGTGCCAGAAGCTCGCGGCTTCCTTCATTAAGAAAGTAAAGAGATTCAGGGGTTTCGAATGAGGCTCCTTCATGGTTAATGGGCGAAAATGAAGTAATGGACCATTTGCTCCTTTTCTTTTTCCTTAGTTCATCCAGTGCCAGATTTCTTGCAATGGAATATAACCAGGTTTTCGGATTCGCTTTCCCTTCAAATGTTTCCAGTGAGTTAAGCGCCCGAATGAACACTTCCTGAACAAGATCCTCCACATCTACTGACCCCATGCGATAGACGAGAAACGTATAGATGGAATCACTGTAATGATGAAACCAATCTGCAACCAACCTATTGTCAGACATCCCATTCCCCCCGTTTTTCCTTTATATACATTAGACGATTCTGAACACTTAAATATTTTATTTATTTGGATATTTTTTCATTTTATTTACAAATTCAATAATTAGGTTGACAAGCCTTCTTTTTTTAATCTTATTCCAAAATAAAGGAAACCTTGACAACCTCCCCCAATATACTATAATTGTATTATTTATATTCCGACTAAACTAATATGATTTATAAGATAAGGATGATTATATGTTTATAGAGATCCACTCTCTAAATAAGCAATACCTGGATAAGACCGGGAAGCCAACTGATGTCTTAAAAGATATTAATCTCGAGATTGATAAGGGAGAATTCGTGTCCATCCTCGGTCCATCGGGATGCGGAAAATCCACTCTGCTTTCGATCGTGGCTGGATTGACCGGTTCGACATCCGGTGAAGTTCGTGTAGATGGAAATCCGATCAAAAAGCCTGGAAAAGATCGTGGCATGGTCTTTCAGCAGGCGGCACTCTTTCCATGGCTGAACGTCCGGGATAACGTGACGTTCCCCCTGAAAAAAGAAATGGCCAAGAATGAAGCGAGGAGTCAGGCCGCCAAGTACTTACATATGGTCCAGCTCGGAAACTATCAGGACCATTACCCTCATGAGCTGTCAGGGGGGATGCAGCAGCGGGTGGCGATCGCCCGGGCGCTCTCCATGAATCCTGAGATCCTTCTCATGGATGAACCATTCGGCGCTTTGGATGAACAGACCCGCTCCCGTCTTCACCACCAGCTTGAAACGATCTGGATGGAGACGAAAAAGACCGTGATGTTCGTCACCCACAGCATCTCTGAGTCTATCAAGCTCTCAGACCGGATCATCGTCATGGGGACTCGCCCCGGCACGATTCTGGCGGATATCAAGGTGGATATCCCCCGTCCCCGGGATGCCCATAAAGAGGAAATGGTGAAAATCGAAGAACATATCATGAGCTTCTTGAAGAAGGAAATCGACAAAGTGATAAGTGAGGAATTGGCCTATGAACACAGCTCTTAAACGTATCATCTTCTTCGCAGTGATCATCGGCCTTTGGGAATCGGGGTCGCGGTTCGGATTATGGACAGAAGTGGTCCTCCCATCCCCCACTTCCGTTTTCGATGCCTTGTTTACAGGAATTGCCGATCAAACCTTGATCATAGACCTTATGGCAAGCTTCAAACGTTTATTCATCGGCTTAGGGATTTCATTGATTATCGGAACCAGCATCGGCGTTCTTCTCGCCAAATCAAAAACGGCCGACGATACACTTGGATCATTACTGCTCGCTTTCCAGAGTGTACCGAGCATCGTCTGGCTGCCACTGGCCATCATGTGGTTCGGCCTCAATGAAAAAGCCGTCATTTTCGTGGTCATCCTCGGGGGAACATTCGTCATGGCCCTCAACATCCGGATGGGGATCAAAAACGTCTCGCCCCTCTACTTGAAAGCGGCCCAGACGATGGGGTCAAGAGGATTGGACTTATTCATCCGGGTCATCTTCCCGGCATCGATCCCCTATGTGGTGACGGGCTCCCGCCTTGCCTGGGCGTTCGCCTGGCGGGCATTGATGGCAGGGGAACTGTTGAGTACGGGACCGGGACTTGGATACACGCTCCGCTACGCATCAGATTTCGGTGACATGAGCCTTGTGATTGCCGTCATGATCATCATCGGCGTCATCGGGGCCATCGTCGATCAGTTACTATTCCAGCGCATCGAGAAATCCGTGATCAAACGCTGGGGATTAGAATCGTAAACAAATTTGCGGATTCACCCGCACTTAGGAGGATAAATAATGAAAAAAACATTTTTACTACTCACGATTTTCTTCACATTCCTTGGGCTCCTCGCCGGCTGCGGGACAGAAAAGAGCTCGGGTGGCGACGTCAGCAAGAAAGTCGTCATCGGCTACTTCCCGAATATTAACCACGTCCCGGCAATGGTTGCGAAAGACAAAGGATTTTATGAAAAAGAGCTTGGTGACGGAACGAAGATTGAATATAAAACGTTCCCTGATGGTTCATCGTTCATGACAGCTTTAAAAACAGGTGAAATTGATGCAGGTCTGGTCGGACCGGGACCTGCCATGAACAACTATATGACTGGTGCTGATGTAAAAATCATTGGTGGCGGATCGACAGGCGGGACCGTGGTCCTTGCCAGTAAAGAAAGCGGCGTGAAATCCGTGGACGATTTTGCCGGGAAATCTTTCATCACTCCAGCTGTAGGTTGTACCCATGATGTCCAGGTGGAAACGTTCCTCGGCGAGCACGGGATCGAGTCCCAGCGGATCGGGGGCACGATGAAGCACGTGACAGGAAACCCTGCCCAGTATGCGAACATGCTGAAGTCCGGTAAAGTCGACATTGCCGTTGCACCGGAACCGTGGGCGGCCGTGATCCAGCAGGAAACCGGCGCGAACATCATCATCGACCATGATGAAATATCCTTCGGGGAAACTCTTCCTGCTTCTGTACTCGTAGCGTCAGGTAAATCGGTAAAAGAAAACCCGGACACGATCCAAAAAATCGTAGACGCCCATAAAGAAGCTACTTCGTTCATTGAGGAAAACCCTGAAGAAGCGAAAGAAATTACGATCAAAGACGTGAAAGAAGTAACCGGTCAGGAACTGAGCAAGGAAGTCGTCGACCAGGCATGGGAACGAATCGGATTCACCTATAAAGTGGATTCAGACGCCGTCCAGGCATTCGCCGACTCCTCCTACGAACTGAAATTCCTAAAGGAAAAACCAGAATTCACCGACCTGATCGACAAACAATTCATCGACTAATGATGCAAGGTCCGTCCCTCATGTTGAGGGACGGACCTCTATTATAGAAGGGGGTAGCAAAGTGGGCGTGAAGTGTATCTTGTCAGCAATTGCTTTGTCTCTGCTGCTGTTAACTGGATGCGGGGGTCAGGATGTGGAGGAGTCGTTTCCGATGAAGGTGGAGGTCGGGGACTTGGCCGCTGTTGATCAGAATGGGGAGAAGGTGTCACTGGCCGATCTCAATAATGGAAAGATTCTGGTAGCCGATTTTATTTTTACGAATTGTGATACGGTCTGCCTGCCGATGACGGCGAATATGTCGAAGCTCCAGAAGAAGATTGCTGAAGCCGGATTGGAAGAGGAGGTCCAGCTGGTTTCCATCAGCGTCGATCCGGAGCATGATACACCTGATGTGCTTAGGGAATACAGCAGCCGGTATGAATTCCATGATAGGAACTGGAGCTTCCTGACGGGATATTCCCGGGATGACATTGAATCCTTCGCCAATGTGTCCTTTAAAACACCCGCTGCCAAAGTGGAAGGTTCGAATCAGTTTGTGCACGGGACCTCCTTTTACCTGGTGAGTGAGAATGGCGTGTTATTGAAGCAATATGAAGGCGTGTCGAATCCTCCTTATGAGGAGATCATTGAGGATATTGATAGATTGGAGTGACCTTTCCGGGGGATTCGGGGAGGTTTTTTATATTTTTCAGACTGTTATATCGGTTCGAGAAGGGTAATCTTCTATTCAAATGAATTCCCCAAAACCTTTTCACTCCTTTTTCAGGAATCATGCCGCTTTTGAGGGGATCATGCTTCAGATCAGATTTTCATGCGACTTTTCCGATAATCATCCCAAGATCCAGGATATTTATGCCGTTTTTCAAATAATCATGCCAGCTTGTCGAAAAACCTCCTCCCCATCCAATAACCACCAAAAATCCATGCCCTCCCTCTCATTTATTTTTCATCCCCTCTCCCAAAGCAGGAAAATCCCCGATCCTCACCAAATACTACTCTTCAGGGTTATATCAAACAGGAGGGGTTATTCATGCACACGGGGGAAATCATTCGTTTTTATAGGGAGAAAGCAGGTCTTACTCAGTATCAACTGGGGGAGGGAATATGTACAACGACACATGTGAGTAAGATTGAACGGGGTAAAACGGCATATTCGGACGACATCATCTCTCTGTTTTCTGAACGGCTGGGTATTGATATCCAACATGAAATCGACTCTTTCCAACACCTAGAAAAGCAGCTGCAGCTTTGGCATAACAGTATCATCATGAGAAGAATGAATCTTGTGGAAAAAATCAAATCAGAACTTGAACGCTCGGCATTTCTTAAATCCTCAAAGTATGGCGTCCACTTTCTTCTCCTTAAGGCGAGGTACTTCATCTTACATCAAAAGACAGACGCAGCTTGCCGCATTCTCGAATCCATCCAACCCGGGAATCTGACAGCGTTTGAAACCAATTTACTTTATCACGTTCAAGGAATTATGTATATCAATCGAAATAACGATGAGAATCAGCAAAAAGCGGTCCAGGTATTAAAGAAAATCGACATGGGTGCCTATCATAACTTGGAATGCTATTATCATCTATCCATCGCCTATCAGTGCATCGGGAATAAGGTGATGTCGTATTACTATGCAGATAAAGCACTGGGTTATTTTAAACAGACGAATAATTATCTGGGAGCGATTAAGGCAGAGTCCCTGATGCTGCTGCAGCTGAGCTGTGAAACGGATCATGATTTTCATGACTTGACGGAAAGGTACCAGAATCTGTTCCAGGATTGTGATTCACTTGGATTCCTTGAACAAAAAGGGATGCTGTTAAACAACTTAGGATATGAATATTACAATCGTGAAGAATATGCACGTGCCAGGAAATGCTTCAAAGAGGCTCTCACCCTCGCGGAAAAAGGCTCCGTCACGTACCTGAGTAGATTATGCAATTACACAGATGCATGCATAGAAGGAAAGCTCTGTAACGACAAGCAACTCGAGAAGCACATCCAACACGGACTCCACATGAGTAAAAGCTTGAAAAGCACCTTATTCCATAAGCTGTTCCAACTCTTTTCCCGTCGAATGAACAACAGCTGCGATGAATACATTACGTATCTTGAACAGGAAGCTCTTCCTTACTTTTTAGAAAAGAAGAATGTCTTGTTGATCGAACGGTATGGAAAGGTGCTTTTTAAGCACTATGTGGAAAAAGAACAGCTGACCAAAGCCATTCTGCTGACCACACAACTGGAGACAAGCCGCTGAAGAAATCGGTCGATTCAACAAAAAAATACAATAAAATAAGAAAATTCCGTCGAAATAGATGATATACTGTTGGAAATAGGTATTTGGACGGAGGTAAAAATGACTGATCTTTTGGTGATTACTATAAATATAATGATGAGTATTTTATTATCGGCGGGATGCAGCTATCTGGCACTGAAAGAAGCATTCAAGCGAAACGGTCAAAAGCAGGTTGTGCGCAAAAAGGAACTATTGCTTCCTTCCCTTATTTACACTATTTTTTACTGCCTGCTTCATGCTTCTGTAACCTTGATGGTCTCATATGATATCTTCATCCAGCGGTTCATTTATTTCGCTCCGATCTTTTTAGTGATTTGTTTTTTCAGTATTTATCTGTCCCTCCGGCTTTTTCAGGGCGTGAACACGGATAAAGTGAATTTCATAAGGGGAGGGTTCATCTTTTCCCTGATTATGATGGCTGGGAATTTTTCTACTTATGTTGGACTGATTTATCCTTTTGTCGAATTAAAACCTATGTACATCGTTCTGACGATTTTAATGACCCTGGGCGTGACCTTTCCCTTTTTCCGGATGCTGTTGCAGCTGAATAATCAGGAAATCGGTCACTATAAAGGAACGCATCACGCGTTTTGGAGTTTAGTGATGGGCCTTGGTTTTTCCGGGATCACTTATTTGACGGCCTATTCCCTTCTCGCCCCCGAAAAATACGGAGCCCATCTTTCCATGGTGGAAAATAATCATCTGTTCCCCTTCATTCTCGAAATGGGTATCCTGCTGATCCTTTGGTTCATCCCGGATCAATTGGCCAATGATTTACATAAAAAGCAGATGAAAGAGATTTATGAGAAGGAGCAGGAATACAAGTCCTTGTATGAAAATAATCTCTCTGCCATCTTTACCTATAACCGGGAGGCCGTCATCGTGGAAGCGAACGTGCGGGCTGCAGAGCTGACAGGCTATCCGATAGAGGAGATTGTGGGAAAAGGGTTCCGAACCTATGTCCTTGAGAAGGATTTGGAACAGATTCAGGCGGCATTCCATCACTCACTGCGTGGGGAAGCGACGAAACTTGAAATCGATCTGCCTCATCGCAAAGGGCATCTCATGTCCATCCAGGTGATCGTCGTGCCGATCTACCTCAACGGGGAAGTGACCGGGGCTCATGTCCTCGCGACGGATATTACGGAAGCCAAGAAGGACAAGGAACAAATCCAATATCTTGCCTATCACGATGAGCTTACCGGATTACCGAACAGACGGTATTTTAATGAAGTGTTCGAGAGAAAGGTTCGGGAAGGGTGTGACCAGATGGCCATCCTGCTCCTGGATCTCAACCGGTTTAAAATCGTCAATGACACACTGGGTCACGGCTATGGGGACGAGCTCATCTCCCGTGTCGGAAAAAGATGCGTCAAGGTATTGGGAACGAACGGATTCATTGCCCGGATGAGCGGGGACGAGTTCATCGTCCTCCTACCATCCATCAAAAATAGGGGCGACGTTCATAAGATGGCGGCAGCGATCCACGATAGCCTGAAAACCCCTTTTGATATCGGGGGACACGACATCATGACGTCGACCTCCATCGGGATCTCCCTTTATCCCCATGACGGGCATGATCTTTCCACCCTCTTGAAAAAAGCGGACATCGCCATGTATACGATGAAAAAAAGCGAAGGTGCGTATCAGCTACTATTTTCCGATCAGCTTGAAGAAAAAGGGATCAACCCGATCGAGCTCGAGGAAAACCTGCGTAAAGCCTTGGTGAATGAGGAGTTCGAGCTATATTATCAACCGCAGCTCTCGTTAACGACGAACAGGATGATCGGTGTGGAGGCCTTGATCAGATGGAATCACCCCGTCAAAGGCTTGATCTCCCCCGCAGACTTCATCCCATTGGCGGAAGAAACCGGCTTGATCATCCCCCTCGGGCACCGCATCCTGATTGAAGCCTGCAAGCAGCTCAAGGCATGGATGAAGGAGGGACATGAGTTCAAGATTTCGATTAATGTCTCTTCCCGTCAGTTTCATGATGCCACATTTGTCGACATGGTCAGAGACGTTCTGAACACATACGACGTCCCCGCTTCCCTTATTGAACTGGAGGTCACGGAAAGCACGACGATGCATCATGTGGAGGAAGCATTAGCGAAACTGAATACCCTGCGTGAAATCGGCGTATCAATCGCCATCGACGACTTTGGCATTGAATACAGCTCATTAAGCTACCTGCAGAAATTCTCGATTCAAACGTTGAAGATCGACCGGAGCTTCATCATGGGACTGGATGATCATAAGTCCAATAAAGCGATCGTTTCCGCCATCCATGCGATGGCGAAGCATTTACAGCTGACCATCGTCGCAGAAGGCGTGGAAACACAGTCTCAATTGGAATGGCTGAAGGAGTTGCAATGCGAGTATGCCCAAGGGTACTACTTCAGCAGGCCCGTTCCGGCTGAAGAACTGAATGACTTTATTGGTGATCGGGAAACCGCTGCGGTTTTGGGGTCATGAACCGAATGAACCCCCTGGATCTGAGGAGATTCAGGGGTTTTTTATGACAAAGAGGATGCAAGACCATGATACCCTACTAAAAAAGCAATCACCGGCTAGATGATTGCTTCTTGAATGGATTCGTTAATAGCTGTATTCGATATTATTTTTAATCTCTCCCCACTTTATTGATAGGTCTTTGGAGGAGTCAAGGGTACCGCAATACTTTTCAAAATCTGTCTGATTGACCTTTACCGGTTCACCCGACTTAATCTTCCCATTTACAGATCCTTTCACATATAATTTTCCGTCTATATCCAATTGATCTGCATTTAAATCTCCCCCTACACACATCTTCGAATTCGCACTGATTGAGAGATGTTTAGATATACCTGCGCTTCCTCCAACATACACGAAGGATTGGTCTTCCACTTCAAGATGACCATCCACACTCATACTTCCTCCTACTTGTACATTCGACCGATCCATTCTCAACTGCCCGCCTACACTCAGAGCCCCTTTCACCTCTAGGAATATATCCTCTGCACCATTCATATTTTTCCCAAGAGACATGGAACCTTCTGTATGAATCTGAGTGTGACTCATATTATTGGCATTACCGGTTAATTGTAAAGCACCAGTAGTATAAATAAGCTTATTTTCTAATTGATTATGGTTCTGAGAAAAAGAAGCGGATCCATCCACCAAAATTTCACTGCAGCTATCGTAGATCAGAGGAGGGTTTTTACATTTTCCCGCTAAATCCGAGGGCTTTTTAATGTGAGTGAAATCTGGCAGCGAATACGTTGTCGAAGTGTCTGACTCCCCCCCTCCTTCTGTCAATCCCACATCTTTGATCGGGATCGTCATCTCAGCGCTGAGAGTTGAAGTTTCATTCTCCTGTGTTCCAAGACTTGTAAAGGAAATGATGATATCATTCCCTTGGGAAGATATGTTCACAGCCTGAATGGAATAAGAAGTATTTTCGCGGTCTTCTATGGTAAGGCTGGTTTGTTCACTTTCCAATGAAGTTCGCATGGCTTGTGTCATAAGGGAAACAACACGTCCAGTATAATAATCCTGTGATTTTTCTATCCGATTTCTGCGATCAGCAGCCATCATTTCCTTAACCCTGCTCACAATATTCTCTTGATTGGAAAGATAGGCATTTCTCACAGCCAGTTGGTAAAAGGAGACTCCCATTTCAGCCAACGCTACAGATTGATTGTTTTTTTCGACTACCTTATTCTGCTTGACACTAGTAAATGACTGACTCATAAAGGAGAGTGAGATTACCATGAATACGACCATGATTAACAACACGGTGACCAACGCATAGCCTTTTTCATTTTTGAAATGTCTCATTCGCTCCCATTCTCCTTCAACCTGTAAAATACCGTTTCTATATCAAACTTATTTGCAGCTCTTTCCTTATCTTGGATCGTAATGGTGATAGGGAGATCTTCCTTGTTTGGATCGACTATTCCTGAATAGCTTGTTGATAAACATAGATCAGGATCCTTAAACGTTTCTTCCAATAACTCATTATTCTTAGTCTTATACTTCACTTTGATCATACAGTTTGAACTGGTTAGTTCATACTCCTCTGACGTTTGATGAATCCTTGTGAGCTTCATGTTTACATAGTTAGACTCCTGCTGCAATGCATTTTGAGTGACAGCCTTATCTGAATAAGTAAGACCTTGAAAAAAGACATTCCAGATCACTACACCAATAATTGATAATATGGTGGTGGTGGCCAGCACTTCAATCAGGGTCAGTCCGCGTTCATTGGGCATCAAGCTCCCCCCTTTATTCACCGATCGTTATGTATCCGTAAGTTTCACTCACTGTGCGATGATCTTTCAGTAACTTGATCTCTACCAGGTGAGCTTTAGATGGAGCCGAATGTAAGTCAGTGTTCTTTTTGATTTTTATATATACGTCAAATGGTTGTTCTAAAGTCTGAAAGTAATAATAGGTAGTGTCTTCCCTTTTATAACCCATCGGCCGATTGGCGGGTGCGGGATCTTGAAGGAAATCAACCACTTCTTCGGAAGCCTTCCAGTTTACTAAAACCCTTTTCGCTTCATTCACACCTTGCGATTTAGCTTCATTGTGCTCATTCATCATCCCCATTTGAGGAAAAACGTTCATTATCGACAATAAAATAATGGATAAGATCGTGATGGACAGTAGCACTTCCAGTAACGTGACCCCTTTTTCATTTTGTACCAAGATCATACCGCTCCCAACTGAATGATTCTATTTTCCTATATCAATTATATCACTCAGTTTCTATTAATCACTCCATTAACTGTTAAATAGAAAAAAATTCGCTGTCAGTCCCAAAAGATTTAAGAAACAGAAGGAAGATCATTCACCCAATGTACCCCTACCCATGTAAATTCTTCGTAAAACCAACCTTTCCCAAGGGATATCCTCCCCCCTCCTCTGATAATATAGAAGAAGATACATATTTTCGGAGGTGTAAAGAATGAAACAATCCGATCTCTCCTTATTATTGGCATCATCCTTACCCAAGAAGAAGAAGGTCACGAAAGCGATCATCCCTGCAGCAGGTCTCGGCACACGATTCCTCCCGGCCACGAAGGCTCAACCGAAGGAAATGCTTCCGATCGTAGATAAACCAACCATTCAATACATCATTGAAGAGGCAGTGCACTCCGGGATTACGGACATCATCATCATTACCGGCCGGGGAAAAAGGAGTATCGAGGATCACTTCGATAAATCATATGAATTAGAAGCGAGTTTAGAGAAAAAAGAAAAATGGGATGCCCTGGAGGAAGTGCAGTCGATTGCGAATCTGGCAAACATCCATTATATCAGGCAAAAAGAACCACTGGGGTTGGGTCACGCCGTTCTCTGTGCCCGTTCCTTCATCGGGGATGATCCGTTTGCCGTCATGCTGGGGGACGATATGATTCTTTCTGAACAACCATGTGTCAGTCAGCTGATCGACTCATTTAATGAGTGTCAGGCGCCCATTATCGGGGTGCAGGAAGTAAAGGATGAGGACGTTTCAAAATACGGGATCGTGACCCCTTTTCAAACGGAAGAAATGTCAGGAAACGATCTCCATCGGATCAGGGGAATGGTTGAAAAACCGGATCCTCTTGAAGCTCCTTCAAACCTGGCCATCATGGGAAGATATATCCTGACCCCTGAAATCTTTCCCTATCTGGAACGATTGCAAGTGGGGGCAGGCGGCGAGCTTCAGTTGACCGACGCTTTAAACCACTATAATCAGGAACACTCAATGTACGCCAAAGTATTTAACGGGGACCGATATGACATCGGCGATAAGTTCGGCTTCATTAAAGCGACGATTGAATGTGCGATGAGACGACCGGAACTACAATTGCCGTTGACGTCATACCTGAAAGAATTGCTTGAAAAGGTGGGGTCGGAATGAATATATCAGTGATCGGCGCCGGCTATGTTGGTCTTGTCACGGGGGCATGTCTGGCAGAAATCGGTCATCATGTCATTTGCCTGGACACAGACAAGCAGAAAGTAGAAATATTAAAGCGCGGGAAGTCGCCCATTTATGAGCCGGGATTAGAAGCTTTAGTAAAAAAGAACAACCGCCTGTCTTTCACCACAGACTATCAGGTCGCATGTGAAAAAGCTGAGATCATCATCATTGCCGTGGGAACACCTTCCCTTCCCGATGGCTCTGCCGACCTGTCCGCCATCCAGGATGTGGCGGGGAAAATCGGTTCCCATGTGAAACGCAGAGGAACGATCATCGTGACCAAAAGTACCGTACCCGTGGGGACCAATCATAAGATCAAGTCCTGGTTGAACACAGAATCCTCCTCCCCGGGAAGATTCATGATAGCCTCGAATCCCGAATTTCTTCGAGAAGGCTCAGCCATCCACGACACCTTCAACGGCGACCGGATCGTGATTGGTACGGAAGAAGAAGAAGCGGCTATAAAATTGGAAGCTATGGTCTCACCGTTTGGGGTCCCGGTTTTACACACCTCGATCGAAAGTGCTGAAATGATCAAATATTCGTCTAACGCCTTTTTAGCAACCAAGATCAGCTTCATCAATGAAATCGCCAATTTGTGCGAAAAGCTTGGCGCAAACGTTGAGGACGTGGCCAAAGGAATGGGAATGGATCAACGCATAGGCGCTTCCTTCCTTCAGGCGGGGATCGGCTATGGTGGCTCATGTTTTCCGAAAGACACGAATGCCCTCGTTCAAATGGCAGGGGAAATGGAACATAAGTTTGAGTTATTGGAATCCGTCATTCACGTTAATGCGAAACAACAGGTAAAATTAGTTCAAATCGCAAAGGACCACGTAAAGGAATTAAAAGGGAGACGCGCAGGGATATTAGGCCTCTCCTTCAAACCCAATACGGACGACATCAGAGAAGCGGCTTCCCTTGAAATGATCAAACAACTCCTCCTGGAAGGGGTCCAGGTGACGGTATACGACCCGGTGGCCACGGAAAACGCGAAATCCATCCTCGGGTCGAGTGTCGCCTTCGCAGACAACTGCTTCGATGCCATCGAGGATCAGGAAATGGTCTTCATAGCGACCGAATGGGAGGAATTTAAGGTCTTACGACTGAAAACCATCTCCAAGCTAATGAAAACCCCGATCATTTTTGACGGCCGTAATTGTTTCTCCCTTGAAGAAGCTGAGGAGGCTGCAATAGATTATTACTCGATCGGAAGACCTGCCGTCATTCATTCCACTGTCAAAAAACCTCATTCCCAGTGAACGAGGTTTTTTCATTACATGACGACGTTTGACTCCACAGGGATCCCCACCGTAAATGTCGTCCATTCATCATTAGAGCGGCAGGAAATATTCCCGCCATGCTTTTCAATCAGCTTTTTACAAATATAGAGACCGATCCCCGTTCCAAGATCCTTTGTCGTATAAAAAGGTTCAAAGATTGCTTCGATGGTTTCTTCCTTGATCCGGGGCCCGTTGTTTGAAATCTCCAGGTTCGTCCTTCCTTCTTTCACATCACAGGTCACAATGATCTGCCGACGTCCTTCCACTTCTTGAAGGGCATCGATGGAGTTCATGATGAGGTTAAGAAAGACCTGCCTTAGTTCATCCCTGTTCCCAAGCACCTTGATGTCAGCACCGCAATTGAAATCAATCGACACATCCCCATCCAGGAGGCTCGGGTACAGAAACTCAATGGTTTCTTCCAGATGGTCGGCCAGAGTGATCTCTTCCCTCGTACTATCGATGATATCCTTTCTGGACACATGAAGGAATTGAGAGATGCGGTAGTTCAATTGTTCAAGCTCGTGCTGCATGATATCCAAGTATGGAAGATCAGGATAACCGTTCTGTAAGAGCTTCGTAAATCCGATGATGGACGTGAGGGGATTCCGGAACTCATGAACGAAGCTTGAACTCATCTGACCAAGGATCGTCAATCGCTCCTTATGAGTCTGGTCGATGTACAGCTCTTTCTCCTGAAGCTGCTGCTCTTTGATTTCCGTATATTTTCTGACGGCAAGGTAGGAAAAGCGGTCAAATAACGAATTGATGTCTTCAATCAAAGGCTGTAATTCCCGCAGTTCGATCCCGGAATTATTCACCCATTTGATGATGATGCTCTTCCCTATGTTCACGTTGTATACAAACTCGCTGATATTCACATTGGCATTGACCCGCTCCAGGGCTGTCTTATGGGCAAGTATGGTGATTTCTTCTTCACTGAGTGGCTTTACGATCGCACGTTTCACTAATTGAAACATCTTCACTCCATTGTTCAACACTTCTTCTTTATAGATGTCGCTTTCTGAGATTACGATATTTTTGAGCCAATTATGTAAAAATTCGTCTGAATGATCTTCCAGGTATTGAATCAGCATGGTTGAAGCACTAGTCATTGATTGGCATTCCCTTCACTCCGGTTATTGTCGAAATATTCGTTGATATTATCATACCAGAAAACATGAGGAATGATTACAATCATTTGAACATTCATAACCATAGAGGGACGGACCTCCTAATTGGAGGTCCGTCCCTCAGGTTACATCAGGCCTTCGGTCAGGATTTTGACGATAAGGGGACCGAGGGATACGATGAAGATGGATGGGAAGATGAAGAAGACCATTGGAAAGAGCATTTTGACGGGAGCTTTCATGGCCTGTTCTCTCGCTGATTCCCTTCTCTGCTCACGGATGCGGATGGTCAGGTTCCGGATGACTTTTGCCATTCCCACTCCAAGATAGTCTGCTTGGATCATGGTGGTCAATGTACTTTGCAGGGAATCGGATGGGACTCTCATCCGCAGTTCATAGAATGCTTCCCTCCTTGATTTCCCTCGTTTCATATCTTCCAACACGAACAGAAATTCCTCGGACAGCGGCCCTTTTTTCTTTTGGCACACCGTTAAGATCGCAGCATCCAAGCCGAGCCCTGCTTCGATCAATAGATTCACTGTATCGAAGAAGTCCGGCATATCCCGGTTAATCCGGGCAATGCGCTGAGTCCTTCTTTTACTTAAATAGAAAGTGGAGTATTGAAAACCAAGAAAGAACATTCCAAAGGCCATAAGGAGCGTCATCTCCATATTGTCAGCCATGGGAGCAAACAGGAAGAAAACGGCCGTTCCTCCCCCGAAGCTTACAAGCAGTTGAATCAACCTGAATTCAACTGCTGTCAGTTTCCCAGAATAACCCGCATCCCGGATGAGTTGGTCCAGCTTCTTTTGTTTGGTTTTGCTTGTTTTTTTACTGACCAGCTGCAGTCCACGATTCCATAATCGCGTGAATCGTTGGGGTTTCCTTCTGCCCTTATCCTTATCGGCAGAGTGCATCTGATGAATGTGGTGAAAATAGTGATTGATCCGAGTATCAACGGCGATCCTTTTCCGGTTTAAGGTTAAAAGGATGGCTGCTGCTAAGCATGTAAATGAACAGATGGCCATCAACAAAAAGAGAATACTCATTTTCTACACCTCGATCCTCAGTATTTTCTGGATGGCAAACCAGCCAAGCAATACGAGTAACCCCGCAAATACGAGCATGGCGATGCCCATTGGATGGTGAATGAGCGGACCGAAATAATTGGGATCGACTACATATAAATAGAAACCCAGCCCGATGGGGAGCATGGTGATGACAAGTGAAGACAGCTTCCCTTGTGATGTCAACGTATTCAGTTCCCCCATGATCCTCACTCTCCCCCTGATGGTATCTTCCATCGTTTCCAGTAATTCGGCTAAATTTCCACCGCTCCTCCGCTGGGCGATGATGGCTTCGAGGACAACCTCCAACTCTTTATTGGGTAAGCTATAGATCATATCGTCAAATACCTTTTCCAACGGAATCCCAAGTCCGGCTTCACGGACCGCCCGTTGGAACTCAGGCCCTATGGGGGAAGGCATTTCCTTCCCTACAAGCTGCATCACCTGCATAAAACTGAAGCCCGCCCTCATTGAATTCGCCATCATTCCCAATGCGTCAATTAACTGTAACGGCAAGGCTTGTAATCTTTTTTTCCTTCTCCGCGACATTACCAGTCCTGGAAGGAGGAAGCCGATTGTCAGGCCGATCACCGCAAATATCCAATGCAGACCGGGAATCAACAGTAATAAAGAGAGGGAAACGGCGCCCATCAACCGATACGCAAAGAATTGCTCCGGCGACATGGAACTCCCTGCCTGTACTAATAGTGCCTTTGTTTTCTGACTGAACTGAACACCCTTGAATGCTTTGGAGATTGTATGATTGATATTCTCCAAGGGGTGGTGCCTTTTTACTTCACTTTCCTCGCTTTGCCTGGAAGAAGGGGAGCCAAAATAGCGATCCATCCGCTTTTGCACGTGTCGTTTTTTCATAATCTTTGAAAGGATAATATAGAAGAAACAGGTTGTGAGAAAGACTATCCCTAAGGTCCATATACCATTTTCCACCTTACCACTCCCCCTTGAACCAGGTCGGGGATACGGCTATGCCATTTCCTTCAAGTTGTTCAATGAACGCCGGCCGGATACCTGTTGAGACGAACCTTCCCACCACCTTCCCATCATGGGACCATCCTGTTTCCTTAAAGTGAAAAAGATCTTGAAGTACAATGGTTTCCCCTTCCATCCCCTGTACTTCCGTAATATGTGTGATCCTTCTTGAGCCATCCTTTAAGCGGACCTGTTGGACGATGACATCCAGGGCATTGGCGATCTGTTCGCGGATAGCTCGGACCGGCAGATCGAACCCGGCCATCATGACCATTGTTTCCAGCCGTGCAAGCATATCCCGGGGTGAGTTGGCATGTCCTGTACTCAAGCTTCCATCATGCCCCGTATTCATCGCTTGAAGCATATCCAAAGCTTCAGTACCCCTCACCTCTCCTACCACGATCCGGTCGGGACGCATCCTCAGCGCATTTCGGACGAGATCCCGAATCGTTATCTCCCCTCTTCCTTCAATATTCGTCGGCCTGGATTCAAGTGAAATAATATGTTCCTGGGAGAGCTGAAGTTCTGCCGCATCTTCAATGGTCACAATTCGTTCGTCATGAGGAATGAACGATGAAAGAACATTCAGGGAGGACGTTTTCCCTGAACCGGTTCCACCGCTGATAAAGATATTTAATCGCCCCAACACACATGCCTTAAGAAATTCCGCCATATCATGGTTCAATGTGCCGAATTGTATCAAATCTTCTATTAAAAAAGGCGTATCTGAAAATTTTCTTATTGTGACGATCGGTCCTTTTAACGAAAGGGGAGGAATGATGGCATTGACACGGGAACCATTGGGGAGCCTTGCATCCACCATCGGGGAGCTCTCATCCACCCGGCGGCCGATGGGAGAGACAATTTTCTCGATGATTCTCTGAACATGCTGATCGTCCCTGAAGGTGACTGAGCTCCGAATCAACTTTCCATTCTGCTCGTAGTAAATTTGGTGCGGTCCATTGACCATAACCTCGGAAACAGAAGAATCCTCCAAAAGAGGGGTGATCGGACCATAACCCAGAAGCTCATCTTCCACCGATTCCACGAGCTGATTTTTCTCTTCGAAGGTCAACCGTCCTCCCTCTTCACTTAGAAATCCCTCACTCCATTCTTTAATTTTACTTTTCTCCTGCTCTTCATTCTGACCGGGATATTTTTTTAATTCTTCTATTATATAGTGATGGAGTCGCGATCCCAGCTCCCAAAATTCATTGGTTTTGGGAGCTCTCATCATGGCTTGATCAGTGTGGTTTTCTTTCAAATTGTGATCCTGGGCAACCTTGCTGAAGACGGCCATCCTATAACCTTCCTTTCATAGGCACTAATTGTTTGACACCTTTTTTCTTCGTTGGTGGTACCTCTTGTTTTATTTCAGCAGGCGGATGAATGAGCTTCTTGGCCAATGTGAGAAAACCCTTCCCGATCGGTTTACGTGGATGCGAGAGAACGGCAGGGATTCCCAGATTGATGGATTGGGCAATCACAGCTTCTTGAGCCGGTATGGTAGAAAAGACGACGGTTTCAAGAATCCTCTCCATTTTACCCAGGTCCAGCTGCTTCTTTTTCTTATTGTGAATATGAATAATTTTTATTTTGTCTCTGAATTGGAATGAATCGAGCGCTTCCATGTAGAGCTTGCTTCTTTTTAAAACCGGCAGGTCATTTGTCACCAGTAATAAGCATTCCTCCGAGCGTTCCAAACACTTCAAATGAACTTCTGATAAGTAGGAAGGAATATCGATGATCAGAATGTCAAACCTCATTTTCATTTCTTCGATTACTTTTTCCATATGGGTCTCCGTGATCATTTCAAAGAATTCCGGCCTGAGGGGCGCTGGAAGGATGGAGACACCACTGTCATGTTCGACGAGGTATTTATCCAGTGAAAAACGATGTCGTTCATATTCTTCTTTCACCCATTCATAAAGGGTCCCACTCGGTCTGATATCAAAGTGCATGAACAGATCACCAAACTGGAGGTTGGCGTCCAGCACCCCTACCCTTTTCCCCATCTGTGCATATGTCACTGCAAGGTTGACAGCCGTTGTGGTCCGTCCAATTCCACCTTTGGGACTGCAGACCGATACGACTTTACAATTTTTCGAAAGATGAAAGTTCACGCCCGTTTCCCGGAGCTTCAAGTATTTAACGGCTTGATCGATGACATCCTTTTTCTCTTTTTGTTCCGATGAATAATGAAGGATGTTAGATGCTCCCACATTCATGGCTCTTCTTGCATTTTCCATATGATCCGGCACGATTAAAATGATATAGAGATGAGGGAACAGGATTGATATTTCCTGACACAGCTCAAACCCGTCATAAATGGCATTGGCTTTAAGAAATAGAATGGAATGATCCGTTTCTTTGATTCGATAAATCAAATCCTCCCATTGCGGAAATTGATGGAGTTCATATGACTGCTTCTGAAGGAGTAACTCCAAGTCTCCCGGAGCTGTGTTCGTATCCGAGTAATAAAACCAGTTAATCACTATTCCTCACTCTCCCCTTCTTTAAAAACTTCCCTTGAAAATGAAATGGGACCTTTCTCTATATGCGCATCATCTTTTCCACGCAGCATAAAGTAGAATCCATCCTTATCCCTTGATGCCAGACTAAGTTCAACCCCTTGTGCTGGTGTCACCTCGACCGTCACCGTTTCATATCGAAGCGCTTCGTCGGTACCGTCCGCTGATTTACCTGAGGCGAGTACCTTGATATTCTGAAGAACGAGCTTAGCCGTCCGCATCTCCTTTTTTGATTTTTCATCTCTGGTCGATTCATAGGCAATGATATCAATATGTGAATTTGGCTCAATATACCCTGAAACCCCCTGTTCAAGGCCCGTTACCTTTAGGGAGACGGCTCGCATACCTTCTGCAGCAGGGATCATTTTGTTATTCATTTCCCTGCCTGGCAATTCAGGTTCTTGTTCCGGTTTCTTTCCATCGTCCTTCACTGCCGTAGTCGTGGAAGCAGGAACCGGTGCAGGTGCCGGAAAGACGACGACATAAGCGACAAGTGCCGCAATGATTCCAAATACAAATGACCACATCCAAATACGCTTCGTTTTCATAACATCCTCCCGCTACTAGTAATAAAGAGTTTACTCAACCAATTTCACACCATACAAGCCATAATCAGGAGCCGATTCATCAATATCTCCTTGGGTGACCATTTTGAGGAACTTACCTGTTACCCTTTTCTTCTCAGGCATGCCTTCCAGCCAATAGGCCGCTAATCCCACTGCATTTACTGTATCCCTGCCATTCACCCCTTCCCATGTATCGATGACAACGATATAAATGACACGGGCACACTTGTTATCCGCCGTAGCAGCGCTTTGACAATGGGGCTTGCCGGCATCTCGATCGATCAAAGTCGTGAACGCGTCTTCAACCGGGCCCCATTTCTGACCGGGCTCGGTCTCAACCGTCCCAAATTCCCCAACCGACACTTCCACCCCATTCAGTATATTGTCTTTCAGATTGCTTGCCCCTCTACCATTAAAAGCAAGGTAACCGCAGTTTCCATGTTGTTTACCGGTATTATCGCATTTCAATTCCGTGTTATGTGGAAGGGAATCCTTTTCCACAGCAATCGGGGTGATTCTCAACCCTTTTTGCAAAGGAGCTACGATGGCTTTGGCCGAAGCGGATACGGCAGCTTCATCAAAACCAAGGAACCGGGCAAAGGTCATCGGCACCGTCACTTTCTGACTGACCTTTAATGATTGGCCGGTGGTGGAAAAGGTTCCTCCATCCAGGGAATGGGCATTTTTTGCCCCAAGGTTCTTTGCAACAGTAATCGCCTCTGCTTCCCCTTTACTCGGAATGACTTGAACTCCCCCCAAGACGGCGGCATCAAGTGCTTTCTGAAGCGAACTCTTTTCGGCATAAATCCTTCCCCCATCCAAGGCCAGACCTACGACCCCCAACAATACGACCATGAAGAGAGCCGCGGACACCACTATATTTCCTTGATCATTTCCAATTATCGATTTTAATTTCATCATCATTCAATCCTCATAACCGTGGTATCTTCTACATTCAATGTCCCGACAAGGGATCCGATGACGGGAGTGATGAAGGTAATCGGATAGACGATCCGGATGGTCGCTTCCTCCGTCGATGTTGAGAACTGAACCTGACCCGCGGTTAAATGTATGCTCGCCCCATTTTCCACAGCCACTCCCACCACGTCGCTTTTCCCCACACTTGCCGCCCTTGCCGCTTCCCTCCCGGCATGATCCACCGTCAGTGCGGCGTGGAAATACCTTCCGAAATCGACAATCCCAAAGATGAGTAATAAGAATAAGGGCAGCACAAACGCATATTCCACAAGTGACTGTCCTTTTTCACTTTTCACTACACAACCCCCCACAACAACGTGATGAAGGTCCCGATTACAATCGGAACACCGTATGGAAAGGCGATGGACGATCCTGAGTCGGCTTTCATTTGAAACATCCCCTTTGTCCCCGATAACAGGACCGGAAATAAATAAAACGCTCTAACCGAATGGATGATCCCATTTTTCTTAACAATCAGGATCAAGGAAATGAAACCGCCAATGAGAGCCACCACCACAAATGCTTTCAATGTAAATACTGATCCCATAAGGGCCCCGACCGTCCCCATCAGCTTCACATCCCCGGCACCCATCCCCCCGAGTAAGAAGGGGATCAGTAATGTCCCCATTCCCACAAGGAAGCCTGCACTGCTAAAAAAAAATCCATCCCATCCTTGTGTAATGGAATAGAATAGGAGGCCGATCAGGATAGCAGGGAATGTGATGATATTCAGTATTTTTCTTTTCTTCAAGTCAGTGAATAGGGATACACCTAACGCAAATATAAGTACGAAATAGATGGAAAGCATAAGAATCACTCCTGTTTAGTAAAGGTAAGCCCTACTTGTTTTGCAGGGCTTACTTAAAACGGGTATCTTATTCACTTTTCAGAAGCCCTGTGAATAGATTTGTAATTTCTGTTTTTAATAGACCCACCGCAATCGCAACCACAGCTACAACTCCAGCCAACACCAACCCATACTCCGACAATCCCTGACCTTCCTCTTCCATCACTAACTGCTTCATTTTGTTCACCATTTGTCGTTCCTCCTTTTGTATGTCCCTCTTGATTCATAGATTGTTCTCTTTTAAGAACCACCTTGTACACTCATAATAGTTCATTATAATGAACATGTAAATAGTATTGCTGTATAAAAAATTCGACATGATTCGCTATTGAGAACTAATCAATTTCTGTTGTATAGTAGGTCTATCTACATTTATTTTTAAAGGAGCGGTAGGATGAAAGACTTGGAGGAAACCACTTTATATCGAACAATTCCCTATCCATTAAAGAAGGCCGATCGCTTTTTATTGAGATTGAGAGGGTTGATGTTCAGGAAGAAGCCCTTGCAGGAAGAAGGAATCTGGATTACTCCCTGCAACTCCATTCACATGTTCTTTATGAGATTTTCTATAGACGCAGTATTCCTCGATCGAGAACAAAGGGTGATCAAACTGATTCCTGATTTGCATCCTTGGAAAATGACCCTCCCAGTTAGACATGCCCACTCTGTTATAGAATTGCCTTCAGGAAGTATCAGGCGGCTAGGGATAAAGGAAGCACAAATAATAGGATGCACGGAAAAGGAGCCAGGCGTATGAGACTGACTTCTTTTTTGTTTCCACCTATTCTACAATGTATCATCACCTAAACGTTTGCTGCCTCTAACTGGAGATCGGGCAAGATCGGCAGGTTCAATAAACGAACCATTCCTTGCTTTTACATAAACTTAACTTGATAATTCTTTACCCCGTTATTCTTTTTTGATACAATTGTTCTCAATACAGAACAAACCACTCCTCCCCTTTCTACATGAGTTGTTCTTGATGAAGGACCAAACACCCTTATTCTCTTAAAAGGAGGGAGCAAAAATCAGAATAATAGTAGGAATATTAATAGTGATGCTCACAGTATCAGGATGTTCCAACCAGGGAGATCTTCTTTCTTCCATAAAGAAGAAATTTGAAAACTCGGAGGGGCTTACTCAGGAAAATGAAGGCTTGAAGAGACAGGTTGAACTTCCCCCAAAAGCGTTATCCGCTGAAGTAAAGGAGAAAGACCCCTGGTCATTAGTGTGGAACGATGAATTCGACAGCTATGATTTCAGAAGCCGGTGGAACTTGCAAGATTGGGCTTCGGATAAAAATGAAGAGTTACAATACTACTCTCCTGACAATCTGAAAATCAGAAATGGTCATTTGGTTATACAGTCCAAAAAAGAACGCTTCAAGGAGAGAAGCTACACATCCGGGGCAATCACGACAGAAGACCTCTTTGAGTTCACATATGGAAAAGTGGAAATACGTGCAAAAATCCCTGAAGGAACAGGAATTTTCCCTGCTTTGTGGCTTGTGAATTCAACGAATGAAAAGTGGCTTCCCGAGATTGATATTATGGAGAATATCGGGCAGGTGCCAAATGAAATTTATTTTGTCGTTCACTGGGCAGATTCAAATGGAGAAAAGCGGAGGGATTACTCGACATACACAAGCAATACCAACTTTTCTGATGACTTTCATACGTATGGATTGATTTGGGAGAAGGAGAACATTTCATGGACACTCGATGGTGAAGTGGTTTTTGAAACAACGATGCATTCACCCGATACCCCATTATTTCTTTATATTAATACAGCCATTGGCGGGACATGGCCCGGTCCACCTGATCCAGATGATAGCTCGACGAAAGAATTTCTCATCGATTATGTAAGAGTCTATCAAGCAAACAGTAAGGAGAGATAAATGCTATGTTTTTTCTCTATCTCACATTCGCTATTTTTACCGCTTTTGTGTTGTTCCAAACGGTATACATCATCATCCCCATTTTCAAAAATGAAAAAAAGAAAGAGAAAGTCGTGTATAAGAATTACAGTTTTTCCGTCATTGTTCCCGCCTATAATGAAGACAGGGTGATAGAAAATTGCATCCAGGGCTTTCTGCATCAGGACCATCAACCAGCCGAGCTCGTCATCGTCAATGATGGCTCCAAGGACCAAACTCTTGAGGTATTAAGACAAACCCTTGATTTGAAGGGATATTATCGACCTGTAGATAGCAGACTGAAGCATAAGGAGATACTCAATTTCTATCGTTCTACTAAATATCCCGGCATCTTTGTTCTCGATAAGGTAAATGGGGGAAAAGCAGATGCCCTCAATGCAGGCATCAACTTTAGCAAAAATGAGGTCGTCATCACCCTCGATGCAGATAGTATATTAGAAACAAATGCGTTATCCGAAATGAATGATGTTTTCCAGGAAAGGGAAGTCATTGCTTCTGGTGGAAATGTCATGATTTCTCAAGCATTTAAAGGGGAACTCCACCAGTTAAGGCCAACATTTCAGGTAAGCGGTATTATCCGGTACCAGTTCCTTCAATATTTAACGGCATTTTTCCTTCATAAGCGTGCCCAGGCGTCCGTCGGTGCGATCACCGTGATTGCCGGGGCTTTCGGCGCATTCAGGAGGGGGACCCTCTTTAAGATCAAGGGGTTCAGAAGCACGATCGGTGAGGATATGGATATTACCCTGAAGCTCCATAAATGGATAGAAGAAAACGGGCGAAAAGAAAAAATTGCTTTTGCTCCAGGAGCCATCTGTTATACCGAATGCCCCAGTACCTTCAGGGATATGTTCAAACAAAGGGTTCGCTGGCAGAAGGCCTTCATCGATTGCCTCGTCCACTATCGCAGATGTTATTTTCACAAGTTCTCAAAAAGATTCTCTGTCTTCTTTCTCCTGGATCAATTCCTTATTGGTACTCTGAACGCCTTCCCTGTCATCATCACTCCTTTTGTGCTCTTTATGAACAGGGGAAATTTCTTACTTTTGATTCTGCTTGGACTAACGGCGGTTTTCCTTTTTATGTATCAAAGCATCACGACCATTTATATTTGTCACCTTCACAATATTACCTTTTCGAAAAAAGACATAGGACGCATACTGCTCTTCCTTCCTTCTGAAATCTTCATCTACCGGATGATCAACCTGGCTTTCGTTGTGTATGGAACACTGTCCTATTTCTATAAGCCCCAGGCCTGGGATAAACTTGAACGATCCGGATCTGTCGGTTGGAAGGGGGAAAAAAGGGCATGAAGCAGTTTTTCATGAAAGTCACCTTTGCCTTTGGATTTCTCTTTCTTGTCAGCTTTATATTCTTGGGGTTCGGATTTTATATCAATAAGTATGACCTTTTGGCCAAAGAATACGAAGGGGCCTATCCTGAAGACAAGGAACTTGGCCTGGATGCATGCATGAAGGGATCAGAACAGGACATTCGTTCATTTCCGGTAAAAGAAGGAGGGGCGAAAAGCATTCCGGTTCTGACATATCACCGCATTACAGAAGAAGGAGACCTATCCAAACGCCACTATATCGATGATGAAATAAATCCGATGATCGTAACAACGGAAAACTTCCGAAAACAAATGAAGTACCTGAAAGAGAATGATTACGTTACGTTGACACTGGATGAGCTTTATGCGTTTTTATCCCGGGATTTGAAGATCCCCGAGAAAAGTGTTGTCTTGACCTTTGATGATGGATATAAAGATAATTACGTGGAAGCTTACCCAATATTGAAAGAATATGGCTTTCAAGCTGCAAGCTTCCTGATAACCGGAGCGATTTCCAATCGCATCCAGACATATACCCCGGAATATGTTCAGTACTTCAGTACGAAAGAGCTGACAAAGGCATGTGATGTATTTCAATTTGAGAGTCACACGTATAACCTCCATAAACGGGATCATGAGAAGAATGACGTGCTCAAACCTTACCTATTATCAAAGTCGCAAAAGGAAATAAAAAAAGATCTAAAGACAAGCCTCTTTCATTTAGAGGGTGAGAATCTCGCATTCGCTTATCCGTATGGTGAATATTCACCAGGTTCCATCGATATCTTGAAAGAGCTTGGTTTCAAAATGGCCTTCACAACGGAAGAAGCCCTTGCTACACCCGAATCTCATATATACGAGATTCCCAGGTTTCAAATCTTTCATTCTGTATCCATGAAACAATTTAAAAGCTATGTTGATCAGTAAAAAAGAAATCCTGTCTCGATCCGTAGACAGGATTTCTTTTTATGTTATCGTTCTTGTTTTATGAACCTGATCTTTTGCCCCGGCTGAACCAAATCAATTAATGGCCCAAAACATATATTCCCCAGCACATTTACTGCAGGATCTCTCATTAAATCTTTCCGAACAATCTGCACTTCCCCTCTATACCGTCCATACAGATCATTATCCCGTGTAATCGAACCCCGCGGCCTTTCCACTGTATCAAGGGGAGGCACCTCATCCTTCGTCCTTGTATCGAGCAACCTGAGTACGTCCCGACCAGGATCCGGCCGGAGCTGATACTCCCCTTCGATTTCACCGCTACCCTTGTACAAGAGCTCGATGACATCTTCCTGATCAAAGTGATGGAGCTTTCGAAGCAGTTCCCCCGAACATCCGGGATCGCCGACAAAGACGCCGGTCACACCCCACCGCTTCAACTGGACGGCACTGACATATGGATTTTGACCGCGATGATCTTCGAGTGTAGGCAGTCCGAGATGGAGGGGACCCCTCTTTTTTTCATCTCCCGGTATAAACGCATAGACAGGAATTCCGAGCCTGTCATACAAATCTTGCTGCTTCAGGAAATACTCCTGATCAAGTCCTGTTTCCGGCTTAGGGTAAAAATTATGCCAGGCAATCATGTCCCCCGTTTCCATCCCGCAATCGATCCACTCTTGAAGCTCCCTTTCTCCGACGGTGCTCGCATTGATGGCAATCCGGAAGTGTCGGGACAACTCCAGCATCTCTTCCGTCGTGAATCCATCATCGAGCCGGAGGGAGGTGACTCCCAACCCTTTCAGCTCTTCAAAATGATGGAGCCCAAGCTTCTCAGGCGTCCTCTTCGATACATCGGCAAACACCTCAAATCCTTCCTTTTTAAAAAGGGACAGGAGCTCGCCAACACGCTTCGGACCCACTCCCGATTCTTCCGGAATATGAAGGGAGGTAAACGCCAGTTTGACACCCGATGAAGAAGCGCGGAGGATTCTCTCTTCCGCGTCTTCATCAGACAGATAGACGGATATACCGATCATTCAAACTCACTCGCCATTTCATCCTTGAACCCGAACAGGTACGTCAAAGCGAATCCTGCCGCATAAGCAATCAATAGTCCAAGAGTATAGTAGAGAATCTCCCCTGCGTTGACTAAGAAAATCAGCGGCAATCCGGATACGCCGATGGCAAACGTCGCAACATCGAAGTACGCCTGGAATGCCCCACCGAATCCTGCACCTAAACAGGCAGTCAGGAACGGTCGGCCTAAAGGAAGCGTCACACCGAAGATAAGCGGCTCACCGATACCAAGCATTCCGGCAGGCAGAGCCCCTCCGATCGCTCTCTTCAACTTCTTCTTTTTCGTTTTCATGAAGATCGCAAACGCCGCTCCAACCTGACCGGCTCCACCCATCGCAAGGATCGGCAATAGGGGATCGTCCCCGATCGTGTTGATCAATTCCAGATGGACTGGCGTCAATCCTTGGTGCAAGCCTGTCACAACCAGTGGCAGGAAGGTGGCACCGAGGACGAATCCGGCAACCAGGCCACCCATGTCAATAAGGGATAGAAGTCCATTTGTGATAATGTCTGAAATAAAACCGCCAACCGGCATAAATACCGTATACGTCAACAAACCTGTGACAAGTAACGCAATCGTCGGCGTCACAATGATATCGATGGCCTGCGGAATGACCTTTCGAACGTTCTTTTCTACAAACGCCATGAAGATGGCGGCAATCAAAACCCCGATCAATCCACCGCGGCCAGGCAATAGATTTTCTCCGAACAGCGTCACATCACCGATCGCGGGATTGATGATCAGGATTCCGGCCAAACCGCCGAGCGCCGCCGAGCCTCCGAATTCCTTCGCTGCATTCATCCCGACAAGGATACCCAGATACCCAAATAATCCACTGCCGATGATGGAAAGCATCATGACAAGCTGGGATTCCCCGTTCAGCCAGCCGGCCTGTACGAAGAACTTTGTGAAGCCCGTGATCAACCCTGACGCAATCAGTGCAGGGATGAGTGGAATGAAGATATTGGCCACGCGTCTTAGAAGCAGCTTGAATGGTGTGGCATTTTTCTTTTTCAGATCAGCCTTTTGCTCTGCTGCCCTTGCCTTCAGGTCAAGGTCCCCTGCACCGGCTGAAACGAGCTTCCCGAATTCTTCCGTCACCTTATTGACCTTACCCGGTCCAAGGATGACCTGGTATGTTTCATCCTCAACAAATCCAAGGACTCCCTCGGTTTTTTTGATTTCTGCTTTCTGAATGAGTTCTTCGTTATACACTTTCACTCTTAATCTCGTCATACAATGTTCATAGCTTGCGATATTATCAGCCCCGCCAAACCGTTCCAATAAGACTTCAGCCAGTTCTTTATTCGTCAATTTCACCTTCCCCTTTCGTTCCTTCAATCTATTGAGTGTCCCTCCCATTTAATGTCTATGAATGGGATGGGACAGGTACCCCTATACAAATAGACTATTTTTCAATGGCCAGGCGGACATATCCGTTGGCATCTTCCAAGCGATTCTTCGCTTCCTCATACCCACAGCCGAGGGTGATCATCACAATCGAAGGCTTCACTTCATTATTCGCCGTCTTCAACGTCGCGGCTGCCGTTTCTTTATCGGCACCCGTGATGCTTTCGATGATGCCGATCGCCCGCTGTTCAAGCTTGTAATTACTGATGTTCACATCCACCATCAGATTTCCGTATGCCTTCCCAAGCTTGATCATGGCTGCCGTGGAAATCATATTCAGGACCATCTTCTGTGCGGTCCCTGCCTTCAAGCGGGTCGATCCCGTCAATGCCTCGGGACCTGCGTCGACTTCAATCGCATGCTGGGCTTCAGCAGAAATCTTCGAACCCTTGTTGCAGGAAAGAGCCACCGTGGTCGCCCCGATTTCCCTCGCGTATTTCAGTCCACCTATGACGTAGGGAGTTCGACCGCTCGCTGCGATCCCGACAACCGTATCCTGTGGCGTCAGATCGATTTCCTTCAGATCTGCCACGCCCAAGCCTTCATCATCCTCGGCACCTTCCACCGCTTTCACGAATGCCTTTTCGCCACCTGCAATCAAGCCGATGACGACATCACTGGTCACACTGAACGTCGGCGGGCATTCAACCGCATCCAGGACACCGAGCCTGCCGCTTGTACCGGCTCCCATATAAATCAGCCTTCCCCCTTGCGAAATGGACGTCACAACCTTATCGACCACTTCTTCTATTTGCGGGATGACGAGCCTTACCGCTTCCGCCACCTTCTGATCTTCCTCATTCATCATGGTAAGAATGTCGCCGGTACTCGCCGTATCGATCCCAAGCGTATTCTGATTCACCTTTTCTGTTGATAATTCAAAAACATTATCTTCTTTCACAAGTCATTCCTCCCAGAAATCTGTATGCGTTTTCATTAACTCTATTATACTCAATTATAAAATAATATTTCAATTCTATTTTGTATTATATGAAATTAAATTTTAGAATAGACCATTGTTTTTGGTGGGAATAATGGGGGGAAGTTTTCTAGATTTATCGAACAACGTCAAATAGGAGTTGGAACACGTTTCCTACTCCTGTTTCTTCTTATTCGATTGATTCTTATTTAGAGGTCCGTCCCTCTGGAGTCGAATTCAGTCAGGTTCTGGAGGTGTGAGTGGAATCCCGGGAGATAGAGTTCGGTTTCGTTACGGTTCAGTGTTGAAATGGTCGGGATGGTGGAGAAATGGGTCATGGTGACGGCGGCCCGCTCCCTCTGTCTCTTGATGACACTTTCTGAGCAGTTGATCTCAAGCTTTTCCCCGTTGGTAAAATGTACATAGGTTTTTCCTTCTCTGGTGGAGGTCGATTCAATATGCTGGCAGAATAACCAGATACAATCATAATCGGTTGGGGCCATCGTAGGTATCGCATAGATGTATTGCTGCGGGCAAATCATGAGAGGTGTCTTTCTTAGGTAGTCGAAGGCATGCCTGACAGCTTTGATCCTTCCATCGTATGTGGACCTGTAAGCCATACAGGACTCGTCCAGGATCTCCTTGGTGGATTTCGTGCTGAGCGTCTTCATCCCCCCGAAGTCATGGACCCTGCATTGATGAATCCCATCATAGGCAGGGACAATCGCCAGCGTCCCCCGGGTAACCAACTCTTTTAAACTCTTCAAACCAAACACCATCCTTTTTCTTTTCAAAATTAGCCTCTATTATCTGAATCTTTATAGATATGAGACTTTATTACTATTATATACCAATCCCAGAATATTTCCATTTATATTTGGTTGTTTTTTGAGAAAAATCTCATAATTTGAGGAAATGTGGACTTTCAAGTAGAAAATCGTTTCTGGTTTATTCTATTCTGCATACGACTTATGCTTTTTTTTTCGTATATTTGTAGGTTTCTTTTGTGAAAAATCAGTATAGTGTAAAGGTGGGTACCATGATGATTAAACTGCCCAATACTATACCAACCTACAAGATCACTTTTCACCGTATCTTCCCAGCCTTCAAACACCTTTTTTGTCCAAATAAAAAAAACCTTTTCAAGGTTTAGTCGCATGGAACAATATGTATTCGGTAACTGGCAGGCATAGTTCGATGAACGTTAGCCCCTGTAGTTTTGCGTCACCACCTTTCAATGGTTTTGCCTTTATCGTACATATATGTTCTATCCTATTCTTTTCTCTTTGGTTAACTAAAGAGCCGTCTCCGGGGATATTGAAAAATTTTTATGTACACCCTTTTTTCTTCGCACCTGAAAAATTTAATTCCAATGATCTTCAGGGGCGTCCAAATTTCCTTCATATAATAGACCGGCAAACCAGGTCCTCCTTCCTGTTAATTTCTTTATATTGTCAATTATATTATAAAAAAGTCTGAATAATCCATAAATTATTAATCTATTTATCGACAACATTTTTAGACAACCAGGAATATGGGCTCAATCAACTGCTTTTTGAATGAAATAATCTTCTATATAACGTGCCCAAACTTCATTCCCCTTATCATTGGGCAACCCCCCTCCCGTAAGATAACTCAACAGCTGATTCGATTCACCGCTTGGCCAGGCTTTCCAATGGTCGAGATACGTATAGCCATGAGTATAGGCATATTTTTCCAACTCCTTTTCCTCTTTAGGATAATAATGGGCTTGATAGATCGGATTGGACGGTTGAATCATGACCGTGACATCGGAATTAAAAGATTTAAACTGTTCAATGATGGTAGAAAGATTCTTCAATCGATCGTCCATAGGCAATTTGGTATTATCGTATAAAAGAAAGGGCTCAATTAGCAGAATGTCCGGTTTGGATGCAGCAAGGCCGTCAAGGAGCTTTTCACTAATGACCTGTGTGGAGGTCTTATTTGCTATCTCTTTCGTCGTAATCTTAATCACCGAGGCACCGTATGTATCAACCAATTTCCTTTCAAGCAAGTGGGACCATGTTTTTTCTGTTTTAGAGGCAGATGCTGACCCAACTATAGCAAGGTTGACAGATTGCCCCTGGCCCACCTTTAACCGAAATAAGGATTGTATCTCTTTAGGAAGCAGATTTAGCTTATCGAGAGTAACGACATCAACGTTCTTTTTTCCCTCAGCTTCCTCATGGGAATCCCCGCCAGTATTAAAATCCTCATGCGCTGTTTGCCCCTTGGCCTGTACTCTTTCTATCCTATCATCCCAATAAATCTTCCCACTAACTAGTGTAAAAAGCGTGACGATCATCAATCCAATCAATAGTAACATTCTCATAAATTCAGCATATCCCCCTCACCTATATCATACTTACTATCATATAGGAGTAAGATAAAGGATTTTGTATATATATGTAGATATGCATAACAAAAATTCCGACATACATATTATCGAATAACCAAAACCCCTTATTCTTTTGAATAAGGGGTTTTATCATTGTTATAGCAGGTCATCCTTCAGGCGAAAAGGTCTTTCGGATTGCATCCTCGTACTCCGACTGCTCCACTCTGGTCCTGGCATATCTCTTAGTGACATTAATATCCTTATGGCCAGCAAGCTTAGAGACGACTTCTAGGCTCACTCCCTTATCAATCAATGCCTGACAAAACGTGTGTCGCAACTTTTGGGCATTGACACCGTACTTCTTCAGCATATACTGTACGGTTCTCTCCGTTAATCTTTCATGTGATTTCGAAACAAACAAAGCTGCCTCTATCGAATTAAGCGGCAAATACTTCATAAGATGATATTTCACTTCTTCAGAAAGCGGAATGACCCTGCCCTTACCACTATCGGATGGAACCTTAAGCAGATCTTGCTGCAAATCTACATTAGACTTATTAAGCGCACACAACTCCGATACACGAATCCCGGTATGAAGCAGCGTATATACAATGGCTATGTTTCTTTCATTCTCATGCTCTTTTACTTCAGATAGTAACTTCTCGCAATCTTCACTAGTAAGAACGTCTATCTCATCTCTCTTTTCAGCCTTATGAATATGAATATCAAATGTAATATCAGGTTTCTTCAAATACTTAGAAAAAGTCCTGATCACACCAAGAATCTTATCGGTCGTAATCGGACTCTTCCCCTTTTCTTCTAAAAATCGGATGTAGTCCTGAACATCATTCCGGTTCACGTCTTCAAGTCCACGATGACGCTCCTGAAGCCATTGTTCAAATTTCTTAAGTTCCTGATGATAAGTCGAGACGGTATTTGATGATTTCCCTTCCTTTTCAAGCCACTCTAAAAATGGATCAATCGTAGTACCAGAAGAATCTTGCAAGAGTACCACCCTTTCGAATCAAGCCTCTATTTACTAATATCGTAGAACTTATAGATGAAGAAGTCAACTTCTCCGAATGTAAAAGAGTGTAAATAAGGAGAAATGATTTCATTTTTCTAATTAGATTTCACTTAAACGAAAAAAAAGAGTAACTCCAATGAGCTACTCTTTTCCTAC
>NZ_NTUP01000064.1 GCF_002561455.1 Bacillus sp. AFS015802 | reverse complement strand
GACGTCGCCAGGCAATATTTGAAAAGAGTAGCTCATTTGGGCTGCTCTTTTTGTTTTGGTTTTTTTGAAAAGAGAGAAGTGAAAAAAAAGCGGAAGAGACGCTTTTTTAGGAACAGTCGGTCTTCCTGTTGGCGGTGCGGGAAGCCCTGTGAAAAAGGAATGCATAAAGGAATAAAAAGTCAAGTCCTTTATATTGTGTAAATTCCATACTTGTCTTTTTCAACTTTAAATCGAATATAGGTATTCTATTCAACATTTTTTTGCGAAACTTCCATAATTAATTTCTTCATAGCCAGGGAAGGCTGTNNACAGCCTTCCCTGGCTATGACACCATTGGAATGGGAAGTTTCATTCAAAATGCTTAGGGCTTTTAAAAGAATTTTCTTTTTGAATAATTGGTCTGTTGGTAATGAAATAATACTGCCCCAACCAACCGAAAAGCTGACTGCGTATTAGGAAAAATCCGTATGACCTTTTCTCTTCTTCGAACCTCTTGGTTTAAGCGTTCCAAACTGTTTGTACTACGAATGTGTGGTCGAATTTCCTCAGGGTGCTCCATGTACTGTATGGTATCTTCAAAGCCTTCATCTAAGATGGCCAACGCTTTTTCATATTTTTTATTCTCGCTAAACTGACTCATCAGTTCTTCTTTAAAGTTCCTCATATCTTCGATTTTGACAGCTTCAAATACCCGCTTAATCATAGTTCTAATTTCTTTGGAATCTTTCTTAGGGAGTTGGTTGATAATATTTCGTTTGAAATGTACATTACACCTCTGCCAACTGGTTCCAATAAATTCACGGAGCACAGCTTTTTGTAGACCCTTATGGGCATCTGAAATTACAAGCTTAGGTGATTGTAAACCGCGCGATTTCAGCTGTTGAAAGAACCTACTCCAACTCTCATAGCTCTCGGCATGATCGACCATTAATCCTAAAATCTCACGATTATTTTTCTCTGTAAGAGCTGTCGCAATGTAGACGGCTTTTGAAACGACACGATGGTGTTCGCGGACTTTTATATACATGGCATCTACAAATAGAAATGGAAAATAAGTTCCGTTTAAAGGTCTCTTTGCCCAATCATTAATGATAGGATCTAATTTTTGAGTCAGGGAAGAAACGAATGATTTTGAAACTGTTTCACCACAAAGCTGTTCCACAATATGAGTAACCTTACGGGTAGAAACACCATTGATCACCATTTCAAGCATTGAAAGGACAAAAGCTTGATCACAACGTGAGTACTTTTCAAATATGGAAGGAGAAAAATCTCCATTACGGGTGCGTGGTACCTTCAATTTGATTTTCCCAACACTCATTGTGAAATCACGCTCATAGTAACCGTTACGATAATCTAAACGATCAGTAGATCGTTCGTAGGAAGCTGCTTGTAGGTATTGGTCTCTCTCCCTTTCCATGTATTCATTTAATACAAGGACGATGGCTGATCGGACCACCGTTTCGATATTAGAATTTATTACTGCTTCTTTTAAAGAATCCAAATCTAGGTTAAACTGTAATTGAGTCATCTTTATTCCTCTTCTCATTGTTTATCGTCGTTGAAAACAGTGTTGACAAGAAGGAATAAAATGACTCTTTCTTTTTACACAATTATATGGACTTAATCGAATAAAATGGAAAAATACGCAATAACCCTCTAAAACGACGCAAAAAATTAAAAAATGACGCAATCACCGCCGATTATGACGCAAAAAATTAAAAAACGACGCAATTAGTTAAGACCTGACCCTTCCCAGGATATATTTCGCAGCAGTAATCTCTCTCTTGATTAAGCTAAAGAGCAATTAGAACCATANNTATGGTTCTAATTGCTCTTTTCATGAGCATTTAATCTACTTTTTCTTGAACTATGGAAATCTCATCCTCTTAAACTCAGATTGTAAAAGGTGATTGGCTATGCATGAAATCGGATATCCGATTTCTGACGTCCGACTACTTCACCTACCAGCCACCGCCACACGCATTTCACCACACGCTCTACCACAACATGTCCCACACCCACCGCCTATCCAACTTCCACCCTCCATCTCCTCTCCCGTCACATGCTCAAAATTGCTATCCTCAGGTCTCCTAACGTATTATGTAAGTAAGTTTATCAATCAAGGAGAGAAGAACATATGACGACAATATATGATTTTAGCGTGAAAAGAGCGGATGGATCTGTGACGTCTCTGAAGGAGTATCAGGGCAAGGTGATGCTGATTGTGAATACTGCCAGCAAGTGTGGCTTTACGCCTCAGTTTGAAGAACTGCAGGGCCTGTATGAGGAGTATAAGGAAGAGGGTCTTGTTGTACTTGGATTCCCATGTGATCAGTTTATGAACCAGGAGTTCGCTGATCAGGATGAGATCATAGAGTTTTGTCAGGTGAATTATGGAGTATCGTTCCCTATGTTTTCTAAGGTTGATGTGAAGGGGAAGACAGCTCATCCATTGTTTACTTTTCTGACACAGGAGAAGAAGGGTGTGCTCGTTTCGGGGATTAAGTGGAATTTCACTAAGTTTCTGGTTGGGAAGACGGGAGAGGTATTTGATCGGTATTCGCCACAAACCAATCCTCGTAAAATCGAGGAGGATATTAAAAAGTTACTTCAAGCAGAATAGGGAAAGAGGAGATGCTTTTCCTTCCTCTTTTCCCTAGATTTTATCTTTGAGTATCTTAAGCAGAAGATATGGTGCTTTTTCTGTTGTGACGTTGATAAAAGTTGTGATGATCGGATAGTCTTCGTTGGTGCGGTTTTTTAACAGTTCCACCCACCATTCTGTTTCATACCGGGCTATCATGCTCAGGTTATAAAGGATGGCGTAATGGATCAGCACTTCGGGAATGGAAGTGACGTCATTCCGGATTCCGGGCAGGGCCAGCGTGTCGTTGTGTAAGTGCCACCTGATTGGCAGGTTTTCCTCGTGAAAAGGTACTTGTAGCGTATCCGGTGCTATCCAGTTCAAATCCGCTGCACATTTTTCATTCAGGTATTGTTTAAACAGCCCCTCCGACATATGAAAGTGTGACAGCAACGGTTCGTCGATGTTCAGTTCATTCTTGTGATTGAACCAGAACATGGTCTTTTTTTTAAGTAATACAAGAAACGCTTCTTCAAGCTCGGGTATTTGGACGAGCAGATCTTCCATTTTGTATTTTTCTCCCACGATATGTTTCACGTGGAACAGGAGGTCTGAAAAATGTGAGAATAACCCATTTTTCTGCACCTTCACTTCATCTTGAAGAAATCTGTACTGTTGCTTCTTCCTTTTTCTTGACGTGATCCCATGGGCAAGAACGGTGGTTGTTTCAGGGTATTCAGGATCCTCCGTTAAGACGATGGCTTTAATAAAGTGAATATAGCCATAGAAGAGCAAGATGGGCTTGAGTGAAAGGGGAGAGATCATCGCTTGTTTATAGTAAAGCTCTCCCTGTTCCAGGTAATACATGAATGGATAACAGTTGTCGTAACTTTTCATTTCAGCTTGAGAAGCCCCGATTTTTTCATAGCATTTTTTTAGAAACTTCTGGGAGTATTCAGCTGACTGAAAATAGTGGATGAAGTCCCAGTGTTGACGTATTTTGCTCAATAGATCACCTTCTAATTATTCTGAAAAATTAAATTAATTCTATTCTTCTTGACAGTATTTTAACCAATTGATAACCTACTAATAATATTTTGGGACTAGGGAGGCCGAAAACATGTGGGATTCTAAATTTGCTAAAGAAGGTTTAACGTTTGATGATGTCTTATTATTACCGGCTAAATCAGAGGTATTACCAAAGGATGTAAATATCTCTGTTGAGCTTACAGATTCAATTAGGCTGAATGTTCCTGTGATCAGTGCAGGGATGGACACCGTAACCGAAGCTGAAATGGCGATTGCAATGGCTCGAACGGGTGGACTTGGTATCATCCACAAGAATATGAGTATTGAACAGCAAGCTGAGCAGGTCGATAAAGTAAAACGTTCCGAAAGTGGAGTTATTTCTGATCCATTCTTTTTAACTCCGGATCATCAAGTTTTTGCAGCAGAGCACTTGATGGGCAAATATAGAATTTCCGGTGTTCCGATTGTGAACAACGAGCAGGAACAGAAGCTGGTCGGGATCTTGACGAATCGTGATCTTCGTTTCATTCAGGATTATTCGATCCAGATCTCGGATGTGATGACGAAGGAAGATCTTGTAACAGCTCCTGTCGGCACTACCCTGGAAGAAGCGGAAAAAATTCTTCAGCAGTATAAAATCGAGAAACTGCCTTTGATCGATCAAGAAGGAACGCTTAAAGGGTTGATTACGATCAAGGATATTGAAAAAGTCATCGAATTCCCAAATTCAGCCAAAGATGCTCAAGGGCGTTTATTGGTTGGAGCAGCTGTAGGGATTTCAAAAGATACCTTAACCCGCGTAGAACATTTAGTAAAAGCACATGTAGATGTCATCGTGATCGATACGGCTCACGGACATTCAGCCGGAGTCCTTTCTATTGTTCGTGAAATCCGCGAAGCTTATCCAACGTTAAATATCGTAGCCGGAAATGTAGCCACTGCCGAAGCGACAAGAGAATTGATTGAAGCGGGTGCGGATGTGGTCAAGGTGGGAATCGGACCTGGTTCGATCTGTACGACCCGCGTTGTGGCAGGTGTCGGTGTTCCACAAATTACCGCTGTCTATGATTGTGCGACGGAAGCCAGAAAGCATGGGAAGAGCATCATCGCTGACGGAGGAATCAAGTACTCTGGTGATATCGTGAAAGCCCTGGCAGCCGGTGGACATGCTGTCATGCTGGGCAGCTTATTGGCCGGAACATCTGAAAGCCCTGGCGAAACAGAAATCTTCCAAGGGCGCCGTTTTAAAGTATATAGAGGAATGGGATCCGTCAGCTCCATGGAAAAAGGATCGAAGGACCGCTATTTCCAAGAAGAAGCGAAAAAGTTCGTTCCAGAAGGTATCGAAGGCCGTATTCCTTATAAAGGACCTTTAGCCGATACATTGTATCAGCTGGTCGGAGGCTTGCGTTCCGGCATGGGATATTGCGGAACGAAGGACTTGTACGAATTGAGGGAGCAGGCACAGTTCATTAAAATGACAGGTGCCGGACTTCGTGAAAGTCATCCCCATGACGTTCAGATTACGAAAGAAGCACCAAACTACTCTTTATAAGAAAATAATGACAAAAGCTGATCGGAAATTCCTGATCAGCTTTTTTTATTTGGCTGGAATGGTGATTTTTCGCATTTTTATAAAGGCCGCAAGTCCCTTGACCCATGCCAAAACTAGTCATATTCTCTGTCTATTCTTACCTTTGGAACTATGATAAAATAACGAAGGTGTACATAAAATCTTGGAGGGCTAACAGTGAAAAGAAGTTGGATTCAAAAATCTTTTGTTTGTATGATGGTTTTTATGATGGCAATGAGTATGGTTCAGAAACCTGCCAATGCTCAAGGTGATTTGGACGTTAACGCAAAAGCTGCGATTTTAGTAGAGGCTAGTACAGGTAAGATTTTGTACGAAAAGAATTCGGATACTGCTCAAGGAATTGCCAGTATGACGAAAATGATGACAGAGTACGTGCTGCTTGAAGCTATAAAAGAAGGTAAAGTGAAATGGAATCAAACGTATACAGTACCTACAAACATTTCTAACATGTCTCATAATGATAATTTGAGTAATGTTCCATTAAGGGAAGAAGGAACATATAAGATTAAAGATTTGTATGAAGCCATGGCGATTGAATCTGCGAATGCAGCTGCAATGGCTATAGCGGAAACTGTTGCCGGGTCTCAAGAAAAGTTTGTCAAAATGATGAATGATAAAGCGAAAGAACTGGGCTTGGAAAACTATAAATTTGTCAATGTGACAGGTTTGAATAATAAAGATTTAGCTCCTTATGTGGATCAAGTAGTAGGCGGAGCAGATGAAGAAAATGTGATGTCTGCCAAAGATACAGCAACACTTGCTTACCGGTTAATGAAAGATTATCCGGAAATTTTGAAAACATCAAGCATGGCTAAGAAAACGTTCGCTGAAGGTACAGAAGATGCTTTCAATATGAAAAACTGGAACTGGATGCTGCCTGGACTGATCCGTGAATACGAAGGCATGGATGGTCTGAAAACCGGTACGACTGATTTTGCGGGTGGGTGTTTTACCGGAACAGCTGAAAGAGACGGAATGCGCTATATTACAGTGGTCATGAACGTAGATATAAGTTCTGGTGAAAATTCTTATGATGCACGATTTAATGAAACAAGAAAAATGTTGGATTACGCTTTTTCTAATTTCACTATGGAAGAAGTCCTTCCTGCTGACTACCAGGTAAAAGGTCAAAAGACACTTTCAGTTGAAAAAGGTAAAGAAAAAGAAGTTCAAATCAAAACCGATGCTCCGTTAAGCATGGTGATCAAGAACGGAGAAGAAGATCAGTACAAGCCAAAATTTGTATTGGATAAGAAAAAGCTGAATGATGATGGCGAATTGACGGCTCCTGTGAAAAAAGGGGAAAAGGTCGGCTATGTCATGTTAGAAGCGAAAGGCAAGAAAGATTTAGGGTACCTGACGGATAAAGGGACCAATGCTTCAAAGGCATCTGTTGTTACCGTGGATGGTGTCGAGAAAGCAAACTGGTTCGTCCTTTCCATGAGAGCGGTTGGTGGATTCTTCGGAGACATCTGGAATTCCATTACTTCTACGGTTAAAGGCTGGTTCTAATATATTGAAACACCAAGACTTAAGTTGAACAGGTCTTGGTGTTTTTTTATATTCGTTTGGCTGAAGGGAACTATACAAAGGAACATGAGGGATTACCATGATATGCTTGTCGGGCCTGAGCAAGCCGCTTCCGCTTTTCGTCTTGTCCAGCTCCAGCGGCTTGGGGCTCGAGGTCATAAGCCAAGTAACCCAAAAAGGCAAAAAACGCCTTTCCGGGTTACTCGTCTTATGCTTGTCGCCCCAGAACAAGCCGCTTCCGCTTTTCGCAATGTCCAGCTCCAGCGGCTAGGCCCTCGAGGTCATAAGCTAAATATGCCAAAAAGGCAAAGAACGACTTTCCGGCATATTCATCTTATGCTTGTCGGGCCTGAGCAAGCCGCCTTCGCTTTTCGTCTTGACATAAGCTTGTTTTTATTGTTTATTTAGCAGTAGGGTTACATAATCAATCCGATTGTTTTAGTCACGTTTCCTTCCTTTTTTGGGAAGTTGTGGGATAGACAAGGGATAAATATAAGGGGGATATAGATATGAAGACTGGTACAGATCGTGTAAAAAGAGGTATGGCTGAGATGCAAAAGGGCGGCGTCATCATGGACGTTGTCAATGCAGAGCAGGCGAAGATTGCTGAAGCTGCGGGTGCAGTGGCAGTAATGGCTTTAGAACGAGTTCCAGCAGACATCCGTGCTGCAGGTGGAGTAGCAAGAATGGCAGACCCTCGTATTATTGAAGAAGTAATGGGCGCTGTGTCGATTCCTGTAATGGCAAAGGCTCGTATTGGTCATATTGTAGAGGCAAGAGTTCTTGAGTCAATGGGTGTTGACTACCTTGATGAAAGTGAAGTATTAACGCCTGCTGATGAAGAGTACCATTTGAATAAAAGAGATTTCACCGTGCCATTCGTATGTGGGTGCCGTGATTTAGGTGAAGCTGCCCGCCGTATCGGTGAAGGAGCATCTATGCTTCGTACAAAGGGTGAGCCTGGAACAGGTAATATCGTTGAAGCAGTTCGTCATATGCGTAAAGTGAATGCTCAGGTTCGCAAGCTTGTAAGCATGAATGAAGATGAAATCATGACAGAAGCTAAACTTTTGGGAGCTCCATACGAATTATTATTAGAAATTAAAGAAAATGGCCGTTTACCTGTTGTAAACTTTGCTGCAGGCGGAATTGCCACACCAGCTGATGCGGCTCTTATGATGGAATTAGGAGCTGACGGAGTATTCGTAGGTTCTGGTATCTTTAAATCAGAGAATCCTGAGAAATTCGCGAGAGCGATTGTAGAAGCGACTACTCATTATCAAGATTACAAGTTAATCGCAGAGCTATCAAAAGAGCTTGGTGTAGCAATGAAGGGAGTAGAAATTTCTTCTATTTTACCTGAAAACCGTATGCAAGACCGTGGATGGTAAGGTGTGATTCTATGTTGAATATCGGTGTATTAGGACTTCAAGGTGCCGTCAGAGAGCATGTACGTTCAATTGAAGCCTCAGGTGCCAAGGCGATCGTCATCAAGCGTGTAGAGCAGCTGGAAGAGATTCAGGGGCTGATCATGCCGGGTGGGGAAAGTACGACCATGAGAAGGCTGATCGACCGTTATGGCTTTATGGAGCCGTTGAGACAATTCGCGGCAGAGGGGAAGCCGATTTTCGGGACATGTGCCGGATTGATTCTCTTAGCAAAACACATTGTCGGATACGATGAACCTCATCTTGGTGTGATGGATGTGACGGTGGAGCGTAATTCCTTTGGCCGTCAAAAAGAAAGCTTTGAAGCGGATCTTTCGATAGCCCATGTAGGGGAAGGATTCAATGCCGTCTTCATCCGTGCTCCGCATATCGTGGAAGCGGGGGAAGATGTTGAAATCCTTGCGAAGCATAACGGGCGTATCGTGCTTGCACGGCACGGACAATTCCTTGGCTGTTCCTTCCATCCTGAATTGACGGATGACCATCGTTTGACTTCGTTCTTCGTTGAGATGGTGAAGGAAAGCATGGAAAAAACAATCGCATAATTCTATTGCAAAATGGAAAACATTGTAGTAGATTATGAAATAACCAATTAAAATTTAAATCGTTGATAGGAAATAGTAGTGAAGAAGGCTTGCTTAAGAGAGTCGATGGCCGGTGAGAATCGACGCAAGAGCTTTACGAATCCATCCTTGAGTGAAGTACTGAATGAAGTAGGTATTTTCGGTGATTCCGTTACCATCTCTTAAGAGGAAGATGCTTTGCGTCTTCAATTAGGGTGGCAACGCGGAACCTCCGTCCCTTTTACCAGGGATGGGGGTTTTTTATTTTTTATAAAAAGGAGAGAAACTTACATGTTAGACATTAAGTATTTACGTAACAATCTGGAAGATGTAAAAGCGCGCCTGCAGCACCGCGGTGAAAACCTGGAGGACTTCGGCAAGTTTGAAGAGCTTGATAAAAGAAGAAGAGAACTGCTTGTGGAAAGTGAAGAGTTAAAAAGCAAGCGTAATGATGTATCTCAACAAATTGCCGAGCTTAAGAAAGAGAAAAAAGATGCCCAGGACATGATCGTCGAAATGCGTGAAGTCGGGGCCATGGTGAAAAAGCTGGACGATGAACTAAGAGGCATCGAAGAAGAATTGGAGCGTATCCTTCTTTCTATTCCAAACATTCCTCATGAATCTGTACCTGTAGGTGAAACAGAGGACGACAATATTGAAGCGCGTAAGTGGGGAGAAGTCCGTGATTTTGATTTCGAAGCACAGCCCCACTGGGACATTGCAACAGGACTTGGAATCCTTGATTTCGAACGGGCAGGAAAAGTGACGGGAAGCCGTTTCGTTTTCTATAAAGGACTCGGAGCAAGGCTTGAAAGAGCCCTTATCAACTTCATGATGGACCTTCACATGGATGAGCACGGCTATACGGAAATGATTCCTCCATTCCTTGTGAACAGAGCGAGTATGACTGGAACCGGTCAGCTTCCTAAGTTTGAGGAGGATGCTTTCAGGATCGAGAGCGAAGACTATTTCTTAGTCCCGACAGCGGAAGTACCTGTGACAAACTATCATCGTGATGAAATCCTGAAGGCCGACGAACTGCCGGTAAGCTATGTTGCATACAGTGCCAATTTCCGTTCTGAAGCCGGATCTGCCGGGCGCGATACAAGAGGGTTGATCCGTCAGCATCAGTTCAACAAAGTGGAGCTTGTCCGCTTCGTGAAGCCGGAAGATTCTTATGATGCATTAGAGGAATTGACGGGCCATGCTGAAAAAGTCCTTCAATTACTTGGCCTTCCTTACCGAGTGTTGTCTATGTGTACAGCGGACTTAGGCTTCACTGCCGCGAAGAAATACGACATTGAAGTCTGGATCCCAAGCTACGGGACCTACCGCGAGATTTCTTCTTGCAGTAATTTCGAAAGCTTCCAGGCGAGACGTGCCAACATCCGTTTCAGAAGAGAGCCGAATGCCAAGCCTGAACATGTGCATACGCTAAATGGATCTGGTTTAGCGATCGGACGTACGGTAGCAGCCATTTTGGAAAACTATCAGCAGGAAGATGGATCAGTCGTTGTTCCAGAAGCTCTTCGTCCGTATATGGGTGGAGTGGAAGTTATCAAATAAAGGACTTAACCCAGTCCAAAGAAGTCTCACGCTTATCCGTGAGACTTCTTTTATATTTTTTTTATAAATATGCTTGACTCCATTTGTACACCATGATATTATAGTTCTTGTCGATACGGAGGAATACCCAAGTCCGGCTGAAGGGATCGGTCTTGAAAACCGACAGGGGTGTAACAGCCCGCGGGGGTTCGAATCCCCCTTCCTCCTCCATTGATTTTTTTATAACCATAGCGCATAAACATTGGAGATAAATTCGTTACATTTTATGTAACGAATTTTTTTATTTTATCCCCATGTCCAAAGAACCGGTCCCTTTTACTTAAGGTTCTTGATGTCTTCCCTCATATGGTGATCGGACGTGTTTTCGAGTACACCGATCGCAGTGATATGACTGCGTGCTTCTTCATCCCCCAGCAAGTAAATCTTCGCATAAATATCCCTCATCGATTGATCATAGTGATCGTCTTCCGGTGAATTATGGTATTGGCGGAAAGGGACCTGAGCGCGTCTCATGGTCGACATGTCATCATCATAATTATCGTTAAAGAGCATTTTGAGCTCGTTTACTTCTGTAGGAGTGGCGAATATCCGATAGCTCGGACTCGCGTTTTGATGCGGATCCTGTAAAATGTCCCCACTGCTTATGTCCACATAATAAAATTGTTTCGATTCCATCATTCCTTCATCTCCTTTATTCATGGTTTATTATTACATATACCTCTTTCTAAATGGAAATAAACGGATGGATGGTGTTTAGAGTGTTTCCTGACATATCGTCAGCCTGGCCCTGTCAGTTATTGAGTGCTGGATGGTGAGGGGAACCGCTTCGCTTTCCATTTTATATACAAAAAGACTACCCTTGCCGCATTGGCCAGAGTAGTCTTTTTGATTTTTAGCTCTTTAACATTCTCGTTTGTTCAATGAAGTAGCCGATTCGTTCGACGATTGGCTCGATGGAGTTTTGGTCGTTGACGAGGTCGTATTCGCTGATGTCGAGTCTTAGGACAGGACAGGCGTTAAAGGAATTGATCCAGTTTTCGTAGCGCTCGTGCATTTCTTCCCAGTACGCAACTGGTGTTTGCTGTTCCATCGGGCGACCGCGCTCACGGATGCGGTCCACGACGTTATCGATGGATCCTTCCAGATAGATCAACAGGTCAGGGTGCGGGAAGTACGGTGTCATGACCATGGCATCGAAAAGACTTGTATACGTTTCATAATCGATTTCGCTCATATTCCCTTTTTCATAATGCATGCGTGCGAAGATGCCTGTATCTTCATAAATGGAACGATCCTGAATGAAGCCGCCTCCATATTCAAAGATTTTCTTCTGCTCTTTGAAGCGTTCTGCCAGGAAATAGACTTGAAGATGGAAGCTCCAGCTTTTAAAGTCCTGATAAAATTTATCGAGATATGGATTCGTATCCACTTTTTCAAACGACGTCCGGAAGCCGAGTGCATTGGCCAAACCGTTCGTCATAGTGGATTTCCCGACACCGACCGTTCCGGCAATGGTGATCACGGCATTACTGGGAATCCCGTATTTAGTGCGAAGATTCATGATAGTGAACTCCTTTTTTAAGTGTAGTCTCTAATTGAGTCAGAATATGATCCAGATCTTCTTTGTTTTGAACGAAGTCTACGTGGTCGCCATTAAAACGAAGAACAGGGATATCCGGGTGTGTTTCTTCGAAGGTATTCATATATTCTTCATAATCAAGTGACAGCTGCTTCAGGTACAGAGGGCTGATCTTCTTTTCGAAATCGCGTCCTCTTTTTTCGATCCGCTTCAGGAGCGTATCCAGGCTTGCGTTCAAGTAAATGACCACATTGGGCCTTGGCATGTCCGATGTCAGGATGTCATAGATGTTGAGGTATTTCTTGAATTGTTGTTCATCTTTCAACGTACGTTTTGCGAAGATGATGTTTTTAAGAATATGGTAATCTGCTACGACAGATTTATGTTGTGACAAGTAGTGTTTCTCGATATCTTCTAATTGCTTATATCGATTGCATAAGAAAAACATCTCTGTCTGAAAACTCCACTCTTCAATGTCATCATAAAATTTATCTAAGAATGGGTTTTCATCTACGATTTCTTTTAACAGGTGAAATTGAAAATGGTCGGAAATCGCTTTTGCAAGAGAGGTTTTTCCTATTCCAATCGGGCCTTCAACGGTAATGAAAGGAATGCGCCCCATTAATTGTCCTCCTCATAGTACGGCAATCTTTTCTCGAATATAGTTGTAAAAAATTACGACAGGAATTATTGTAACACAATATATGGATGGTTTGTTCAGGATATTTCCTGCAATAGAGAAAACACATCACCTTCATTATATCGGCTTCCTGGAAGGAGTATTTATGAAGACGCACATAAAAAGCTGAAGGATAGGTGTTTATAGATTTACCCATCCTTCAGCTTCTATTAATTATCTTTTAACAACATTGAAATTATCGGAAATTAACAACCAGTTCTGTGGAAAGGAAAGACCGAGCTTCCAATAGCTCATCCCCCTCAATTTCAGCTCTTTCATCAGTTCGAATTTAGCCTGGATGCTGCGTGCATCCTCAAACCATACTTCATGGTCTTTTCCTGTACTGGCATCTCGGTACTTGAAAAATGGTGCCTGAGCTTTTTGGTCATACTCGATTTTCACATTGTTATCAGCCGCTATCTTAATCCCTTGTTGGGGACTGATGGCTTTCGCTGTAGTTCCCTGTACAAAGGGCAGTGTCCAGTCATATCCATATAAATTCTGCCCCATGAGAATCTTGGATGGAGGCATTTCAGAAACGGCATACTCAAGGACCTCACGAACCGGTCCAATAGGGGAAACGGCCATGGCGGGCCCCCCGCTGTAACCCCACTCGTACGTCATGATGACGACAAAGTCGACAATTTCACCATGTGCTTTATAATCATGTGCTTCATACCATTTTCCTTTTTGATCTGCGCTGGTCTTCGGGGCCAGGGCGGTTGAAAGCAGCCATCCTTCCTGATTGAAGCGCTGTTTCGCTTTTCTTAAAAATTGGTTGTATGCTTCCTTATCCTGCGGACGTAAATATTCAAAGTCAAAGTGGATATCCCTGAATCCATATTTCTTGGCCGTTTGGACGACGTTATTCAGGAACTTATTCTGGACGTTCTGATCCGTTAGAAGAATTCGTCCCAGTTCATCACTGAAAGTCCCCTCTTCTTGATTGGTGATGGCCATCATCATGACGTTCTTGTTGTCTTTGCCTATCTGAAGGAGATTTCCCAGGGGAGGCTCCTTTAAGGTTCCATCCCTTTTTGCCTGGAAGCTGAAGGGAGCAAGGTATGTGAGATAGGGGGCAGCCTCCTTGGCGCTTTCTTCAAGATTCGGTGCCACTTCCTTTCCGTAAGGCTCGACATATCCATTAAACTCCGCTTTCCCTTTGGGTTTCTGTGGAATGTATAAACGGAACCCTACCTGTAAAGGCTGATTGGGAGAGATCCCGTTGACCCGTGCCAGTTCCTGATAGGGCACTCCCGTCTTTTGGCTGATGCCCCAAAGGCTATCCCCGGGTTGAACGAAATAAAAGCTCCCTATAATCGGGATGACCAATGATTGGCCGACCACTAAGTTATTGGGGTTCGGCAACTCATTTGCATCCACTATATCCTTAACGGTTGATCCATATGCTTGAGCAATACCAAATAAAGATTGGTTCGCCTGGACAACATGTATTTGCATAAACAGACCCTCCTTGAATTCATTCACTATAATCAGCGTATGAAACGGAAGGTATGAATATGTTTTGTGCAGGGATTTTTATAAGATATCCCCGGTTGGGCTGATGGTGGCTTTTAAGACATTCTTCATCATCGTCAGGGCGTAGTGATTATCATCTTCACTGACAGATGCGATGGCGTCACTTGGAATCATGAGATTAAACTCCCTCATATAGGCATCATTGGCTGTAAAGAGCACGCATATATTCCCGGCGATGCCTGTGATGATAAGGTTCTTCACAGACAGATGATGAAGGAGTGTATTGAGCGCCGTACCATAAAAGGCGGAATGCTTCGGTTTAATAAGAAAGTAATCTTCGTCTGTCGGCTGGAGCGGCGTCATGATGGAATCGCTCAGCCGGTTGTGGCACTTTTTATAAATCTCTTTGTAATCTGCTTTCCAAAGCTCATAATGGTCGTTAATATAGATGGTAGGAAGCTGATGTTTCAAGCAATAACGACGCAGTGTGTTGATGGGTTCGACAATCCCGGCGGTGTGTTGGGCGAGGGTTTCCCCGTGTTTGAAGTCGAATGGATTCATAATATCGATGACCAGAAGAGCAGTATTGTTAGGTATCATGTGAAAGCCCCTTTCTTTTATAGTTTGGAGTGAAAGGGGATATTTTATAAAGAATAGAGAAATAAATTTACGGGAGTACATAATGGGTATAAGAGAAGAACAGTTTATGAAGGAAGCATTGAAAGAAGCAGAAAAAGCGGCTGAGATCCAGGAAGTACCGATTGGCGCGGTGATCGTCATGGATGATGAGATCATTGCCCGGGCCCATAACCTGAGGGAAACGAGCCAAAATGCCATCACCCATGCCGAAACACTGGCCATTCAAGAGGCATGTGAGAAACTTGGGACCTGGCGGCTGGAAGGTGCGGAGCTTTATGTCACACTTGAACCATGTCCCATGTGCAGCGGGGCCATCATCCTTTCGAGAATCGATAAAGTCGTATACGGGGCCAATGACCCGAAAGCGGGCTGTGCAGGTACATTAATGAATCTCCTTGAGGACGACCGGTTCAACCACCAGTGTGAAGTAGTGGCCGGTGTACTGTCGGATGAGTGTGGTGGAATCCTTTCCCGCTTTTTTAAAACCTTGAGGGAACGGAAGAAGATCGAGAAGAAGAAGGAGACGGACTGTAAATAACTTACAGCATTCCATCATTGCTTTTTACCGTAAATCCTAGTATACTTAATCTTGCGTCGCACTAATGGCGCAACTAAATATGGTATCAATTTTGCCGTGCTAGGTGGGGAGGTAGCGGTGCCCTGTACTCGCAATCCGCTCCAGCGAGACCGAATTCCTTTCCGAGGCTCGCACTCTGTAGGGCCTGCCTCAAGTAAGTGGTGTTGACGCCTGGGTCCTGCGCAATGGGAATCCATGAACCATGTCAGGTCCGGAAGGAAGCAGCATTAAGTGGAAGCTCCCATGTGCCGCAGGGTTGCCTGGGCCGAGCTAACTGCTTGAGTAACGCCTATGGATGCTTGTCGACGAAAGGTGCACGGCAGTTTCATTTATATACAACAACTCATCCGATTCAGGGTGAGTTTTTTGTTTGTACAAAGGAATTGGGCCAACCCTAAATTGATCTCCGGTTTTCTTTGTAAAAGCGATTTACATTACGTTATAATAGAGACACTATAGTACATAAAAAGAGGGGGGAGTATTTTGGCATATCAAGCTTTATATCGTGTGTGGCGTCCTCAGTCATTTATTGATGTAGTGGGACAGCAGCATGTAACGAAAACGTTGCAAAATGCCCTCCTTCATCAGAAGATTTCTCATGCCTATTTATTCTCGGGACCAAGGGGAACAGGGAAGACGAGCGCAGCGAAGATCCTGGCAAAAGCCGTGAACTGTGAGCGTTCGCCTGTAGCGGAACCTTGTAATGAGTGCGATGCGTGTAAAGGGATCACGGACGGTTCCATTCCTGATGTCATTGAAATCGATGCCGCTTCCAATAACGGGGTGGAAGAGATCCGGGACATCCGGGATAAAGTGAAATACTCTCCAAACGTCGTCGAGTACAAGGTCTATATCATAGATGAAGTTCATATGCTGTCGATCGGAGCATTCAATGCCCTCCTGAAAACGTTGGAGGAACCGCCTAAACACGTCATTTTCATATTGGCGACGACCGAGCCCCATAAGATTCCGCTGACGATCATTTCCCGGTGTCAGCGATTTGACTTCAAGCGCATCACGGCCCGGGATATCGTGGGCAGAATGAGTCATATTGCTACGGAATCGGGTGTGAATTTTGAAGAAAATGCCCTTACGATCATTGCAAGGGCAGCCGAGGGAGGGATGCGTGATGCCCTCAGCCTTCTCGATCAAGCGATTTCCTTCAGTCAGGACCGGGTCACGGTGGAAGACGCCCTGACGGTGACGGGAGCTGTTTCGCAAGGCTACCTGAATACCCTGGCGAAAGCGATCCTGGAAAGAGATGTGACGACGGGCTTAGGGGCGCTTGAGGAACTCCTGTTTCAAGGGAAGGACCCGGCAAGATTCGCAGAAGACTTTATCCTTTATTTCCGTGATATGCTCTTATATCAAACGGCACCCAACCTGGAAGAATCGCTGGAGAGGGTCATGCTCGACGATGAGTTCAAAGAATTGGCCGGAAAGACCCAACCCGGGCAGATTTATCAGTACATCGACGTACTGAATCAGGCCGGTCAGGAAATGAAGTTCACAAATCATGCCCGGATCTACCTGGAGGTTTCCATCGTCAAGCTCTGTCAGATGGAAGCACCTGCATCCGTTTCTTCCCCGGAAGTGAACGATATGATGAAAAAGATCAAAATTCTTGAAAAAGAGATTGAACAACTGAAGGCAAACGGCGTCAAGGTACAGGCGGAGCCTGCTCAACAGCAGGCGAAAAAACCAATCAGGGCGAAGAAAGGGTTCCGTGCCCCTACCGGAAAGATTCAGGAAGTACTCCGGACCGCTACGAAGGAAGACCTTAACCTGATCAAGAGCCGCTGGGGGGACATGGTTGAAACCTTGAACCAACGCCAGATGCGTTCACAGTCGGCCTTATTGAATGATGCTGAACCTGTAGCAGCTACAAACGGTTCTTTTGTGTTAAAATTTAAATATGATATCCATTGCCAGATGGCGATGGAGAACCAAGCTTTTACTTCGGCGATCGCGTCCATATTGGAAGAGCTTACGGGAAATAGCTATGCGGCTATTGGAATCCCGGAAGATCAGTGGATGTCCATCAGAGAGGATTTCATCCGGAATTCCAAAACAGAGGACGGAGATCCATCCCAGGGGGACCAAGGTGATGACTCTCTCTTGAAGGAAGCTGAAAAGCTGGTCGGTATGGATTTAATAGAATTAAATGATTAAATTTTTATAAAAATATACTGGAGGTAATAGTATGATGCGTGGAAATGGTAATATGCAGAATATGATGAAGCAAATGCAAAAGATGCAGAAGAAAATGGCGGAAGCTCAGGAGGAACTGGGTGAAAAGCAAATCGAAGGTACAGCTGGCGGCGGAATGGTAACAGTCGTTGTTTCCGGTCACAAACAGGTCCTTGATGTCAAGATCAACGAAGAAGCGGTGGATCCGGATGATGTGGAAATGCTACAAGACTTAGTCCTTGCAGCGACTAACGATGCACTGAAGAAAGCGGACGAATTAACGAACTCAACCATGGGTCAATTCACTAAAGGAATGAACCTACCGGGAATGTTCTAGGAGGCAAACATATGCATTATCCTGAGCCTATATCAAAGCTGATCGACAGCTTTATGAAATTGCCGGGAATCGGGCCGAAAACTGCGGCCCGCCTGGCTTTTTTTGTTCTAAGCATGAAAGAAGATACCGTATTGGACTTTGCGAAAGCGCTGGTCAATGCAAAACGGAACTTGAGTTACTGCTCCGTCTGCGGACACATTACGGATCAGGATCCCTGCTATATCTGCGAGGATCAAAGACGGGACCGCAGCATCATCTGTGTCGTACAGGATCCCAAGGATGTCATTGCGATGGAGAAGATGAAAGAATATAACGGTCAGTATCACGTGCTCCATGGGGCCATTTCCCCGATGGACGGGATCGGTCCTGAGGATATCAATGTACCTGACCTCATCAAGCGCCTTCAAAGCGATGAAGTCCAGGAAGTCATCCTTGCCACCAATCCGAACATCGAAGGGGAAGCGACAGCCATGTACATCTCACGCCTTGTCAAACCATCCGGTATCCGGATCACAAGGATTGCCCATGGACTTCCTGTCGGTGGAGATCTTGAGTATGCAGATGAAGTAACCTTATCGAAAGCCCTTGAAGGAAGACGAGACGTTTAAAGAAGGAGAGGATACCTATGTTTTTCCGGAAAAAAGGAAAGCTGAAAAAAGAGTATGACCAATCCTTACTTCACGTTTTAGACGAAACCAAGGATCATTGGAATCAGCAGCGTTCCATAGAAGAGATGAGCGTGGATTATAATTTGAACATCCACTGCCATTCGAAAATTGCAGAAGCCAAATATTTTTTTCTCTTTAGAGAAGCAAAACATAGAAAGATCGTCATAAAAAGGTAGACAACCTTCATATCCTTTCAATAAGAGACTATTTATGTTCTATGTTGAGAGGAGAGAAGGGTATGAGCCCAGTAATCGTCATTGCGGTGATCAGCGGTCTGATTGTATTGCTGTTAGCGGCTGGAACGCCCATCAAGCCGCTTCGGTTTGTTGGACAAGTCGCCATGAAGGTCATGATCGGAGCACTATTTTTATTCTTCCTGAACGCCTTTGGCAGTCAGTACGGGATCCACGTCCCGATTAATGTGGCAACCTCATCTATTTCAGGGATATTGGGTATTCCGGGAGTAGTGGGGCTTACGGTGATTCAGTTGTGGATTTTATAGAATGATATGAAAAAGGCAGTCAAGATGTCAGGGGAGCTTTCCCTGAATCCTGGCTGCCTTTTCATTTATACTATTCACTTATAAACGTTTTTGGCATGACCACTGCGGTCACTTCACCACGGGCACACAGCTTCCCTTCTGCAAACACTTCTGTTTCCACTATGAATTTCTTCGGGTGAATCTCTTGAACGGTTCCCACCGCTTTTAATGGAACGTTGTGTGGGGTCGGTTTCATAAAATCAACCTTCAGGGAAGCCGTCACGAAGCGGGGAGGCGCTTGTCCGTCCCCGATCTCCCCGCCATTTTTCCGGTGCAGGGCAATCGCCGCTGATCCGGTGCCATGACAGTCGATTAAAGACGCAATCAACCCGCCATACACAAAACCAGGCAAAGCAGTATGTTCAGGCTTTGGCGTGTAGATGGTGACCGTATGATCCCCCTCGACCCCCGTCCGGAAGTGATGTCCATCTTGATTAAGACGCCCACACCCATAGCACCACGCGAAATCATCCGGGTAATCGTCCTGGATGGCATGAATGACTTCATTCATTATATACTCTCCCTTCATCTTAAAAACTTTCTATAAGTACTTTTCTATAAACGAACTGAAATTCCTTTATTGGTCACTTGTTTCTTCTCTATAAAGGGAAGGAAGAGGGATTTGAGCATCCTTTCTTAATGATTATATAAAAGATGAAAAATAGTATTGACGATTGCTAGTTGAAGATGTTATTATATTCCTTGTCGCCAAAACAAGGCGAGAAACAAATTTCAAAAAAAGCTTGACGCTTTATAGCGAAAAATGTTATATTTAAGAGGTGCTCAAGAGAGCCTAATGAAATATTGAACCTTGAAAACTGA
>NZ_NTUP01000063.1 GCF_002561455.1 Bacillus sp. AFS015802 | reverse complement strand
AGCCGCCTCCGCTTTTCATTGTCCAGCTCCGGCGGCTAGTCCCTCGAGGTCATAAGATGAATCGACCAAAAAGGCCAAGAACGCCTTTCCGGTCGATTCATCTTATGCTTGTCGGGCCTGACCCAGCCGCCTCCGCTTTTCTTTTTTATTGTACTTCCCCCAAAAATAGGCTAACATAAGCGTAGAGGTATATTTATACAGGCTTTAATCAAATGTAAGAGGTGTATGTTCTATGATGAACAAAGGGCAAAGACATATTAAAATCAGGGAAATTATTACGAATAGAGATGTGGAAACCCAGGATGAACTGGTGGAAAGCCTTAAGAATGCAGGATTTAACGTGACTCAGGCAACCGTGTCCAGGGATATCAAGGAGCTTCATCTGGTCAAGGTCCCTTTGATGGACGGCCGATACAAATACAGTCTGCCAGCGGATCAACGCTTCAATCCCCTTCAAAAATTGAAGCGAACACTGACCGATGCATTCGTAAAAGTGGATCAGGCAGGACATATGTTAGTCATGAAAACGTTACCCGGCAATGCAAATGCCATCGGGGCATTGATTGATAATTTGGACTGGGAAGAAATCCTCGGCACCATCTGCGGGGATGACACATGCCTGATCATCTGCCGGACGGAAGAAGAAACGAGAGTCGTGTCAGAGCGATTTTTAGATATGCTGTAAAAGAACGATTATCATGGGGCCCTCTGTCGGCCCCTCATACAAAATCCAATAGGAAGCTTTTCTTTTATGGGAAAGTTCCTTTTTATTTGAGGTGAATGTTTTGCTACAAGAACTATCAATCAAAAATTTCGCCATCATCGATTCCCTCTCCCTGTCATTTGAAGAAGGTTTGACCGTGTTATCCGGTGAAACGGGTGCGGGTAAGTCGATCATCATCGATGCCATTCATCTACTGGTCGGCGGTCGGGGATCCTCTGAATACGTGCGTCACGGGGAGAAAAAGGCAGAAATTGAAGGGTTATTTATTCTTGATAATGAAACGCATCCTTGCTTTCAGAAAGCTTCAGAATTCGGGATCGAGATCGAGGAAGGCATGATCATCCTCAGGAGGGATATTTCGTCTACAGGTAAAAGTGTCTGCAGAATTAATGGCAAGCTTGTGACGATCGCCATCATGAGGGAAATCGGGGCTTCCCTCATTGATATCCACGGGCAGCATGAACATCAGGAACTCATGAATGAAAGCCTTCATCTATCCCTTCTAGATCAATTCGGAGGCAAAGACATCGCTTCTAATTTATACAGTTATGGACAAGTTTATAAAGAGTATCTTTCCATTTATAAGCAGTTGAACCGATTGAATGAGAACGAGCAGGAAATGGCCCATCGCCTGGATCTTATCCAATTTCAGCTGAAGGAGATCCATGATGCCAATCTTCAGCTGAATGAAGATGAGGAGCTGCAGGAAGAGAAACGGAAGCTTATGAATTTCGAACGCCTCTTTGAAGCGCTTCAGACGTCCTATGACAGCATCCAGGGTGAAAGAAAGGGAATGGATTGGGCTGGACTTGCCATGAGCCATTTAGAGACGGCTGCGGAGGTTGATGCCCAATATGAGAAAACCCTTGAATCTGTGTCGAATGCGTACTATATCCTTGAAGATGCCGCCCATCAAGTAAGGGGAGCTTTAGATCAGCTTGAATTTGAGCCGAATCGGTTGGACCTTATCGAGGCAAGGTTGAATGAAATCAACGGGTTAAAGAGAAAATATGGATCATCAGTGGAAGAGATTCTTGCCTATAGTTCAAAGATCGAAGAAGAAATTGAAACGATCATGAATAAGGATTCCCATGTTGAACAATTGCAAAGTAAACTACATTCATTAGAGAAGGATTTATCGTTAGAGGCGAAAAATCTGTCTCAAACAAGGAAGCAGTGGGCGAAGAAATTGACGGCAAGCATCCATGAACAGCTCAAGCAGCTGTATATGGATAAGACGAAATTCGAAGTCCGGTTTGTGAAAAACGGGGAAAACCAGGCTTTTTCCTTTCAGCACTTCAAGAAGGATGGCTGGGACACGGTGGAGTTTTACATTTCCACAAACCCTGGAGAGCCTTTGAAACCATTATCGAAGGTGGCTTCAGGAGGGGAACTTTCACGGATCATGCTCGCCCTTAAAACGATTTTTTCAAAGCATCAAGGAATCACTTCGATCATTTTTGATGAAGTCGATACGGGTGTCAGCGGCAGGGTCGCACAGGCCATCGCGGAAAAGATCTATCAGGTTGCCGTCCATTCACAGGTCATGTGCATCTCTCATTTACCACAGGTCGCTGCCATGGCTGATTGTCACCTGTTCATTTCGAAAAAGCTCTCAGGAGGCAGGACGAGTACCATGGTCAAACGTCTTCAGGAGAAGGATAAGATCAGGGAAATATCCCGTATGATATCCGGGGTGGAAATAACCGACTTAACATTGGAACACGCGAAGGAATTGCTGCAGTTGGCAGGTTCCATCAAAGAAACATGAAAAGCTATCCATTTCGGGTAGCTTTTTTTTGATGATTACCAGTTATAAATGTAGCTATTAAAGGCAAAATTAAAACTGTAGCCAATAGTTAGTGTGTGTGGATTAGAAGCGAGGAGAGTGAATATATTGAATTTAGATTGGTTAAGGAAATGTATAGGTGGAATTCTCCTTGTTTCGCTTTGTCTTATTGGTTTTTACAAACCCGTTCAACAATTTATCAATACACCGAACTCTGTCAGGATGATGGAAGGGGATCACGTTGCTCTCCCTAAGGCTGCATCCGTCACGACAATGGGTTCTTCGCATAATGAGCATGTTCAAGTGCAAGAGGCAAAAGGTCAGCTTTCGATCCAGGGAAGTTCTGTGGGGAAAGACGAAGTGGTGTTCGAGCTCGCAGGCTTACCCATCAAAAAGGTCGATGTTGAAGTACTGAAAGATTTCAAGGTGATTCCGGGTGGACAGTCCATCGGGGTCAAATTAAATACTGTAGGGGTGTTAGTGGTAGGTCATCATCTGGTTGACACGGATGATGGGAAAATGTCACCCGGTGAAAAAGCAGGGATTCAGGTAGGGGACATGATTACAGAAATAAATGGAACGAAGATTGAAGAACTTTCTGATGTTGCTCCTTTTGTTCAGAAGGCAGGAGAGGAATCGAAATCTCTTGACGTCGTGATCAAGCGCGAACAAAAGACAGTAAAGACTCAATTACTTCCGTTAAAAGAAAAAGGGGACAAAAACTATAAGCTGGGCCTGTATATCCGGGATTCAGCAGCCGGTATCGGCACGATGACATTTTATGATCCAAAGTCAAAGAAATACGGTGCCCTGGGACATGTCATTTCCGATATGGATACAAAAAAGCCGATCGTCGTTGACAATGGGGAAATCGTGAATTCAGAAGTAACATCGATTCAAAAAGGGACGGATGGAAAACCAGGGGAAAAATTGGCCCGCTTTTCATCTGATCGGAACGTGATCGGGAACATCACGCGGAACAGTCCTTTTGGGATATTCGGCGAATTGAATCAGTCGATTGAAAATGATCTGCTTGATAAGCCGATGCCAATCGCTCTTTCTCATCAAGTGAAGGAAGGTCCGGCGCAAATCTTGACTGTCGTGGATGGAAAAGAAGTAGAAATGTACGACATTGAAATCGTCAGCACCATTCCACAGAAATACCCGGCAACAAAAGGGATGGTATTGAAAGTGACGGATCCTGAACTCCTGAAGAAAACAGGTGGGATTGTTCAAGGGATGAGCGGGAGCCCGATCATCCAGGACGGGAAGGTCATCGGGGCCGTCACCCATGTATTTGTCAATGACCCGACCAGCGGGTACGGCGTCCATATTGAGTGGATGTTGAGTGAAGCTGGAATCGATATTTATAAAAAAGATCATAACCGAGCAAGCTGATAATGGAAAACCCTTACCGAAGTGCCGATTGCGGGCGCTGTTAAGGGTTCTTTTTTTGTCCGCTTTCTTTGTTCATACTCGTTTGCCAAAAGCAGCTTCTGCTTGTTAAAATAAAGATTATTCGACAAAAGGAAGAGCGGATATCGAATAGGGTCGAAATATAAAGAAATCTTTAGAAAATCAAAGAAAATATAATATTTTTCAAGTTTTTTTCAAAAATAAAAGGAATTTAGGTTGCATTGTCGAAAAAGTAATTTAGAATAAAATTACAGAGATGAATTAATTAGGATTGAGGAGGAAACCTGTAGTGAAATCGATTAAAGTATGTGTTGTGGATGATAACCGTGAGCTTACGTCATTATTGGAGGACTACATTGCTTCGCAAAATGATATGGAAGTGGTGGGGATTGCCCATAATGGTCAAGATTGTTTAGATTTATTAGAAGAAGTGGATCCGGACGTCCTGGTCCTGGATATCATTATGCCCCACCTGGACGGGCTGGCGGTCCTTGAGCGGCTTCGTGAAAAAAGGAGCATTCCGAATGTGATCATGCTTACGGCCTTCGGTCAGGAAGATGTGACGAAGAAAGCTGTCGACCTTGGAGCTTCTTACTTTATCCTGAAACCATTCGACATGGAAAACCTTGTGAGCCATATTAGACAAGTTAGCGGAAAATCAAACCCAATCATCAAAAAACCTTCCTCATCCAGAATGAATACAGAACAAAAACCCAGAAATTTGGATGCAAGCATTACAAGCATCATCCACGAGATCGGCGTGCCGGCACATATTAAAGGGTATTTATATTTAAGAGAAGCGATTTCAATGGTTTATAACGATATCGAGCTACTCGGTTCCATCACAAAGGTCCTTTACCCGGATATCGCAAAAAAATACAATACGACGGCATCACGTGTGGAACGGGCGATTCGTCACGCCATTGAAGTGGCTTGGAGCAGAGGGAACATCGATTCCATTTCTTCTTTATTCGGTTACACCGTCAGCATGTCCAAGGCAAAGCCGACCAACTCAGAATTCATTGCCATGGTGGCCGACAAGCTTCGCCTGGAGCATATGGCTTCCTGAAAGAGTAAGGAATAGTCCACGTCTAAGAAAAACTAAAATCATACGAACGTGAATAACCCTCTGAGCCCCTTTGGTTCATGGGGTTTTGTTTTTTTTTTTGAAGAAGTCCTTTTGTGAAGTATTTGTATTTCCCTCTCCCCATCCTCTCATGTCAACCCCTTCACTTAGAGCATCAACACAGTAACATTCGCCTCTTTTTTCAACAATTGGTGTTTCGCCCTTACAGCTTGTCCCCTGCCACATAAGATAAAGTGTAGTGCAATAACAAAACAGGGGAGGTGAGACAATGGGATACTACCGCAATAATGACGATGTAGCCGGAGCTTCTGACCGTTGCAGAAACAATGATGTAGCCGGGGCTTCCGACAATAACTTCAGAGTCCCTGTTAGAGCTTATATCAGAGGGGAAGATTTCTGTAGAGCCGTGCGTCGTTGCAGAGAAAACGATGTAGCAGGTGAAATGGACAACCGTCGCAGATGCAGATGCCGCTGGTTCTAATTGAACCCCGAAAAATCCTGAGTTTCTCAGGATTTTTTTATTTTGATGATCGTATTTAAAAGGCTCATGCTTTGAGGTCGGATAAAATAAGTTTATAATGGAGTCAGTCATACGACTATACAGAGAAAATAAGATACTTAAAGAACAGCGAAGGATGTGAACACATGACGCTAATCTTTGCCCATCGTGGATCTGCCGGCACTCATCCTGAAAATACTATGGAAGCTTTTTATGAAGCCGAAAGAGTGAAGGCAGATGGAATTGAATTGGATGTTCAGATGACCAAAGACGGAGAAGTGGTCGTGATCCATGATGAAACTGTCGATCGGACAACAAATGGAAAAGGGTTCGTCAAAGATTATACATTTAAGGAAATTCAAAAGCTTCAAGCGAACTTTAAATTTAAAAGTAAGCTATTCAAGAAAAATCGTGTTCCTTCATTGAGAGAGGTCTTTCTGTGGATGCAGGGAAATAATCTTCTTTGTAATATAGAGTTGAAAAACAATATCATTGACTATCAAGGACTGGAAGAAAAGGTGATCGGTTTAATCCGTGAATTCGGGTTTGAGGAGAGAATCATCATCTCATCATTTAATCATTATTCGATTGTGGCTTGTTACCAATTGGAGCCTGCCGTGGAAATTGCACCGCTGTACTCATCAGGATTATTCATGCCCTGGATTTATGCCCAGTCTTTAAGGGCGAAAGCGATACACCCCAACCTGAAAGCGGTCAGGGATGAAATCATCATCGAGGCGATGGATAACGGGATTGCTGTCAGACCTTACACGGTGAACAAGGTGGAACAGATGGAGAGATTACTGAATATAGGATGTTCTGCTTTTGTAACGGACTATCCTGAAAAAGCATGGAAGCTGAGGGAAAGTAAAAAAGGCTAGCGCTGTCTAAGCGCTAGCCTTTCTTGTTGAATCGGGATTGAACTTTATTGCGTTTTCGATCACGATGCAGGACGAATCCTGCAATGAATCCCAGACCGCAAATAAAGAATAGCAACCCGATAATAAATTGCAGCCATAAAAAGGGGATGGGAGGCTGCAGGATCCCAAATAACATATCTCTCATCAGCTTAATCCCAAGAGCAGCAAATGCACCGGGAATCAACATAATAATAAGGGCAATTAGACGGACCATGAGATGTATAACTCCTTTTCGTTTCCATACTAAAATTCTAACCCCAAGAAGAAAATTGTCAAGTTTCGAAAAGTAGTGTAACATTATGATTGTGAAAAAAATTGCAGGTGTCGGGGTGAAGAAAGTTGCAGGAGGTTCTAATTGTCGGCGGCGGTAAGGGTGGGACAGCAATATTGCAGATCCTACATGAAGTCTCCGTTATGAAAGTGATTGCCGTGGTAGACCTAAATGAAAACGCTTCAGGTATCAAGCTTTCTAAAGAGCTTGGCATTCCTGTAGGTACTGATTGGCGGCCATTCCTCAGTGATTCGGTGGACATCGTCATCGAAGTGACCGGTGAACAGGAAGTGTTTGAACAGATAAGGGATCATCGTGGAAAGAATACAGTTTTAATCCCTGGAAGCGTGGCTTTCCTTATTTCCAAGCTTCTCGAAGAAAAAGAGGATCTTATCCATCAATTGACGAGCGAGTCCTTTAAAAGGGATCTTATCTTTAATTCCACTGATGATGGCATGGTCGGGATCGATGATCAGGGCATCGTCATGCTGTTTAATAAAAGTGCAGAGAGAATGATCGGTAAACACCAGGAAGAAGTGATGGGGCTTCATATTTCCGAAGTGATCCCTGAAAGTAAATTGACCAGAACGATCGAGACAAGGCGGACGGAAATCAATCAGGAAGTCATCTTGGGGAATGGATTGAAGATCATCTCCAATCGGATCCCGATGATCACAGACCAAGATGAAATCATTGGTGCCTTTTCTGTATTCAAAGATATCACGGAAGTGGTGAATCTGGCAGAGGAAATAACCAACCTCAAAGAAATCCAGACGATGCTTGAAGCCATCATCCATTCCAGTGATGACGCGATCTCCGTCGTCGATGAAGAAGGTAAGGGGATTATGATAAACCCTGCATATACCAGGATCACGGGCCTTTCTCAGGAGGAAGTGATCGGAAAGCCTGCGACGGCAGATATTTCCGAAGGGGAAAGTATCCATTTGAAAGTGCTGCAAACCCGGAGAGCGATCCGCGGGACGAGGATGCGTGTGGGTCCCAAACGCAAGGAAGTCATTGTCAATGTAGCACCGATCATCGTGAACAACAAGCTTAAGGGAAGTGTCGGGGTCATCCATGACATGTCTGAAATTCAATCTCTTACCCAGGAATTGGACCGGGCGAGGAGAATCATCCGTACTCTGGAAGCGAAGTATATGTTTGAAGATATTATCGGTGATTCCGAGGAAATGATGATTGCCATCGAACAAGCGAAACTTGGGGCGAAAACCCCTGCAACCGTCCTCCTTCGCGGAGAATCGGGGACAGGGAAGGAATTGTTTGCCCACGCCATACATAACGCGAGTGATCGCAAATTCAATAAATTCCTCAGGGTCAATTGCGCTGCATTATCGGAGAACTTATTAGAAAGTGAATTATTCGGGTATGAGGAAGGCGCTTTTTCCGGAGCGAAGCGCGGTGGTAAGCGAGGCTTGTTTGAAGAGGCGAATAACGGGAGTATCTTCCTCGATGAGATAGGCGAATTAAGTGCCAATACCCAGGCGAAATTATTGAGGGTTCTTCAGGAAAATGAAATTGTAAGGGTCGGAGGGACGAAATCAATCCAAATCAATGTCCGCGTCATCGCTGCTACGAACGTAAACCTTGAAAAGGGGATAGCAGACGGATCATTCAGGGAAGACCTGTATTATCGCCTTAACCGGATGCCGATTCAAATACCTCCATTAAGACAGCGCAAATCCGATATTCCCCTCATTTCAGAAGCTTTGATCACGAAAATCAACCAGGACTACGGAAGAAATGTAGAAGGAGTGACGGAGACTGCCATGAACAAGCTGATGAATTATCATTGGCCAGGGAATGTGCGGGAGCTTGAGAATGTGCTGGGTAGGGCCATCATCTTTATGAACTATAATGAAGTGAAAATAGATGGCAAGCATTTACCTCAATTAGAGAGTACTGCGAAACCCATTGTCAACGTGGGGGAAGTTGCTTCTCAAGAATCAGGGGGAGATCTTGCAACCCAAGTTGAAAAATATGAAAAAAATATAATTCAAAAGGTTTTAGAGCAGAATAAAGGTAATAAAACGGCTACTTCAAAAGCGTTGAATGTTTCAGTGAGAAATTTATATTATAAAATTGAAAAATATAACATTGAAATAAATAGCATGAAATAATTTGCGTGGTACGAAAAAACTTGCAGGGTAAGTGACTTGTTTATAAAGCGTTTTCAACACTTTAAAGTTGGCACGCTTCTTGCATGGAGTTTAATGGGAACAAAAAAACAGAAAAAAGGGGTTGAAACGACATACATGAATCTACAATCTATAGTGGAAAATGCAACCCGAATCGAAAACTCAACTGTAGCCGTGGCTGCTGCAGAAGATAAAGAAGTCCTTGGTGCCGTCGCCATGGCGGTTGAAAAAAAGATGGCTGACTTTTTATTGTTCGGGGATAAAGAAGAGATCCTCTCCCTTTTAGAAGAGGTTGCTCCAACTCTTATATCTCATAGCAGTATCAAAATCAAGCATGCATTTTCACCGCAGAAGGCAGCTGAACTTGCGGTGAAGGCAGTAAAGGAAAATGAAGCAGGTACCTTGATGAAAGGGAACGTCCCGACTGCTGTCATCTTAAAAGCAGTATTAAACAAGGAATGGGGCCTTCGCACAGGTAATGTCCTTTCACATGTTGCCGCATTTGAGGTGGCTGGATTCGAGAGGCTGACCTTCATTACCGATGCAGCCATGAATATCGCACCCGATCTCCAGCAGAAAGCCCAAATCATTGAAAATGCCGTCGGGATCGCTCGTTCAATCGGTGTGGACATGCCGAAAGTAGCGTCGATTGCCGCTGTGGAAGTAGTGAATCCTGCAATGCAGGCAACAGTTGATGCCGCTTCTCTTACGATGATGAATCAAAGGGGGCAAATTCGCGAGTGTACAGTCGATGGGCCATTAGCCCTTGACAATGCCGTTTCCCAGCATGCCGCCCTGCATAAAGGAATCGAAAGTGAAGTGGCTGGGCAAGCGGATATCCTTCTCGTGCCGAATATTGAAACCGGAAATGCTCTATATAAGTCCTTAATTTACTTTGCCAAGGCTAAAGTGGGAGCTGTCATTGCCGGAGCAAAAGCACCAATCGTATTAACATCCAGGGCGGACAGTGCAGAAAGTAAGTTATATTCATTGGCACTGGCTATATGCTCTGCTTCTAATAAAGTAAGATAAAAATTCTAAAATCAAAAGACCACAGGGGGAAATAAAAAATGAAAATTTTCAGCTATATGGAACAATATGATTATGAGCAGTTGGTATTCTGTCAAGATGAAGCGTCAGGTTTGAAAGCGATCATTGCGATTCATGATACAACTCTTGGACCTGCCCTCGGAGGAACCCGTATGTGGACATACGAATCCGAAGAAGCGGCAATTGAAGATGCACTTCGACTTGCAAAAGGGATGACATACAAAAATGCAGCTGCAGGACTTAATCTGGGTGGAGGAAAGACGGTCATCATCGGCGATCCCCGCAAAGATAAAAATGAAGAAATGTTCCGTGCATTCGGACGTTATATCCAAGGATTGAACGGTCGCTATATTACTGCTGAAGATGTAGGTACAACGGTTGCAGATATGGACCTTATCCACGAAGAAACGGACTATGTAACAGGCATTTCACCAGCTTTCGGTTCTTCTGGCAACCCATCTCCTGTAACAGCTTATGGGGTATACCGGGGAATTAAAGCAGCAGCAAAAGAAGCATTCGGTACAGACTCTCTAGAAGGAAAGACAATTGCCGTTCAAGGAATCGGGAATGTTGCATACAATATGTGCCGTCACCTTCACGAAGAAGGGGCAAACCTGATCGTAACGGATATCAATAAAGAAGCGGTTCAACGTGCAGTTGATGAGTTCGGTGCCAAAGCTGTCGACATTAACGACATCTATGGCGTTGATTGTGATATCTTTGCACCGTGTGCCCTGGGGGCGATCATCAATGATGAAACCATTCCTCAGCTAAAGGCGAAAGTCATCGCGGGGGCTGCGAATAACCAGCTGAAAGAAACCCGCCATGGTGACGCGATCCATGAGATGGGTATCGTTTACGCACCGGATTATGTGATCAACGCAGGTGGTGTCATCAATGTTGCTGACGAATTGTACGGCTACAACAGCGAAAGAGCGATGAAAAAAGTAGAGCAGGTATACAACAACGTTGAACGTGTAATTGAAATTGCCAAACGTGATAATGTCCCAACATATGTAGCTGCGGACCGTATGGCAGAAGAACGCATTGAAAAAATGCGTCGTTCAAGAAGCCAATTCCTTCAAAACGGTCAACATATCCTTAGCAGACGCGGATAATAAGAAGAGTGAACGCTTTACTTTGAAATGAAGTGAAGCGTTTCTTCCCTGTTATAACGAACATCGAACAGAGTAAAGGGGTTATCTATCATAGGGGAAAAATTCTTTCATGCAAACAATACAATCTAGCTGCCCAAATGGAGGTAACAACAGTGCAAGAAACCAAACATCGAATACTCGTCATTAACCCTGGATCAACATCGACCAAAATTGGTGTTTTTGATGATGATCGCTCAATCTTTGAGAAGACGATCCGTCATGATACAGAAAAAATCAATGAATTTCCAACCATCATAGATCAATATGAATTCAGGAAAACCACCATTCTTCAGACGTTGGATGAAGAAGGGATCAATGTTTCAAAGCTAAGTGCAGTCTGCGGGCGTGGAGGACTTCTAAGACCGATTGAGGGTGGTACTTATTTAGTGAATGATGACATGCTTAAGGATCTGAAAGAAGGATTTTCAGGCCAGCATGCATCGAATCTAGGCGGTATCTTAGCATTTGAAATCGCTTCTGGTTTAAATATTCCTTCTTATATCGTGGACCCCGTTGTAGTGGACGAGCTTCAACCGCTTGCCCGTATATCGGGATTCTCACTCATTGAAAGAAAGAGTATATTCCACGCATTAAATCAGAAAGCGGTAGCAAGAAGAGTCGCGAAGCAGTTTGGAAAGAAATATGAAGATCTTAATCTGATCATCACTCATATGGGTGGTGGAATCACGGTAGGAGCCCACCGGAATGGAAAGGTGGTCGACGTGAATAATGGATTGCACGGCGATGGCCCATTCAGCCCTGAAAGAGCAGGGACGGTACCTGCCGGGGATCTCGTTGATCTATGTTTCTCCGGGGATTATTACCGGGATGAAATCATGAAAAAGCTTGTCGGTCAAGGTGGCCTTGTCGGTTATCTTGGCACAAATGATGCAGTCAAAGTCGAGAAGATGATTGAAAATGGCGATGACAACGCCAAAGCCATATATGATGCGATGGCGTACCAAATTGCGAAAGAAATCGGCTCGGCCAGTGCAGTCCTGAATGGTAAAGTAGACGCCATTGTACTGACGGGAGGACTTGCTTATGGCAAGGAGTTTGTGAAAGCGATAAGCGATCGAATCAACTGGATAGCAGATGTCGTCATCCAGCCGGGAGAAAATGAACTTCAGGCTCTTGCTGAAGGGGCTCTCAGGGTCTTACGAAATGAAGAAGACTATAAAATGTACCCGGGAAATGTAAAAAAAGAAGCGAGAGTATAAAGCAAGGAGGACTCAAGATTGGCAGAAGAATATGATTTAGTCATTTTAGGGGGAGGAACGGGTGGTTATGTAGCAGCCATTCGTGCTTCCCAACTTGGATTAAAAACAGCAATCGTTGAAAAAGGAAAACTGGGGGGGACATGCCTTCATAAAGGATGCATCCCAAGTAAAGCTCTCCTTCGAAGTGCTGAAGTATATGCAACAGCGAAACACAGTGAAGACTTTGGTGTGAAAATCAATGGGGTAGAGCTTGATTTCACCAAGGTTCAATCAAGGAAAGACGGAATCGTCGAGCAGCTTCACAAAGGGGTTCAACACCTGATGAAACAGGGGAAAATCGATGTATTCGAAGGACTCGGACGCATTCTCGGACCTTCCATCTTTTCGCCAATGCCTGGAACGATTTCCGTGGAAATGAATAACGGTGAAGATAATCCGATGCTGATTCCAAAGAATGTCATTGTCGCAACTGGCTCAAGACCTCGTTCACTGCCGGGACTTGATATCGATGGTGAATATGTTTTATCTTCTGATGAAGCGCTTTCACTTGAGGCACTTCCGAAATCGATCATCATCGTCGGGGGAGGGGTCATCGGAATCGAATGGGCCTCTATGCTTTCTGACTTTGATGTCGATGTGACCGTTGTTGAATACGCCGATAAGATTGTACCAACGGAAGACCATGAAATCTCAAAGGAAATGCAGCGACTAATGAAGAAAAAAGGGGTCAAAATCGTTACAAGTGCCAGGGTGCTTCCTGAATCCTTAGAAAAAGGCGACGGAGAGGTTACGATTAGAGCGGAGCACAAAGGAGAAGAGAAAGCCTTTACAGCTGAAAAAATCCTTGTTTCTGTCGGCCGTCAAGCAAATGTAGAAGGCATCGGTCTGGAAAATACAGATATTAAAGTGGAAAAGGGCTTCATTGAAGTCAATGAATTCTTTCAAACAAAGGAATCCCATATTTACGCAATCGGAGATGTAATCGGTGGACTTCAGTTAGCACATGTAGCTTCTCATGAGGGAATCACCGCGGTTGAACATTTAGCAAATGAAAAGCCCCATCCGCTTGATTATTCATTGATTTCAAAATGCATCTACAGTAACCCTGAGATCGCAAGTGTCGGAATCACAGAACAGGAAGCGAAAGAAAAAGGCTACAACCTTAAGGTCGGTAAATTCAGCTTCAGAGCGATCGGAAAAGCACTTGTATACGGGGAATCCGATGGTTTCGTAAAGATCATTGCCGACAAGGATACAGATGATATCCTCGGCGTTCATATGATTGGACCACACGTAACCGACATGATTTCTGAAGCAGGACTAGCTAAAGTATTAGATGCAACACCTTGGGAAATTGCCCATACGATCCATCCTCATCCTTCCCTTTCCGAAGCAATCGGAGAAGCAGCACTTGCTGTGGATGGAAAAGCGATACACTCTTAAATAGAGCGGAGATGGCTTCTTAGCCTTCTTCATCAAATCATAAACATTAGAAGGTAGGGAGCTTAAAATCTCCTCTACCTTTCCAACCATTAGATTGTGTAGGAGGTAAATAAAATGGCAGAGAATCGTCATGAAGAGTTAGGACTTTCCAATGAGAAAGTATTAGAGATGTATGAAACCATGCTGCTTGCCAGAAAAATCGATGAGCGCATGTGGTTATTGAATCGTTCAGGTAAAATTCCTTTTGTTATTTCATGCCAGGGGCAGGAAGCGGCACAAGTGGGTGCTGCATTTGCATTGGATCGTGAAAAGGATTATGTATTACCGTATTACCGTGACATGGGTGTTGTGTTGACATTCGGTATGACAGCACAGGAGTTGATGCTGTCAGGTTTTGCGAAAGCAGAAGATCCAAACTCAGGAGGGCGTCAAATGCCTGGTCACTTTGGTCAAAAGAAAAATAATATCGTAACGGGTTCATCACCTGTAACGACGCAGGTTCCCCATGCAGTGGGTATTGCTCTTGCCGGGAAGATGGAGAAAAAAGATGTCGTGACGTTTGTGACATTTGGTGAAGGCTCTTCTAACCAAGGAGATTTCCATGAAGGTGCAAACTTTGCGGGTGTACATAAACTTCCTGTCATTTTCATGTGTGAAAACAATAAATATGCGATTTCGGTTCCGATTGAGAAGCAATTGGCGTGTGAGAAAGTATCAGACCGCGCAATCGGGTATGGAATGCCGGGTATCACAGTAGATGGAAATGATCCGATCGAAGTATACAAAGCTGTGAAGGAAGCCGCTGACCGAGGACGTCGCGGGGAAGGTCCGACACTGATTGAAACGGTATCGTATCGCTTGACTCCTCACTCCTCTGATGATGATGACCGGAGCTACCGTTCTCCTGACGAAGTGGCGAAAGCGAAAACGAATGACCCGATCATTACCTTTGGTGCCTACTTGAAAGAGACTGGTGTCATGAATGATGATATTGAAAAAGACATCAATGATCGCATTATGAAGCTTGTGAACGAAGCAACGGATTATGCAGAAAATGCTCCATATGCTGAAGCTGAATCAGCGATGAAGTATGTATACGCAGAAGAGAAGTAAGGGGGAATTCAATCATGCCAGTAATTTCATACATTGACGCCGTAACAATGGCCATAAGAGAAGAAATGGAACGCGACGAAAAAGTATTCGTTCTAGGTGAGGACGTTGGGAAAAAAGGTGGGGTCTTTAAAGCGACTCACGGACTGTACGATCAATTCGGTGAAGACCGTGTCATTGATACACCACTTGCGGAGTCTGCGATTGCAGGTGTCGGGATCGGGGCTGCTATGTACGGCATGAGACCGATTGCTGAAATGCAATTTGCCGATTTTATCATGCCTGCGGTGAACCAAATCATATCGGAAGCAGCACGTATCCGTTATCGCTCAAATAATGATTGGAGCTGCCCGATGGTCATCCGTGCTCCTTATGGTGGTGGAGTGCATGGAGCGCTTTATCATTCCCAATCCGTAGAGGCCGTGTTTGCCAATCAACCTGGATTGAAGATTGTCATGCCTTCCACTCCATATGACGTGAAGGGCCTACTGAAAGCTGCGATCCGTGATGAAGATCCGGTATTATTCTTTGAACATAAGCGTGCTTACCGTCTAATCAAAGGAGAAGTGCCTGAGGATGATTATACTCTTCCAATCGGAAAAGCAGATGTAAAGCGTGAAGGGGAAGACATTACTGTCATCACATATGGACTATGTGTTCACTTCGCTCTTCAAGCAGCCGAAAAGCTCGCCCAAGATGGAATCGAGGCTCATATTCTGGATCTGCGCACCATCTATCCATTAGATAAAGAAGCCATCATTGAAGCTGCTTCCAAAACAGGGAAAGTCCTTCTTGTGACTGAAGACAATAAAGAAGGAAGCATCATGGGTGAGGTATCTGCCATCATTGCAGAAAACTGTTTATTTGAGCTTGATGCACCTGTGAAACGTTTAGCCGGTCCGGACGTACCTGCTATGCCGTATGCACCGACAATGGAAAAATACTTTATGATTAACCCGGACAAAGTAGAAAAAGCCATGCGTGAACTTGCAGAATTTTAATCACAGTTAACACCAATTAACGCGAGAGTAAGGAGGGTTCCTCATTGGGTATTGAAAATATGAAAATGCCTCAGCTAGGGGAAAGTGTTACAGAAGGTACAATTAGTAAGTGGTTGGTGTCACCTGGTGATACCGTTAATAAATATGATCCGATTGCAGAAGTTCAAACGGATAAAGTAAATGCAGAAGTCCCATCATCCTTTACAGGCACCATTAAAGAATTGATCGCCGAAGAGGGAGATACTCTTGAAGTCGGGGAAATCATTTGCTCGATCGAAATCGAAGGCGGTGGTTCAGCGCCTGTTGAAGAAGCCCCGAAAGAAGAGTCTAAAAAGACAGCAGACGAACCGGCTGCACCTAAAACAAAAGCTCCAACGAGAGATAGTGGAAATAAGGCAAGGTATTCTCCTGCTGTATTAAAGCTGTCCCAGGAGCATGATATAGATCTAAATCAAGTGGAGGGCACCGGTAACGGCGGCCGGATCACCCGAAAGGATCTAAAGAAAATCATAGAATCCGGATCAATTCCAAAGGCAGGAGACGCTCCAGCACCTAAGGCTGAAACACCGGCTCCACAGCAAGCGCCTGTGAAGGAGACGGCACCGGCACAACCAGCTAAGCAGTCCGCCCCTGCAGCAAATGTTCCTGTCGTACCTGGTGATATCGAGATTCCCGTTTCAGGGATCCGTAAAGCGATTGCCTCCAACATGGTCCGCAGTAAGCACGAAGCACCGCATGCCTGGACGATGATGGAAGTAGATGTAACCAATTTGGTTGACTACAGAAATTCCCTTAAGACAGAGTTTAAGCAGCGTGAAGGATTTAACCTGACATTCTTCGCATTCTTCGTGAAAGCAGTAGCCCAAGCCCTTAAAGAATATCCACAAATCAATTCGATGTGGGCAGGAGACAAGATTGTTCAGAAGAAAGACATCAATCTTTCCATCGCTGTAGCAACAGAGGATGCATTATATGTGCCCGTCATTAAAAATGCCGATGAAAAGACCATCAAAGGAATCGCAAGAGAAATCACTGAGCTTGCCGGAAAAGTCCGCAGCGGTAAATTGACTTCCCAAGATATGCAGGGAGGCACATTTACTGTCAACAATACCGGGTCATTTGGTTCGGTACAATCGATGGGTATCATCAATTACCCGCAAGCAGCGATCCTTCAGGTTGAGTCAATCGTGAAACGCCCTGTTGTCATGAACAACGGGATGATTGCCGTTCGCGATATGGTGAACCTGTGTATGTCATTAGATCACCGCGTACTCGACGGATTAGTTTGCGGAAGATTTTTACAGCGCGTAAAAGAAATTTTAGAAAACACGTCAAAAGAAAATACATCCGTTTATTAAATACAACAAAGGACTGACCGTATGAGGTTGGTCCTTGTTTTTTGTATCAAGATAAAGGTCAGTCACCGAATTTTCCTTACTAAAGGAGAGACTCTCATCCAGGTAGAAGCGAAAGATAAAGCACGAAAAATAAAATAAAGTGTAAAATACTGGCCAAGTAATGAATTCGAGTGAACTTCCGATGACGGATGCGCCAGAAGCTCGTTACGTAAGTTACTATACGGCTACTTTAAACGTTAAGGACTTGGGAGCCGTGATTGAAGTGATGATCTCCGATGATTATGGAAATGTCACGACGGAGCGAGCAGAAGGAAAATGGTATATCAATACAAAGAAATAAGCATGATGGAAGAAGAGCTGGAACGTTCAGCTCTTCTTCTTTTTTACACTCATTTTCCTGAGAGATTGAAGAAAAGCGATTTTTTTTATATACTAAAATAGTATTAGTATAAACATTTCGAATTTTCAATGAGAACGTTTGATGACCGAGGGGATTTTTTTTAAAAAAATTATGTAAACGATTACAAAATTGCAGTGTGGAAGAGGGGTATTATGAAGCTTAGTGATATGAAAGATCAATCATTCAGTCGCCGCACACATACAGAGTGGCAGGAAGCAGCTGAAAAGGCGTTAAAGGGGAAGGGAATAAGTTCCTTACATACAAGCACATATGAAAATATTGATCTTAAACCGTTATATACAGAAGAAGATGTCCCTCATCGGGATAGGGTGAAGGACTATATTCCAAATGTTGAAGCAAAGTTGGAACGCGCTTCTAAGTGGTTTATCGCTCAGTCCATCAAAAGGGATTCATGGGAAGAACTTACAACAGCTGTGAAGGATGCGTTATCGCGTGGGCAGAACTGTCTTTCATTTTCCATTGGGGACCTAAAGCATGAAGAGAATCTCTATTCATTCTTAGAAGAGATGATGGGATTCGATACTCCGGTCTTTTCAATTGATAAAAAGACATCGTTATCCATCCTTGGATTGGATGAGATCCCAGAATGGAAGGGGAGGAATGGAATCATTGGATTCGATCCTCTTTCAGAAGGAGAATGGTCGGTTGAAGATAGATTAGAAGAATGGATGAAGCTTGTGGAAAGAGCTGACAAGCGCCTTCCTGAAGTGAAGACCATTATCGTCAATTCTGCCCCTTATCACAACAAAGGTGCCAGCGCCACCCAGGAGTTGGCCTATGCACTGAGTGAGGGTGTCGCTTATATAGAGGCACTTCGAGAAAAGGGGTGGACCCTTGAGAAAGCAGCTGAAAAGATGCATTTTCACTTTTCGGTAGGCAGTCATTTCTTTATGGAAATCGCGAAAATCAGGGCATTCAAGAAATTGTGGAAAGAGATCTTGTCTTCTTATGGGGTGGCGGAGGACGTTATTTCCCGTGCGGTAAGTGTGAGTGCAGAAACGTCCCGATTTAATAAATCTACATTAGATTCATATGTAAATATGCTTCGCGGTGGTGGAGAAGCTTTTTCTGCCATTCTTGCAGGCGTTGATTATTTGGTTGTTGCTCCGTTCAATGAAGTGAGTGGGGATGTTAATCCATTTTCTGAAAGGATCGCAAGAAATACTCAACTCATCCTCGGAGAAGAAGCACATCTGGATAAAGTCATCGATCCAGGAGGCGGTTCTTATTATGTGGAATGGCTCACAGAAGAGGTCGGCAAGCTTGCATGGAAGGAATTTCAACAAGTTGACGAAAAAGGGGGAGTGGTTGTCTCCCTGAAAGATGGTTTTATTGAAGGTCAAATAAATAGAGTGAGGGACGCACGGATTCATGATTTGGCCACTCGGAAGAATTCAATGATCGGGACGAATATCTATGCAAACCTGGAAGAAAGCCTGCCGGATCCATCGTCGACTTCGGAAGAGCGGTTGTCCCTTCCATTTGAAGATTTAAGGAGTCGGGCACAGAAGCTCACAAGGAAACCGGTGGCCGGTCTAATTGGTTTAGGAGAGTTGAAGACCCATAAGCCCCGTGCAGATTTTGTCAAAGGGTTTTTAGCCGCGGGGGGCATTCATGCACATCAGAGTAAAGAGAGTTGGTCAAAGGAAGATATCCTTCATTTCATAGAAGAAACCCGTTATCCGTATTATGTGGTGTGTGGGAAAGATGAAGAATATGATCATCAATTAACCATGATCGTTGAATCAATCCATGTAATAGATGCGGACATTGTGATTGACATTGCAGGGAAAATACCTGATGAAAAGAGAAGTAAGTGGGAACGAATGGGATTGAACGGGTCCATCTATAACAAACAGAACATACTTAAAAAAATGGATGAGCTTTTAACGATCTGGGAGGAGGGACATGACAGTGAAGAAGCCTGATTGGCAGCAAATCAACCCATATGCAAATGAGGTAGTAACGAGTAAGGTTCCCTCTTCGGACCAAACCTATGAAACGAATGAAAAAATCTCTATAAAACCTCTTTATTCAGGGGAGGACACAAAGAATATTACTCATGGAGGGGATCTTCCAGGTCTTGCTCCATACACAAGGGGTCCGTACCCGACGATGTATGTAAACCGGCCTTGGACGGTCAGACAATATGCAGGATTTTCAACGGCAGAAGAGAGCAATGCTTTTTACCGCAGAAACTTAAGCATGGGACAGAAAGGATTGTCGGTGGCGTTCGACCTGGCCACTCACCGCGGTTATGATTCGGACCATCCAAGGGTTGTAGGAGATGTAGGGAAAGCGGGGGTAGCCATTGATTCAATACTGGATATGAAGATTCTATTTGACGAAATCCCCCTTGATCAAATGTCCGTTTCCATGACGATGAACGGTGCAGTGCTGCCGATCCTCGCGTTTTATATCGTGACGGCAGAAGAGCAGGGTGTTTCACAGGATAAACTGTCCGGTACGATCCAAAATGATATCTTGAAAGAATACATGGTACGGAACACATATATTTATCCACCAGAGACGTCCATGAAAATCATTGCTGATATTTTTGAATATACATCGAAGCATATGCCAAAGTTCAATAGCATCAGTATTTCAGGTTATCACATGCAGGAGGCGGGTGCACCAGCTGATATTGAGCTTGCGTATACTCTGGCGGATGGCCTTGAATACGTCCGGACCGGATTGAAAGCGGGAATTGATATCGATTCCTTCGCTCCAAGACTCTCATTTTTCTGGGCGATCGGCATGAATTATTTCATGGAGGTGGCCAAAATGAGAGCAGCACGGAGAATCTGGGCGAAAATGATGAAGACCTTCAACCCTCAGAATCCGAAGTCGATGGCGCTCCGAACCCATTCCCAAACGTCAGGATGGAGCTTGACGGAGCAGGATCCTTATAATAACGTCGTTCGTACATTACTTGAGGCACACGCAGCGGCCATGGGGCACACGCAATCCCTCCATACCAATGCCCTTGACGAAGCCATCGCCCTGCCGACAGACTTTTCGGCGCGGATCGCACGCAATACACAGCTGTACCTTCAAGAGGAGACCGGCATAACGAAAGTGATCGATCCTTGGGCAGGGTCCCATTATGTCGAGACGTTGACCGATCAGCTGATGGAAAAAGCGTGGGAGCACATCGAGGAAATCGAAGAGCTCGGTGGCATGACGAAAGCGATCGAAACGGGCTTACCAAAGATGCGAATCGAGGAAGCGGCCGCAAGAAGACAGGCGATGATCGATTCAGGGGATGAATCCATCATCGGGGTGAATAAATATCGCCTGGAGAAGGAAGATCCGATTGAAACCCTGGACATCGATAATACGGTGGTCAGACAAAAGCAGATCGAACGAATTCAATTACTGAAAGAAGAACGAAATGAAGAGAGGGTCATTAAAGCTCTTGAATCATTGACCCATGCTGCAGAGACAGGAGAAGGAAATCTTCTCGAAAAAGCCGTTGATGCTGCACGGGCACGCGCCACTTTAGGGGAAATTTCAGATGCCATTGAAAAGGTATCCGGTAGACATAAAGCAACCATTCGGAGTATAAGCGGGGTGTACAGTTCGAACTTCTCAAATGAACAGGAAATCAACATCGTGAAAGAGATGACGGAGGAATTTTTAGAGAACGAAGGAAGGAGACCTCGTATCCTGATTGCAAAGATGGGACAGGACGGACATGATAGGGGAGCGAAAGTGATCAGCACGGCCTTTGCCGACCTTGGATTCGATGTAGATATCGGTCCGTTGTTCCAGACACCTGAAGAAACGGCCCTTCAGGCAGTTGAAAACGATGTACATGTCATTGGCGTAAGCTCGCTTGCTGCCGGTCATAAAACGCTTCTTCCTCAGCTGGTGGCGGAACTGAAGAAGCTTGGCAGGGAAGATATCCTTGTCGTCATCGGTGGAGTAATCCCTGCGAAGGATTATGATTTCCTTTTAAGTAATGGGGCATCTGCCGTCTTCGGTCCTGGCACGATCATTCCAGTCGCTGCACAGAAAGTAATCAAAGAAATTTATGAAGTGCTCGGATATGAGGAAGTGACTGAATAGTGACAGAGCATCAGTCTGGTCGAAAGAAGCGGTTTGTGAAAAGGAAGAAGAACACGGTTTCGGTATCTGAATTGAAAAGCGGAATCCTGGATGGCGATCGCAGCTCTTTGGCGAAGGCGATCACGTTGATTGAAAGCAATGCGGAAGGGCATTATATGCTGGCACAAGAGTTGCTTCAGGAGCTGTTGCCCCATACGGGAAACAGCTTCCGAATCGGGATTACGGGCGTGCCGGGTGCCGGGAAAAGTACATTCATCGAACAATTCGGGGAAATGTTATGTGAAGAGGGTCTGCGTGTAGCGGTCCTTGCCATCGACCCGAGTTCCTCCATTTCCGGAGGTAGCATCCTCGGGGATAAAACAAGGATGGAACAGCTATCTAAGAATCCCCGTGCCTTTGTCAGGCCCTCCCCGACGGCAGGGACGCTCGGCGGAGTCCATCGTAAGACAAACGAAACCCTTCTTCTATGCGAAGCAGCGGGCTACGACCTCATCATCATTGAAACGGTAGGCGTCGGCCAAAGTGAAGTCATGGTGAGGCAGATGGTGGATTTCTTCTTATTACTCGTCATCACGGGTGCAGGAGACGAGCTTCAAGGAATGAAAAAAGGAATCATGGAGCTTGCCGATGTTTTACTGGTGAATAAAGCAGACGGGGAAAATAAACCTCTCGCCGAGAAGACGAGGAGGGAACTCAATCAGATCCTTCACTTCCTCATTCCTGCAACGAAAGGCTGGAGTTCAAAGGCCTATACCTGTTCAGCGTTAAAAAATGAAGGATTGAAGGAACTTTGGGACGTGATCCTACAGTTCGAAAAGCAGACAAAAGAACAGGGTGTATTTGAAGAAAGAAGGCTTGGTCAAAGACAGGAATGGTTCCATACCATGCTGAAAGAAAGAATCCTGTCAGACTTCTTCTTTCATAAGAACATCAAGTCATCCCTCCCGCATATCGAAAATCGCGTGAAAGAAGGGGAATTTACGACTTCCCAGGGGGTGGAAGAATTATTGAAGCGATATAAAGAAGCATTACTTGATGGGAATAGTTAATTTTAATTGAAAGATATGGTTTATAATTGTTATGATAAGGGTACATCAGATCCCCTCGTTTGTGGAATATGATCAAGTCTACGATTAAAGGAGAGTTCAAGCATGGATATAGATTTCAATTTATTAATGAATGACGTTGTCCGTCAGGCGCGTCAAGAGATTGAGACGGCTGGATATACTCAATTGACAACAGAAGAAGAAGTGGATCAGGCTTTCGCAAAAGAAGGTACGACCCTCGTCATGATCAACTCGGTTTGTGGATGTGCTGGAGGCATCGCCCGTCCGGCAGCAGCTCATTCCATTCATTTCGATAAGCGACCGGACCAACTGGTTACGGTTTTTGCCGGTCAGGATAAAGAAGCCACTGCAAAAGCCCGCAGCTACTTCACAGGGTATCCGCCGTCCTCACCGTCATTCGCCCTATTGAAAGACGGCAAGCTGTTAACGATGGTCGAAAGACATGAAATTGAAGGACATGACCCAATGTCGGTTGTAAACAAACTTCAATCCTACTTCGATCAGTATTGTGAAGAAGTATAATAAGGTTCAAATAGCCCGTCAGGTTTCTCGCAGGTAATGTGAGAAGCTTGACGGGTTTTCTTATGTCTGTAAAATACCTTTTTTTTATCAAAATAAGCAATTCTCGTCAGCCCAGAACGTTCATCAATGTATATATTTTGAATAGTATCTATCCCAAATTATCTGTAAATCTTTTAAAAACCAAGGATACGAACATTAATTGTCAGAAAATATAAACATTTATTTATAATTATAAAAACTATTGCATAAAAATATATCTCTGCTACAATACGAATATAGTTATTAATATACATTATAAATTATATTTATACAAAATAACCAAGGAGGAACCACAATGAAAAAGCTATTATCTTTCGTATTATTATTGATCCTTTCTACTACTCTAGCAGCTTGCGGTGCAGAAGAGGAGAAGGCGGCTTCGGGAGACTCGAAGAAACTGATCATGGGGACGTCGGCAGATTATAAACCGTTTGAATATGTCGACACGGCCAACAGCGACAAAATCATTGGGTATGATATTGATCTTGCCAATATGCTCGCAGATGAAATGGGATACGAAATCGAAATCAAGGATATGGAATTCAGCGGTTTGATTTCAGCCCTGAAAACCGGCCAGGTGGACTTCGTGCTTTCTGCCATGACGCCGACGCCGGAACGACAGAAGAATGTTGACTTCAGTGATGTCTACTATACGGCTAAAGATATGATCATCTCGACTAAGAAAAGCGGCATTCAGAGTGAAAAGGACCTGGATGGGAAAACGGTGGGAGTTCAATTAGGCTCGATCCAACAGGATGCAGCAGAAGAACTTTCTAAATCTATGGAGCTGAAAGTCGATACACGCGACCGCATCCCTGAACTGATCCAGGATCTGCAAAATGGACGTTTTGACGCCATCATCATTGAAAACACCGTGGCGAACGGGTATCTGGACAAGAATGACGAGCTTCAGGGAAATACGATGAATGTGAATGAAGAGGATGCAGGGTCTGCTGTTGCCCTTCCTAAGGACAGTGAGCTGACAGCTGAATTCAATGAGGCGTTGAAGAAGCTTAAAGACAGTGGGGAATTGGATAAACTCGCTGAGAAATGGTTTGACGGAGAACAGTAGATCGATCAAGGGCTAACCTCTCATCCGGTTAGCCCTTCCCTTTTAAAAGCCACACCATCTATTTGGAGGAGATTGTTATGCCACTTGATTTTGAACAACTGATTCCCTCGATCCCTTTTATTCTGGAAGGATTGAAGGTCACTCTTAAAATTGTCGGGTTAGCAGGGGTGCTCGGGTTCCTATTCGGCATTCTTCTCGCCCTTTGTAAAATAAGTTCCATCAAACCATTGACGCTGCTGGCCGATCTCTATACATCGGTATTCAGGGGAACGCCCCTCGTCCTTCAGCTGATGATCATCTTTTACGGGTCTCCACAGCTTTTCGGTACACAGATTGAACCATATTCAGCAGCGATCCTTGCCTTTTCCCTTAATTCGGCTGCCTATATATCCGAAATCATCCGTGCCGGTATCAATGCGGTGGATAAAGGACAGAAGGAAGCGGCGATGGCCCTTGGAGTTCCGTATCGTTTGATGATGAAAGATGTGATCCTGCCACAGGCGATCAAAAATATCCTGCCTGCCCTCATGAACGAATTCATCACCCTAACCAAGGAATCCGCCATCGTCACCGTCATCGGTGCAGCGGATGTGATGAGGCGTTCATATATGGTCGGAAGTGATTTGTATTCCTTCTTTGAACCCCTTTTATTCGCCGGACTGATCTATTATGTGCTCGTTATGATTCTGACTTTACTAGGGAAAGTGTTGGAAAGGAGACTGCGTGGAAATGATTAAAGGAGAACAGATTACCAAATCGTTTGGAAAACTGCAGGTATTAAAAGGAATCGATTTCTCGGTTGAAAAAGGGGAAGTCGTCGCTTTGATCGGTCCATCGGGATCAGGGAAATCCACTCTATTGCGATGCCTGAATCACTTGGAAGAGCCGACGTCAGGATCGATTTACTTTGAAGGAGCCTATGTGAAGGGAAAAAACATACAGAAGGTAAGACAGGACGTCGGGATGGTGTTCCAGCATTTTCACCTCTTCCCACATATGACGGCCCTGGAAAATGTCACATACGCTCCAATGAAAGTGAAGGGTATGAATAAAGCAGAAGCCAAGGCATTAGGGACGGACCTCCTGACAAAAGTAGGTCTGAAAGAAAAGAGTGATGAATACCCGAACCGCTTATCGGGCGGGCAAAAGCAGCGTGTCGCCATTGCCAGGGCCCTTGCCATGGAACCGAAAGTCATGCTGTTCGATGAACCGACGTCGGCCCTCGATCCCGAGATGGTGAAAGAGGTCCTTGACGTCATGAAGTCACTCGCCCATTCTGGTATGACGATGATCATCGTGACCCATGAAATGGGTTTTGCGAGAGAAGTTGCAGACAGGATCCTTTTCATGGATGACGGAAGGATCATTGAAGAAGGAATGCCCAAAGCCTTTTTCTCAAACCCTCAAAGTCATAGAGGAAAAGAGTTCCTGGAAAAAATATTGTAATCAAGAGAGGGATTAACGAGAGGAGTCGTTAATCCTCTTTTTATGTTCAACGCCGTTTATGGTATTCTAAAGAAGCTAAAAAATGATGTAGTAAGGAGAAAGATGAATGTTTCGAATCGGGTATCGAACACTTAAGACGGGAATCGGCACAGCCGCTGCCATCAGCATTGCACAGTGGTTCCAGCTGGATAACTTTGTATCGGCCGGGATCTTGACGATACTGTGCATACAAAATACGAAGAAGAAATCGGTCAACGCTTCATGGAGCCGCTTCCTGGCATGTGTGATCGCAATGGTCTTTTCTGCCGCCTTTTTCGAGTTCCTCGCCTATCATCCGGCCATCATCGGTTTGCTGCTCCTGGTGTTCATTCCGATCACCGTTCGGCTCAATATTAAAGAAGGGATTGTCACGAGTTCCGTCATCATCCTTCATGTATACTCAGCGGGACATGTGACCCCGGGGCTTTTTGAAAATGAATTGGGGATCATCACGATCGGAATCGGGATCGCTCTTCTTATGAATCTGTATATGCCGAGCGTCGATAAACAAATGATCGAATACCAGGAGAAGATCGAAGCGAATTTTTATAAGATCTTCTGTGAAATGGTTAACTATTTAAAGACGAATGACAGTGAGTGGGACGGCAAGGAGATCATGGAAACGGAGCGATTGCTGAAAGAGGCGAAGACGATTGCCTTTAAAGATGTGGAAAACCACTTTTTAAGAGATGAGAACTTATACTATTTGTATTTTAAAATGAGGGAAAAACAGTTTGAAATCCTTCAGCGCATACTGCCGATTGCAACATCCATATCGCTAACGGTGGAGCAGGGCAATCGGATAGCTGAATTCCTGGAAGAGCTCAGTGATCACATCCATCCTGGAAACACGGCTTTGTTTTACTTGAAAAAATTGTACGATATGAAAGTGGAGTTCGAACAGATGGAGCTGCCGAAGACAAGGGAAGAGTTCGAAACCCGTGCCGCCCTCTATCAGTTTGTTCAGGAAATGGAACAGTACCTTCTCCTGAAAAGCTCGTTTAAAGGAATTAAAAAGGATGAAAGCAGCCAAAGAGAAGTAAACTACACCTAAAACATGAAACAGGTGATAGGATGCGATTACTTCTTGCTATTATTTTGTTTGCCTCTCCCATATGGCCCCTCGGGAGAAACCCGGTGCCGGGAGATCCGTTTATCATCGTGAATAAGGAAAACAATCAATTGGCCTATATAGACGATGGTAAGATACAGGGGACATTCCCCGTGGCAACGGGGAAAACAGCGATCTTAACCCCTGAAGGCCTGTTCAATGTAACGGTTAAAGCCAAAAACCCGTATTACCGTAAAAAGAACATTCCAGGAGGAGACCCGCGGAATCCACTCGGAACAAGGTGGATCGGCTTCGATGCAAAAGGGACGGATGGCAGGATCTACGGAATCCACGGGACGAACCGGCCATCGAGTATAGGGAGATACATCTCCAATGGATGCATCCGGATGCACAACAAAAATGTAGAATACTTATTCGATCAGGTGCCCATCGGGACCAAGGTTCTCATCGTGAAAACAAACAAAACCTTCAATCGGCTGGGAAAAGAATACGGGGCATTAAAATAAAAAGGATCTGCTGATCGACGGAGTCGAAAAGCAGATCCTTTTTATTTCTTTTATAGTAAAAACGTCAGTCCTGCCATGATCGTGGATGCAATCATCGCAAACAGCATGACAAATACAATTAATTTTTGTACTTTTTTATTGCCCATCGTATCGCTCCATCCTCCCACATACATGAGATCATTTTCACCTCTATTTTATCGCGAATGGTGAGAGAAGACAACCATTGGAATGAAAGAAAACGCTTTAATTATTCGGCCGAATAGGAGGAAATTCGACAGGATGTATGGAATACTATAGGGGTGGAGCATGTAAACAACAGGGGGATGATAGGGATGAAAAAGGTAGATCATATCGGGATAGCGGTATCATCAATAGACAATGTTCTTCCGTTTTACGAAGGTACTCTCGGTCTTACACTACTCAAGGTTGAGGAAGTGGGGAATCAAGGGGTGAAGGTAGCGTTCATGGATGGTGGAAACCTGAAGCTTGAGTTACTTGAACCACTACATAAAGAAAGCCCGATCGCGGCTTTTATCGAAAAAAAGGGAGAAGGGATTCACCATATAGCCTTTGGCGTTGAAGGGATCGAGGAGCGGATCAAGGAGCTTCAAGCCAAAGGGGTACGGATGATCAATGAAACACCAAAGCCGGGGGCCGGCGGGGCGTCTGTTGCATTCATGCATCCGAAGTCTGCACACGGCGTATTATATGAGCTGTGTGATAAATCCAACATCAAAGGGGAGTAATCATAATGGATATTTATGAAAAAATCAATGAATTATACGATCGCAGACGGGAAGTAGAGCTTGGAGGCGGGGATGAAAAGATAGATAAGCAGCATGAAAAGGGGAAATTGACGGCCAGGGAACGGATTGATCTATTGGTCGACCCGGGAAGTTTCGTTGAATTGAACCCATTTATCGAGCACCGCAGCTCGGACTTTGGACTGGACGGGGTAAAGGGACCCGGGGATGGTGTCGTGACGGGTTACGGAAAAGTAAGCGGCAAACCCATTTACTTATTCTCCCAGGATTTCACTGTGTTTGGCGGGGCATTGGGAGAAATGCACGCAAAGAAAATCTCCCATGTAATGGATCTTGCCGTTAAAAACGGTGCTCCGTTCATCGGCTTGAATGATTCAGGAGGGGCAAGGATCCAGGAGGGGGTCGTTTCCCTTGATGGCTATGGGCATATTTTCTACCGGAACGCCATTTATTCAGGGGTGATTCCGCAAATTTCAGTCATCATGGGCCCATGTGCAGGAGGAGCGGTCTATTCACCGGCCATCACGGATTTTGTATTTATGGTGGATGAAACGAGTCAAATGTTCATCACCGGCCCTAAAGTGATCGAAACCGTGACAGGTGAAAAAATCAGTTCCGAGGATCTTGGCGGGGCAAAGGTTCATAACTCCATCAGCGGGAATGCCCATTTCCGGGGGAAAACGGAGGAAGAGGTGTTACAAGAGGTTCGAAGGTTATTATCGTACCTTCCTCAAAACAATGAAGAAAAGCCCCCTCGCATGGAAGCGAATCAAGAAGATGATTACCGTTCCAACCTGACGGACCTGATTCCATTTGATGCCATCCGTCCTTACGACGTGCGTACCGTCATCAATGAAATCGTCGATGAAGGCAGTTTCATGGAGGTCCAAAAGGAATTTGCGAAGAATATCGTCGTAGGATTGGCCCGCATAAAGGGTGAAGTCGTCGGGCTTGTATGCAACCAGCCAAAATTCATGGCGGGAGGACTCGACATCGACTCTTCCGACAAAGCATCCCGGTTTATCCGCTTCTGTGATTCCTTCAATATCCCGCTGATCACTTTCGAGGATGTAACGGGATTCTTCCCTGGAATCAAGCAGGAACATGGAGGGATCATCCGTCATGGTGCGAAGATTCTCTATGCCTATTCCGAAGCGACGGTCCCGAAGATGACCGTGATCTTGAGAAAGGCTTATGGCGGGGCATACGTCGCCCTCAATAGTAAATCGATCGGGGCCGACCTGGTCTTTGCATGGCCAAATGCCGAAATCGCCGTTATGGGACCTCAAGGTGCCGCGAATATCATTTTTGCCAGGGAAATTGCAGGCAGTGATAATCCCGAAGAACTTCGCGAACAAAAAATCGAGGAGTATCGTGAAAAATTCGCAAATCCTTATGTCGCTGCGTCCCGCGGAATGGTGGATGACGTCATCGATCCACGTGAAACCCGCATCAAATTGATCCAGGGTCTGGAAATGATGAGAAACAAACGGGAAGAACGTCCGAAGAAAAAACATGGGAATATCCCATTGTAAAAGGTGTACCATTTGTTGAACCCGGCTATTCACGCTATACTATAGGAGTGAATACATATTTGTGGAGGTCTACTAAATGATTAATGAAGAGCGTTTATTAAATGAATTCCTGGAATTGGTCCAGATCGATTCTGAAACGAAAGAAGAAGCGGAAATCGCGAAAGTATTAACAAAAAAATTCTCTGATCTCGGCGTAGAGGTATTTGAAGACGACACGATGGGTGAAACGGGCCACGGCGCCGGCAACCTGATCTGTACATTGAAAGGAAATAAAGATGGGGTGGACACCATCTATTTCACTTCCCATATGGATACAGTGGTCCCTGCCAAAGGGGTAAAGCCTACTCTTAAAGAAGATGGCTACATTTATTCCGATGGGACAACCATACTCGGAGCCGATGACAAAGCGGGCCTTGCCACTATGCTTGAATCCGTGCGCGTCCTTAAAGAAAATAATATCTCTCACGGTGACATCCAGTTCATCATCACGGTAGGGGAAGAATCTGGTCTCGTTGGAGCAAAAGCCCTTGATTCCTCTCTTGTCAAAGCGAAATACGGTTTCGCCCTTGATAGTGACGGGAAAGTCGGCAACATCATCGTGGCTGCCCCTACTCAAGCGAAAGTGAAGGCGACGATCTACGGAAAAACGGCCCATGCCGGCGTCGCTCCTGAAAAAGGCGTCTCTGCCATCACGATTGCAGCGAAAGCCATCTCTAAAATGCCACTGGGCCGCATCGATGAAGAAACGACTGCGAACATCGGCCGCTTCGAAGGGGGTAAAGCAACGAATATCGTATGCGAACAAGCGGATATCCTTGCGGAAGCACGTTCACTTGTACCTGAAAAAATGGAAGCGCAGGTAGAAAAAATGAAAGCTGCTTTCACATCCGTTGCCGAAGAAATGGGCGGAAAAGCGGAAGTGGAAGTGCAAGTCATGTACCCTGGCTTCAAGTTCAAAGACGGGGACGAAGTAGTGGAAGTCGCAAAACGCGCGGCTAAGAAAATCGGCCGTCCAAGTGAGCTTCTTACAAGCGGAGGCGGAAGCGACGCCAACGTCATCGCAGGATTCGGAGTACCGACCGTGAATCTCGCAGTAGGATACGAAGAAATCCACACAAAGAGCGAAAGAATGCCTGTAGAAGAACTCAACAAGCTCTCTGAAATGGTAGTAGCCATCATCCAGGAAGTCGCTGGAGAATAGAAAAGCGGAGGGGCTTTGCCCAGAGGCGACAAGCATACTATATCCAAATGTCCACGCATGAAGGGATCCTTCGTGCGTGGACATTTTCTTCTTTCAAATCTGCACCTTATTCTAAATTATGGTACATTAGTAGTATACATATCAGAAGTTTGAGAGGGGATTTTATACCATGGCGAAAGTAGTTGTTTTCCATGCCGGAAAAGAAGAATATGCTCTGCCCATTGAAAATATCGTATCGATAGAAAAAGTGGAGGAAGTAAGACCGATTCCTCATTTGCCATCATTTGTCCTGGGTCTTGTGAAGGTTAGGGGAGAGCTGCTGCCAGTCCTGGATCTTTCAGATATCCTGTACAATACTTCTGTAGAGTCTGTCACGGGGATGTTTCTCCTTGTCGTCCGCACAGAAACGATGCACGTCGGGCTGGTCGTAAAGGAAGCGAAGGAAATTCTCGAAGTAGCCGATGAATCGTTCACGAATGTCGGATTGCTCGCCTACTCTAAAACAAATTATTTCTCCAGTATCATCAATCTTGAGGACGCGATGATCACGCAGATCGATCCCGATGTTTTAGTGGAGAGCCTGGATGGTATAAAAGAAATAAAGGATTACGTAAACGAACAAAAAGCTCATCAAAACTAGACAAAGAAAGCCGCGATTGTAATGAACTCACACTATCCAAAAAACGGACGAGTGATCCTTCATGTTGATATGAATAGTTTTTATGCCTCTGTAGAGATGGCCTATGATCCCCTGTTGCGGGGAAAACCGTTGGCCATTGCCGGGAACCCGGAAGAACGGCGGGGCATCATCGTGACATGCAGCTACGAAGCCAGAAGCTTCGGTGTGAAAACGACGATGCCTCTTTGGGAGGCAAAAAAACTGTGCCCGGACCTGATCATCATGACCCCTAACTTCGACCGCTACCGTGCAGCCTCCAAAGGAATATTCGATATCCTAAGACAGTATTCGGAATTAGTCGAACCCGTCTCCATCGATGAAGGATACGTGGATATTACGGATTCCTTCGAAAAAGGAACCCCTTTACAAATTGCCTCAGACATTCAGGCCCAGATCAAGGGGCAGCTGGATCTTCCCTGCAGTATCGGGGTCGCTCCCAATAAATTCCTGGCCAAAACCGCATCGGATATGAAGAAGCCAATGGGGGTCACGGTTCTTCGTAAACGGGATATTCCGGAGAAGCTCTGGCCACTTCCCGTCATCGACATGCACGGGATTGGTCAGAAGACCGCAGAGAAGCTGCATTCGATCGGCGTTCATACGTGCAGCGATCTTGCCCATGCCAATGATATCCAATTGAAGTCACTGCTCGGGATCAATGGCCTCCGTCTCAAAGAACGGGCCAATGGAATTGACAGGAGAAATGTGGATCCAGAGTCCATTTATGATTACAAGAGCGTGGGCAACTCCACCACGTTACCGAAGGACACAACGAATCAGCATGAGCTTTTAACCGTAGTAGAGAAACTCTGTGCAAAGGTATCGTCACGACTTCAACAGAAAGACGTACTGGGAACGACGATCCAGCTGATGATCCGCGATAAATCGCGGAAAACCATCACGAGAAGCAAAAAGGTGGAGAATCCGATCTACAAGAAAGAAGACTTATTCCACCATGCGAAAGACCTGCTGCTGAAGCACTGGGATGGCGATCCCGTAAGGCTCCTGGGGGTCACGGCCCAGGATGTGGTGGAGAGAAGTGAAGCGACGGAGCAGCTGGACTTATTTTCTTACAAGAAAGTCGCCGAAAAGGAACCTCTCTACAACGTGCTTTCAAAGCTTCAAGACAAGTTTGGGAAAGACTCCATCTCTCAAGGGGTCAAAGGCGCGAACAAGAAGAAATCCTATGACTCGAAACAGGACACAAGCTTTAACAAAGATTTTTTAAGGGAATGACCGGTGGGAAAAGGGACACCTTATAATAGATGACATACTTCCTCAAACGGATTATTTGCATCAAAACTCCATTCTTGTTAGATTGAAATAGACTCTGGTCATTCATTTGATGAAACAATGAAAGTGTTAAATCATGATTCTATAGATGAAAGGACGTTGACTATGCCTCAGGAAATTGGTGTTATCGGCTTAGCCGTAATGGGAAAAAATTTAGCGTGGAATATTGAGAGCAGAGGATACTCTGTTTCTGTCTACAATCGTTCCCGTGAAAAAACGGACGAAATGATGAGTGAATCAAAGGACAAGAATGTCGTTCCTACATATACGATTGAAGAATTTGTCAATTCGTTGGAAAAGCCCCGAAAGATTCTATTGATGGTGAAGGCGGGGAACCCGACGGATGCGACAATCGAACAGTTAAAGCCTTTTCTTGAAAAAGGGGATATCCTGATCGATGGAGGAAATACATTTTTCGAAGATACGCGTCGACGAAATCACGAATTAAGTGAACTTGGCATTCATTTTATCGGGACGGGCGTATCCGGCGGTGAAGAAGGTGCCCTTACAGGACCTTCCATCATGCCTGGCGGACAGAAGGAAGCATATGATCTGGTTGCCCCTATTCTGAAAGATATTGCAGCCAAGGTTGACGGAGATCCGTGTACCACTTATATCGGTCCGGATGGTGCCGGTCACTATGTCAAAATGGTGCACAATGGTATCGAGTATGGAGATATGCAGCTGATTGCAGAATCCTACTTCCTGATGAAGAATGTCCTGGGTTTAAGTGCCGAGGAATTGCATGAAGTATTCGCCGACTGGAATAAAGGAGAGCTTGACAGCTATCTGATCGAGATCACGGCAGACATCTTCATGAAGAAAGACGAAGAAACCGGAAAGCCGATGGTAGACGTCATCCTTGATAAAGCCGGTCAAAAAGGGACGGGTAAATGGACAAGCCAAAGTGCTCTGGATCTAGGTGTTTCCTTGCCGATCATCACGGAGTCCGTCTTCGCCCGTTTCATCTCTGCCATTAAAGATGAGCGTGTGAAAGCAAGCAAAATGCTAAAAGGTCCTGATACGAAACCGTTTGAAGGCGATAAACAGGCATTGGTCGAATCCATTCGTAAAGCCCTTTACATGAGTAAGATTTGTTCATATGCTCAAGGATTTGCCCAAATGCGGTCTGCCTCTGATGAATACAATTGGGATCTACAGTACGGGGATATTGCGATGATCTTCCGTGGAGGGTGTATCATCCGCGCCCAGTTCCTGCAAAAGATCAAAGAAGCATATGACCATGAATCCAATCTGACGAACCTTTTACTCGATCCTTACTTTAAAGAGATCGTTGAAAGCTATCAATACGCACTGCGTGAAGTCATCAGTGTCGCCGTCCAAAATGGCGTTCCGGTTCCCGGCTTCTCCGCAGCACTATCTTATTACGACAGCTACCGAACTGAAACGCTTCCTGCGAACCTGATCCAGGCTCAAAGGGATTACTTCGGTGCACACACATATGAGCGTGTGGATAAAGAAGGTATTTTCCATACGGAATGGATGAAATAATTAATACGAAGCCCCTTTCCTATGGTAGGAGAGGGGCTTTTTACTGGGGTTATGACGAATGATCTTTAGGTGATATTAAGTGTTTTTTAGAGTGTTATGATATAAGATTACTGAGATAACAAAAAAGTGGAGGGCCTATGAAACAAATCACATTATCAAACGGAAAAGTGGTAGAGGTCGATTGTTTAAGCTGCGCATTGACAAGCGGGTTAATCGAACCAGATGGTGGTGTTGTATATGAAACGGAATATTTCCATGCACATCAGGATGTAGCTTATCCCATCAGGGGGTTGATTATATTAGCTTCCAAACGTCACATTAAATCATTTGATGAGCTCAATGAAAATGAAAAAATAGATTACATAACGATATTATCTAGAATCAGACAGGCTCAGAGAGATGTGTTGGGCATTGAGTTTGTTTATTACTTTTACAATGAGGACACCACGCATCATTTTCATACGTGGATGGTCCCCCGTTACGAATGGATGTATGAATTCGGGCGTTCTGTGGAGTCTGTTCGCCCTGTACTGCTTCATGCCCGGAATGAGATGAACGTTGAAGAAAATATCAGGGAAGTCATGGAAGCGATCCAGGCACTTTCACAAGAATTACATAGAAGTGAGCCAATGTGAAACAGATTTCTTTGATTTTCCTTTCGCATTTGAAATAATGAAATAGCACACCAAGAATAGAGGAGGCATTTCAATGAGTCAAACGAATACATCGACAGAACCATTATTCAGACCTTTCAATAATGAGAAACTACAGTTGTCGAACCGCACGGTGATGGCGCCGATGACACGGGGCTTTTCGCCAAATGGAGTCCCGGGTGATGATGTGGCTGCCTACTATCGCCGCAGGGCTGAAAATGGGGTGGGACTGATCGTCACGGAGGGAACCGGAATCAATCACCCCTCTTCTGTTTCAGGAGCGAGCATCCCTCTGTTCCATGGGGAAGAATCACTGAATGGTTGGGCAAACGTCGTGAAGGAAGTCCACCAAGCAGGAGGAAAGATCGTTCCACAGCTTTGGCATGTGGGGATGACCCGTAAAAAGGGGGAGCTTCCCAATGAAGAAGCCTTTCCTGTTGGACCATCGGGACTAAGTCTTTCAGGTAAAGAAATCACGGAGCCTATGTCGGAAGAGGAAGTCGTCCAGATGGTGGAAGCGTATGCCCAAGCTGCTGCAGATGCGAAGCGCATAGGCTTCGACGGTATAGAACTGCACGGGGCTCATGGATATTTAATCGATCAGTTTTTCTGGGAGAATACAAACCGTCGTACTGACCGTTATGGAGGGGATCTGGTCGGCAGAACCCGGTTTGCCGTCGAGGTGATTGAGGCATGCCGGCGCGAAGTGGGACCTGATTTCCCTATCATTTTCCGTTTCTCACAATGGAAAATGAATGATTTTGGAGCAAAGCTTGCAAATACGCCAGACGAACTGGAGCGTTTTCTCGAGCCTCTGGTGAATGCAGGCGTAGATATTTTCCATTGCTCCACACGCCGCTTCTGGGAGCCGGAATTTGAAGGGTCGGATTTGAACCTGGCCGGCTGGACAAAGAAGCTGACAGGTAAACCGGTTATATCCGTGGGATCGGTTGGTCTGGACGGGGAGTTCACCAGCTTCTCGGGTGCGGGTACGACTAGCCTGGATGGTCTGATCGAGAGACTGGACCGTGGAGAATTCGACCTGGTCGCAATCGGCCGCTCACTGCTTCAGGACCCTGAATGGGTGAGGAAAGTGGAAGAAGGCAAGGCGGATGACCTGCTGCCGTTTGATAAGGAAGCGCTGAAAAAATTGTACTGATGGTATGACAGGTGCCTCTTTGAAGGAGGCACCTGTTTTTTTATATTAACAGAATGAAGTTTCCTCCATATAAAAAGACTCCCCGGCAATAAATCCGGAGAGTCCATATCTAACGTTTACCCGATCATTTCATCAAACAACAGCACGCGTGCCGGTGATGCATCGGTATTTTGTATTTTAAGTGGTGCCGCCACCATGAAGTACTGGCCGGATTCGATATCCTTCAACTGAAGGCCTTCCATGATGATGACGCCGCTTCCCATCAGGCTGCGGTGAGTCGGGTGACCTTCCTGCGCTCTTTCGATTCCAAGGGCATCGATCGCGACGCCTGCAATCTTTTTGTCTGCTAGATAAGCTGCAGCATCTTCCGCCACATAGATGAAGTCAAAGTTGAATTCCGTATCCCAGGAATTTTTCGTTTTGAAGAGGATGAAGTCATTCTCTTCAATGTCCAATCCTTCGATATCCTTCAGGCTGATTTTTTCATCGACTTCAGTTAAATCGAATACTTTTACAGGACGGACGAGCTTTTTGATATCGATCGTTTCGATCGTTTCCCCGTCGTTGATCATGTGAAGGGGAGCGTCGACATGCGTTCCCGTATGGACGTCCATGGAGAGTCTTGACTCCGTCACATGTCCGTTTGTATTCGTTTCAATACTCGGTTGTTTCTCCGCTTTGTTCTTGTAAACGGGCATCCCGTTAAAGATCGGGGCTGTTACGTCATAAATTTTCATTGGTTCCACACCTTTCTTAGCATTGGTCTACGTCAAGATTGGCAATCGGCCACCAGGAGAAGCCGTCTTTTGCCAGCAGATTGTCAGCGGCTTTCGGTCCCATCGAACCTGCTTCATAGTTCGGGAATTCTCCGTCACGTGTATGTTCCCATACTTCTGAGATTTTGTCGACGAATGCCCATGAAAGTTTCACTTCATCCCAATGAGTGAAATTCGTTGCATCTCCACGCAGACAATCGAATAGAAGTTTTTCATATGCTTCCGGTGTATTCATGCCATCTACGCTGGTATTGGCAAAGTTCAGTTTCACCGGAGTCGTTTCGATGTTCTGCCCGGATTTCTTCACGTTCAGATGAAGGGTGATCCCTTCTTCAGGCTGGATGTGAATGACCAACAGGTTAGGGGCGAGTGGCTTGTCCGGGTTGTAGTACAGATTCATCGGGATATCTTTGAACTGGATGACGATTTTCGTTGACTTTGTCTCCATTCTTTTTCCGGTACGGATATAGAATGGTACACCGGCCCAACGGAAGTTATCAATCATCAATTTACCGGCAACATAGGTTTCCGTATTGGACTGATCATCCACGTTTTCTGCTTCCCGGTAACCAGGAAGTTCTTCGTTTCCTGCTTTTCCAGGACCATATTGACCTCGAACGAAATAGTCCTTGACTTCATCCTGTTCAAATGGACGGAGGGATCGCAACACACGTACTTTTTCACTGCGGATCTCATCCGTCGTCAATTTGATCGGAGGCTCCATGGCAAGTAACGCGACCATCTGAAGCAGATGGTTTTGAACCATATCGCGAAGGGCACCGCTTTTTTCATAGTAGCGCCCTCGGTCTTCCACACCAAGCTCTTCGGATGAAGTGACCTGGATGTTCGAAATATAGCGATTGTTCCAGAGTGGTTCAAACATGGCGTTTGAGAAACGAATGACTTCGATATTCTGCACCATTTCTTTACCGAGGTAGTGATCGATACGGTAAATCTGATCCTCTGAGAAAGACTCGCGGATTTGGCTGTTCAGTTTCTCCGCTGAAGGAAGATCGTGACCGAACGGCTTTTCAATCACCAGTCGCTGGAAGCCATTTGTATCGGTTAGTCCTTGATTTTTCAACTGCTCTGTAATCGTCCCGAAGAATTCAGGCGCCATCGCTAAGTAAAATACGCGGTTGCCTTCCAATTCATATGTTTCATCCAGTTCATCGGATAAGTTCTTTAGTGCTTTGTATGAATCACTGTTTGAAACATCATTCGGCTGGTAATAGAAATGTGAGACGAACTCATCGATGTTTTCATTGCTGCCTAACGCTTTATGTACCGATGTCTTTACGTGTTCCTGAAATTCTTCGTTCGACCATTCACGTCGCGCTACCCCTACAACGGCAAAACGCTTGGAGATTTTCCCTTTACGGAACAAATGATAAAGAGACGGATAGAGTTTTCTTTTGGCTAAATCACCAGTCGCTCCAAAGATCGTAATCAGAGATGTTGGTGTAGTTGAATTATTCAATGTCATGACCTCACTTTATCTTGTTGTAACCCTTAATTATGCGTTTCTTCTTATTTAATATCCTCTACAATTACTTAATTTTAAAGACTTCCGATTCATTTAGCAAATTATATGCTGAGGACTTTTTCTTCGTATATGCATGAAAACGTTTTATCTTTTTGACAAACATCTTCGTCATTATGTTGGCTTTAATTTTCATTCTTATGACTGATTTTCCGGGAAAGGGTAAAATTTGGGCGATTATGCTAAAATGGAAACAGAAAAGCTCATCTGAGGAGTGAATACAGTGGAATTGTTATTTTTAGGTACGGGTGCCGGGGTTCCTGCGAAACTTCGCAACGTGACCAGTATCGCCCTGAAATTATTGGAGGAACGCGGTGCGGTCTGGTTGTTTGATTGCGGTGAAGCGACACAGCACCAAATTTTACATACAAGCTTAAAACCAAGAAGGATCGAAAAGATCTTCATTACCCACCTTCACGGTGATCATATTTACGGGCTGCCGGGGTTACTCGGGAGCCGTTCCTTCCAAGGGGGGGAATCACAGCTGACGGTGTATGGTCCAAAGGGGATCAAAGAGTATATCGACGTCTCCCTTTCAGTCAGCAGGACCCACCTTCAATATCCCCTTGAAGTGGTGGAAATCGGGGAAGGGGTCACCTTTGAAGACGAAGGGTTCATGGTTGAAGCCCTCGAGCTTGATCACGCGCTGACTACCTTCGGATACCGTGTGGTCGAAAAAGATAAGCCCGGTGTCCTTCAGGTGGATCGATTACGGGAAGTCGGGGTGCAGCCGGGTCCCCTTTATAAACGATTAAAAGCGGGTGAAACAGTTCGGCTCGAAGATGGCAGGGAAATTAATGGTAAGGATTTTCTCGGACCTTCCATTTCAGGACGGATTGTCACGATTTTAGGAGACACGAGGATTTGTTCCAATGCGGTGGAGCTTTCTAAGTCTGCAGATGTCCTGATCCATGAAGCCACCTTCAACCGGGATCAAGAGGAAATGGCCCGGGAGTATTATCACTCCACGACGGAACAGGCAGGGGAAACGGCCCTTCAAGCCGGGGCAAAGCGACTCTTCCTGACCCATATTTCTTCCAGGTACACGAAGGAATCCTGGGAAGAACTGGAGAAGGAAGCGAGAGGCGTATTCCCGGAAACCTATATGGCAAAAGATTTCATGGAATACGATATACCTTTGAAGAAATAGGGGGAGAGCAATGAAGAGGATTTATATCGTACGTCATGCGAAAGCGGAAGGACAGCCGTTTCACGCTCCTTTAACGGAAGACGGGGAACGTCAGGCTGTACAATTAGCGGCCTTTTTAGAAAACCGATCGATACAAGCGATTTATTCAAGTCCGTTTGTAAGGGCGCTGGATACCATCAAGCCCTTTGCCGATCGTTCGGGACTCACGATCCAGGAGGACGGGAGACTCGGAGAAAGGGTGCTGAGCGATCAGGATCTTCCGGACTGGATGGAAAAGTTAAAGATGAGCTTCGAGGACTTCTCTTTGTCACTGCCTGGCGGTGAGTCGAATCAAATGGCGATGGAACGGGCAAGGGCCTTCGTCGAAGAAGTGGTGAAAAGTGAAGAGGATCACATTGTTTGTGTGAGTCACGGTAATTTAACGACACTGCTTTTGAGGTTGTTTGACGAGAAGTATGGCTATGAAGAGTTGTTTGCTCTTTCAAATCCGGATGTGTTTGTGGTGGAATTGGAAGGGGAAGAAGCATCCGTTCAACGGATATGGGAGTAAGACCAGATGGGGAAAAGGGGAGTACGAATGAAAAAAATCACATTTGATCATATATATAATCCGGGACATGTCGTAGCGGAGAATGCCCTCTATAAACATATTCATTTTCCGGAAATGCTGACAAGGTATGATAGTAACTTTCTTGCATTCAAGAGACAGCCTACTGTTGAGGAATTTAAAGACGCTGCCGTTTTTTTGCGGAAGTTCCATCAATCGAAAGGGCAGAAGCATGTAAAGTTTCTTTTTCCACAGGATCACAAACCTTCAGAAGAACTACTGAATTATTTTAAACAAGAAGGATATGAGATTGGTTTTAATGAACTGTATGTCATTGAACCGGATCAGTTCCCAGTGCCTTTAGACAATCCCGATATTGAGGTAAGGGAAGTGACGGAGGATGAGCTCGATGCGTATCTTGCCTTCCAATACGAGCAGGATATGGACTATGGTCCGGATTTTGCCGACCAAAAGGTGGATATGCATAAACGGAATTTCGAAAGCCCTCGTTTGTTACAGCTCCTGGCTTTCTATAAGGGAACCCCAGCAGGGTCGGTGGATGTGATCATCGATGAGGATTCGGCCGAAATCGACGGATTGATGGTTCACGAAACCTTTCAAAAGAAAGGGATTGGCAGCAGGCTTCAACAGTTTGTCATGGAACGGTTCCCTGACAGAAAGGTCATTCTGGTTGCCGATGGGGAAGATACGCCGAGAGTGATGTATCAGAAACAGAATTACACTTATTCTGGGTTTCGGTATGAAGTTCAGAAGGTGTATGAGTGAATAAAAAAAGAGTGTGGAACCTGAAATTTAGTTTCCACACTCTTTTTTGTGTCTTTTTTGTTACCAGCCGCGCTCATACTGCTTGGGCGATTCGATCTCAACACCGAGCTCACGGGCAGCGGTTCTTGGCCAGTACGGATCCCGCAGCAATTCACGTGCAAGGAGTACCAGGTCCGCCCGTTCGTTTTGCAGGATCTCTTCCGCCTGGATGCCTGTTGTGATCAGGCCGACCGCTCCAGTGTCGATGCCTGCACCGTTTTTAATGGCCTCGGCGAGCTTTACCTGATAGCCGGGGAATACGGGGATGCGTGCAGGTACAAGGGCGCCGGAACTTACATCGATCAAATCGACGCCTTGTTCTTTCATCCATTGTGCAAATACGACATAGTCTTCAACATCCAGGCCATCGTCGTGATAATCCTTGGCAGAAACCCGCACAAGGAGTGGTCCGTCCCATACCTGTTTAGTCCCATCGATGATTTCACGAAGGAAACGGTAGCGGTTTTCTGCTGAACCACCATATTCGTCTGTCCGTTTGTTGGATAGAGGAGAGAGGAACTCGTTGATGAGATACCCATGGGCCCCGTGGAGCTCGATCACATCGAAGCCTGCTTTCTTCGCTCTTTCGGCTCCTTTGATGAAGGCGGTGATCGTTTCTTTAATATCACCTGCTGTCATTTCAACTGGCGTTTTCATCTCATCATTAAATGGAATCGCAGATGGAGCAAGGATGTCACCTTCAAGGACGGCTTTTCTCCCTGCGTGGGCAAGCTGAATCCCTGTTTTTGCCCCTTGTTCCTTCATCAAGTCCACTAATTCTTTTAACCCTTCAATATGTTCATCATCCCAAATCCCCAGGTCCTGAGGGGAAATTCTTCCCTGGGGGGTGACGGCCGTCGCTTCTTGGATGATGAGTCCGACCCCGCCGACAGCACGGCTTGTGTAGTGGATGCGATGCCAGTTTTCGACTTTCCCATCTTCGTGATTGGAGGAGTACATGCACATGGGTGCCATGACGATCCTGTTCTTCAGTTCAACATTTTTAAGCGTATATGGTTCAAACAGCTTTGCTTTCATTTCCGATCACCTTCCATGACAAAATTATTTCGGGTTTCTAAACAGTTATACACATCGATTATAACAACAACGTTTTTGAGGGAAAAGAAAAGTGCTTTATTTTCTCTTTTGCTTCAGCTCCCTCAATGGATAAACGGTCCCGCGCCACTCGATCCCGCCCCGTTTAAAAGTCAAAAACGTCGCCCGTCCTATCGAATAGATGAATAACATCGCGGTCACCGGCAGGGAGAGAAGGAGGAGGGGAGACTCATTCGTCATCCTCTTTATGACTCTCAAATAGGTGATGAAGATCAAAACGATGATGGTCATGCTCACGGTCACAATCAGCGGGTCCCACAAAAAAATCGTAAGGAAGGGAAGTACCGTGGAAGAGAACACGCCCGTCATGGCAAACAAAACAAGCAGGATGGAGTAATTGAGCCCGGCAAACGTATTTTTCTCCAAGCCGGTAAAGGCTTCCTTCAATGAGTGATACCACTCCACCTCCAGCGAATGCAGGGCAGTGAGGAATGCCTGGCTTTTCCCGCACTTTTTGATGTACATGCCAAGCTGCAGATCATCGTCGGGCATGTGCTTGATCAATTCATGTGTACCGATTTCTTCATAAGCAGACCGGGTGATCAGATTGAAGGCGCCAATCCCCATCCCTGTCCCGGAGGAAGGGTCATTCGCTTTCCACGGCCGTTTATAAAAAGAGAAACCGAATAAGAAGAACGCAACAAAGCTCTTTAACCAGAACGTCCGTGATTTGATGCCGGGAGCAAGAGTGAGATGATCCAGGCTCCTGTGTTGTAAGAAAGATACAGCTCTGGATAGGATGGAAGGGTCTGTAAACAGGACATCTGCATCGGTAAACAGGATGAGCGAGCCTTCTGAGATACGGTATCCTTGATATAAGGCATGATTTTTTCCGAGCCATCCTTTTCCCAGTGTATCGATATGGAGGACGCGGATTCGCTTGTCCAGTTCCGCCAGTGCTTCAAGTTTTTCCGGTGTGCTGTCCGTTGAGCGGTCATTGACGAGAATCCATTCAATCCGCCCATAATCCTGCTTAAGTCCGGAGCGAATGCTGGCTGTGATCGTTTCTTCTTCATTCCTCGCAGGAACAATAATGGAGAGAAGCGGGCCGCTGCCCTTGGCCGGTACTCCTTCTATGGAAGAAAGCTTACCCAGCCCCTTCCACACATCAATGGTAAGAACGATCCAGATGACAAGGACAACAGAAAGTAAAATGAGTAGTAGATTCATTTGTGTCGACCTTCTTTTTTGATCTGATTGTATCAGTGAACTTGGATATAGGCGAACCCTGGTGGGCTATCTGGGTTTATTTTTTCAAAGATTGCTTCTGTAATTCACTTCCCAGCTCCTGTGAGCGGTTCTTTGCTGAAGAAATACATTGGAAAAATGCATCTCTCACTTGATATTCTTCCAAGGCAGCAATTCCCGCTTCGGTCGTTCCACCTGCACTGGTTACGTTTCTTCTTAGTTCCTGCGCGTCCAATCCTGACTCTCTAAGCATGGCGCTTGCCCCAGCGATCGTTTGAGTGACAAGGCTTTCAGCTAGGTTCTCTTCCAGGCCCAATTCTACGGCAGCATCTTTGAGTAATTCGGCGACATAATAGATATAAGCCGGCCCGCTCCCGGATAGGGCCGTGATCAGGTCCAGCTTCTCTTCCTCGATTTCCGCTGCTGTACCGACGGATTGAAAGAGAGTTTTCGTCCATTCCTTCTGGGAGTTTGAGAGGTGTCGGTTAAATGACACGGCTGTTGCTGATTTTCCCATGGCGGCACTGGTATTCGGCATGGCCCTTGCTACGGCTCCGTTAAAGGAGAGCTTGTCGCTTATATGTTCCATGGTGATTCCGGCCAGTACAGAAATGACCAGCGTATTTTCAGAAAGGAAGGCTCTGATCGACTTTGCCGCTTCTTGAAAGTCCTTTGGTTTCATGGCGAGGATGATCACATCATAGACTGCGTCCCTTTCTCCTTTTCGGACACAGAATTCGTGCGTGATTTCCTCTAAACGCTCCCGGTTGGCACGATTGGTCACATATACTTCTTCCTTATCCAATACCCCTGCCTTCAAAGCGCCACTCATCAAAGCATGGGCCATCGATCCCGCTCCAACAAACAATGTCTTCACCTGCTCATTCCTCCTCCTGTTTTGAAAAAAAACAGACCCTCTCATCCATAAAGGACGAAAGGGTCTCTCTTCCGTGGTACCACCTTGTTTTGTCCATTTCCAATAAAGGAGATGAACACACTCGAATTCCGTTAACGCCGGTAAACGTTCTGTTTTAAGACGCTCAAAAGGCAGGTTCATGAATAGAGAGGACGACGGTGCCTTTCAGCCGGTGGGCCCCGATCTCTGACATCATCTATTCACTACTGGTCTTTGTCATCGCTTTTTCCTGTATCAGTAACTGTTGATTAAATACAAATCTATATTATAGGTGATTATCATAGAAAGACAGCTCTTCTGTCAAGTGTTTATTTCAGTATATTCAATCATTTTAAAAATGACATCATGACGGAAAAAATGTACACTAGGTAATGAAGGGTCATTCATTTTTCTGGAAATGACTGACATAATGGGTAGTGTACTATGTGCTTACCTTTTTTTATTATGAAGAATGTGGTGAAAATATGACAACCTTAGTGAATGATATTGCAAAAATCACACTCTCCACCCCATTTGCCGTAGGAGATGTGAATGTTTATTTAGTGAAAGGGGATGCACTGACACTGGTCGATGCAGGTCCTCTTACCGATACGGCATGGGTGCAGCTGACTGAACAATTATCCATATTGGGTTACACACCGGGGGATATCGAACAAATCGTCCTGACCCATCATCATCCCGATCATGCAGGATTGCTTGATCGTTTTCCATCTGCGGTTACCGTGTATGGTCACCGATATAACCGCTTCTGGCTCCACCGCGACGCCCGTTTTCATGAAGTATACGATCGTTTCTTCATGCAGCTGGCCATGGAATCAGGACTGCCTGAAGTGTATCGAACGGCGGTGCCTAAATTCAAGAGTCCGTTGAAATTCATGGGGGACCGGAAGCTGGATGTAGAGATAGGTGAAGGGGATTCCGTACCCGGAATGGAAGGGTGGTCCATCATCGAAACGCTTGGCCATGCCCAGAGTCACCTGTCCTTTTACCGGGAACGTGATGGGGTTCTGATAGCCGGGGACCATATACTCGCAACGATTTCTCCCAATCCCCTCATCGAACCGCCTTTTGAAGGGGAGACCGGGCGTCCGAAGCCAATGCTTGAGTACAATGCTTCTTTGAAGAAGCTTCTGGATTATCCGATTTCCATTGCCTACACAGGGCATGGGGCCGATGTGACGGATGTCCATGGATTAATTCCGAAGAGATTAAGGAAACAGGATGAAAGAGCGAAAGGTGTCCTCGAAATGATCAAAGGAAACCGCGTGACCGTATTTGAGATATGTAAGGCGTTATTTCCTTCTGTGTATCAAAAGGAGCTGGGTCTGACCTTATCTGAAACCATCGGGCAACTGGATTACCTGGAATCGCTTCAATTCATCCGTAAAGAAAAGCTTGATGGGATCTATTATTATTTTGCTTAGAAAGATGTGACGATATATGAACAGTAGAATCAAAGGGAAAACGATTATCATTACCGGTGCCTCGGGAGGAATCGGGGAACAGATGGCCATCAAGGTCGCAGAAAACGGCGGGAATCTTGCATTGATCGCACGCCGTGTCCATCTTCTCCAAGCATTGAAGGAAAAGCTGACAGCGGAATTCAAGTGTAAGGTGGAAGTGTATCCTTTAAATGTAACGGATTATGATCAAATCCCCCGTGTCTTCAACACGATCCTCGAGGATTTCGGATCGATCCACGCCTTGATCAATAATGCTGGATACGGGATCTTCCAGGAAGCGCATGAAACCTCCTTTCAAGATGTGAAAGGCATGATCGATGTGAATGTTCTTGGACTTATGGCATGTACAGGGGAAGTGCTTCCCCATATGCGCGAGCAGGGCTTCGGGCATATCATCAATATCGCTTCTCAGGCTGGGAAGTTCGCCACCCCGAAATCAAGTGCATATTCCGCTTCCAAGCATGCTGTCCTTGGGTATACGAACAGTGTAAGGATGGAAGCAAGAAGGTATGGGGTGAAGGTGACGGCGGTAAACCCAGGGCCGATTGCGACAGGCTTCTTCTCCATTGCCGATGAATCGGGGACGTATGTCAAGAATGTGCAGAAGTTCATGCTGGATCCTGAAGATGTAGCCGGGACGGTCGTGGCTGCGCTCTTTACCAACAAGAGGGAAATCAACCTGCCACGATGGATGAATATAGGAAGCTGGATCTATCAATTGTTCCCATCTTTTGTCGAAAAAGTAGGAAATAACCTTTTCTTCAAAAAATAGTGAAACCATTTGGTGCCCTCAATCGTCTAATGTAATAAGGGGGGAGTCTATGAAAAAATGTTTGACTGTTATGATCTTTTGTTCCTGTTTCCTCATCACCGGCTGCGGACTTTCAACATCTGTCAATTCATCTCAAGCGAGCACAGATTTCATAGGCTTTGTGACCCAGTTGGAAAACAATCAAGTGCTGATCAATGATATTTGGTTTTCTTTCGATCAACAAACCATCATGATGACGGATCGAGATGAAAAACTTCATAAAGAAGACATAGAAATGGGCAAAAAAGTGAGTGTGACTTTCAATGGTGAGCTGCAGGAATCTTATCCCAGAAGAGCTTCGGCAGATCAATTGGTATTTCTGACAGATAAGCAAAGCAAAATCGAAGAGACTGTCGTTAAATTGGTCATGAGAGATCCACGGTTTTCACAGGTGGTCATCCAGTCCATCGAAAAAAATCCCACCGGCCTATATTCGTTACGGTTCAAAGATCTTTCCATCGACCAGGATGTCCATGTCATGGTGAATATTGAGAATGAAAGAGTCATCGTCCCGATACATACTTCCACCATCAAATGATACAGAAGAAAGCGTTGTTGATTACATCCCAACGCTTTCTTTTTTTTTGAGGTTATACCGGGCGGAAGAAGGGTATGCATGTGAGAGTGGAAAATATTTTAGGTTTTTCTGTCGAAACGGCTAGAATTTTCGTTTCAGAGGAAAACTATGATCATTGTTGGAAAAAGGATGTGGACGTATGATAGGGATTCTTCTAGCCCTGATCCCCGCCGTCGCGTGGGGAAGCCTAGTGTTTGTAAGTGTAAAACTGGGAGGGAATGCATACAGTCAAACGGTTGGGATCACTGTTGGATCACTGCTGTTTGCGATTGGCGTTTTCTTCATCAAGTCCCCGGAGTTAACGTTATTCGTCTGGGGGATCGGCTTTATTTCCGGAGTCTTCTGGGCAGTCGGACAAGTGAATCAGCTGGCAAGTGTAAAATTCATCGGCGTTTCGAAAACTGTCCCGATTTCAACGGGAATGCAGCTGATTGGAACGACTCTCTTTGGTGTTCTGGTATTTAAAGAATGGAAAACGACTGAAACGATCCTTCTCGGAAGCGGAGCCGTTTTAGCTCTTATCATCGGGGTCGTCCTGACCTCATTCACTCAAAAATCCGAGGGGGATCAAGATTCTCAGCTGAAAAAAGGTCTGATGACGCTGCTCCTTTCAAGTTGTGGATACATAGCCTATGTCGTCATATTAAGATGGTTCGACATTGACGGCTGGGAAGCCATTTTGCCACAGGCGATCGGTATGTTCATCGGAGCCGTTGTCATCACTTTCAGACATAAACCCTTTAACAAATATACGATTCGAAATATCTTAACCGGACTCATGTGGGCATCGGGGAATCTCGGGTTGCTGCTTGCCCTTCCCCGTATCGGAGTCGCCACAAGCTTCTCCCTGTCCCAGACGGGAATCGTCATTTCTACCCTTGGAGGTTTGTTTTTCTTAGGTGAAAAGAAATCAAAAAAACAAATCCTCCTTGTCATTGCAGGATGTGTTCTGATCATTATCGGCGGCGTTCTATTAGGTTTCACGAAAGATTAAGGAGGAATGGAAAATGTATTCAGATTTAACGGGTAAGGTTGTCATTATCACGGGTGCTGCCACTGGCATAGGGAAGGCGATTGCCAAACGGTTTGCCAGTGAAGGCTGCAAGGTGGTCATCAATTATTTCAAAGAAGAAGAAAACCCTGAAGCACTGGTAAAGGAAATCGAAGAAGCCGGAGGGACCGCCTCCATCATTCAGGGGGATGTGTCTAAAGAAGAAGATGTCCAGGGCTTTGTCCGCTTTGCCCATGATACGTATGGCCGTCTTGATCTCTATGTGAATAATGCGGGGATTGAAAATGAAGTTCCGTCTGAAAACCTGCCGATTGAAGATTGGCAGAGGGTCATCAATACAAACTTAACCGGCACATTTCTCGGATGCCGTGAAGCGGCGAAATACATGCTCGAGCACAAAATCAAGGGTTCGATCATCAATGTTTCTTCCGTACATGAAATCATCCCTTGGCCTCACTTTGCTCACTATGCAGCCAGTAAGGGTGGGGTGAAATTATTAATGGAAAGTCTTGCATTGGAATTCGCACCCGATGGAATCCGGGTAAACAATATTGCCCCCGGTGCCATTGATACACCCATCAATGCCGAGAAGTTTTCCGATCCTGAGAAAAAAAAGGGAGTGGAAAAGCTTATTCCAATGGGATATATCGGGGAACCCGAACAGGTTGCTTCCTGCGCGGCTTTTCTCGCCTCTGATCAGGCAAGCTATGTTACGGGAACGACACTCATTGCCGATGGGGGCATGACGAAATATCCGGGGTTCCAAGCCGGAAGAGGCTGATGTAGGAATAGGAAAGGGCAAAATCACCAGGTGATTTTGCCCTTTTTCCATTTTACTTTGAGTGTAGTATTTTTACTCCACTATGGTGATGATTGGCGGTTTTTCTAAGTATTTCATAAAGTTGGGAACGTCATCTCCCACTGCTTTCCATTCTTCTGACTTGAACGCCTCTTTCATATCCGCTTTGTTTTCAAACTCGATCTCCGTTACTAAATAGAGCGACAAATCCGTATTTTGATTGGATAATACCCGCTGTACATTCGCATTTTTTACATGGGGTACCTTTCCTGCGATCGGCATATGGGTGTTGAAGTAATATTCCTCGCACGCTTCCTGATCCTTCGGCTTTTCATACATCACAATCACTTTCGCCATGTTACGCCTCCCTAGTCCTGATAAGGTATGTTCATTTGAATTTTAGCAATTATAGGAAATTATGACTATGTATTTCATGACAAAAATATCGACATAATCTGACTTTTGTTTCACCTTGAGGGCTTGCCGGGCCTGCCCAAGCCGCCTCCGCTTTTCTTGATCCAGCTCCGGCGGCTAGTCCCTCGAGGTCATAAGCTAAATTGACCAAAAAGGCAAAGAACGCCTTTCTGGTCAATTCATCTTATGCTTGTCGGGCCTAACCAAGCCGCCTCCGCTTTTCTTTTTATTCTCTCCTTTTCCATTTATTTAAGTTGAAAGGGAACGTATATTCGGTTAGAATCATAGATATACTATATAAGAACGTTTGTTCTATTTGGGTAAAATGGAGGACGAAGATATGACTGTCGATTACAGTGTGCTGCCACACCACAAGATTTTGTGCATCGATATGAAGAGCTTTTATGCTAGCTGTTCGGCTGTCATGGAGGGGCTGGATCCCCTTGAATGCCACTTGGCTGTCGTGGGGGACAAAAGTCGGCAGGGAAGTATTGTGCTGGCGGCCTCGCCCAGGATGAAGAAGGACTTTGGGATCAAAACGGGATCGCGGATGTTTGAAATTCCAAACGACCCGCGCATCCGGCTGGTAGAGCCGAAAATGGCGACGTATGTCCGGATTTCCACGGAGCTGACCCGCCTGTTTCATCGTTACGTGCCGAAGGATGCCATCCATACGTACAGCGTGGATGAAAGCTTCATCAAGATTGATGGAGCGACGGGTCTCTGGGGAGACGCCACCACCATCGCCCGCAAAATCAAAGATGATATGGAAAGGGAATTCCAGCTTCCATGCGCCATAGGAATCGGCCCCAATTTGCTCTTGTCCAAGCTGTGCCTGGATCTTGAAGCAAAGAAAAAGGGGATTGCCGAGTGGACATATGAAGACGTCCCTGAAAAGCTGTGGCCCCTGTCCCCGCTCCGTGAAATGTGGGGGATCGGCGGACGCCTTGAGAAGACCCTCAATCGCATGGGCATTTTCTCTGTCGGCCAATTGGCGAAGTATGACCTGGAGAAGCTTGAGGCGAAGTTCGGTGTGATGGGCAATCAGCTTTATTACCATGCCTGGGGGGTGGACCTATCCGAAATCGGGGCCCCGATCATGGATGGGCAGGTCAGCTTCGGCAAGGGGCAGATCCTGTTGCGGGACTATAAGGAGAAAAAAGAAATCAAACGTGTCATTTTAGAAATGTGCGAAGAAGTCGCAAGACGCGCCCGGACCCATCGTAAGGCAGGCAGGACCGTCAGCTTTGGGATCGGCTACAGCCATGAAGAATTCGGCGGGGGGTTCCACCGGTCCCGGACGATAGAGGAACCGACCAATATCACGATGGATCTGTACCGGGTCTGCCTGCAATTATTCGAAGAAAACTACAATGGAAAAACCGTACGGAAAATCAACATTGCCCTTTCAAATATCGTAGAGGACGGGGCGCTGCAGGTTTCACTTTTCGAACCTGACCGCTGGGAAAAGCGGGAACTCGGGTATGTAGTGGATCACATCCGGAACAAATACGGGTCAGGTGCCCTGCTCCGCGCGGTTTCCTATACGGAAGCCGGGACAGCAAGGCATCGTGCCCGCCTGGTGGGCGGACATAAATCGTAAGGAATAGAGGAGGTGAGAGTATTGATCCGCGATCGAGGAAGAATCAAATGGACATCCATGATGCTGCCCGAGCATGTAAAACTCTTAAGGGATTGGGCAAAGGAAGATACGCACGAAAAGAGGGTCGAACTTGACGAGCAGGAGCTGGACAGGATGAATGAAGTCGTGGCAGAGGCGATGGAGTTTGGTAGAATGGTATCGATTACTCACTATGCAAAGCATCGTCATCAATTATCGATTGGAACCGTTCATCATGTCGACCCGCTGGATGGGAAGCTGCACGTCGTAGACAGGTTCGAAGACGTACACTATATTCCCCTTGAAAGCGTTGTGGACATTCGTTTTTTCGACTGATCTTAAAAATAAAAAGAGAGACTTCGGGTGAAGTCTCTCTTTTCATTCCATTTACTCTTCGTCCAATACCTTTTCGGCACGCACACATGATTCGAATTTTCCTTTGTGAGAAGCGTCGCAGAACGGCATGTTGGTTGATAAACCGCAGCGGCAAAGGGTAAACACTTGTTTCGTTGGAAATACATTTCCGTCGGCATCAATCAGTTCCACATCGCCGCTTACGCGAAAAGAACCGTTATCATTCACTTTAATTTGAGCTTTTGTCATGAAAACCCACCCTTTCTAGAAAATACAAAAGAATCCCCACTATCGATAGTAAGATGAAAAGAGTAAAAAAGCAATATTCTAAAGGAATCAAATGAAATATGATAGGATAAGGGGCAGAGGAGGTCGTCGAATGAAAATCCAACTAACGAACGAAGCAACCCGAAAGATTCAAGATAAAATTGGGACACAAAAGGGTCACCTGAAATTAAAATACGATACAGAAGGCTGCGGCTGTGTGGTGAGCGGCATTCCTACCTTATGGTTTGTCCATCATCCTGTTGAGGGTGAAGATATAAAAATAGAAACCAACACCTTATCGATATTTGTAGAAAAGTCAAAGATGGTCTTTCTTGATGAAGAACTGAAGATTGATTTTTCTTCACAAAGCAATACATTCCAATTAAAAAGCTCCGGGCAGATCATAAATGGGAGAATGAACTTTTTGATGTTTCCAGGGGAATGAAAAGAAACGAAGCTGACTCTTAGTTAGATTTTAAGAGTCAGCTTCGTTTTCCCTCATCAACTCGTCAAACATCCCCGCCAAAGTAACCCCTGTTTTCCATCCACCCATACCATCCTCTACAGACCAGCAGGCAGATAGAATCGAATGACAGAACCCGTATCGGATCAAACGCCCATAAGAAAGGGAAAGAAGGGAAGCGATAGTCCGGGTCCTGTATCGGAGCAGCTCCAAAGGCACCTCCCATTTCTTCCACTCATTCAACATAAACTGAATGCAGTCATATTCCCGCTCGCCGATGAGTCCTTTTGGATCGATGGCCGTCCAGCCTGAAGACTCAGAGAAGAGTATATTCCCGTGATGCAGATCACCGTGAAGAAGATAGAAATCTGTCCCAGTACTCAAGAGCTGCGGATATAGCGCTTCAGCTTTTCCGACGAGCTCCGGAGGAATGGGGCCGGTTCCGCCGTTAAATCGCTCCCGTAACCTTCCGATTCCCTTTGACCAGGATTCAACCATAGGGTAGGGGTGGTTGCTGACAGGTTTATGCCAAAGTCCCTGGGCGGTATGGGCGAAGACAGAGAGCACCTCTTCTTCATCCTCAATAGAGAGGAGGGAAGATCCTGGCATGAGGCGATCTAAAAGAATCCAGCCTTCTTCCTTACTGTAGTCGAGCATCTTCACCATTCCCTTTCCTTGGAAATCCTGAAGGGCATGAAACTCATTGGAGAAATCATTGTTCGGATACCCGATCTTTAAAACGGCTCGCTCATGCAGGGTCTGGACGGGAATCACGAAGTTATAGCTTAGAGAAAAAGGCTCACCGTAGGTTAACTGGAATCGGTCTTTTAATGACTCCATGAGATCCTCCGTATCCGTGATCCATTCATCCCCCGAATCCCCATACATCGTTTGCATTTTTAACCTGAAATCCGTTGGAATCATGAGACGACATCCTTTCCCTTTAAAACAAATTGCTCCAGGAACCGTTGGATCAAATCCTCGTATTCTTCCGGGTTATCATTATACGATTGGGCGTGGGTCCCGTGGAAATCGAGGAAAAGCTCCTTTGGACCCTGCTTTTTTTCGTACAGATCCTTTGTCATTTGAGGCAGGATAAAGTCATCATTTTTGCTGTGAATGAATAGCACGGGCTTTTGGATGTTATGGACAACCGAAATAGGTGATAAATCCTTTAGTGTATACCCTTGCCTGAGCTTTAGCGTCCGATTGACGAGGGGAAGAAGGAATTTTGCCGGCATCTTCACTTCTACACCCATGCGGTAAGAGAGCTGTTCACCAAAGTCGGAGAAAGGACAGTCGGCAATATAAAAATCCGCCCGGTCTTCCACGCTGCCGGCATATAAAAGCAGGGTGGCAGCCCCCATCGATTCTCCGTGGATCCCGAAGAAGACATCCTCCCCTTCACGACGGATCAGCTCATCCACCACGGCCTTTAGATCATATTTTTCAAAATATCCATAGCTTGTCGTCTTCCCGCCGGATTCCCCATGACGCCTGTGGTCATAAATCACGGCATTAAATCCCTGTTTGAGGAAGAGATTCATATATTTGATCGAGTTCCATTTATTTTCCGTCACCCCATGGGAAAAGATCATGAATTTATTATGGGGGTGGGGCTTCACGAAGACCGCCTTAATGTCATAACCGTATCGGGAAGGGATCAGCACCTCTTCTTTAGGAAGGGAGTCATATTCCTCTTCAATCATTCGGGTCGATTCGGTTTCACGTGCACGGATGAAGTCATCCCCTTTTTTCGGTAAATACATAAATCGATTGGTAATATAAACGCCAAGCAGACCGATAGAGGAAAGGGTGCCCCCAAGGATCGCCAGTTTTTTTCTCATCGTCATCACCTCTGGGAAAATCGTTTATTCATATTGTAGCAAATGAAGGAAAAAAGAGGAATTTTGAAGGCGAAATAAAAAAGGTGCCTCTGGGAGAGACACCTTTTCAGGCATGGAACTTACGATTTAGCATTTTGTCCTTTAGTTGGATGAATGGCTTTATCCAGTTCTTCTTTCGCTATGGTATGTGAAACTGTATCTGCATTGGGTTTTCCTTTTTGACTGAATCCTTTATCGCGTTTTTGGCTCATATGGCTCATCTCCTTAAGGGTTATCTGGTATAGATTGCTCTAAGGAGAGGGGACGTATTCACGATTGATTCAATTCATACAGGCGGTAGTAACCGCTTTCAATCGGGCGGCTGACATGGGGCTTCACAAGCTCGATGGCCATTGCAAGCTTCTCGGGATCCACCCCTGTGGAAATCCCCATTTCCTCCAACATGTACACTACATCCTCGGTGGCGACATTCCCGGTTGCACCTGGGGCGAAGGGGCAGCCCCCAAGCCCGCCGGCACTGGTGTCAAAGCGGTCGATCCCCGCTTGAAGCGACGCCAGGATATTCGCCAAGGCCATCTTACGGGTGTCATGAAAATGCGCAGTCAGTAATGTGTGGGGCAATTCCTGCTTGAGCAAAGCAAACAGATCATGGGCTTCTAAAGGATTGGCCCGACCAATCGTATCGGCGACACTTAATTCGTCCACACCCAAAGAAACAAATTTCTTACACAGAGAAAGGGTGTCCTCCGGTAAGATTTTTCCTTCGTATGGACAATAGAAAGCGGTGGAGATACAGGCTCTTACGAAGTAGCCCCGTTCTTTCAGCTCATAAATAAGAGGAGCCAGTCCTTCAAGGGCTTCATCCGTTGTCTTGTTGATGTTTTTCTGATTAAAGGTGTTACTGACACCTACGAATACTGCCACGGACCGGCAGCCTGTTTCGTAGACACGCTCGATCCCTCTTTTATTAGGGGCCAGAACCATATCACGTGAATCCATGGTCATGCAGGAGTCGACAATCTCACCGGCGTCCTGCATTTGCGGAACCCATTTTGGGGAAACAAACGAAGTCAGCTCCATTTCTTTGATTCCCGCTTGTTTCAAACGAAAGATAAATTCTTTTTTCACGTCCGTTGGGACAAAGTTCTTTTCATTCTGTAAACCGTCTCTAGGTCCTACTTCAATAATCGTCGCTTTTTTAGGTAAATGCATAATTTCCCTCCCTCTTTCATTTTAAGAAAATTTCGACATATAAATCAATATAAAAATTTTTTGACAAATTTAGAGGAATTTAACCGCTTACATAGAATGAGTTAAAGTGGAACTGTTTTGAGTGAATATCAGCAAATCGATCAGTCAGAAGAGAAAGGGAGGAAGAAAGATGTCGAATGAAGTTGTCATCGTAAGTGCAGTACGCACAGCCATCGGAAGCTTTAACGGATCGTTAAAAGGTATTTCTGCTCCGGAACTTGGAGCGATTGTGATCAAAGATGCCCTTGAAAAGGCTGGCTTAAGCGGTAATGATGTGGATGAAGTAATCATGGGGAATGTGTTGCAGGCAGGATTGGGTCAAAATCCAGCCCGTCAAGCATCCATCAAAGCAGGACTGCCTGAGCAGGTACCTGCCATGACGATAAATAAAGTATGTGGATCAGGATTAAAGACGGTTCATCTCGCAACACAGGCAATCCTTTCAGGGGATGCAGATATCATCGTTGCAGGTGGAATGGAAAATATGAGTCAGGCTCCCTATTTACTCCAGGGAGCAAGGGAAGGATTTAAAATGGGAGACCAGAAAGTGGTCGACAGCATGATTTCAGACGGCTTATGGTGTGCCTTCAATGATTATCACATGGGTGTGACGGCAGAGAATCTATGTGACCGTTACTCCCTTACCCGTGAAGAACAGGACGAATTCTCGGCCTGGAGCCAGCAAAAGGCTGCTGCTGCCATTGAATCCGGCCGATTTGACGATGAAATCGTTCCGGTCACGATCCCGCAAAGAAAAGGGGATCCGGTCGTATTCAGCCAGGATGAATTCCCGCGTAAAGGGTCGACGGCCGAGAAGCTTTCCGGTCTGCGTCCAGCCTTCAAAAAAGATGGAACGGTGACAGCGGGGAACGCTTCCGGCATCAATGATGGAGCCGCTGCAGTAGTCGTCATGTCGAAGAAGAAAGCCGATGAACTCGGCATCACGCCGCTGGTGACGATCAAGGGGAACGCCAATGCAGGTGTAGATCCGAGCATCATGGGGATCGGTCCTGTTGCCGCCGTGAAAAAAGTATTGGAAAAAACAAAACTGTCGATCGAAGACATGGACCTGATTGAAGCGAATGAAGCCTTTGCCGCCCAGTCGTTGGCGGTGGATAAGGAACTTCAATTCAAAAAGGATGCCCTCAATGTGAACGGGGGAGCCATCGCACTGGGCCATCCGATTGGAGCAAGTGGTACACGCATTCTTGTGACACTGATTCACGAAATGAAGAAAAGAGGCGTTCAAAACGGATTGGCTACCCTTTGTATCGGTGGAGGCCAGGGAGTGGCGACAGTCGTTGAACTTCATAAATAAGGAATTGGAAAGATCCAGATTCGAGGAGGGAAAACAATGAAAGAAGTATACACTTCATATGATGAAGCGGTGGCTGACATCCATGATGGAGCCACATTAATGGTCGGAGGATTCGGTCTGTGCGGAATCCCCGAGAAACTCATCCTGGCCCTTGTAGAAAAAGGTGTGAAAAACCTGACCGTCATTTCCAATAATTGTGGAGTAGACGATTGGGGCCTCGGTTTACTGCTGAAAAATAAACAAATCGATAAAATGATCGGCTCCTATGTCGGAGAAAACAAAGAGTTTGAACGTCAGGTCTTATCGGGAGAACTTGAAGTGGAATTGGTTCCCCAAGGGACGCTTGCCGAGAAGATCCGTGCAGGCGGCGCAGGGATCCCTGCCTTCTACACGCCGGCAGGAGTCGGGACACCGGTAGCAGAAGGAAAGGAAACACGCACGTTTAATGGAAAAGAATATTTGCTGGAAGAAGCCTACACCGCAGATTTCTCCCTTGTTAGAGCGTGGAAGGCCGATAAGATGGGGAATCTGATTTATAACAAAACGGCGCAAAATTTTAATCCGATGATTGCAGCTGCAGGAAAAGTGACGATCGCCGAAGTGGAGGAGCTTGTGGAAATCGGGGAAATCAATCCGAATGAAGTCCACACACCAAGCATCTACGTTCAGCGACTGATTCAGGCAGATCAGGAAAAACGCATTGAAAGAAGAACAGTGAAGCAAGCATAGAAGGGGGAGTGGAACGGATGGATCGTGCCAAAATGCGTGAAAGAATAGCAAGAAGAGCAGAAAAGGAAATTGAAGATGGCTTCTATGTCAACTTAGGAATCGGGATGCCGACACTGGTCGCCAACTATATCACTGAAAACAAACAGGTTGTCCTTCAATCTGAAAATGGATTACTCGGAATCGGCCCTTATCCAGCCGAAGACGAAGTCGATGCCGACCTCATCAACGCCGGGAAAGAGACCGTTACGGCGATTCCGGGCTCTGCATACTTTGATAGTTCGGAATCATTCGGGATGATCCGCGGAGGACATATCAATATCGCCATCCTGGGCGGGATGGAAGTAGCCGAAAACGGTGACCTTGCCAACTGGATGATCCCAGGGAAGATGATCAAGGGAATGGGCGGAGCGATGGACCTCGTTCACGGAGCCCAGCGCATCATCGTCATCATGGAACACGTCAATAAAGCCGGTGAAAGCAAGATCCTGAAAGAATGCACCTTGCCCCTGACAGGTAAAGGCGTCGTGCATCGGATCATAACGGACCGTGCCGTGATGGATGTGACGGATGAGGGGTTACTGCTTCGTGAAGTGGCGAACGGTTTCTCTGTGGAAGATATCCAATCATCCACGGATGCGACGTTGATCGTTGGCGATGACGTAGTACTTGAAGCTTATTGATGGAGGAAGCCGGTTATAAGGGATGCAACCCTTGTAACCGGCTTTTTTTGAGCCCGGGTTTTGACTAAAACCAAAAAAAGATTTATAACTATGACAGATAGGGGGAATCACCACATGTCCAAGAAAAAGAAGCAGGAAGCGGAATTGACATTAAAGAATTCGATCAACCAGGATCTCTTCGAACAATTGAAGCAGAAGAAAGCAGAGCTTGAAAAGGTAGAATCTGTGAAGAAGGAAGAAGAGCGTATTCGGAAAATAGAAGAGAAAAAGCAGCGGGAAAAGAATAAGAGCTTTGAAGAGCTGCTGAATGAAAGCAATATGAATTGGAAGAATTACAAGGATTGATGAGAGATGTAAAAGTAGTGCCTCATCAAGCAGTATGGAAAGAGAAATTTGAAAATGAAAAACGTAATCTGAATAAGCTTCTTCCTGACGCAACCATCCATCATATCGGTTCAACCTCCGTCCCGGGTTTAGCGGCTAAGCCGATCATTGATCTCCTTATAGAAGTCCCTGACATAGAGATCATTGATGAGCAGACAGAAGGGTTCAGTCAACTGGGTTTTGTCGGAAAAGGCGAGCATGGCATCCCGAACCGCCGATTTTTTTATAAGGGAGAAGGGAATAAGAGGGCCGTTCATCTTCATATTTTCCCTAATGGAATCGACCATGTGATCAGGCACTTAGCATTTCGTGATTTTTTAAGGGAAAACCGTCCGGAAGCCCATCAATACGGTGAACTGAAATCAAGCCTGGCATTAAAGTTCCCAAATGACATGGAAAGCTACATCCAAGGGAAAGACCAATTTGTGAAGGAACTTGAGAAAAGGGCGTTAAACTGGTCCAAAAAAAATAAGCGGACAGGAAATTAAAATCCCTGACCCGCTTATTTTTTGTTCACTCAGTCCCTGTGTTGCTCATACCGTGACAATTTGGTTAATTGTTTAAGCATGTCAAGTTCTTCGGGAGATAATGGTGCTGCATTCACAGCATCGATATTCTCCTGAAGCTGTTGTACAGAACTTGCCCCGGGAATCACGGCAGCGACCGAATCATGAGCGAGATCATATTGCAGGGCCAGTTCGTTCATTGAACGGGTGTCCCCCATTTTTCCATGAATGGACTTCAGTGTTTCTTCAAGCTCTAGATAAGAATAGTCGAGATATCCATTTTCTTTCATTTTGGCAGACGCTTTGGAAAGCATCTTTTCAGATAGCAGTCCTTTTGCCAAAGGTCCGCGTGCCACAATACTCACCTTATTTTCATCGAGCAGGTCCATCCATTCTTCCGGGCGGCGATCGAGTAAGCTGTACTGCATCATGACGCTCTCAATGGAAGCACTCTTCAAGAATCGCTTAATGACATTCGGCCGGATGGAGGAGATTCCATAGTGACGGATCAAACCTTCACTCTTCAATTCTTCAAATGCCTCGATCGTTTCTTCAAAATGGTCTTCAATCGTCCCCCCATGAAGCTGATAAAGATCGATATAGTCCACTTTCAGGCGTGATAAGCTGTCCTTCACGGCAGATTTGATATAGGATTTGGAAGGATCCCAGCGCCAGCCATCCTCCACATCATCCCAGCGATTTCCTACCTTGGTGGCAAGAATAATGTCATCTCGGACCTTATTGATGGCTTTCCCCACAATTTCTTCATTTTGACCAAAGTCATATAAATCGGCTGTATCAAGGTAGTTGATCCCATTTTCCAACGCATGCTGCACAATATCCCTGGCAGCACTCTCTTCTGTTCCAAGAGACATACAACCGAGTCCCATCTTTGATACAAATAAATCGGAGTTTCCTATTTGTCTTTTTTCCATTGTATCCTTCCTTTCGGGAATTCGTACTCGTTATTATATTAACGAAAGTGAGCACGAATAAACAAAGGAAACGGTCGGTTTCAACGATTGGCTTCTATCCATTCCTTCACCGTGGCATACGTTTGACCATATTGCTTCAGTTTGGCTTTGATTTCCCATGCCTTCCCTACCAGGATGATCCGGTCTTTTTCAGCCATCACCTTCAAGGGGTTTCACCTCGATCCTCGAATGGGATATGGTAAAATGTATGAGGACAAGGTCAATGACAGAACAAGGAGAGTTGAACGATGAAAAAATTTGAAGAAAAGACGATCATAACGGAAACAATCTATCAAGGGAAAATCATTGATCTTCAAGTGGATGAAGTGGAGCTTCCAAACGGCAAGACGTCCAAGCGGGAACTGATCAAGCACCCTGGAGCTGTAGCGGTCATCGCACTGACACCGGAAGGGAAAATGGTGATGGTGGAGCAGTATCGTAAAGCGCTGGAAAAATCCATCATCGAAATCCCTGCAGGAAAACTAGAGCCGGGGGAAGAGCCGGATACAACCGCCCTCCGTGAATTGGAAGAAGAAACGGGGTATGGCTGCGGGAATCTGGAGCATCTTATCTCGTTTTATACATCACCAGGATTTGCGGATGAGCTCGTTCACTTGTATATCGCCCACGATCTGTATATGATCGAGGAGTCAAAAGAAGCGGATGAAGATGAATTTGTACAGTTAATGGAAGTGACAGTGGAAGAAGCGGCACAGCTTATAAAGGAACAGCGAATTCATGATGCCAAAACGGCATATGCCGTTCAGTATCTGCAACTGCAGCAGTTTATTAAGTAAGAGGAAATGGTTGGGCCCTGGTTGAGACAGGGCCCGGCTTTTTTGGACCAGCCCCAGCAAGCCTCACTCCATCCAGTCATCGACTCTTAATCGAGGTCCCCGGGAATCAGAGAATAGATACATGTATTCCGTGTCTCTGTCCCGCTCTCATCTAGACGATCTTGCCTTAAGATCCCTTCAAGCATGAACCCCAGTGTTTCAGGTACCTTTCGTGAACCTGTATTTCTCTCATCGCAGCGAATCTCCACGCGTTTGCAGGATAGGTCGTGCAGGGCGTAATGGGTTAACGCCTTCACGGCTTCTGCCATATACCCCATTTTAGTGTGCTTCGTGTATAGCCAATATCCGATTTCCACTTTGGGTACGTCCCAATCGATGCGGTGAAGTCCAGTCGAGCCAACAAATTCATTTGTTTCTTTCAAATAGATATGTAGTCGGATGTCGGTTTTTTTGATGAATTCCCCATAGGAATCCCGGACACCGGCTTCCACATCTTCAAGGGTTTGTTCTTTACGGGCGAAGGGAAGCCACGGTATGAATTCATTCCTTGATTCGGAGATGGCACGAAACACGTCGGCTCCGTCACCGGGCATGCACGGTCTGATGTAAAGGCGGGGAGTTTCGATCCGATCAGGAAACTCGATTAGACTTGGATTTTTCATAATGATTCCTCCACTTCCACAATAAGGTTTCTATGATTATACGTTTATCATGATGGAAGTTCAATAGAATAGAATAAACATGTCCCTCCAAACATATAGATTAGTAATCGATATCTGGGAGGAGCATTGTGATGCGCAAAAAAATATCAAATTCAAATCCACTCGTTCAACATGTACAAGCACATTCCTCGATCTATTTATTTATCATTACATTGTTTTTAATGGGGATCATTTTTGGTGCAATCGTCGTCAATTCCCTTTCTTTTGCCCAAAAGGAGGACCTGTATTTTTATTTGAGTAAGTTCTTCAGTGAAATGGAGGACGGGAGTATGACGTCAGCAGAAGAGCTTTTCCGTCAGAGCTTCCTTCATAATGTAAAGTATCTCGGGTTGATGTGGCTCCTTGGAATCTCGATCATTGGACTGCCCCTCATCTTCGTTCTGTTATTCATGAAAGGTGTCGTGGTTGGGTTTTCCGTCGGGTTTCTTGTGAATCAAATGGGCTGGAGCGGGTTTTTATTATCTTTCGTAAGCGTACTGCCACAGAATATCATCATTATCCCGGCGTTCATCTTTATCGGGGCCATCAGCGCAAACTTTTCCCTTACGTTGATCCGGAAGATTTTTATGAGACATACGTCGTCCATGCAATTCCAGATGATCCCGTTTCTATCAAGGTACGTCATTTTCATGGTGGTGGCCCTCGGGATTGTCACCGTTGCCGCAAGTATTGAAGCCTATCTTTCTCCTAATTTAATGGAAGCGGTCATATCGAAATTGAAATAAAATGATTCTTACATAAGAATCGTTTTATTTGTTTAATTATAATAATTTTATTTTGCTTATTCCTCCCGTTTTGATATAATAGTAAAGACATTGACGAGGGAGGCGAGGACTATGGAAAGCCGCATTGAACGAATAAAAAAACTGCTTCATTCTGCCAGCTACAAGCTTACGCCACAGCGCGAAGCAACGGTACGCGTGTTATTGGAACATGAAGAAGATCACCTCAGCGCCGAAGATGTATACCTCCTCGTTAAGGAAAAATCTCCGGAAATCGGACTGGCAACCGTATATCGTACGTTGGAATTGCTGTCTGAACTGAAAATTGTGGATAAAATCAATTTTGGCGATGGTGTATCGCGTTATGATCTCAGGCAAGAAGGGGCAGCCCACTTTCATCATCACTTGGTGTGCATAGAATGTGGAGCGGTCGATGAAATTCAAGAAGATCTCTTGGAAGATGTGGAAACGATTGTCGAACGAGATTGGAAGTTTAAAATAAAAGATCACCGCCTTACTTTTCATGGCATTTGTTCAAGATGCCAGGATAAAGAAGAGGACCCAGAAGAATAAAATGATCCCGGAAAGCCTTAAAGACCCCTGTGTTGTTTCGATGCGAAACATCCTATACATATTCTTTAAGGCTTTTTTTCATACTCTGATGGCATTTTTCGCAAGTTTCTGACTCCATAAGGTATAAAACGGTTCAAAAACGTCATAGCTTGTATTAATAGGCGTTAGTACCAGTGAATATGGAGGACGACAGGATGATAAAAGGGGTTCAAATGGTATGGCAGACCATTAAGGTATTTATTTTATTTACGGGATCAACGATTTTATTTTACTATGGTATCATGTGGATCAGTGAGGAATACGAAGGCTATCACAAATATGATGAGCCGGAGGGAGCAGCGGTGAAGGTTTATTCTTCCGTGACGGAGGAAAAAAGCCATTGGTATGATCGGTTATTATTTTTTTATATGAACGGGGAGTAATGCAGTGTGGAAGACCATATTCAAGATTTCATGCACTTTTTAATAGTAGAAAAAGGGCTTGCCAACAATACGATCGAGTCGTATAAGCGCGATTTAAGGAATTATGCCCTATATTTGACGAAGGTTGAGGAAGTAGCGGAATTGAACGCCGTTTCGAGAGTGAATATCCTTCAATTTCTCGGCCATTTGAAAAGCCAGGGGAAATCCTCTAAGACCCTTGCCCGGCACGTGGCATCCATCCGTTCCTTTCATCAATTTCTCTTAAGGGAAAAGGCGACGGAACAAGATCCGACTGTGCATATCGAGACGCCTAAGACCGAGAGGACACTCCCGAAAATTTTGAGCATTGCTGAAGTCGAGGCGCTACTCGAAGCTCCAGAAGAATCGACACCCTTGGGGATGAGGGACAAGGCCATGCTTGAAATCCTTTATGCGACGGGGATACGGGTAAGTGAACTCATCGGGCTTCAAATGGATGACGTCCACTTGACGATGGGATTTGTCCGCTGCGTCGGGAAAGGGAATAAAGAGCGGATCATCCCGATCGGACAGACGGCCATGGATGTCCTTGAGAAATACCTTGGGGATGCCCGCTTGAAATTACGGAGCACGAAACACCGTGATGATCATTTATTTCTCAATCACCATGGGAAAGGGCTGACAAGGCAGGGCTTCTGGAAGAATTTAAAGGCCCTTGCGAAGAAAGCCAATATTGAGAAGGATTTGACGCCTCATACGCTTCGCCACTCATTTGCCACTCATTTGTTGGAGAATGGAGCGGATCTCAGGGCGGTTCAGGAAATGCTTGGCCACGCCGACATCTCCACCACCCAAATCTATACACATGTGACGAAAACGCGCTTAAAGGATGTCTATTCACAATTCCATCCAAGAGCTTAATTGAATGCAGGGAGATTCCATAAAGAAATTACGATTCTTTAAGGGATCTCTCTTGTTTTTTTTGAGAGGGAAAAGTAGAATATAGATGTCAGACTTCTGACGTTAAATCCTGTCGATTGCTATAAAGCAGATAAGGGTATGATACGTTTGAAGATCAAAAATGTAACCGCTTTTTTTAAAAAGGATCATATATAGGAGGTTTACTTGGATGAGTAACTATACATACAAACGGGTTCACTTGATTGTAATGGATTCTGTCGGTATCGGAGAAGCACCCGACGCAGAACTATTCAACGATAAGGGGTCGGATACCCTTGGCCACATCGCTGAGCATATGAACGGCCTTGACATGCCGAATATGGGAAAACTCGGACTTTCAAATATTAAAGAAGTAAAGGGCATTGAAAAGGCAGACAAGCCGCTTGCTTACTACACAAAAATGCAGGAAGCGTCAGTCGGGAAAGATACGATGACCGGTCATTGGGAAATCATGGGGCTTAATATTGATAAACCGTTCAAGACCTATCCGGAAGGCTTCCCTGAGAAATTAATCAAAAGACTTGAAGCCGAAACGGGCAGAACGATCATTGGAAATAAGCCTGCGAGTGGTACTGAAATCATTGAAGAGTTAGGTAAGGAACATATGGAAACAGGGGCACTTATCGTCTATACATCAGCTGATCCTGTCCTGCAGATTGCTGCCCATGAAGACATCATACCGATCGAAGAACAGTATAAGATCTGTGAGATTGCCCGTGAAATCACGAAAGAAGAGGAATATCTCGTGGGACGCGTCATCGCCCGTCCTTTCGTCGGGGAGCCGGGTGCATTCAAACGTACTTCAAATCGTCACGATTATGCGCTGAAACCTTTCAACCGTACCGTCATGAATGAGCTGAAGGATTCCGGTTTCGATGTGATCGCCATTGGTAAAATCTCAGATATCTTCAACGGAGAAGGGGTGACGGAATCAATTCGTACGAAGCATAATATGCACGGTATGGACGGACTCATTCAATCATTCGATCAAGACTTCACAGGCTTGAGCTTCCTGAACCTTGTGGACTTCGATGCTTTATATGGACATCGCCGCGATCCAGAGGGATATGGGAAAGCATTAGAAGAATTTGATGCCCGACTGCCGGAAGTGTTCGAGAAAATGACCGAAGATGATCTTCTGATGATTACAGCTGATCACGGGAACGATCCTACTGCTCCAGGTACGGACCATACGAGAGAGTACGTTCCACTTCTCGTTTATTCAAAACGCTTTGCTGGAGGGAAAGAACTTCCTATCTCTGAAACATTCGCCGATATCGGGGCAACGGTTGCGGATAACTTTAATGTGACCATGCCGAAGTTCGGCCAAAGCTTCTTGACGAAATTAAAATAAAAATACGAGTAGGAGAGGGATGAAGCTGAACCACTGGCTCGTTTCCTCCTCTTTACGTTGAAAAGGAGTAATAAAATGAATTACGAAAACATCCAAAATGCAGCTAATCACTTGAAAAATCAATATACAGGACAGCCGAAGGTCGGATTGATCCTCGGATCCGGACTGGGTGTGCTTGCTGATGAAATCCAAAACTCGGTGAAAATCCCTTATAAGGAGATTCCTGACTTCCCCGTTTCAACGGTTGCGGGTCATGCCGGTCAATTAGTGTTCGGTCAATTAGCCGGGCAGGAAGTCGTCGCCATGCAAGGGCGCTTTCATTATTATGAAGGGTATGGTTTCGATAAAGTGACCTTCCCTGTTCGTGTAATGAAAGAACTGGGCGTCGAGGTATTGATTGTGACCAATGCAGCAGGCGGAGTGAACGAAAGCTTCCAGGCTGGGGATCTGATGCTGATTTCCGATCATATCAACAATATGGGCGGCAATCCGCTTATTGGATCGAATGACTCCCGCTTGGGGCCAAGATTCCCTGATATGTCAGAAGCGTATAGCAAAGAACTTCGTCAAAAAGCGAAAGAAATCGCAAAGAAACTATCCATTGAAGTGCAAGAAGGTGTTTATGTAGGGAATACCGGACCTACTTATGAAACGCCTGCTGAAGTCCGTCTTGCCCGCACCCTTGGCGGTGACGCAGTCGGGATGTCGACGGTACCGGAAGTCATCGTGGCCCGTCATGCAGGAATCAAGGTTCTCGGGATCTCATGCATTTCAAATATGGCTGCGGGAATCCTGGATCAACCTCTTTCCCACGATGAAGTCATGGAAACGACGGAAATGGTTCGTGCGAATTTTCTTTCCTATGTGAAAGAGATTGTGAAATCGTTATAAAAGCTGTGCCAGATTGATCAAATCGAAAAGAGTGGGTGAACACAATGAGAATGGTTGACTTAATAGAGAAGAAGCGTGATGGAAAAGAATTATCTACGGAAGAAATCAGGTTCATCGTGGAAGGGTATACAGACGGAAGCATCCCTGATTATCAGGTGAGCGCCCTTACGATGGCCATTTTCTTTAAAGATATGAGTGATAGGGAACGGGCAGATCTCACGATGGCCATGGTCGAATCAGGGGATCAAATCGATTTGTCTGCCATCGAAGGCATCAAAGTCGACAAGCACTCCACAGGAGGTGTCGGGGATACAACGACCCTTGTTCTTGGGCCGCTTGTAGCATCTGTCGGTGTCCCTGTAGCGAAGATGAGCGGACGAGGCCTTGGGCACACTGGTGGAACGATCGACAAGCTTGAGTCCGTAGAAGGTTTCCATGTGGAAATCGAAAACGATGAGTTCATCCGTTTAGTGAACAAGAATAAACTTGCCGTCATCGGTCAAAGCGGTAACTTAACGCCTGCTGATAAAAAGTTGTACTCATTGCGCGACGTAACGGCAACGGTCAACAGCATTCCGTTGATTGCAAGCTCGATCATGAGTAAAAAAATCGCAGCGGGAGCCGATGCCATCGTACTGGACGTAAAAACCGGTGCCGGAGCCTTCATGAAGACGTTGGACGATTCAAAGGACCTTGCCAAAGCCATGGTGAATATCGGGAACAACGTCGGAAGAAAGACGATGGCGGTCATTTCCGATATGAGCCAGCCCCTCGGATATGCGATCGGAAACGCCCTTGAAGTGAAGGAAGCGATCGATACGTTAAAAGGGAAAGGGCCGGAGGACTTAACGGAACTTTGCCTGACCCTCGGAAGCCATATGGTATTCCTTGCGGAGAAAGCATCGACATTAGAAGAAGCGAGAGCGTTATTGCAGAAAGCCATTGAAGACGGATCAGCCCTAGAGAATTTCAAGGTATTCCTTGAGTCACAAGGTGGAGATCCATCTGTTGTGGATGAACCATCCAAGCTGCCTCAAGCAAAGTACAAAATCGAGCTTGAAGCGAAACAGGACGGGTATGTATCTGAAATCGTGGCCGATGCAGTCGGAACGGCTGCCATGTGGCTTGGAGCAGGCCGTGCAACAAAAGATTCTGTGATCGACCTGGCCGTCGGTCTTGAACTTCGCAGGAAAATTGGTGATGAGGTGAAAGCGGGAGATTCCCTTGCCACCATCTACAGCAATGAAGAAAACATCGACAATGTGAAAGAGAAGCTTTATGAGAGCATTAAAGTGACATCTGAACATGTGGATGCACCAACGTTGATTCATACTGAAATCACGGGTTGATTTTTATAGAACCAGGGCCTTTGCCGAAGAGATTATTTCTCTTTGGCAGGGGCTTTTTTTGATGCGGATCGGATAAGGAATTTCCATTTTTTACAATGAGACGCAATTGTTGGAGAGAATGACGCAATTGCTCACGGAAATGACGCAATAAAATTGAAAATGACGCAATCATCAAAAACAGTGGCACTTTTTAAGCATGCAAACCCCAACTGAAGCCATCCCAATGACCAAATCCTCAAGCAAAATACTCATTTCTCATCTTAGATTCACATTTTTACGAATTCAGGTTCCCGTTTCTCCATCAAACCACGATTTGCCAACAATCTCTTTCCCCTGAACCAACACAAACTCCCTCCCGACAACCTCACAAGCACCTTCATCTCCCGCTACTTTTTTACCAATGTTTGTATAAAAAAGATGAGGATGGAAAAAATGGATCTATGAGTATTGAAATAATAACGAGATTTTGATTGGAGGACAGTTGGATGAAACGTTTAGCGTATATAATGGTGACATTTGTTTTGACAGCTTTTCTTTTTCCTTCGATGGGATTTGCACAGGAAAAGAAATCCGAATTGGCTGATGTAGCGAAATCGGCAATATTAATCGAGCGTGACACAGGAACGGTTCTATACGAAAAGAACAGCCATGAAAAGCTGGCACCGGCATCCATGACAAAGATCATGACGATGACCTTGATCATGGAAGCCCTTGAAAAGGGTCAAATAAAGTGGGAAGACAAAGTTCGTGCAAGCGAATATGCCGCATCCATGGGTGGATCACAAATCTTCCTTGAGCCTGGTGAGAGCATGTCTGTAGAAGAAATGCTGAAGGGGATTGCGATTGGCTCGGCCAATGATGCGTCTGTCGCCATGGCAGAGCATATTGCAGGAAGCGAAGAAGCCTTCGTTGAGAAGATGAACAACAAGGTGAAGGAGCTTGGGTTGAAAGACACTCATTTCAAGAACCCTACAGGTCTACCTTCGAAAGATCATTACAGTTCGGCACATGACATGTCCATGATGGCCAAGGAACTTCTTAAATATGACGGGATCACAAAGTTCACGGGCAGCTATGAATCCTACCTGCGTGAAGGATCGGATAAAAAATTCTGGCTCGTGAATACGAATAAATTGGTCCGCTTCTATGACGGGGTGGACGGGTTGAAAACAGGTTTCACGAATGAAGCGAAATATTGTCTGACAGCTACGGCGAAGAAAGACAATATGAGAGTGATCGCAGTCGTGTTCGGTGCACCAACGCCGAAGGAGCGGAACAATGAAGTCAGTAAAATGCTGGATTATGCCTTCAATCAGTATTCCACCAAGCCTCTATTCAAAAAAGGTGATTCCCTGGCCCAGGTGAAGGTGTCGAAAGGGAAGGAGAATAAGGTGGAAGCCGTAACGGAGGAGCCGATTTCACTTCTTACCCAAAAAGGTGAAAAACTGGACGAAATCGAACAAAAGATCACCCTCTCAAAAGATTTGAAAGCTCCTATTAAAAAAGGAGACAAAGTCGGTACACTCGTGGTGATGAATAAAGGGAAAAAGGTAGTGGAAAGCACCCTCGTTGCCAAGAAAAATGTGAACGATGCCAGCTGGTGGGAGTTATATAAAAAATCCTTTGGACTTTTCACGATGGTAGGAAAGTAACAACCGCCGAAAATAACCACTAATTATGACGAATTCCTTCTAGTTTTGTCATGGAGAAGGAATTCACTAATAAAATAGCGAAATGACTCACTATACGACAGAGAAGGAGGCTTTCTGATAGTGAGTCTTGCTATTAACTTAGAAGTCAAAAAAGATGTACTGTGTGTCCGTTTAAGTGGTGAGTTGGATCATCATACCGCTGATGAACTCAGGGAAAAAGCTTCAAACCTGATTGAAAGTGAGAATGTGAAGCATATCATTTTGAATTTAGAGGAATTAAGCTTTATGGATAGTTCAGGTTTGGGTGTCATTCTGGGTCGATACAAGCAGATTAAGCAAAAGCATGGAGAAATGGTGGTATGTGCGATATCCCCTTCTGTAAACCGGTTATTTGAAATGTCAGGATTGTTTAAGATCATTCGTCTTGAACCGTCTGAAGAAAATGCATTACAAAGATTGGGGGTCGCCTAACATGAGAAATGAAATGAACATTCAATTCAGTTCTTTAAGCCAGAATGAGTCTTTTGCCCGCGTGACCGTTGCGTCATTTATTGCCCAGCTGGATCCGACAATGGATGAGCTGACGGAAATCAAGACCGTCGTTTCGGAGGCTGTGACCAATGCCATCATTCACGGATACGAAAACAGGCCGAACGGGACGGTTTATATTTCCGTGATCATGGAAGAGGATGGGTTTATCGATATGACCATTCGCGATGAAGGAATCGGGATTGGCGATGTAGATGAAGCCCGTCAACCACTCTTCACCTCCAAACCTGAACTGGAACGTTCTGGTATGGGCTTTACGATCATGGAGAATTTCATGGATGAAATAGAAGTGTCATCACACCCAGGTACAGGCACCACGGTAAGACTGAAGAAGCACTTGACCAATAGTAAAGCGCTATGCAATTAAGGAGTCGTGCCCATGGATGTCGAAGTGAAAAATGAAAAGGAACAGACCTTTTTGAAGGATCATGAGGTGAAAGAGCTGATCAAGCAAAGTCAGGATGGCGACCAAAGCGCAAGGGACCTGATCGTCCAGAAGAATATGCGCCTGGTATGGTCCGTCGTCCAACGCTTTCTCAATCGTGGTTATGAGCCGGATGATCTCTTTCAAATTGGCAGTATCGGGTTGCTGAAATCAGTGGATAAGTTTGATTTAAGCTACGATGTCAAGTTTTCGACCTATGCTGTTCCGATGATCATCGGAGAGATCCAGCGATTCATCCGGGATGATGGAACAGTGAAGGTGAGTCGTTCCCTGAAGGAAATGGGGAACAAAATCAGGAAAGCGAAGGATGAACTCTCCAAGAAGTTCGGCAGGGTTCCGACCGTCAGTGAGCTTGCCGAGCATCTCGAATATTCCGTTGAAGAGGTGATCATGGCACAGGAAGCGAGCCGTGCCCCTTCGTCGATTCATGAAACCGTGTATGAAAATGATGGGGACCCGATCACGCTTTTGGATCAGATCGCCGATAATACGGATAACAAATGGTTTGACAAGATTGCCCTGAAAGAAGCCATCCGGGAACTGGATGACCGGGAGCGCCTGATTGTGTATTTAAGGTACTACAAAGACCAGACCCAATCGGAAGTGGCCGATCGGCTGGGAATATCACAAGTGCAGGTATCAAGGCTTGAGAAGAAGATCTTACAGACGATGAAAGATCATATGCATACAGATTCGTAGGTGAAATACCCCTGCTGATTCCAATCAATTTGGATCGGCAGGGGTATTTTTTTGAAGAAGATCACTTTGAAATTGTTTCCAAATGTGTTCTGCTCCAGTCCTTCTCTTCACGTTCATCCATCTCCTATGTGCATCTTGATCATATGATCACAGGTGTGGTCATTACATAAATTAATTCCGTTAATCCATACTATTGGTACGAAGAGAAAATCATGTTTTCAGGAAGTGAACTGCATGGAAGGTATTTTGTATATACGCTTACGTCATCGAGTGCAGGTAAGGGAAGAGAGTCTGGTCAGGCTTTCCCAGCTGGCTCAAATCATAGCATCTGAACATATTGTCGAAGATATAAAGGGAATCCCGATCCATCAGGTGACACCTTCTGATAAGAATATCATTGTCGTGGATATCATGGAGGTCATCCGGGAAGTATGCAAAAAGCATTCTGACCTGGATATTCAGACGATCGGGCCGACACAAAGCATTATTGAAGTGATCTATGAGAAAAAGAAAGTCTCCCTCCCGCTGTTCATTGGCGTTTGGTTACTATTATTCATCGGTGCGGCCCTGGCGATTATGAATTTTCATGAAGATGTAAGTATGAGAGAAGTTCATCAAAGGCTGTATCATTTTGTCACGGGTGGAGTCGATCCCCACCCATTATTATTCCAGGTTCCATATTCGTTCGGGTTAGGCCTTGGAATGATTTTGTTCTTTAATCATGTGTTTCGTAAAAGACTCAATGAAGAGCCGAGCCCTCTTGAAGTTGAAATGTTCAACTACCAGCAGGATTTAGACCAATATGTCATTATGCACGAAAATAAAGAAAGCCAGAAGAAACTAGATGACCATTAATGTCTTGCTCACCGTATTTATCGGATTTGCTGGTGGATTGGCAGTAGGATCGGGGTTTGTCGCTTTCTTGACGGTATTGGGGATCATCCCGCGTTTGACGCAATTGACAAAAACAATGAAAATGATTCACTACTATGAATTGGCAGTCGTTACAGGAGCACTCTCCGGCGGGGTCATCAGCCTGAATAATTATACGCTTCACCTTTCCCCATTGGTCCTCATCCCCATCGGGCTCATGAGCGGGGTATTTATCGGCCTGTTGGCTGCTGCATTGACAGAAGTACTGAATGTGTTTCCCATTTTGGCCAAACGGATCGGAATCGATGGACAGATTGTGATTCTGATCATGGCGATCGTGTTTGGGAAAATTTTCGGTTCTCTATTTCATTGGCTCTACTTGGTTCATCAATAATTAGCAAGGGGCAGGGGTTCAAAATGGACAACAAACGGAAAGTGATCCTGATTACAGATGGAGATGAATACGCAAAGCGTGCCATCGAATGCGTTGCGAAAGAGTATGGGGGACGATGCATCTCAAGCTCTAAAGGAAATCCATCTGTACTGTCAGGACCGGAAATCATAAAGCTGATCAAAAGAGCCAAGAGCGACCCTGTCTTTGTCATGTTTGATGATAGTGGATTCATTGGGGAAGGTGCAGGGGAACGCGCCCTGAAATATGTTGCCAATCACTCAGAGGTTGAGGTCCTTGGGATCATTGCCGTGGCCAGCAAGACCCGGCAGGCGGAATGGACCAGAGTCGATGTGTGCATAGATAAATTTGGTGAGTTGACGCCATACGGGGTCGATAAATTCGGAGTGCCTGAAATGGATGTTGGCAGATTGACGGGCGATACTGTTTATTGCCTGGATGAACTGGAAGTCCCGGTGATTGTCGGGATCGGTGACATAGGGAAAATGGCCAAACGGGATCATTATTCCCAAGGTGCACCCATCACGAAAAAAGCAGTGGAAATCATCTTAGAAAGGAGTGGGTATCATGCCTCAAAAGAAGAAAGAAACACCAATTCCTAAAGATTTAAAACAAATGGAAGATTACATGCAGAACCACGTCGGGCTGAATACGAGTTTTGACATTGGCGTACGCAAACTGATGATATTGAAGAAAGGTGTGCATATTTACTATATAAACGGACTGACCGATGCAGCCTATATCATTGAACTAGTGGAAGAACTTGTGGAGATCAACGACCATGAGCGTGCGACTAGCCGACTTTATGACATTGTACATAATCGTCTTGTCCATCAATCCGTCGAACCGGTGAAAACAATTGAAGAAGCGGTGGATGAAGTGCTCTCCGGATTGATTGCCGTCTTCATCGAAGGATATGAAGAAGCACTGATCGTGGATGTCCGAAGTTATCCCGGGAGGCAGCCATCTGAACCTGATACGGAAAAAGTGGTCCGCGGTTCCCGTGACGGCTATGTCGAGAATATCATCGTCAATACGGCTTTAACACGACGAAGAATAAGGGATCCGAGACTCCGCTTTGAAATCTTCCGTATAGGGGAACGCTCCAAGACGGATATTTCCATCGCATATATAGATGATGTGGCGAACCCGAGTTTAATCGAAGTCATTAAAAAAGAATTGAAAAGCATTAAAATCGATGGGTTGACGATGGCGGATAAAACAGTGGAAGAGTTCCTTGTAAAACAAGGTTATAATCCTTACCCGTTAGTCAGATACACGGAAAGAGCGGACGTAGCTGCCACTCACTTATTAGAGGGGCATGTCCTCATCTTTGTCGATACATCCCCGAGTGTGATCATCACGCCGACCACATTTTTTCACCATCTTCAGCATGCTGAAGAATACAGGCAGTCACCGGCTGTCGGGACATTCGTCAGGTGGACGCGATTTATAGGGGTGCTTGCTTCCCTATTCCTGCTTCCATTATGGTACCTGTTTGTACTGGATCCTTCGCTATTACCCGAAGTCATTAAATACGTGGGACCTCAGGAACAGACCAATATCCCGGTTATCGTCCAGTTATTCATCGCCGATTTGGGGGTTGAGATGTTCAGGATCGCCGCCATCCATACGCCTACCCCGCTCTCCACGGCGATGGGCTTGATCGCCGCGGTCTTGATCGGTCAAATCGCAATCGATGTAGGCCTATTTCAGCCGGAGGTCATCTTGTATGTAGCGGTAGCTTCGATTGGTACATTCGCCACCCCAAGCTATGAATTAAGTGTGGCGAATAAGATAGCAAGGCTTCTTCTCCTTGTGATGGTCGCTTTCTTCCATATTCCCGGGTTGATGATTGGAAGTACCCTTTTCATCCTGTATGTGTCGAATATCAAATCTCTCAATACGCCGTACCTGTGGCCTTTGCTGCCATTCAGTCCGAAGGCGTTCATGCAGATTCTCATCAGGAGATCGGTACCAGGGTCCAAAATCCGGCCAAGTATCGTCCAGCCAAGGAATCGATACAAACAGCCTGCGAAATCTTAGAATATTGCAACAACTCTCATTCTGTGGTAAATTACGTTTAATTAGCAGAGGATTAAAGAGGGGAATGAGACGTTTCATGCATCTTCACGGATCAACGGAAATAGTAAATGGACACTTACAAATAGGAGGGGTCAGTGCCGTAGATCTGGCAGCCCGGTACGGTACGCCCCTTTATGTATATGACACAGCACTTATTAGAGAACGTGCCAGAAGCTTTAATGAAACATTCGAATCCCTTGGAGTGAAGGCGGAGGTCGCTTATGCCAGTAAAGCGTTTTCCTGTATCGCCATCTTTCAGTTGATGAAAGAAGAAGGCCTGTCGTTGGATGTTGTTTCAGGTGGAGAGTTATTTACCGCGTTGAAAGCAGGTTTCCCTCCTGAACGCATCCATTTTAATGGGAATAACAAGTCGAGGGAAGAGCTCCTGATGGCCATCCAGAACCAGATCGGCTGCATGGTAGTCGATAACTTCCATGAACTGGAGCTCGTTAATGAAATATCACGTTCCATGGAACAGAAGACCAGGGTATTACTAAGGGTGACGCCTGGGATTGAAGCGCATACCCATGATTATATCCTTACTGGGCAGGAAGACTCGAAATTCGGATTCGATTTAGGAAACGGCCAGGCTGAACAAGCGATGAAATCGGCTCTTGAGTCTGAAGCGGTTGAATTGTTGGGACTGCACTGCCATATTGGTTCGCAGATTTTTGAAACGACGGGCTTCATCCTGGCTGCCAGGAAGATCATCGAAAAGGTTGCCGGGTGGAATGCGGAATACGGCTTTGATCCAAAGGTCATCAATCTGGGTGGAGGCTTTGGGATCCGCTATACGAAAGAGGATGATCCGATCCCTCCTGCCCAATATGTAAAAGAGATGATCGCAGCCGTTAAAGAAGAAGTGGAAAAGTACAATATAACCATGCCGGAAATCTGGATTGAACCGGGACGCTCGCTTGTCGGGGATGCTGGGACCAGCCTCTATACAATGGGATCGCGGAAAGAGGTTCCGGGCATCCGGAAATATGTAGCGATTGATGGGGGAATGAGTGATAATATCAGACCTGCCCTGTATAAGGCGAAGTATGAAGCGATCATTGCAAACAAAGCAGATCGGCTCCCTGAGGAAACGGTTTCCGTTGCGGGGAAATGCTGTGAGTCAGGAGACATGTTGATATGGGATGTACCCCTTCAGGCCTCGGAAGCAGGGGATATCCTTGCCGTATTCTGTACAGGGGCATACGGATACTCCATGGCGAATAACTACAACCGGATCCCGCGCCCGGCGGTCGTATTTGTTGAGAACGGGGAAGCAAGATTAGCCGTCAGGAGGGAATCATATGAGGACTTGGTGACCTTCGATATGACATTTTGATCACCTGGAATCTAGTCTTTAAGTATATCGTACTTAAAGACTACTTTTTTTGTATACTGGATTACATACTTTAACAAATTTCGATTTTACTATACAATAACTATGACATAAACGAATAGCTATAAACAAAGGAGTCGGTCATGAAGCTCAGTAATAAAGGATTGTTCTTGCTATTAATCGTTGCCGGACTGGTGTGGGGGGTCATCTACTGGATGTTCATCGCCGGGAACTGATTGTTTATGATTTGCGTAATAAAAGCAAATTTAGTAAGATATATAAACGTTCATATCAATTAAATTTCTAGTTTTTGTCTATAATAGAAACTAAATGGATTAGACAAAAAACATGACGAGGGGTAAATATGTTAATTCGGTATAAAAAGGCGTTTGAAAAGATTGCAATGGGATTATTATCTTTCATGCCAAATGAAAAGGATTTGAAGAAGCTTCAACATACGATGAAGCAATACGAAACTGAAGAAAATTGGCAGCTCTTTTTATGGAAAGAAGAGGACATAGTAGGATTAATCGGAGTTTACAAAACAGAAGGCACGTTGGAGATTCAACATATATCAGTCAATCCATCACATCGTCACGAGGGAATCGGAAAATCCATGGTGAAACACCTAAGGGAGATGCATTCCGAACTAGAAGTGAAACCTAATTCGGAAACCGCTTCCTTTTTTGAGAAGTGTGATGAAATGGGACCGACAGAAGTGAACAATGATGAGGAATAAGAGGCAGACCGCCCATACGGGTGGTCAGCCTCTTTTTTTTCTTAAAGCGTCGTTCCGTTCTGCTATCACTCCCGACCGGTCTCTCAGGGAGTGGCGGTGAATGAGCTCTGAATTCGCCAGGTCACTCGGCGAACACCAGCTGTAGCCATTTTCCTCGCACCGGGATTGGACCTTTTCGATAAGTGAATCATCCGTTAAGGGGATGTTGATACTATGATAAGGCTGACCTTGACTGATGTGACGAGCGGTATCAAGAAGCATCTCTTGAAGCTTTCCGGCATCGATTCCAAGCCGGACCATGGCTTTTTGATTCTTTTCGATATTCTTGAGTGCCTTATTTAACGTCCTTTCTGCACCTGCCAGATTCCCCCTTCTATAATGGTAAAAGCCGACGGCAAGCTGTATCAACCCCACCCAGTGGGAGGTCCTGTTTTTGGGATCTGCCTCTTTCCAATATTCTTCTAACACTTCATGGCATTCAAAATAGTCACGATTTCCGTGGAAATACATTAAGAAGTCGACATAGGCCTTTGGATAACCCATAAGATCCCTCCGTTTGATGTAAAGTGATGTAATTGTAGCATAAACCCCTCTGGAAACGACAGCCGGCCCCTTAAATACAAAACTTTCTATTGGAGAATAGTGGTCTATCTACTATACTATTAAGTAGACTCTTGCAAGATTGTAATTAGAAATTTGGTGATAAAGTGGAATACAATGTGAAGATTGACGCTTTTGAAGGTCCTTTGGATCTTCTTTTGCATCTGATTAACTCGTTAGAAATCGATATATATGATATTCCTATGGCTCAGATTACGGAGCAATATATGTTATATGTACATACGATGAAAAATCTGCAACTGGATGTTGCCAGTGAATACTTAGTCATGGCAGCGACGTTACTTGCCATCAAAAGTAAAATGCTTCTTCCTAAGCATGATGAAGGCTTGATGAACGATGAAATCGAATTCGAAGAGGAAGATCCCCGTGACGAACTGGTGGAGCGATTGATCGAGTACCGCAAGTTTAAGGAAGCGGCGAATGAGCTGAAGCACCGTGAAGAAGAACGCGGTCAAGTGTATACCAAGCCTCCAAGTGACCTTTCTGAATTCAGTGAAGAGGTGGAATTAAAGAATACGGACGTTCAGGTATCCCTATATGATATGCTGGGGGCTTTTCATAAATTATTAAGAAGGAAAAAGCTGCAAAGACCCGTTCAAACGAGAATTACAAGACAGGAAATATCCATTGAAAAGAGGATGAATGATATCCTCGAGAACCTGCGGAATCTGAAAAGCCGCACATCCTTTACAAGTCTTTTCCCCACTGATAACAAAGAGCATCTCGTCGTGACGTTCCTTGCTGTGCTGGAATTAATGAAACGGAAACAAATCATTGTCAATCAGGAAAAAAACTTCACGGAAATATTTGTAGAAGCAGGAGAGGAGGCTGGACTTGTTGAGCAGTATTAAATGGAAAGGGATCCTTGAAAGCTTGTTATTTGCAGCAGGAGATGAGGGGCTCTCACTGAAACAGGTCTGTTCGGTACTGGAAATCGAAGAACAGGAAGCGGTGGGTGTCCTTCAAGCCCTGAAGAGTGATTATGAGGAGGATCCGGATAGAGGCATCTACATCATTGAAATAGCCGGGACCTTTCAATTAGTGACAAAAAAGAGCAATGCCGATTACTTGAAGAAACTGGTGGAATCACCCAATGTGAGCTTTCTGTCCCAGGCTGCCCTTGAAACCCTTGCGATTGTTGCTTATAAACAACCAATTACAAGGATGGAAATCGAGCAGATCAGGGGTGTGAAGACCGAACGGCCCATCCAGACCCTGACATCAAAAGGTCTCGTCAAGGAAGTGGGCAGGGCGGAAGGGACAGGCCGCGCTTATTTATTTGGTACAACGAAGGAGTTTCTGGATTACTTCGGCCTGAAAAGCATCGAGGAGCTACCCCCTCTTCCTGAAAATATTCAAGACGAATTCGCCCAGGATGAAGCTGACCTCTTCTTTGAAAAATTCCAGGAAACAATGGAAACGAACGAATAAGATTCGATTGCACAAACAGGCAGGACCCTTTCCCGTTAAAAGGTCCCGCCTGTTTTTTTTATGATAGGAACGTCACGAAAGCAGAAGGGAGGGGCTTTGGTCCCTTCTGTTCTAAAACTCTCCGCAGGGTCGAATTGTGAGGCATGGAAGGCCTGTGAAAAGCCCCTTTACTTTCGAGATTTCATTCATATTACCCCTTGTCCTGCATAAACTTGTACAAACACGTTAGATTTAAAGGAGTAGATGGGTGTGAATCGAAAGAGAGTGAAATTTTACATATATTATTTCCTGATCTTTACTGTATTATTTGTTTCTGTTTCCACTGTGGTTCAAGCCGCCCCTTCTGTCAGTTCACAAAGAGCGATTTTGATGGATCAGGAAACAGGAAGGATCCTGTATGAAAAGGATGCCCATAGTCAAAGCCGCATTGCAAGCATCACGAAGATCATGACCGCTATCCTTGCCGTCGAGTCCGGTAAGATGGATGAGGAGGTAACGGTATCTTCGAATGCAGCGGGTACGGAAGGTTCCTCCCTATACTTGAAAGCAGGAGAAAAGATAAAGCTTGAAGATCTCGTCTACGGTTTGATGCTTAGATCCGGGAATGACGCGGCGGTGGCCATCGCGGAATTTGTTGGGGGGAGCCTGGACGGGTTTGTATATATGATGAATGAAAAAGCGAATGAAATTGGGATGGAACAGACTCATTTCTCCAATCCCCATGGTCTTGACGATCATGAGGACCACTATTCGACTGCCTATGATATGGCCGTTCTGACCAGGTATTCCATGGAGAATGATCTGTATAAGGAAATTGCGGGGACCAAAGTCCACACCGCTCCGAATCCTGAGGAGAAGTGGGACAGGAAGTGGAAGAATAAAAATAGATTACTGACGGAGCTGTATAAATATAGCACGGGTGGGAAAACGGGTTATACGAAGCTGGCGAAAAGGACCCTCGTGTCCACGGCGTCGAAGGATGGGGAGAATCTGATTGCCGTGACCCTGAATGGCCCTGATGACTGGAATGATCATATCGGGATGTTTGAATACGGATTTAAGCAATTCGATTATAAGATCGCCCTGGAAAAAGGCAAGATTGAGAAAATGGACGACAAAGTATATAAAAACCATGCCTATATCAAACGTGAGTCGGTGTTGACTCTGACTGATAAGGAAGTGGGAAAGGTGAAGGTAGAGTACAAAATGCTGAAGCCGAAACAGGAATGGCTGAAGGGGCAAAATGTGCCTGATGTGGTAGGTAAGGCCGTCGTATACGTAGGGGACAAGGAAGTGGATACGCTCCCCATTTTTTATAAAACAACCGGGGAAGAGAAGAAAGAAAAGAGCTGGTGGAAATTCTGGGCTTATTCCTTCGAATCCATCATAGGGGTCCGGGACAATGGTTAATTTGATATGGGTCGGCATGACCATCATCGGACTGATATTCGCGATCATCAACGGGAAAATGGCCGAAGTGAACGAAGCCATCTTCACGTCGGCAAATGAAGCCGTCACCTTGTGTATCGGATTGGTCAGTGTATTAGTGTTTTGGCTCGGGATCATGAGGATCGCCCAGGAAGCGGGTTTACTTGATAAACTGGCAAAGTTGTTCAGGCCGCTTGTGACAAGGCTTTTTCCGGAGGTACCTGATAACCATCCGGCAATGGGCTATATCCTCTCTAACATGATGGCCAATATGTTCGGGCTTGGAAATGCCGCCACCCCACTCGGGATCAAGGCTATGGAGCAGTTGAAAAGCTTAAACGGAGGCAGGGATTACGCCAGCAGGTCGATGATCACATTTCTGGCGATCAACACCTCAAGCATTACCATCATCCCGACGACCGTGATCGCGATCAGGATGAAATATGACTCGGCTTCGCCAACTGAAATTGTAGGTCCGACCCTCATTGCCACGATGCTTTCCACCATTGGCGCGATTCTGATCGACCGTTATTTTCATTACAGGCGTACCCGTCGAGAGGTGAAGTAGATGCAATGGATATCCACGATCTCATTATGGCTGATTCCTATCATGATCGGGTTTATATTAATCTATGGGACCATTAAAAAGGTGCCCACATATGAAGTGTTCGTTGATGGGGGAAAAGAAGGGATTAAAATAGCCGTATCGATCATTCCGTTTCTTATCGGGATGCTGGTGGCCATTACGATTTTCCGGGAGTCAGGTGCCCTTGAATTCTTTGTCGGCTTCATCCGTCCCGCATTACTTGCTCTTGGGATCCCGCCTGAAATAGTTCCATTGGCCATCATCAGGCCGATATCAGGTACGGCTGCACTTGGCATGATGAGTGATATCATTGCAACGTACGGACCCGATTCATTTATCGGAAGGCTTGCCTCGACCTTGCAAGGAAGCACCGATACGACTCTTTACGTGTTGACGGTGTACTTCGGGGCCGTCGGGATCCGGAAAATGGGGGATGCCCTTAAGGTCGGTCTCCTCGCGGATCTCGTCGGAATCGCTGCCGCCATCTTTATCGTCACCCTCATGTTTTAAGGAGCAGCCCTCCATCATGTAGAAGGTAGAAAGGCATAAAGGAACCGGCCGAGACGGTCGATTTTCCTTTATGCCTTTCTATTTTGCCCGGATTATGTAATAATTCATGAAGACCAATGTATTGAAAATTAAATGAGGTGAAAGACCGTGGAACGATTACAAAAGGTTATTGCTCACAGTGGAGTGGCCTCCAGACGCAAGGCAGAGCAATTAATTATAGAAGGTAAAGTGAAGGTCAACGGGAAAGTAGTGAAGGAACTTGGAACAAAGGTTTCCCATTCTGACCGTGTTGAAGTGACAGGGATTCAGATCGAGAGAGAAAATAAAGTATATTATATGCTCTATAAACCAAGGGGCGTCATCTCCGCTGTGACCGACGATAAAGATCGTCAGGTCGTGACGGACTTCTTCCCCGAAATCGAGGAAAGGATCTATCCGGTTGGCAGACTGGACTATGAAACGTCAGGGATCCTGCTGTTGACCAACGATGGAGACTTTGCCAACTCACTTATGCATCCAAGCAATGAAATCGAGAAGACATACGTGGCTAGGCTAAAAGGGATTCCTCCTAAATTCAAGATCCGGGAACTTGAAAAGGGGATCAAGCTGGAGGACGGAATGACCGCTCCGGCCAAAGTGAAGGTCCTGAGCATCGATAAGAAGCAGGGGAAATCAATTGTGGAAATTACGATTCATGAGGGCAGGAACCGTCAGGTGCGCCGGATGTTCGAAGCCCTTGGTTATCCCGTTCAAAAGCTGAAGAGGGAACGATATGCATTCCTTACCCTTCACGGCCTGAACGCAGGTGAAGGCAGGGAGCTGAGTCCCCATGAAGTGAAACAACTAAGAACATTGGCGGAAACAGGAAGCATTCATTAATGACCGTCATGGAAAGTGTCACATATCCTTCATATAATTTACATTAACTTTAATGTGATAAATGATATAATGAGAAAGGAATTTTACCCTAAAATATAGGGATATTTCTCTGCTTATTATCGAGGATATGAAACAGTACGTTATGGCAGGGACTGATCTCATAAGAGCATTCTTATGACGTCAGGCCCTTTGCTACTGTAAAGAGAGAAAAAACTTCTCCATTCTTGAGAACGATTTCAATATGGGAGGCACATGAACATGAATAAGAAAAAACGCAGATTACTCATCCGGACCATCATACTCATTGTGCTGATTTCTGCGGTTGCATATACACTATATGCAAACTTCACGAAGGATGAAAGAGGAATGTTAAAGGCAGGGGACAAGGCTCCCGACTTTGTTCTGACGGATATGGAAGGGAATTCACATCGCTTATCCGATTATAAGGGACAAGGGGTCTTCCTGAATTTCTGGGGAACTTGGTGCAAACCGTGCGAAAGGGAAATGCCTTATATGAACAATCAATTTAAGAAATATCAGGAGCAGGGTGTACAGATTTTAGCTGTGAATGTCGGGGAATCCGATTTCCTGATTAACCGGTTCGTTTCAAAACACGGTTTGGAGTTCCCTATATTAGTAGATAAGGAAGAGGAAGTGCAGAATGCATACGGGATCGATCCCCTTCCTACGACGTTCCTGATCAACCCTCAAGGGGAAATTGAAAAGATCATTACAGGTACGATGACAGAAAACGATATCATCGAAGATTTAGAGAGCATCAAGCCGTAAGGCAGTTTAACTTGAAATAAGGAGTTTTAACATGAAAGAGATTAAATGTGTGTGCGGTCATGTGAATCCGAATGGTACCGTTCTCTGCGAATCCTGTGGCCGGGCTTTAACCGAGGAAGCAAAGAATGAGTTGCTCCATGACATGCGTTATGAAGGGAGTGCAAGGCGTTCCCAAACGTATAATAAATCGATTGTCGACAAGATCTGGAACTTTTTTTCTTCTGTGAAAGTGGGGGTGTGGTTGATTGTTGTCACACTCATTGCTTCAGCAGTCGGGACGATATTGCCCCAGGAACAGTACATTCCGAACGGCCAGCCTGCAGATGAATACTATAAGGACGTCTATGGTTTCTTCGGAGAGCTGTACTATACGGTTGGCTTCCATGATTTATATAGTTCATGGTGGTATTTGCTCCTGATCGCATCGATTGGGGTTTCCCTCGTCATTTGCAGCCTGGACCGTGTGATCCCCCTCTACCGCGCCCTGAAGAATCAACGGGTCACAAGACATGCCGGTTTCTTGAAGCGCCAAAGAATATACGGGAAAACGGAGACGGTTGAATTTCATGAGCCCCTCAGCAAGATAAAAGAAAAGCTGAAGCAGAAAAAATATAAGATCCGGGAAGAGGATGGAAATATCCTTGCCGAGAAGAATCGTTTTTCAAGATGGGGTCCTTATGTGAATCATATTGGTCTGATCATCTTCCTGTTCGGGGGTATGCTTCGATTCGTTCCGGGGATGTACATCGACGAGACGGTGTGGATCCGTGAAGGTGAAACGAGAGCCGTGCCGGGTACGGGCCAGGAATATTACCTGGAAAACAAAGGATTTACCCTGGAGACCTACGATAAAGAAAAAGATAAAGAAGTATTTGGTGATGCCATTGACAAAAATGGGACCATCGCCAAGAACTTCCAGTCGGATGTAGTTCTGTACAAAGAGTCGGGAGAACGTGTTCCCGGTGAGAAGGCAGAACGGACGAAGGAGCAGGAAGATTCCATTAAGGTCAACCACCCTCTTAAATTCGGGAATTTTGCCGTATACCAGACGAGTTATAAATTGGATGAGTTCAAGTCAATGTCCTTCACCCTTGATCAAAAAGAATCAGGGAAGACCTTTGGTAAGTTCACCGTCGATTTGTTCGATCCTCAAGATACATACACATTGGAGGATGGGTATAAAGCCGAATTGATGGGTTATTATCCGGACTTCTCAGGATTTAATGAACAAGGAGAACCTCAGACGAAGTCACCACTACCGAATAATCCCGCGTTCCTCTTTAAATTGTTCTCACCGGAAAAGCCCGAAGGTGAAATCAGTTTTGTGGGGATCCGGAAAAATCTTGAGCCATTGGGGGAAAATGCATATAAATTATCCTTTGCCGGCGTCGAGACGAGAGATGTATCCGCCTTAACGGTGCACAAAGATCTTACTCTCTGGATTTTAGCTCTTGGAGGGGCGATTTTCATGATTGGTGTCATACAGGGCGCCTATTGGCATCACAGAAGGATCTGGATCAGACGGAGTGATGACGGAGATGGAGTGATCGTTGCCGGTCATACGAATAAAAACTGGCACGGTTTGAAAAATGAAATCAGCTATGTATTGAATGGCACTGGGATCCATGAGCCTATCGATCAACAACAAAAGGATGAAGTAAGGAGGAATGAGGATGTCAACGACAGCAATGGCAGAGTGGAGCAGTAATTTACTCTATATATCCTTCATAATGTATTTGATTGCTACATTATTCTTTGGCGGGAGTATCCGACAAAAGAATACGACGGAAACAAATCAGAAGAAATGGGGCTTTATCGGAATACTCTTAACCCTGATCGGATTTGCCTCTCAACTGGGATATTTCTTTTTAAGATGGGGAGCATCGGGACATGCCCCGGTAAGTAATCTGTTCGAATTCACGACATTCTTCGGTATGATGCTTGTCGGAGCGTTCATCATTCTTTACTTTATGTACAAGACGACGATACTCGGCGTCATTGCACTGCCCTTCGCCCTCCTGGTGATTGCCTATGCGAGCATGTTTCCTAAAGACATCAGCCCCCTGATCCCTGCATTGCAGAGTGACTGGCTGAAGATCCATGTGACGACTGTTTCAGCCGGGGAAGCGATTCTTTCCATCAGCTTTGTGGCTGGACTTATCTACTTATTGAAATCCGTTCAGCATACGAAGGGAAGCAGGCAGTCATTCTGGCTTGAAACCGTGATGTATTCGCTGGTTGTCGTATTGGGATTTGTCGTCGCATCAACAGCTTTTACACTGGGGAACTATGAAGCGAACTTTCAATATGTGAATCAGCAGGGAGAAGAAGCGGTTTCTGAATACACACTCCCGGCCCTGGTGGGTCCGAATGAGGGGCAGTTATTAACCGCTGACGCGATGAAGCCGCTGGTTGAAATGCCTGCCCTCATCAACGCGAAGAAGTTGAATACCGTGATCTGGTCATTTATGACCGGTACAGTCATTTACCTTATTCTGCGCTTGATCTTCAGAAAGCGGATCGCTGCAAAGATGCAGCCGCTGGTGAAGAATGTGAATCTTGACCTTATGGACGAAATTGGTTACCGCTCTGTATTGATCGGGTTTCCTGTTTTCACCCTTGGAGGACTTATCTTTGCCATGATATGGGCGCAGATTGCCTGGACCCGCTTCTGGGGATGGGACCCGAAAGAGGTATGGGCATTGATTACATTCTTATTCTATGCCGCTTTCCTTCACCTTCGCCTGTCAAAAGGGTGGCATGGTGAGAAATCAGCATGGTTAGCCGTCGTAGGTGTTGCCATCATTTTATTCAACCTTGTAGCCGTGAATCTGATCATAGCCGGTTTACACTCATACGCTTAATCAACGAATCGAACGGAAAGGAGCTGACCATCATGAGAATCCGATTCTCTTTCTAGTCAGCTTCTTTTTTTATAAAAAATAGAGGATAATATGGTTAATATGGTTTAAGTAGACAAAGGAGGAAGAACCCATGGAGGAAAACATTCGTATTTTAGTGGTAGATGATGAAGACCGGATCAGAAGACTATTAAAGATGTATTTGGAGAGGGAAAACTATGAGATTGATGAAGCGGAAAATGGTGAACAGGCGTTAGAACTGGCCCTCGAACATCATTATGATTGTATTTTACTCGATATCATGATGCCCGGGATGGATGGGATCGAGGTCTGTCAACAGCTTCGTGAAAGTAAGGCGACCCCCGTCATCATGCTTACAGCCAAGGGGGAGGAAGTGAATAGGGTACAAGGTTTCGAGGTCGGGACGGATGACTATATCGTGAAGCCGTTTTCCCCCCGTGAAGTGGTCCTCAGGGTGAAAGCGTTATTAAGAAGATCGACCAAGTCAAGCTTCATTCAGACGGATGCTAAAGCAAAGGACCTGATCGTGTATCCCCACCTTACAATAGACAACGATGCACACCGGGTGACGGCGGATGGAATCGATGTCAATCTCACTCCTAAAGAATATGAACTCCTATACTTCCTGGCGAAAGCGCCGGATAAAGTGTTTGATCGTGAACACCTCCTGAAGGAAGTATGGCATTACGAATTCTTCGGTGATCTGCGTACGGTCGATACTCATGTGAAGCGCTTAAGGGAGAAGCTGAATAAAGTTTCTGAAATGGCAGCCAAAATGATTGTGACCGTATGGGGAGTGGGCTATAAATTCGAGGTAACAAATGAATGAGGCTATGGCGTAGTGTAGTAGGGAAACTATGGCTGACCATCCTGCTGCTGGTTTCCTTTGTATTATTTATTCTTACGATCTTATTACTTGAATTCTTTCAAAATTACCATGTGGACGTGGTGGAGAAAGAGTTGACACATACAGCTGAAAAAGTGGCCAGGGTCATTGAAAATCATAATGACCTGACCCTTGGTATGGAACTGGGAAAAGAGATCATCGATGAGCCTGTGAATATCATCATTTCACTTGATCAAAATGAATCTCTCTATTCCCAGGACTCGACGGTCTTTCAAAAGAAAATCCACGATTATATATCGAAGGATAACAAACTTCAATCTGTCAAAAGCAGGGAGATCACCGTCAAAAAAGAGGTTGAACTCTCGAAGGAGTCGTCGTCCAATCGATATGAGAATGTCATCATTGTCGGGACTCCACTCCATATTAACGGGGAAGACGGGGCTGTTTATCTCTATCAGTCCATGGGAGTCATCAAAGATACGACACGACAGACCACCAAGCTGATCCTCCTGGCGGCAGGGATTGCCATCATCCTGACAACCATCTTTGCGTTCTTCCTTTCGACACGTATCACTGCGCCCCTCAGGAAAATGAGAGAGGCAGCTTTCGAGGTGGCAAAGGGTAAGTTCGATACAAAGGTACCGATCCTGACGAAGGATGAGATCGGTGAACTCGCGACAGGCTTCAATCAGATGGGGAGGCAGTTAAAGTTTCACATCAACGCACTGAGTCAGGAAAAAGAACAGCTTTCATCCATTCTCAGCAGTATGGCTGATGGGGTCATCACCTTTAACCGGGATGGCACCATCCTGATCACCAACCCTCCTGCAGATCGCTTCCTGCAGCACTGGTATTATGAGCAAAGCGAAGAGGGAGGGGAGGCGATCCCGACTACGATAAGGGAATTGCTGCAAAGTGTGGTCGTAACCGAAATGGAACAGACCGGTGAACTTAGCCTCCAGGGCCGTTCCTACGTGGTGATTGTCAGTCCCTTATATAATAACAATACCATCAGGGGAGCCGTCGCTGTGGTCCGTGATATGACGGAAGAGCGTAGATTGGATAAGCTTCGTAAGGACTTTATCGCCAACGTGTCCCACGAACTCCGCACACCCATATCCATGCTTCAAGGATACAGTGAAGCAATCGTGGATGATATCGCCGGATCCGAAGAAGAAAAGAAAGAAATCGCCCGCATCATCTATGATGAATCGCTTCGGATGGGTAGACTCGTCAATGATCTTCTGGACCTGGCCCGCATGGAAGCGGGGCATATCACCCTTAACAAGGATGTGATAGGCGTCATGCCTTTCACAGAAAGAGTGACCAACAAGTTCATTGGCCTGGCAAAGGAAAAAAAGGTTGCCATCTACTTCGAAAGCGATGTGGAAATCAATAAGGAAATCTATATGGACCCCGATCGTATTGAACAAGTGCTGACCAATCTCATTGATAATGCGTTGAGGCATACCCCGACGGGAGGGGAAGTGACAGTTTCCCTGACGGAAAAGAAAGGCGGGTATCTGTTCCATGTGAGGGATACGGGATCCGGGATACCTGAAGAAGATCTTCCTTTCGTATTCGAGCGTTTTTATAAGGCTGATAAAGCCCGGACAAGAGGGAAATCCGGAACAGGTCTTGGTCTCGCGATCGCAAAGAATATCATTGAGTCCCATAAAGGGCACATTCAAGTGCAAAGCAAAGTCGATCAAGGGACAACCTTCACTTTCTTTCTTCCTATTTAGCCAAGGTTCGATCATATCCATAGAAACGTGACGATTTTTCTTGTTACATGGGAAACATTCTTTGTTTTTAGCTTTCGTTAGAGAAGGTTGTAGAAAAAGAGTTCGTCGGCCAACAGGGAGGCATCCTTGTTGGCTTTTTTTATGCTGAGTCTATCAATAGGGGTCTTTCCTTTTCGCCAGAAAAATACTATATTGATAGTGTGTAACTTTTTTACATATATAACGACTAATAATTTGACGGGGAGGGAATCGAGTGGACTCCGTTTTTGAGAAACTATACTCTGATTATCATCAGGATGTATTTCAATTCCTCATATACATGGTACAGAATAAACAGCAGGCTGAAGATTTAGTCCAGGAGGTTTATATCCGGGTGCTTAAATCCCATGAGAATTTCGAGGGGAAAAGCTCTGAAAAGACATGGCTTTTCTCGATAGCGAAAAATGTAGCCATTGATCATTTCAGGAAACAGAAAAATTGGAAGAATCGAATACTGGATAAATTCGATTGGAGTCGGAATGATGTTACAGACGATGGGGCACTCCCCGAAGAAATCGCCGTTGCTCATGAGGAAATCCAAATGTTGTATGAATGCTTGAAGCACTGTTCAACGGACTTTCGAATGGTGATTATCATGCGTTACTTACAGGAGCTTTCAATCACTGAAACCGCTGAGGTGCTTGGCTGGTCGGAAAGCAAAGTGAAGACGACCCAGCATCGGGCAATCAAATGGTTAAGGCTTGAAATGAACCATCGGCTCCCAAAGGAGGAAAGAGACATTGAACCAGTCAGAATGGAAAGATCGTGATATCGAGGAACTGATCAAAAGGCTCCCTCAAATCAAAGATGATCGAACCTCTCAATATATCCACGCACGAATGGATCGCAAAAAGAAACGTCCATATTCATTTAAACGATTCATCCCTGCAGTTGCAGCACTTGCCGCCATCTTCATCTTGTTCCTGCTTGCCCCTCCCGTTTTAAATCAATTTTCTGAAACGGGCATGGAGAAGTCCGAGTCGGATATGTCGGTTTCTTCAGGAAACTCAGAGGGTAAAATGGAATTGGCTCCCGAAAGAAAGGAATCTGTCGCTCAAACGGAAGCAAAGAAAGAAGATCAGGCAGCCCTAACGGAAAGTGGTGAAAAGGAGAACAATCCCTTGTCCGAAGACTTAAAAGAACCTCACACAAGACTTTCCCTCTATAAAGATGACCTGATGGGAAAGGAATTCTATTCCTTTGGACTTGTCTCGACGGATGCGGTGCCCATACCCGTATCGGTTGTCGACGAACCGACAGGGGAAGATTGGTTGGCACGTCATGAGCAGATTGCGGAGGAGCTGCCTGAAGCCGAATGGGGACTCGAGGATTACCTGCCTTTAGATGGAGAGTTTTCTCTCGACAAAGACAGGGTCATCTTCACTCTTGATTCCCATCATTCTTACAGTGGCAGCAGTGCGGTTGAATATGCTTTTTATCATTCTCTTCAATATTCATTCCAGCATAAAGGCCTGGATGAAGTCATACTGAGAGAGCATGACGGCTCTGTCCCTGAATTCAGTTCCACGGGGGAATTCTCAAAGATCGATTTGAATGAAAAAGACCATACGGCTTATTATCTTTATTCTCCGAATGGAAGGGATCGCTTCCTGGTTCCTGACAATATAAACAGAGGAAGCATCAAAGAGTCCATCCAAGCGATGAAAACGGCAGAAACCGGCCTCTTCCAAAGTGTCATCCCAAAAGACATCAATTTTAGTGTGACAGAAGCAGACGGAGTGGTGACATTCAGCTTCTTGAACGAGTTGGATTTAAACACCTTGGATGAGATGGCCGCACTTGAGATGATTGAAGGGATATTGCTGACAAGCAAAAGCTCCGGATTCGATGAAGCCAGGTTTGAAAACATCAAACAGGAAACCTGGAACGGTTTCGATTTCACGGGACCCATCGAAACGCCGATCAGCCCGAATAAAAAAAGCTTAATAAATGATATGTAGCCTAAAAACCAGAAGCGGGAAAAGCAGCCGTTTCTGGTTTTTTTATATTTTCAAAGCGTTAAAAGAATATTTTGGCCGTACTTAGCCACACTACTCTAGAAAAATGACCTCACATTGAATAATGCATCCGGCCTGTTCATATAGTGGGATGTGAATGCAATGAGAGAGAAAAGGCTAGAATGATGTCATACATAGAAATCGAGGTACGTCTGTCAATTTTGAAGGAGGACAAGCATGATTTTCGATTATGCAAGAAGACTTTTCATCGTAATCCTATTGGCGTTATGTGTGGGTATGATGTTCTTAACCGGTAATGTGGCGAAAGCAGAGGGGAATGGGGTGATAAAGGATACCTTATCATGGACGTTCCCTGTTGAAGGAATGATTACAGATTCATATGGGACAAGGTCGGGTGAACATAAGGGGATGGATATCGGGGGAGAGATCGGTTCACCTGTATATTCAGTCGCAAAAGGGAAAGTGATCAAATCGTATCTATCTAAAAGCTACGGACATGTCGTTTTCGTAAGGCATGAAAACGGCTATGAAACGGTGTACGCCCACCTTGAAAGCAGGCTGGTGGAAGAGAATCAACAGATTGAACAAGGTGAGCAACTGGGGCTTTTAGGGAATACGGGAAGGTCCACGGGAGCTCATCTCCATTTTGAAATACACAGGGGAGAATGGACGATCGATAAGGAAAATGCGATCGATCCCTATCTTGTATTTGGACACGGTGAAGTAGGACAGCTTGTGTTCGCCAAAGAGAAGGATCCCTATCAGGCCGTTGGTGTGGCTGGAACCCCTGAGTCGGATGGCGTGTCTGATGGTATACATAAAGTGAAGCACATCGTTCATAAAGGAGAGACACTTTGGGGGATTTCTCAACAATACAACGTGTCAGTTGAAGATGTTATGAAAGAAAATGGATTGGAAAACGCCCAATTAATGATCAATCAGATATTGATGATCCCGGGATCTCCCGAGAAGGGACAATACGTAGTGAAGCAGGGGGACACGATCTATTCCATCTCGATTGCTCAGGGAATCGATGTGGACGAACTAGTCTCCAAAAATGACCTGGATCCCGAATCGGCTATTTATCCTCAACAGGTCCTGTTGGTGGAATGATGCCGGCGTAGATCCGTGGCAAAAAAGGATATATTTCGAATTCGAACTGTTTCTCTTCACATCATCCCGGATATTATGTATAATGAGAATGTATAAAAAAATAAAGATTCGTCTTCGGGGCAGGGTGAAATTCCCTACCGGCGGTGATGAAACAATTTGTTTCTAAGCCCGCGAGCCTTTAGGGGCAGGATTTGGTGTGATTCCAAAGCCGACAGTATAGTCTGGATGGGAGAAGATGAAGGTTATTGCCATAACGTTTAGAAAATGGGAAGCTAAACGTTTATTAGGGTATGCCTTTCATTCTCCTGGGTGTTTATATCCGGGAGTTTTTTAATGCTACCTTAGGCTTGAGCCGTCTTCGAAATGAGATGAATCTCCTAAAGGAGAGAGAGCTATGAAAAAAATGAATACGCGCATGTTTGTAACTGTTGGTATGTTAAGTGCCATCTCGTATGTGTTAATGTTATTCAACTTCCCAATTCCACCATTTCCAAAGTTTTTGATGGTCGATTTCAGTGATGTCCCTGCATTGATTGCAACGTTCACATTAGGACCACTTGCAGGTATACTGGTCGAACTCTTTAAAAACGTGATTGATTACGTGATGACAGGGAGCGATACGGGTGTTCCGATTGGTCATGCAGCTAATTTTGCAGCCGGGGTGCTACTCATCCTTCCGACCTATTATATTTATTCACGCTTTCAATCGAAGAAAGGTTTGTTGATCGGACTGATCACAGGAACGGTCGTGATGAGTATCAGCATGGGGATACTGAATTATTTCGTGTTCCTGCCTGCTTATAAATACTTCATGAATTTTGAGCTTCCTGCTGAAATCATCATTACAGGAATCGTGCCGTTCAACATCCTGAAGGGAATTCTGGTAACATCCGTCTTCGTCTTACTGTTCGTCCGCCTTCAAGGCTGGTTATCAAGACAAACGGCCTTAAATAAAGCGGCATAGTGATCATATAAAATCAACCCCTCGACATATGTTTGAGGGGTTTTCTATTGCGATCAAAAAAAGACTAAGAAGAAAAATTCTCCTTAGTCTTGATTTTTGCTATTCAAATTTAAGTGCGTCCCCATCGAACGGTTCGTCGGATACTTTTATGGAATCTGTCGGGCAGCCTTCGAATGCATCGATCATATCATCTTCCAATACGTCAGGAACTTCAACGGTACCCTGGTTATCATCTAATGTTACAAATGCAATACCTTCATCATCATAGTCGTAAATATCTGGAGCGGCAGCCCCGCATGCTCCACATGCAATGCATGTATCCTTGTCAACGATCGTATATTTTGGCAAAGAAAAAACCTCCCGAATAAATAATTCTATATAATTCATCATTATACACAATGTCCATTTGTGAAAAATCACTTAATGTTTATTTTATAGAGGATTCAATAACTTTTCAATAGTTAGGTGCTCTCTTTTTATTTTTATCCTATATAAGAAAAACAAAACATGGCCAAAAGCCAAATTCATGGTACAATATTTGACAATAACCTACATATTAAGGAGTAGAGAATTGACCTATCTTAATTATGTGATTCTATATTGTCTTTTACAAATCAATGGAGAGCGCTCCATTTACTCAGTATTCCATATTTTAAAGGGTAAAAAGTCTTCTCAATCGATCCAGGATGCACATATCTTTCATTTACAGCCCTTTTTCCTGTCGTTACCAAGGCTGAAGCGTCCATACTTCAATCAGAAGGTAAGGGAGCTAACGGAGGCGGGATGCATCACCATGGGGGAAAATGATAATGCCATCGTGACCCCCGGGGGAGTAAAAGCCGTGAATGACCACTTTATGGGTGATGCATTCCCTTCCAATATGAATGGGCTCACCTATGGTGATCAAACCAGGCTGTTCTGGATGAGGCTGAGCCTTCTTGTACAGGTGCTTTCCAATGCAAAACGACAGGAGACCCTCTATTACCCGGTTCAGCGAAATAAGTATATTCAGGAATGGGTAAAGAATTGCATAAGGACCAACCCCGATAGAGATAATCTGTCTACGATCCTTTATAAAGAGCTCACCACCGTGTTCGGAGTCATGAAGGGCGATCCATCCATTCTGGTTTATCGCTTAACCGGATATAAAGACTATGGGTGGACAGAATTGCAGGTGGCGGAAACGTTGGGCATGAATGAAGAAGAGTTACGGTTCCGATTCCTGAATCTGCTCCACGGTATATTGACAGTAGTCGAAAGGGACCCTTCAGGATATCCTCTATTGTATTCAATCAGCTTGAACAGTGATCATAGACAGAACCTGACGATTTCGACGAGCAAGACGTATGACTTATATAAGCGGGGACATTCCCTTGAAGAGATTTCAAGAATCAGGAAATTGAAACTCAATACCATTGAGGATCATGTCATTGAACTGATCCTGACACAGGGAGAACTGGATATTGATCCGTTCATTACCCGGGAAGATTATGTGAGGGTCCTTCAGGTGATGAAGGAATCACAAACGAAAAGGCTTAAACCCATTAAAGAAAAGCTTCCTCAATTGACCTATTTTCAAATCAGGGTAGCGATCGCGAAGGCAGGTGAGACACGTGAATTTGCAGCAGGAACTTAAAGAGAGATTCGGTTATTCTTCCTTCAGGGAAGGCCAGGAAGATATCATCCGTTCCGTGGTGGATCGACGGGATACGGTCGCCATGCTACCGACCGGAACAGGAAAGTCATTATGCTATCAGCTGCCTGGATATCTGATGGATGGACATGTTTTGATCATCTCCCCGCTCCTCTCTTTAATGCAGGATCAAGTGGAACAGATGAAAGTGATGGGGGAAAAGCGGGTCATCGCACTGAATTCTTTTTTACCTTACGCGGAAAGAAAAAGGGCACTGGAACAACTGGATTCGTATAAGTTTATTTTCATTTCACCGGAGATGTTAATGAATGCAAGTGTGGTTTCCTCCCTGAAGGCACTGGATCTTTCCCTCTATGTCATTGATGAAGCCCATTGTATCTCTCAGTGGGGACCTGATTTCAGGCCTGATTATTTAAAGCTTGGAGAGCTGAAGGAGATGCTTGGGAGCCCGACCACCCTGGCATTGACCGCTACGGCAACGGAAGAAGTCAGGAAGGACATCAAGGAAGTGCTTCAAATGGATACCGCCATTGAGATGGTGTATTCAGTCGATCGAGGTAATATAGGATTGTTTGTCGAGAAGGTAACGGGGCAGAGTGAAAAGCTGGATGCATTATTGGAATATGTGAAGTCCTGGGGCGGACCGGGAGTTGTTTATTTCTCAAGCAAACGCATGGCTGAAGATGTCGCTCACTGGCTTTTTGAGAACGGTGTGACGGGTGTTGCCCATTATCATGGAGGCATGGAACAGGAGGACAGGATCTTGATCCAGCAGCAATTTCTTTCTGGAAAGCTGAGAATGATCTGTGCCACCTCGGCTTTTGGGATGGGTGTGAATAAAGAGGATATCCGTTTTGTCATTCACTTTCATTTCCCATCGAGCATCGAAGCGTTCTTGCAGGAAATCGGAAGGGCGGGCCGTGATGGAGAGAGCAGTGTATCTGTCGTTCTATACTCTGAACAGGATCTTTCCTTGCCCTTGCAGCTCATCCAAAGCGAACTGCCTGAAGATGATCAAATTCATGGGTTCATTGATAAAAGAAGAGACTCTCAGTCCAAAGAGTTGATTGAACAGCTTCAGCTGACCGAGGTACAGTATCGATTCCTTACGTATTATATAAATGAGCTGACTGGCGGCCGGTCAGTCGATCAAGATCGATTACTCGAGAAAGTGAAACAGATACGGAACCATCGTTTACAATACAAGAAGGACAAGCTGTACGCCATGATCAATTGGCTTCAGGCCGAGGCGTGCAGGCGGGAGAAGCTTCTCCATTATTTCGATGAGAAACCGTTCGGGGAAAATCCCTTTTGCTGTGATGTATGCGGGGATTCGCCCTGGGCATTCAAAAGTAAACCTTTCACGCTGGATACACAGGATCCCGGCGTCACCAGCTGGGAGAAAAGGTTGGAAAAATTATTATTAGGATAAGTGGTAACGATGAAGAAACAAGGGGAAATCATTCAACAGCTTTCTAAGAAGCAATTAACATTTCATCTGTATTTTACTCAATTTTTACTATTAACGATTGCCTGTGGATTAGGTATATTTTTATTTGACAGTACGTCCGAATTCTGGATGCAGTTCCATCTTTCTTCCTCCATTTTTACGGTAGGAATGACCAGCGGTCTGGCGATCGTGTTAATCGACATCGTGTTGATGAAGGTTCTCCCTGCAAAATATTATGACGATGGCGGGGTGAATGCCCGCATTTTCACAAACAGGAGCATGGGGGAAATTGCTCTATTAGCTTTTTTCATCAGTGTAAGTGAAGAGGTTTTATTCAGGGGGGTTCTTCAATTTCATTTTGGACTGGTGATTTCAAGTATTATTTTCGCACTCATTCACTTCAGGTATTGGGCCCACTGGTTTCTAATCATCAATATTGTACTGCTCAGCTTTTGGATCGGTTTCATTTATGAATGGACAGATAATTTGTTGGTAACGATTATCATGCACTTTGTCATCGATTTTTTACTGGGGTTACACATGCGTAGGAATGGAAGACAAAGTAGTAAAGAAGGGATGTCTCATGAGTAAAGACCCATATCGAGATCAGGCAGAGAAACGAAAGAAAAAAATAGAACGGGTGGAACGGGTCCCTGAGGAACGGCCTGCAAAGAAAAGAGAACCGCTTCCTCCAAGAAGTGAGCTTCATAGAGAGAAACAAAAAAAGAATAAATGGAAGATGAAATATCCATTGATCAGTATGCTGCTCTTATTATTTATTTTATTGCCTTTGACAGTTTTCAGCATTTATTCTTATTTCGATAATAGAAACGGCCCCCTCGTCGTCATGTCAGAAGATGTGGATGATGTGGTTGAAGTCCGATATGACCAAGCGGAAAGCGATCATGAAGAGAGTGTGGAAGCCGTTAAGCCCGAAAATGAAGAAGCTGCTCCTGAACCAGATCAAAAAGAGGAATCATCGAAAGAATCCGCTTCCTCAGTGGATGGAAAGAATCAACAAGCCTCTGCGCCACCAACTGAAAAACCCGTAGAGGAAAAGCCGAAGGAAGAGGTAAAAGAAGAACCGAAAGAAGAAGTGAAAAAAGAGAAGAAGGAAGAGCAGAAGATCGTTTATCATACAGTGAAACCAAAGGAAACCCTTTTCCGGATCGCCATGAATTATTACAATTCCCCTTCAGGTGTCGATCGCATCAAAGAGTGGAATAAGATTCAGGATAATGAAATTCAAACAGGACAAGTGTTGGAGATTCCGTTAGATCAATGAATACATCCGCCCCGCAACTCATGGGGCGGTTTTTTTGTTTGGATATTTACATTTATTTGCAACAATTTTCAATAGAATTTACATGGAATTAAGAGAGGCATAACAAATTGAAAATATAATGGAGGTGACAGTTTAAGTATAGGAAGGGAAGTTGATTGCATGGACAGAATGTTGACGCGTTTTAGGCAAGCTGATGACAGGTTGTTTTATAGAATCAATGGGAGTAAAGAGCTGCATCGATCATTTTTTGGATATGTGACTCATTTGGGAGGGGCGAGGCTCACTGTAAGTTCCATCCTTATCCTGTTTATCTTCGCTCAATATTATACGGGAATCAAAGAAACGGTCATCCTGGCCATGGTTTCTCTATTCGTAAGCCATATCCTGATGACGGTGGTGAAAAAGGGAGTCAAAAGGATCCGTCCATACATGACATTGCCAAATGCAATCATTCATGGCTATGAATTCAAAGACCATTCTTTTCCATCAGGCCATTCAACGGCCGTTTTCTCCATCACCATCCCTTTTATGATCAACTATCCGGTCACCATGCTCGTACTATTTCCGTTGAGCTCACTCGTGGCGTATTCAAGAGTGGTGCTTGGAGTGCATTATCCTTCTGATGTTTTGGCAGGGGCATTTCTTGCATTTGCCACGACGATGATGGTTCTCTTGTTTACCTGATCGATCTGCAAAGTGATAAAGGGGGATTTGTATATGAGAGTGGCGCTTTTTTCAGACACGTACCATCCGCAAGTAAACGGAGTGGCAAGGACGTTAAAACGGCTGACGGATCATTATGAGAAGAGACGGATTGAATACAAAGTATTTGTTCCGGATTTTCAAGATCATCCATCAACTTATCCCAATGTACACTCCTTCACCAGCTTTCCCTTTTTTCTTTATCCTGAGTGCAGGACGGCCATAGCGAATCCAAAGACCATTGTAAAGCAGCTCAGAGATTTTTCACCTACACTGATTCATGTCACCACACCTTTGACAATGGGACTTTATGGGATACGGGGTGCAAAGAAAATGGATCTCCCACTCGTTGCCTCTTATCACACCCACTTCGATATGTACTTGAATTATTATAAAATGATGTGGGCATCCCCGCTATTGTGGAAATATATGAAGTGGTTCTATTCACAGGCAGATCGAATTTTTGTCCCATCAGAAGAAACGAGGCAGCATCTGGTGAAGCAGGGATTCGCCGATTTATCCATCTGGGGCAGGGGAGTCGATTGTACAGTGTACTCACCTGATAAGCGAAACTCCTCCTTAAGGGCAAAATACCAGATCGATAAGAAGTTTATCCTGCTATATGTCGGAAGACTAGCTCCTGAAAAGGATTTGGAGACATTGGAGAAAACGATCCAATACCTTCCCGATGAGATCAAAAATCAAGTCCAGTGGCTCATCGTAGGAGACGGACCGATGAAGAAAGAGCTTATGGAAAAGACGAAAGGTGAAAATGTCATCTTCACAGGTTACGTCACCGGAGAAGAATTGGCGGAAACCTATGCATCATCCGATCTGTTTGTCTTCCCTTCCGCTTCAGAGACCTTCGGGAATGTCGTTTTGGAAGCCTTCGCATCCGGCCTGCCTGCCGTAGTAGCGGATAAGGGGGGAGTCACGAATATCGTCCGGCATAACCAGACAGGGAGAATAGCGGAAGCTCACCTGTACGAATCCTTCATTCATCATATTATTGAGCTGTTGGATGAAGACCGACTTCAATATATGAAACAGAAAGCACTCCAAATGGCTGAAAAGCAATCCTGGGATGCGATCTTTGACCGACTCATGACCGAATTCATGGAAGTGAGTTCTTTGCAGAGTCAAAAACAACTATACGGCTGATCGAAAGTGCTCCTTTGGGATCCTCCTATGAGGGCCTTTTTTTATGTGCTGATTCTATCTCTTTGGACAAGCTCATAAACTATAGGGAAGAAAGGAGAGGATAGGGATGGACCGTGGAGAAAAGGAATTTGGTGAGTGGACAGATCAAGCGACGGAGCAGATGTTACATAACCTGATTGAAAAAAAGCAAAAATTTGATAGGGCAAAGGCTATGCACCTCTATACATTATGGGGGGCACTATTAGCATCCTTCTTTTTTCTCTATTATTTGACGAAATTCGTGTTGGGACCTTATTCTTACTCTTTTTCTGTGGTGTTTTCCGTCTTTGTATCCAGTTCCATTCATTTGTTCATGGCCCTCTGCCTGGTCGTGCTTTTCGGGGCAACCAGGATATTATATGAAAAAAAAGAAAAGAAAGAGAAAGAGTTTCATGCTTTAAGATGTGAAGTCATCGATCGAAGTAAAGATTTATGGAAAGAGGAAGCGTGGAAAAAAAGGCATCTTGTTTACGATAAAATGAAAAAAGAATGGGATATTAATCTGTTTCATGGTAGTAAGTAAGGAACGAGTCATCAGTACTTTCTTCCCACTCTCTGCTGCATGAATAATAGGAAGAGATCTGGCTCATCACGTTGAAAACGCTTGAGGCGAAACCTGTCATGAGCCAAACAAATGATCGTATCCATCAAAAAAAGATCTTTTTATCCCTCTCATCCTTAAGTATTTCCACCGCTTCCCGGAAGCGCTGGGAGTGAATGATCTCTCTTTCCCTTAAAAAGCGTAATCCGTCATTCAGGTCAGGATCATCACTCATATTAATGATCCATTGATATGTCGCCCTCGCCTTCTCTTCAGCAGCGATGTCTTCATATAAATCCGCAATCGGGTCCCCTTTGGCAGCGATGTAAGAGGTGGTGAACGGAACGCCGGCCGCATTCTGATAGAAGATCGCTCCATCATGATTCACATAATGGGGATCGAGTCCTGCTTCCTTCATCTGCTCGGGGGTGGCATCTTTAATTAATTTATACACCATCGTGGCAATCATCTCCAGGTGGGCGAATTCCTCGGTCCCGATATCGGTTAATAATCCAATCACTTTATCAGGGATCGAATAGCGCTGATTGAGATACCTGAGGGCAGCGGCAAGTTCTCCATCTGCACCGCCATACTGTTCAATCAGGAATTTGGCCAATTTAGGGTTGCATGTACTCACTCTTACCGGGTATTGAAGTTTCTTTTCATAAACCCACATTATCCTGTACCTCCTTCATTCATTCATTCATCACACTTGCCATGGCCACGGGGCATCCTTCCAATCCCACGGATAATTGGAGAAGCTGTACCCGTAATGGGTCAACGGACCAAACTCCTTTTCGAATTTCTTTTTTATCTGTTTTCGTGTTTTTACATACATATTGTATTGAGAGATGGCTTCGTAATCTTCCGGATGGGTGTCCAGGTACAGCGTGAGGTCGACAATGACGAAATCTACGGCCTGCAGTTCTTCCAGCACTTCATAATAATGGGGGGGAAGCTGTTTCATATGGAATCACTCTCCCTTCATTTTTTCATAGGGACTATAATAAGGATCATAAAATACTTTCCATAACGTCCCCTTCTGCAGTGCTTCCTTTGGTGAATATTGCTCTAAATTGGGTGGCTGGAACCCAAGGTACAGGTTTGGGGGAGTCGAATATACCTTCCTTGTAATGGGCTTACACGGATCGAACGGACTCACATACGGATAATATGCTTTATAAAATTCCTGCATGACGATCCCTCCTTTAAACAAAATCCTTCGTAACAACATATGAAAGGAGGGTTTGGAACATGTTAATTTATATAAATTCATAAATATGAAGGGAAATACAGTGGGAATGTTGAATACTTAAAGGGTAGGAAATTAATGATGAGGTGGTCGAATGTTTGTTAAAAATGCCATGATACCGAAACACAAATGCTATGTGGTAGATGAAAATGATTCAGTTGAAAAGACGCTGACGGTCCTTGAACACCATAAGATCGATGGGGTGCCGGTCCTTTCAAATGAAGAATTCAAAGGGGTAGCGACTCGTTATAATATTTATCAAAGCTTCTTCCTTTCCGGGATGGATAAGGAGTCCTTTCTCAAGGAGAAAAAAGCCAGTGATATTATTACAAATTCGGATAAATATATAACCGATAAAGATGTATTTGAAAATGCGTTGATTGAATTAAAGGATTCACCGATCCTCCCTGTAGTGGGGGGGAATAATAAGTTCCTTGGGCTGATTACACGATTTGATGTACTGGATCAATTCAGGAGTGCATTCGGAATGGACCAGAAGGGGGTCCGGATCGCTTTCTCTTCTGTAGAAACGGAAGGACGGATTGCCCGGCTTGGGGACATCATCCAACAGTATTCAGAATCGGTGATCTCCCTCGTGACCTTCGATGAAACCGATAAGTTATTGCGCCGTATAGTCCTGAAGGTCGAAAAGAAAGACAATATGGAAAAATTCCTTAACAAGTTGGAGAAGTCTGGGTTCCGCATCCTCGATATTCATGAAGATGAATAATTGAATAAAACTCTGTATGAAACAAAATCCTTCTCATAAGATTTATGGGAGGGATTTTTTTGATCAATCATTTTGTGAAACTGATTATCACGTTTCTTTTAGGGTATCTATTCATTACATGGTTTCCTGTTACCGAACGATTCTCTTCTCGTGAGTTCATTGTTGAGCTGGTCCTGAACCCGGTACAGTTCTTTGCAGCCTCCATCGCCTTTATAGTCGGGGTGCTGGTTCAGGGAAATGTACTGAAAGCAGAATTATATTCTATATTGCGATTAAGGAATGGAAAACTACATAAAGAATTGGCGATTATTGTCCTGCACATAGGCTTAATCTACTTATTGAGCGCTTATGGGGGATGGCAAACGTTGATTTTTTCCTGTTCAGCCTTGTTTTATGGTATTATTTCAATAGATTTTCGCCGTCAAGGAGGCCACAATGCTTGAATTAAGTATCATCATTTTATTGGCAGGGGGAGTCAGTCTCCTCTTTTTTATGTTATACGAAGCACGTAGAAATACTGTGAAAGTTGATAAGGTAAAGCTTCCCGGCTTTCCGGAACATATGGATCCCGTCTCCCTTTTTTTTATTTCGGATATACATAAGAGGGAAATTTCAGAAGAAATCATCGAACAAGTGAAGGGGAGAGCGGATCTTGTCATTATCGGAGGGGACCTTTTGGAAAAAGGTGTGCCTTTTTCGAGGGTTGAACGGAATCTGGATAAACTCCTGACGTTGGGACCGGTATATTTCGTTTGGGGGAATAATGATTACGAAGTGAATACGAGCAGGTTAAAGCAAATATTCAAGAAGAAAGGGATCATCGAAATCGTCAATTCTTCCATCAAGGTACCAATCCGTAACGGAGTTCTCAACATGATCGGGGTGGATGACGCAAGTACACAAAGAGCAGATTATCCTTCAGCTCATAAACAGGCACACCCAGATGAATTCACCCTATTAGTCAGTCATGACCCAAGACTTGTGAATCAAGTACGGAAAGAGGACGGTATCGACCTTATGGTAAGCGGTCACACACATGGAGGTCAGATTCGTCTTTTTGGCTGGGGACTGTATAAAAAAGGAAGACTTGAAATGCTCCCTCAGACCACCCTATTAGTAAGCAACGGATATGGGACCACCGCCATACCCTTACGGCTGGGAGCACCGGCTGAAACCCACTTGTTGGTGATCGATAAAGGTTGAAATGAACAAATGTTATTCATTACCTATACAAATTTTACACAAAGCGGTTTCTCGATTATAATTTTAGAGAGATGAGAAATACTTGGGGGACTATTTATGAGCAATGATAAAAAGTTAGAAGGCAAATACAACATTAAAGCTGTGTCTACCATTTTAGGGATCCAACCCGGTACTTTAAGGGCATGGGAGAGAAGATATCAGATCATTGCACCTGTACGGAATGAATCGGGTCACCGTCTGTACACCGAACAGCATTTAAATATATTGAAATGGCTTGTTGAAAAGGTGGATCAAGGCTTTACCATCAGTCAGGCCGTTGCGCTACTGGACAAACAGGAGCTTGAAGAAAATGAAATCACGTCATCTGAACAAAAGGATCGCACCCAAACGATTTCAGATGATCTGTTAAAGGCTTTGTTGAGTTTTGATGAGACGAAGGCCCATGAATTGATCAACCAGTCGTTTTCAGTGTATACGATCGACAAGGTGGTCATCGATATCCTCGGCAGCCTCCTCGTAAGGATCGGGGATCTGTGGGAACATGGGGAAATCACGACGGCACATGAGCACTTTGCGACATCCATCCTCAGATCGCGTATCGGCATCATCATGCACTCGTTCCCTCACAATGGGATCCTGCCCAAGGTGGTGGCCGTCTGCGGTCCGGGTGAATGGCATGAACTGGGATTATTGATTTTCACTTTATTTGTGCGCAGAAAAGGGTTCGAGGTCATCTATCTGGGCTCGAGCATAAAAGAAGATGATATCGACATCGTACTGGATGAAGTAGATCCGAAGTTTTTATTCTTCTCCTGCACCTTGCTTGAAAATGTAGACAACCTCCTTACCCTCGTTACTTCTTTAAAGAAGGAGCGGACTGACCTGGAAATCGGGATGGGAGGATTCGCAGTAGATCATCTGTCAAAAGAGTTAAAAGCAAAATTCCATGATCACATTGTGGGACAATCCAAATCCGACTGGGAACAATGGCTTAAAAGTAAATTATAAGTGGAATATGCACTGTTTTCTACCCCTCACATAGTATGGTGATAAATCGTCACAGTCTAGGGGGTACGAAGATGAAGCTCGAAAGAATTTCCGACAATAAAATAAAATTTTCCATTAGTGTAGAAGAGTTGGAACAAAAAGGCTTATTTGAACAAGACCAATGGAAAGATTCCTATATGTGGCATGATCTGTTTGAAGATATGTTAGATGAAGTACAAGGGAAGTTCGGCATTGAGACACAAATGGAAATCACAGTCGAGATTGAATCGTTTGACGACCAGGAAATCTGCATGATCCTCACGCTCGAATCGGAAGATGATTTTTCTGATTGGGAAGAGGGCACCGAAATGATGAAATCGATGAATGATCACGATGTTGTCGTGTATTTCGATGATTTCGAAAACGTACTCGACCTTCTCAAACGGATCAATGGGATGGGGAAAGTGAACAATGCCCTCATTCAATGCAGCATAGTTTACTATGAAAATCATTATTACGTACTTATAGAGAATTTACTTGAAGGAGACAGCTTCATCCTTGAAGCGGTGTGCGCCGAATATGGTCAACATTCGAAAATGACTAAGCATATCCTGATGGAATACGGCCGGGTTGTGTTATTAAGGGACTCCATCGAAAAGATATTGTTTTATTTTTGAATTTCGGCCCCGAGTGACACTTCACCCCCTTTAAATATATGATGATTATGCCTCTCGTAGAAAATGGTCTTATGTGCACTCCCGGAGTGATTCCCGGGAGTATTTATTTATTAGGTATGATAGCGTTTTCAAAAAAATATTCCATTTTTAATTTTCCTTCTTTGCAAGTGCAAATCAAACGTGTATACTATGTCATGAAAGCGGACGAGGATCTGCTAAACAGTGAAGGATACTGGGAGGTTTACATATATGGTAGCCGAAAAGGGGAAAGAAAATCACCAGGCATCAGATCAACATGATGTGCTGAAATCAACACAAACGGTTATTCAACTCGCACTTGATAAATTGGGATATTCAGAAGAAGTTTATGAATTATTGAAAGAACCTATCCGTATGTTAACGGTTAAAATACCAGTCCGAATGGACGATGGAAAAGTGAAGGTCTTCACGGGTTACCGTGCTCAGCATAATGATGCCGTCGGACCGACCAAGGGTGGGATCCGCTTCCATCCAAATGTAACGGAAAAAGAAGTTAAAGCGCTTTCGATCTGGATGAGCCTGAAATGCGGGATCGTCGACCTTCCGTACGGGGGAGGAAAAGGAGGGATCATCTGTGATCCCCGTGATATGTCCTTTAGGGAACTCGAGCGTTTGAGTCGCGGTTATGTAAGGGCCATCAGCCAAATCGTCGGCCCGTCAAAGGACATACCGGCTCCGGATGTGTTTACGAATTCCCAGATCATGGCCTGGATGATGGATGAATACAGCCGGATAGATGAATACAATTCACCCGGTTTCATTACGGGTAAACCATTGGTCCTTGGAGGATCTCATGGTCGAGAAACGGCGACTGCCAAAGGGGTGACGATCTGCATCCATGAAGCGGCGAAGAAGAAGGGAATCAAACTTGAAGGGGCAAGGGTGGTTGTTCAAGGGTTCGGTAATGCAGGGAGCTTTCTTGCGAAGTTCATGCATGACGCCGGGGCAAAGGTGATCGGGATCTCTGATGCATACGGTGGTCTGCATGATGAGGACGGTTTGGACATCGATTATTTACTGGATAGACGGGACAGTTTCGGGACGGTTACGAAATTGTTCAACCAAACGATTACAAATGAAGAACTACTGGAGCTTGATTGTGACATCCTGGTCCCTGCAGCGATAGAGAACCAGATCACGGACAAGAATGCCCACAATATCAGGGCAAGCATCGTGGTCGAGGCTGCCAACGGACCGACAACATTGGATGCGACGAAAATCTTGACGGAACGGGGGATTCTCCTTGTACCCGATGTGCTCGCTTCCTCAGGTGGAGTGACGGTTTCATACTTCGAATGGGTTCAGAATAATCAGGGGTATTATTGGACTGAAGAAGAAGTGGAAGAAAAACTGGAAAAGATCCTGGTAAGTTCTTTCAACAATGTTTATGAGACATCACAAACAAGAAGAGTGGATATGAGGCTTGCCGCCTATATGGTAGGAGTAAGGAAAATGGCCGAAGCATGCAGGTTCAGAGGCTGGATTTAAATAAATAGAAAAAGGGTGGGATGCGTGCATCCCATCCTTTTTTAGTGGCTTTCACGATATTTCCTATTACAAAGACAAATAATAGGCATGAGGGTCAAGTGTTACTTTTTGACCTCGGCGCAAACTTATTCCATAATAATTGAGTAAAGACCATTTAGGAATCTGAAGTGTACTTGGAGAATATCGCCATTCAGATAGAGGAATTGAAGGAGTGTCTGAATTTGAAAATGGAAGAATGCATCATTGTTGGCGGGGGACCATGCGGGTTGTCTGCTGCGATTAGTTTAAAAGAAAAAGGAATCGAGCCTTTGATTATTGAAAAAGGAAACATCGTGAATGCGATCTACCACTACCCCACGCATCAAACGTTCTTTTCATCGAGTGAGAAGCTGGAGATCGGTGACGTTCCATTTGTCATTGAAGAGCATAAGCCAAGAAGGAATCAGGCGTTAGTGTATTATCGTGAAGTCGCCAAGCGTAAAGAATTAAGAATCAACCGATTTGAAACCGTCCAAAAAGTCGAAAAGCATACCAATGGCTTTTCGGTCTTTACTTCTAAGGGCACATACACATGTAAATCCGTGGTCATCGCGACGGGCTACTACGATCACCCTAATTATATGGAAATTCCGGGAGAGCAATCAGAAAAAGTGTTTCATTATTTTAAAGAAGCCCATCCTTTCTTTGACACAGATGTCGTGGTCATCGGAGGGAAGAACTCAGCGGTTGATGCAGCGCTGGAGTTAAATAAAGCCGGGGCAAGGGTCACGGTCTTATATCGGGGAAATGAATATTCAAAGAGTGTAAAGCCCTGGATCCTCCCGAATTTTGATGCTCTTGTGAGAAATGGAGAAGTCACCATGGAATTCAATGCCTGTGTCGATGAGATCACGGAGGAATCCGTGAAGTACAACGTACAGGGCGAGAAGAAAGAAATCAAGAATGATTTTGTTTTTGCCATGACTGGCTATCATCCCGATCACAGCTTCCTGACGAAGATGGGGATAAACATCGATAAGGAGACAGGGCGTCCTGCTTTCGATCCGGACACGATGGAAACGAATGTAGAGGGTGTCTATATTGCGGGAGTTATAGCTGCCGGGAACAACGCCAATGAGATCTTTATCGAAAACGGCCGTTTACACGGCGGGTTGATAGCTGAATCCCTTTCGCCCAGCAAGGGATAGACGTTGAATAACCATAAGAAAGGGGCTGGGACAAA
>NZ_NTUP01000062.1 GCF_002561455.1 Bacillus sp. AFS015802 | reverse complement strand
TGCTCCACCCCGCGACGATAATATTTTTTAAAGAGAAAATGGAGGAGGAAGGGGGATTCGAACCCCCGCGGGCTGTTACACCCCTGTCGGTTTTCAAGACCGATCCCTTCAGCCGGACTTGGGTATTCCTCCGTAATAAAAATGGTACTTGGTGGACCTTGTAGGACTCGAACCTACGACCGGACGGTTATGAGCCGTCTGCTCTAACCAACTGAGCTAAAGGTCCCTATTGGTAGCGGCGGAGGGGATCGAACCCCCGACCTCACGGGTATGAACCGTACGCTCTAGCCAGCTGAGCTACACCGCCAAGAAACATTTGATGCTATTGAATTTGACTTTCGCAAAATCAATGGACTTTCCTTACTTTCGTAAAAAAAGTTGGTGGAGCCTAGCGGGAT
>NZ_NTUP01000061.1 GCF_002561455.1 Bacillus sp. AFS015802 | reverse complement strand
AGGAACACCGGAGCGTATTTAACATACGTGAGGATGTGACTGAGTGAGCTGACGAAGAGATTCGAAGCTTAGGGGAAGCCGAAAACGATTTGGCTCAGTAGCTCAGTTGGTAGAGCAATGGACTGAAAATCCATGTGTCGGCGGTTCGATTCCGTCCTGAGCCACCATTTTTCTATTTAAATACGTTATGGCGATTGTGGCGAAGTGGTTAACGCACCTGATTGTGGTTCAGGCATTCGTGGGTTCGATTCCCATCAGTCGCCCCATATTTACTTAAATAGAATCTGCGGGTGTAGTTTAGTGGTAAAACCTCAGCCTTCCAAGCTGATGATGAGGGTTCGATTCCCTTCACCCGCTCCAATTATTTCTTATATGGGCCTATAGCTCAGCTGGTTAGAGCGCACGCCTGATAAGCGTGAGGTCGGTGGTTCGAGTCCACTTAGGCCCACCATTTCATTATTCCGCAGTAGCTCAGTGGTAGAGCTATCGGCTGTTAACCGATCGGTCGCAAGTTCGAATCTTGCCTGCGGAGCCAGATATGGAGAAGTACTCAAGTGGCTGAAGAGGCGCCCCTGCTAAGGGTGTAGGTCGGGCAACTGGCGCGAGGGTTCAAATCCCTCCTTCTCCGCCATTACGGCCCATTGGTCAAGCGGTTAAGACACCGCCCTTTCACGGCGGTAACACGGGTTCGAATCCCGTATGGGTCATTAAGGAAAGACTATCATTTTTGATAGTCTTTTTTTTGTATCAAATAGAGTTTGTGTTATGGCCGGTAATATGAAGCAAGAACGGGGTCATAAGAGAGGTATATTAAAAAGCCTGTTCCTCGTTCGTGACTATTTTATCGCTTTTTCATCTTATTAATCGACTTCACGGATATATTATCGACTTTCCCTATATTAGTATCAACTTCTGTTCTTTTCTCTTCATCCCCATTCTCCAATAATATAAAAAACAAACTATATGATCATCCTCGATGACTACCTGAATCCCTCCATTCGACATCACCAGCTGCCCCTCTCACATTCAACCAAAAACCATACAAAACACCGGAATCCTTCTGCATTTTCTTTAAATTTCACTTTTTTTCATAAAAAAACTTTCGACAAATTTCGCTATAGATTCCTCGTGTTTCCCCTATGTTCTTCCAATGTAAACCTTGCCATTTAGTAAGACTTTCCAAAAAGGAATCGTTTTGTCCCATGTATGTAGGAAATTGTCGTAATTGAGCGACGATTATAAAGAGGATTTTAATGATGTTGTTAGAAAGTAGTAAGTAGATTGAAAAAATGTAGGTGAGATGATGAACGCAATGACCATAACAGATTATGATGTTTTTTTGTTTCATGAGGGGAATTTGCAGCAGGCCTATCAGTTTATGGGTTCACATGTGAGAAGGGATTCCACTGGGACCTATACAGAATTTTGCGTTTGGGCACCGAAAGCAAGGAATGTTTCATTGGTGGGGTCCTTTAATCAATGGAACGGGAATGGATTTGAGCTTGAAAGACGGAACAGCGAGGGTTTGTGGACGATTCGCCTGGATGGGGATCTGTCGGGAGAAACGTACAAGTATGAGATTGTCACTCTCTCGGGATCAAAGAAGCTGAAGGCGGATCCGTATGGGTTTGCCTCTGAGAAGCGTCCTCACACAGCAAGCATTGTGTATATGCTTGATGGTTTCTCATGGGAGGATGAGAAGTGGCTGGAGGATCGGGCAGCTTCTACGGTCTATGACAAGCCGATGGCGATTTATGAAGTTCATTTAGGCACGTGGAGGAAGAAAGCGGGAACGTTCCTTTCTTATAAGGAATTGGCGCAGCAATTGATTCCCCACGTGAAGGAGCACGGATTCACTCATATTGAACTGCTGCCGGTCACGGAGCATCCATTTGACCGTTCCTGGGGATATCAGGGGACCGGGTATTATTCTCCTACCAGCCGCTACGGCTCACCGCATGAATTGATGGCATTTGTGAATGAATGTCATTTACATAATATCGGCGTGATCCTGGATTGGGTACCGGGTCATTTCTGTAAGGATGCACACGGGTTATATGAGTTTGATGGTTCGTTTGCCTATGAGTACAGTGAGGAAAGAGATCGTGAGAATTATACGTGGGGAACGGCGAATTTTGATTTAGGGAAGGGTGAAGTGAGAAGCTTCCTTATCTCGAATGCACGTTTCTGGATGGATCAGTATCATATCGATGGATTCCGGATTGATGCAGTGGCGAATATCATCTATTGGGCGAACCAGGGGCAGCTTGCTCCCAATGAAGGGGCCATTCAGTTTTTGAAAAACCTGAATAAGGCCGTTTTTGAATATGATTCTTCGATTCTGATGATTGCAGAGGATTCTACGGACTGGCCGCAGGTGACGTCTCCTGTTCATTACGGAGGACTTGGATTTAATTATAAGTGGAATATGGGATGGATGAATGACGTCCTTAAATATATGGAAACCGATACGACTGAACGGAGGCACGTACATTCTCTTATTACATTTTCCTTGTTATATGCCTATTCCGAGAATTACGTGCTTCCCTTTTCACACGATGAAGTGGTTCATGGGAAGAAATCGTTATTAAATAAAATGCCGGGGGATTACTGGCAGAAATTCGCTCAATACCGGTTGCTTCTCAGCTACATGATGGCTCATCCAGGGAAAAAGCTTCTGTTCATGGGCAGTGAACTTGCCCCATTTTCAGAATGGAAGGACCTTGAAGAACTGGATTGGCATTTACTGGATTACGAATTTCATCACAAATTCAATTCATATTTTAAAGAGCTTATGCATTTATATAAAGGTGCTGGACCATTATTTGAAATGGATCATCGTTCAGAGGGATTCCAGTGGGTGGATGTGAATAACGCGGAGCAGCAGATCTTCTCCTTCATCCGTTACGGGACCCTGGAGGAGGATCATCTTGTGGTGATCTGCAATTTCAGTCCTCATGTATATCACCAGTATAAGGTGGGCGTGAATAAGGTTTCTTCTTATGAAGAAATTTGGAATAGTGATGATGAACGGTTTGGCGGCTCCCATCAGGTGAACCCGAAGCCGCTGACCGTGCACAATGAGCCGTACCATGGAAGAGAAGGATATGTGGAAATGACGATTCCACCATACGCAGCCGTTTATTTAAAACCAATCGATTGAAAGGGGACAGGAAAAGATGGCAAAAGGTAGATGTGTAGCCATGTTATTAGCAGGTGGAAAAGGGAGCAGGTTAAGTTCTTTGACGAAAAGCCTGGCGAAACCCGCTGTACCATTTGGAGGGAAGTATCGTATCATTGATTTCACCCTGAGCAATTGCACCAACTCAGGGATTGATACTGTGGGGGTCCTTACCCAGTACCAGCCCCTCGTATTGAATTCTTATATCGGGATCGGGAGTGCATGGGATCTTGACCGCAAAAACGGTGGTGTGACCGTGCTGCCCCCGTATGCTGAATCATCCGAGATGCGCTGGTATACGGGGACGGCAAGCGCCATCTATCAAAATATGAATTATCTTGAGCAATATGATCCCGAGTACGTATTGATTCTTTCGGGAGATCATATTTACAAGATGGATTATAGTAAAATGCTTGATTACCATATCGAGAAAAAAGCAGATGTCTCGATTTCAGTCATCGAAGTCGGGTGGGATGAAGCGAGCCGTTTCGGTCTTATGAACACGAATGAGGACATGCGGGTCATAGAGTTTGAAGAAAAACCGGCTTTCCCTAAGAGTAATCTTGCTTCGATGGGCATCTACATCTTCAATTATTCTGTACTGAAGGATTATCTGGAGATGGACGAACGCAACCCTGATTCCAGCCATGACTTTGGAAAGGATGTCATCCCGCTCCTGCTTGATGAGAAGAAGAAACTGATGGCCTATCCGTTTGAAGGGTATTGGAAGGATGTCGGTACCGTCAAGAGCCTTTGGGAAGCGAATATGGATCTGATTGATGAACAGAATGAACTGAATCTGTTTGATCATGACTGGAGAGTGTACTCGGTGAATCCGAATGAGCCCCCTCAATATATTTCAGAGGAAGCCCTTGTAGAAGGTTCCCTGGTGAATGAAGGCTGTACAATCGAAGGGACGATCCGGAAGTCCGTCCTCTTCCAGGGAACAACGGTGAAAAAGGGAGCCCATGTCAGCCGCTCAGTCATTATGCCCGATGCCGTCATCGGTGAAAATGCCTATATCGAGCAGGCAATCGTCCCGTCGAATGTGAAGGTTCCAAGCGGTCTGTGCATCATGCCGGAAGAAGGATCGGATGAAATCATTTTGGTGACGGAATCATTAATTGAAACACTACTTGAACAGGAAAGAGTGTAAGGTTCAAGACCCACATTACAACATAAGAGGAGGAAGTGTTTTGAAGAATACAATGCTTGGTGTTATTGATGCTACGAGTTACTATGAATCGTTGGAGGATTTATTGCTGCATCGCTCATTAGCTGCTCTTCCGATAGCGGGAAGGTACCGTCTGATCGATTTTGTCCTTTCCAATATGGTGAATTCCGATATCGGTTCGGTTGCCATATTTCCGAAGTTTCAATATCGTTCACTGATGGATCACCTAGGGTCAGGGAAGAACTGGGACCTGAACCGCAAGCGCGATGGATTGTTTTTCTTCCCCGCACCGGGTTTGGAAGCCAATGAAGAGGGAGTGGGCTCCTTTAATCACTTTGCCCATCACTTGGACTACTTTCACCGCAGTACCCAGGAATATGCCTTGATCAGCAATTGCTTTACGCTGTGTAATATCGATTATCAACCGGTCCTTGAAAGGCATATCCGTATCGGCTGTGATATCACGGAAATGCGTCATAATGGGGACTCATTGGAGATGTATCTGGTCAAGACGTCCACCCTCATCAAATTGATTGACGGCCGCCGTGAGACCGGTTATACCTGCATGCAGGATGTCGTGGATGATATGGACAGCGGTTTTAAAGTATGCGGTTATGAGCATGAGGGGTACGTGCAGAAGATCGATTGTATCGAGGAGTACTATGATGCCAGCATGAAGCTGTTGAATTTATCCGATTGGAAAGAGTTGTTCAAGAAGGATGCGCCCATCTATACAAAGGTGAAGGATGAGCCGCCGACCCGCTATACCTCCATGGCAAGTGTGAAGAACAGCATCATCGCCAATGGGTGCTTCATTGAAGGGAAGGTGCGGAATTCAACGATGTTCCGTGCGGTCAAGGTCGGGAAGGACACGACGATTTCAGGCAGCATCATTATGCAAAAGAGCCAAATTGGAGATAACTGTGTACTAGAGAATGTGATCTTGGATAAAGATGTGCGAATAGAGGATGGCGTCAAGCTTATCGGAGATCCAAACAATCCAATTGTCATTCGCAAAGGGATGATTCAAGGAGCGCTGATGAATTCGTGAAAGTGTTATTTGTAGTATCTGAGTGTGTCCCTTTTATTAAATCCGGAGGCCTGGCGGACGTCGCCGGCGCTTTGCCTAAGGAGTTAAGAAGTTTGGGGACGGATGTCAGGGTGATCCTGCCTAAATACGGCGGGATCCCGCAAGAGTTCCGGGCGAAAATGAAACGTAAGAAAGAGTTTTTCGTGTCGGTCGGCTGGCGTAATCAGTATTGTGGCATAGAAGAGTACAGTGAACATGGAGTAACGTATTATTTTGTCGATAATGAATACTATTTTAACCGGGACAGGTTATACGGATATTTTGATGATGGGGAGCGGTTTGCGTACTTTACACGGGCAGTACTCGAAAGCATCGCGGTCCTTGACTTTTATCCTGATGTGATTCACTGTCACGATTGGCATACGGGCATGGTTCCGTTCCTGCTGAGAAGCGAGTATCAGGAGAGACCGGGCTATTCATTTATCCGAAGTGTGTTCACCATTCATAACCTGCAATTTCAAGGGATATACCCTAAACAGGTGATGACGGACTTACTGGGCATCCCCGAGAAGTATTTCCATCATGAATACCTCGAGTTTTATGGAAACATCAATTTCATGAAAGGTGCGCTTATTTCTTCGGATATTGTCACCACGGTGAGCCCTACATATAAAGAGGAAATCCTTACGCCTTACTATGGAGAAAAGCTTCATCACATCCTGGGTCAGAGGTACAACCAGTTATTGGGGATCCTCAATGGGATCGACGATGATGTCTATAATCCAGATGACGGTGAGTTTCCTTATTTCAGCGGGAATCTGCACGGAAAGAAGCAGGCGAAGCGTCATTTGCAAAAAAGCCTGGGTCTTGTGGAGAATGAAGGAATTCCCCTCGTGTCCATCATTTCAAGGTTAACGAACCAGAAGGGGCTGGAACTCATCAGGGGTGTCTTCCATGAAATGATGCAGGAAAATGTCCAGTTTGTCCTGCTCGGGACAGGGGATTGGGAGTTTGAACAGTTCTTCAGGGAGATGGAGTGGACGTATCCGGATAAGGTCAGGGTACAAATCGGCTTTAATGAGGAACTGGCAAAACAGATCTATTCTGCCAGTGATCTGTTCCTGATGCCATCGAAATTCGAGCCGTGCGGACTGGGTCAGCTGATTGCCATGAGATATGGAGCCCTGCCGCTTGTACGGGAGACGGGGGGATTGAACGATACGGTTGAATCCTATAATGAAGAGACGAAGACGGGCAACGGCTTTTCATTCAAAAATTTTAATGCTCACGATATGCTCCACACTTACCGAAGGGCTCTATCGTATTTCAACGATGAGCCGGAAACGTGGAATCATATTGTACGAACTGCCATGAATAAGGATTATAGTTGGGCCCAATCGGCCTTTAAGTATAATCAACTGTACGCTGACCTGGTATCAAGGAGTGAAAGCCATGTTTTCTGATCCGATTGAATTTAAAGAAATGTTTCTGAAGAAGCTTGAAATGATGTACGGTAAGACGTTTCCCGAGTCCACCAGTCAGGATCAGTTCTTCACATTAGGGCACCTGATACGGGAATATATATCGATGAACTGGATCCAGACGAACGAGCAGTACCGGTTCAATAAACAAAAGCAGGTGTATTATTTATCCATCGAATTTCTGCTGGGGCGCCTGCTTCGCCAAAACCTGATGAATCTGGGGATTTACGATATTGTGGAAAAGGGGCTTCAGGACCTTGGGATCGACCTTGCTGATATGGAAGAGGTCGAGCATGATGCAGGGCTTGGTAATGGGGGTCTCGGCCGGTTAGCGGCGTGTTTTCTGGATTCCCTTGCATCTCTTAATTTACCCGGTCATGGCTATGGGATCCGTTACAAGCATGGTCTGTTTGAACAAAAGATCGTGAACGGATTTCAGATGGAGCTTCCGGAGCAGTGGCTGCGTCATGGTCATGTGTGGGAGGTGAGAAAGTCAGACCTTACCGTGGAAGTGCCTTTTTGGGGAAAGGTGGAATCCTATAAGGAAAACGATGTATTGAAATTCCGTCATGTGGATGCAGAGGTGGTTGCGGCCGTCCCCTATGACATGCCTGTAGTGGGGTTCGAAACGTCGACGGTCAACACCCTTCGTTTATGGAGTGCCGAGCCTGCCGCCTATAAAGCAGGAAAGGATATGATGAAGTACAAGCGGGATACAGAAGCGATCACCGAATTCCTCTATCCTGACGATACCCATGAAGAAGGGAAGATCCTGCGCCTCAAGCAGCAATACTTCCTGGTATCGGCAAGCATCCGCTCGATTCTGGATTCGTACTTATACCGGAATGGGGACCTGAAGGAACTTCATGAAAATATTTCGATCCACATCAATGATACCCATCCGGTCCTTGCCATCCCGGAACTGATGAGGGTGCTCCTTGATGAGTATTCCTTTGAATGGGAAGAAGCGTGGGAAATCACGACGAATACATTTGCTTATACGAATCATACGACTCTATCAGAAGCGTTGGAGAGATGGCCGATCCGTATATTCCAGCCCCTTCTGCCCCGCATCCATATGATCGTGAATGAAATCAATGAGCGGTTCTGCAGGGAATTATGGAAAGAGTATCCCGGCGAGTGGAAGCGTATAGAAGATATGGCTATCATCTCCCATGATGAAGTGAAAATGGCCCATCTTGCGATTGTAGGAAGCTTCAGTGTGAATGGTGTGGCGAAGATCCATACGGAGATCTTGAAGCAGAGGGAAATGAACTTATTTTATCAATATTATCCAGGTAAATTTAATAGTAAGACAAATGGGATCACTCATAGAAGGTGGCTCCTGAACAGCAACCCGTCCCTGTCGAACCTGATTACATCATCGATCGGGGATGAGTGGATGAAAGAACCCGCCAAACTGGCGAAGCTGAAGGAGTATCACCATGACACGGCATTCCTGAAGGATCTGTATGATGTAAAGCAGGAGAATAAACGGAAGCTTGCCGACCGGATATTTGAAAGCAACGGGATCATCGTCGACCCGACTTCGATTTTCGATATTCAGGTGAAGCGGCTTCATGCCTATAAACGTCAGTTGATGAATGTCCTGCACATCCTTCATCTTTATAATCGCTGCGTGGAAGATCCGGGATTCGACTTTCATCCACGGACGTTCATTTTCGGGGCAAAGGCGTCCCCGGGTTACTATTATGCAAAGAAAATCATTAAATTGATTCACTCTGTAGCCGATCTCGTGAATGATCACCCACTTGTGAAAGGGCGCATTAAAGTCGTGTTCCTGGAAAATTACCGGGTGTCCCTCGCGGAAGAAATCATCCCGGCGGCCGACTTGTCTGAGCAGATCTCAACGGCCAGCAAGGAAGCATCCGGCACGGGGAACATGAAGTTCATGATGAACGGTGCCTTGACACTTGGAACGTTGGACGGTGCCAACATCGAGATCCTGGAGCAGGTCGGGAATGACAATATCTTTATATTCGGATTGACGGCTGAAGAGGTGATGAAGTATCAGCAACATGGCGGGTATTATGCGATGGAGTATTTCCACTATGATACGCGGATCAAAAAGGTGCTGAACCAATTGATCGATGATACGCTTCCGGATGCTGGTGACCATTTCGAAACGATTTATGACTCTTTACTGACCGAGAATGATCAATTCTTTGTCCTTCGGGATTTCGACTCGTACGTCAGGGTTCATGAACAAGCAGGAAAGGCGTATGAAAACAGAGAGCATTGGTCCCGGATGTGCTTACAGAACATTGCCAATTCCGGCTACTTCTCAAGTGACCGGACGATCGAGCAATATGCGAAGGACATATGGGGCATTGCACAGGGAAGTTTAATGAAGTAGAAAAAGACGCTTGGGATCCGGATCCCAAGCGTTGGTTTGTTATTTCTTTTTCTTGTCGGAAACATAACTGTCGCCATCTTTATAGGGGATGTCACCAAGTGGCGATTCCATGTCATTCTCATCCAGCATGTCTTCATACTCTTCATGGGTTTTCGAAGGGTAGGCTTTACGGTCCGAGCCTTCCATATCGGTGCCGACGAACGATTCAAAATCCTCTGTGAACCCTTCCGATGTATCCTCATCCTGGTATAGGTCTGAATAATCCTCATGATCGCCTTCAAAGTCGGATGGTGTTTCTGAAGTCCCGAAACGCCCGACTTCCTGGAAGCTGTCCTGATCATCCCGCACATTGCCGTCTGTTTCGTGTCTGAATTCGTTATCGACGGGCGGCTGCAGGACATCTTCCTCCACAGGCCTGTCCTGAGGCGTCGATTGCTCCGGTGTATGATCCTTACAATAAAGAGTCGTCGGGATCACCTCTAGACGCTCATAAGGAATATCCTGGCCGCATTCCTTACATTGGCCGTAAGTACCGTCTTCGAAGGCGTGGAGGGCCTGTTGGATTTTATCGAGTTCGAGCTTCGCGTGATCATCGATGGCGAAATCCTTCTCCCGCTCATAAAGCTCTGTTCCCATATCAGCCGGGTGATTATCGTAAAGGGAAAGTTCTCCTGAGTTATCGCGTTCGTTTGTATGGTGAAGATTATCTAAATCCTGATGTAAATGTTCCTGTAACTGCTTTTCCTGTTGAACCAATTCTTGTTTTAGAGATTGTTTTTGGCTGTCTGTTAGCAATTTCTTCACATCCTTCGTTATGTTCGCTAAAATCTTGTCCTAACCATACTTTATCCGAAAGTGGGATGGTTAAAACATAAAAAAAGAGTCGACCCGGAAATGTCGGGTCGACTTTTATCGCTCTATAGCATATAAGCAAGCAGTAATCCTATGGATAATAGGAATCCGAAGATGGTGTTGGTCTGGGCGGTTGCTTTCATGGCGGGCATCATTTCAATGGGCTGTGATTTCCCGATGAAACCGGTCGTTGCTTTGACCGCTTTCGGAACGCTCAGAAAGGCTACGAACAGCCATGGGGATGAAATTCCCGTCACGACGAGTCCGATGATCCAGGCGTAGGATACGACAAACATGCCGCCCAACAGGATGATCGCCCCTTTCTTTCCTAATAGGATGGCAATGGTTTTACGGCCGTTTTCTTTGTCTCCATCAAGGTCACGGATATTATTGGCCAACAGGATGGAGCCGACAAGTATCGATACCGGGATGGAAATGAGGATGCTGTCCCCATTGATATAGCCGGTCTGGATGTAAAATGAGATCAGGATGATCACAAATCCCATGAAAAACCCGGCTACGATTTCGCCAAAGGGTGTATACGCAATTGGCATTGGTCCGCCAGTATAAAAGTACCCCGCAGCCATGCACACTAAGCCTATGATGGCGAGCCACCAAGTGCTGTTAAGGCAGATATAAATCCCTAACAGAAGGGCGATTCCGTATAGTGAGAAAGCAAGGTTGATGACCGTGGACGGTTTGACGCCGTTACGTACGATCGCTCCGCCGATACCGACTGAATGCTCGGTATCAAGGCCCCTTTTATAATCATAGTACTCATTGAACATATTCGTCGCAGCCTGGATCAGCAGGCAGGCTGCCAGCATGGCTAAAAATAGCATGACGTTAACGTCTGTAAATTGCAGTGCAAGTACCGTCCCTAATAATACGGGTACAAAAGCTGCCGTAAGAGTGTGGGGCCTTGTCAATTGCCACCAGATTTTCCACCCTTTATCTGATTCCAACATGTTGGATGCTTGTTGTTCCATCATTCTCTCTCCCTTACGCAATAAGGAATTTTCAGAAAACATTACAATTCCTTTACAGATTAAAGTGTAGGTAAAGGGAGGAGGACTGTCAATCATTTTCTACAAATTCGTGAAGGTTCTATTTTCCAGTAAATGAGGACTTTTACAACGCTTTTGGTTTCTCAAAAGGAGAAAAAGGGTTTATTATATATAATAAGGATAAATATTGTAAACATGTCTTGAACTTCGTTGACACACCATAGGTACAGGTGTATCTTATAGTAAGTTTGAATACTGTACGTGATTTTGTTTGGGGGAATTCAGTTGGTTACCATCCATAAAACCAATATTGAAAAAGCATATGATACAGCCAAAATGAAGGCTAAACAAATACATCACCCCGTCCTTCTCAGCATCGTGGAGGAAGTCGATGTCGTCGATCCTCTCTCTTTTTATTATGGAGGAAGCTCTTTTCATGGAGAGCGCTTTTTATGGAAGGACCGTGATCATACCATCACGCTTGTAGGACTGGGAGCGGCTCAGATACTGTCCACAGATGAGATGCAGGAGCGATTTTTCACCGTTGAGAATGAGTGGAAGCGCTTAATCAGAGAATCTGTGGTCGTGACAGGGGATAAATGGGCAGGCACAGGTCCATTATTATTCGGCGGTTTCAGTTTCGACCCGCTGAACGAAGACAGTGATGAGTGGAGTCATTTCTCTACCGGTTCATTCCAGCTCCCGATGTTCATGTTGACAAAGACCGGGAAGATGAATTACTTAACGATGAATGTCATCTGCCACCCTGAAGACGATGAACGCTTATTCCATGAACGGATCAGTTTGAGAGAGGAGCTTCTGGCAAACGCCCGCAAGGCAATCATTCCTGAACGTCCTGAGTGGCTAGGGAACCGGGATGTGAAGCCTGACGAATGGAAGGATTCCGTTCAAAGTGTAGTCAAGCGTTTACAGCAGGGTGAGATGGATAAGGTCGTACTGGCAAGGAAATGTGAAGTGGCTTTCGACAGACGGGTGTCATCGGATTTCGTATTGGATAACCTGTGGAAACAGCAGCCCGACAGCTTTGTATTCAGCTTTGAAAGGGAAGAAAGCTGCTTTATAGGAGCCACTCCGGAACGCCTCGTCAAGAAGACGGGGGAAGAAATCCTCTCCACCTGCCTTGCGGGATCGACCGCGAGGGGGGATACCCTTGTGAGCGATGAAAAGCTTGGGGAAGAGCTGCTCGAGGATGAAAAGAACCGCTACGAGCACCAGCTTGTGGTCGACAGCATCCAACGGGCACTGAAGCCTTTCTGCGACAGCCTGTCGATTCCTTCTTCGCCTCAACTGATGAAGCTGAAGGATATCCAGCATTTGTACACGCCTGTCATCGGCCGGGCATCCGAGCATACCTCGCTTTTAAACCTGGTTGAAAAGCTGCATCCGACTCCCGCTTTGGGCGGGGTGCCGAGAGATCTGGCGATGCATGTGATCAGGCAGGAAGAAGAGATGGACCGCGGCCTATATGCCGCTCCCATCGGCTGGATCGACGCCTACGGAAATGGTGAGTATGCCGTCGCCCTCCGCTCGGGTCTCCTTCAGGGAGAGAAAGCCTACTTGTATGCGGGGTGCGGAATCGTAGCCGATTCAGAGCCCGAAAGTGAATTTAAAGAAACACAGATGAAATTTCGACCAATGCTCCGTGCATTAGGGGGAACCGTCCATGATTGATGAACATCAGCAGAAATTGACAGATTATTTAGCGGCATTCGTAGAGGAATTGGTAGGGAATGGAGTAGACGAAGTAGTCATCAGTCCTGGCTCTCGTTCTACTCCTTTGGCGTTGCTATTTGCCCACCATCCGGCTGTGAAAACATATATAAACGTAGACGAACGATCTGCGGCTTTTTTCGGATTGGGAATCGCGAAGGCAAAGAAAAAGCCCGTCGCCATCCTATGCAGTTCGGGAACCGCCGGGGCGAATTATTATCCTGCTGTCATTGAAGCACGCTATGCAAGGGTACCTCTCATCGTCCTGACGGCTGACCGTCCTCATGAGCTCAGGGAAGTAGGGGCGCCGCAAGCCATCAATCAAATCGATTTATATGGAAAACATGTGAAATGGTCCATTGATATGGCACTGCCGGAAAGCCTTCCCTCCATAATTCAATATGCCCGGTCATCTGCCGCAAGGGGAGCGGCAGCATCGACGGCCTATCCCGAAGGTCCGGTTCACTATAACTTCCCATTCAGGGAGCCCCTGATACCGGATTTGCAACAGGTGGAATTTACTGAAGCAAAGGCTGTAAAAAAGGTCCTTCAAGGAGACCGGCAACTATCTCAGGCGTCGGTGCATGAACTACATGAAAAAATCGTGAGCGCACAACGCGGCCTGATTGTTTGCGGACCAGGATTAAACGAAGATGCCGTTCAGTCCATTACAGGATTGGCGGGGGAATATGGACTTCCCATCCTTGCTGATCCACTGTCCTTTGTCCGGAGTGGAAGCCATTCGAAAGAAAATATCATAGATTGCTACGATACATTCCTCAGAATCGATGGACTCAAAGAATCATTACATCCTGATCTCATCATCCGTTTCGGTGCCATGCCGGTATCGAAGGCACTTATGCTTTTCCTGAAAAACCTGAGTGACGTTCCGACGTGGGTGGTGAGCAAGGGGGGAGATTGGCAGGACCCGACGGCTCGGGGAACCGATTACATCCATTGTGAAGAAAACCTGTTCTGTCAGAGCCTGATGAAACAGAGTCGTCGTGAAGATATGGACTGGCTGCATCATTGGAAAAAGGTCAATGACCAAACAAAACAGTTACTGGTAAAGGGTCACCAGGCCTGGGATGAAGGAATGGCCGTCCATCAGCTGATCCGACATTTGCCTGAAGGGTCCACATTGTTTTCAAGTAACAGCATGCCGATCCGTGACCTGGATACTTACTTCTTCACGAATGACCGCTCCCTTCGCATCTTTGCCAACCGCGGCGCCAATGGGATTGACGGTGTGGTATCCACGGCTCTCGGTATAAGTACGAAATCGCAGCCGATGTATCTCCTGATCGGTGATCTCGCTTTTTTCCATGATTTGAACGGCTTGTTGACGGCAAGGAAATATCAGTTGGATATGACGATCGTGGTCATGAACAATAATGGTGGGGGGATCTTTTCGTATCTGCCGCAAGCAGGTGATCAGACTCACTTCGAAGACCTGTTCGGTACGCCGATGGACCTTGCATTTGCCCATGCCGCAAAGCTTTACGGTGCACGTTATTTCCACGTCACATCCGAACGCGATTTTATCCCGGCTCTCCAGGAAGCAGATCAAAGCAAGGGGATCAAGATCATTGAAGTGATGACCAATCGGGAAGAAAATGTAGCAAATCATCGGAAATTGTGGAATTTTGTTTCCCGGGAAATGACGCAGAATATGAAGGGTGAACACCTTGATTCTTCAAGTGAATGATATTCGATATTTTGTAGAAATTAAAGGAAAGGGAGAGCCGTTGGTTTTCCTTCACGGCTTCACGGGTGACACGACAACGTGGGCATCTGTCACCGATGCATTGTCCGCTTCCTATCAATGCGTCAGCATTGATTTGATTGGTCACGGACGGACGGATTCCCCAAAAGATGACAGCAGATATACGATGGATCGGGTATCAGAGGATATTTACTATATACTTAACCAGCTTGGCATTGGAAATGCCGTATTGCTCGGTTATTCCATGGGAGGCCGTACTGCTCTTCACTTTAGCGTGAAGTATCCTCAAAAGGTGAAAACGTTGATACTCGAAAGCTCTTCACCTGGACTGAAGACGCTTGAAGCAAGAGCAGAGCGCAGGAAGAAGGATCAAGGTCTTGCTGAAAGAATCGAGAGAGAGGGAATTAAAAATTTTGTCGATTTCTGGCAAGAGATTCCCTTGTTTGCGTCTCAGAAAAGACTTTCGGCCGAAGAACGCTCTGAAATCAGAAAACAGCGTCTGAGCCAATCTACCATAGGCTTATCCAATAGCTTAAGGGGGATGGGGACAGGCGCACAGGATTCTTTATGGGGGGAGCTTGGGAAGCTCTCTATTCCGGTTCACTTACTTGTCGGGGAGCTGGATCAAAAGTTCGTTGGGATTGCAGAAAATATGAAAAAGCTCAATCCTGCGTTCAATATTGTGACATTTTCCAACACAGGTCATGCAATTCATGTGGAAGAACCGCGAAAGTTTGGTACAATAATAGAGGATCTACTGTTAACTACATAAAGGAGGAACAACTAAATGGCTTTTGAATGGGTTTCAGAAAGAAACTACGAAGATATTTTGTACGAAACTTACAATGGGATCGCTAAGATTACGATCAATCGACCAGAAGTACGTAACGCATTCCGTCCTAAAACGGTAATGGAATTAATCGATGCATTTGCTTATGCACGCGACGATTCCAAAGTCGGTGTCATCGTGTTGACAGGTGCCGGTGAAAAAGCATTCTGTTCAGGTGGCGACCAACGTGTCCGTGGACACGGCGGATATGTCGGGGAAGATGAAATTCCTCGCTTGAACGTATTGGACCTGCAGCGTCTGATCCGTGTGATCCCGAAACCTGTCATCGCAATGGTAGCCGGGTACGCGATCGGTGGGGGACACGTCCTTCATGTCGTATGTGATATTACGATTGCTGCTGACAATGCAATCTTTGGACAAACGGGTCCTAAAGTAGGAAGCTTTGACGCAGGATACGGTGCAGGATACCTTGCACGCATCGTCGGTCACAAGAAAGCGAAAGAAATCTGGTACCTATGCCGTCAGTACAACGCACAGGAAGCGCTTGAAATGGGCCTTGTCAATACAGTGGTTCCATACGAGCAGCTTGAAGCAGAAACGGTTCAGTGGGCTTCAGAAATGCTTGAAAAGAGCCCGACTGCCCTTCGTTTCCTAAAAGCTTCTTTCAATGCAGATACAGATGGACTGGCAGGACTGCAGCAGCTTGCAGGTGACGCTACCCTTCTATACTACACAACGGAAGAAGCGAAAGAAGGCCGTGACGCATTCAAAGAAAAGCGTAAGCCGGACTTCGGACAATTCCCTCGTTTCCCTTGATGATTTGAGGCGGCCTGATGAATCTGTGATGGATTCATCGGGCTTTTTTTGTATAGTTACGGGAAGTTTATTTAGAGAGCAAGGTCCAAAATGGCAGGAACGATGTACAATATGATTTCACCACCCATATAAAACCATCAATAAACACATCTTGTAACAGAACCGATAGGAAAGGAATGGAAAATAAAAGGATGACAACACAGCAACTGCCTAACTGGCTAAAACAAAGAGCGTTTTTAACCCCTGATCGGATGGCGTTAAGCAATGGGGATGTGGAGTATACATTCAATGAGTTGTGGGAGAAGGCCATTGCGATCGGTGAACAACTGCATACCATTGTGAAACATCCCTCTCACCCCTTTATAGGACTCATGATTAAAAACAAAGTGGAATCCGTGTTGCTCATTCATGCCATTCAACAATTGGGTTTTACGACCGTATTATTGAACAATAAATTAAGTGAAAATGAACTATCGTTCCAGATCCGGGATATGGAGCTATCCATGGTTCTTTATGATGATGAGTTTGAGGAAAAACTGTCTTTTTTAGAAGAAGACGTTAAGGGGGTCTCCTTCTCTCAATTATTTCAAACTCCTCCAACAAGCTTTGAGGTGAAGGATCATTTTCATTTAGACCAAGCTTGCTCGGTCATGTACACGTCGGGAACGACGGGAGCTCCAAAAGGGGTTCTTCAATCGTACGGAAATCACTGGTGGAGCGCCATTGGTTCTTCACTTAATCTCGGTATAAATGAAAATGATACATGGCTTTGCTCCGTGCCCCTTTTTCATATCAGCGGCTATTCAATCCTGATGAGAAGCGTCATTTATGGAATGAACGTTCGTCTGTTTGAAAGCTTTGACGTGGAAGGAATCAATAGGGAATTAATGTCTGGACAGGTTACAATCATGTCGGTTGTCAGCAATATGCTCTCCCGTTTGATGAAAGACATAGGTGAAAGAACTTATCACCCGAATTTCCGGTGTATGCTGTTGGGCGGTGGTCCGGCGCCGCTACCTTTACTGGAGAAGTGTAAAGAAAAAGGAGTGCCGGTTTTCCAAACCTATGGTATGACGGAAACGGCCTCTCAAATTGTGACATTGTCACCAGAGTACAGTATGTCAAAGCTCGGGTCGGCCGGAAAGCCTCTGTTTCCTTCTGAATTAAAAATCATGAGTGATAAAGGATCGAATCAAGAAGGGGAAATCCTTGTGAAAGGGCCGAATGTGACAAGCGGCTATTATCGAAGGGAAGAAGCCAATGCCGCAAGCTTTGATTCCGGGTGGTTTCATACAGGTGATATCGGCTATGTGGACGAAGAAGGATTTCTATTTGTAATGGATAGGCGATCAGACCTGATCATATCCGGAGGCGAAAATGTGTACCCTGCGGAAATTGAAAGTGTGCTGCTGGGCTGTGACGGGGTGGAGGATGCAGGAGTGGCAGGAATCGCAAGTGACGAATGGGGCCAGATTCCCTGTGCCTTCATCGTGAAGAAAGAGCCTCTTACTAAAGAGGAAATCATAAAGCACTGCAGTGAGAATCTGGCTTCTTATAAACGACCGAAAAAAATCGTCTTTGTGGATGAACTTCCACGAAATGCATCAAATAAACTGCTGAGAAGAGTGCTCAGGGATAAATGGGATAAAGGAGTGGTTGCCGATGAAGATTAAATCGGTCACGCTCCATATTGTTTCAATGCCTTTAAAAAAGCCATTTGTGACCCATCTTCAAACGGTTGAGAAACGGGAAGGGATCATCCTCGAGGTAGAAGACAAGGACGGTTTATGTGGACTTGGAGAAGGTGTCGCTTTCTCGACGCCTTGGTATACAGAGGAAACCGTGAAGACGTCTTATCACATGCTGAAGGATGTATTGATCCCCCTTATGAACAGCAAACCATTTCAGCACCCTGAAGAAATCGGGAAGAGGTTTGAAGCCGTCAGAGGGAACAGCATGGCAAAGGCCGCGCTTGAAATGGCGTTATGGGATCTTTATGCAAGACAGCAACATCTGCCTCTTTGGGATGTGATAGGCGGTACGAGAGAAGAGGTCCTTGCCGGAGCCGTGGTCGGCGCGGGCAGCGTTCAGGAGATGGTCAAAGAGGCCGGGGACCTCATGCAGGAAGGATATCAGCGCATAAAGCTGAAAATCTCCCCAGGTGCGGATGTCGGGATTGTAAAAGAGTTGAGGGCCCATTTTCCAAGCCTTTCCCTTTTAGCGGATGCCAATTCAGCGTATACCCTTGAAGACAAAGCACAGCTCCAGGCTTTGGATGAGTTCGACTTGGAGATGATCGAACAGCCGCTTGGTATCGACGACATAGTTGAACATTCTCTGTTGCAAGAGGAGTTAACCACTCCTATCTGTCTCGATGAAAGCATCGTGACCCCCCATGACATGCGAAGTGCCATCCATCTGAAGAGCTGCGGGGTGGTCAACATCAAGCTTGGCAGGGTCGGGGGGTATACAAGTGCTTTGGAAATCTACCGTCTCTGCCAGAACAATGACATCAAGGTTTGGTGTGGCGGGATGATCGAGTTCGGGGTTTCACGGGCTCATAATCTGGCCATTGCCACCCTGGAAGGATTCTCGATCCCAGGGGATATTTCCTCTTCTTCGAAATACTGGGAGGAAGATATCATTACCTCTCCGATCGTGGTGAGAAATGGCGTAGCATCCAGGCTGGAAGGAAGCGGGATCGGTGTGGAGCTCAACAGAACCCGCTTGAGTGCCGTTACAGATTATAAAGAAACGTTTTCCCTTTGATAAGGTGGAAGTGTAGATCGTATGGAAACAGATAAAGCCCAGAGCCACGTGCTCTGGGCTTTTCTTAAAATGGGTTCGTTGCCCACTGAAGAGATTGCTTGATAAAGATGCGAGGATGTAATTTCAGCTGGGATACCATATGTTCCGCCAGGTCCTCGGGCTGCATGTATTTATCCTTGTCAGCTTCATCCAGGTTATCAAAGGTCAGGTCCGTTGCCACGAGGCTCGGGTTCAGGGTCATGACACGGATATTATGTTTTCTCACTTCCTGCATCAGTGCCTCCGTCATGCCCTGGACGGCAAACTTCGATCCGCTGTAAGCCGTGCTTCCTGCCGTACCTTTCAATCCGCTGCTGGATGAGATGTTGATGATGTCGCCCCGGTTCTTTTCAATGAGCTGGGGAAGGACGGCACGTGTGACATAGTAGGTTCCGAACACGTTGACTTCAAAGGTCCGTTTCCAATCTTCTGGATCGATCTCGAGGAACGATCCGTACGTTCCAATGCCGGCATTATTGATCAGGATGTCGGCTGGTCCGAGTTCACTTTTAAGTTTCGAAACGGCTTGGTCCACTTGCTCCATATTGGAAATGTCAGCTACAGCGACACTTGCCTTCACGCCAAGGGAACGTGCTTCCTCTGCCACCTTTTCAAGGGTTCTTTCTGTGCGGGCTACCAGTCCTACATGGACGCCTTCACGGGCCAGTTCCAAGGCCGTCGCCTTTCCGATTCCCCGGGCAGCACCCGTAATATAAGCGATTTTCCCTTTAATCGATTGTGCCACAATGGATCATCCTTTCAAATTGAATTTCTATCGTTAGTGTAAGGCCGGGGGAACGGATAAGCAAATGATAAGAAAAATAGCTCCGAGAGTCTCGGAGCTTTCGTAAGTCATTCACTTTTTTGCCTTAAATATCGTTTATCATTCATAAACAAGCTCCAGAAGTAAACAAACCCTGGAAACAGGATGATGAATCCGACAATATAGGTGATGAACACGGCTTTAAACGAGTTGGGATCCGTGAACCCGGACTGGATCGTGACTTCCGGATAGATGATATAAGGTAAGTGTGCTTTACCGTATACATAACTCGCCAATACATATTGAAAGGTAACGGCAATGACGGCCACACGGGGCATCCCTTTCATTCCTTCCTTATTCGTCGGCAGGAACAAAGCGCCGCCCGCGACGAGGAACCCGAGCAGGGAAATCAACAAGATCGGCAGGTCATCCATCATCCGGTCGTAAATCCAGGTGGCCTCCCTTTTCATTGTGAACATGATGAGAAAGGCCATGACAACCGAAATGGGACCGATGATCAGAGCGTCACGGCGATACACCTTGAAGGCTTCGAATTCCTTGGAAGCCTTCGAGTAGTCAGCGAGAAGCAGGGATGACAGAAACAACGTACTGGCAACAGCGAATCCAAAGAAAGCATACTCATGGGGACTGCTGAACAGTTTCCCAAGGAGAAGCGTCTGGCCGTCTTCAAAGTCGATATAAGGGCCATGGGAAATGGGAAGGACGCTGATGAGCAGGCCAGGAATCAGGAGCCCTGTAATTCCTGTTACATACGTCAGTGGCTTTCTGTAGTCATCTGCCACATGAGAGAATACCAGGAAGGCACTCCGCAGGGCCAGAAGCAGCAGAATCAAACTTCCCGGAACGAGTAATACGGTTCCCAATGAATAAGCAGCACCCGGAAACATACTGTAGACGGCGACTACGAGGGCGACGATGAATGTATTCGTTACCTCCCAGGTGGGGGACAGATACCGATTGGCAATATTCGTCGCTTTCGTTTTGTCATGGTTGATATAGATCATCGACCAGAAACCGGCGCCGAAGTCCATGGTCGCCATGACGGCATAGATAAAGACGAATCCCCATAGTATCGTGATGGCAATCAATGCTTGTGTCATATCTTCACCTCCAATTTTTGATTAAGTTGAAAGGGTGATATCCTTATGATTTGCTTCCGCTTTGTTAATGTCTTTTTCCGGTGGGTTCCTTTTGAAGTAATACAGAAGAACCAGAACGACGGCAACGGCCAAAATCGCATATACTGAAACGAACAGAATGAATAGGGTACCCAGGTTACCAGAAGTGGTAACCGAATCCTCGGTGCTGAGAATGCGGTAGATCGTCCAGGGCTGACGGCCCGTACAGGCGAAGATCCAACCGAACTCGATGGCGAGGATCGACAAAGGACCGCCCGCGACGAATGCCCACATCAACCATTTTGGGAACCGGTCCTTTTTCAGCAGCTTGTTCCACACATAGGCGACAAGGGACAGTAAAATAAGCAGTGACCCGATCCCCACCATGGCGTTAAATAGCGTATGGACGAAAAGGGGAGGCCAGTATTCTTCAGGGAAGTCGTTCAGTCCGATGACCTCCGTTTCGAAGCTGTTCCCAGCCAGGAAACTGAGTGCCCAAGGAATTTCGATCCCCCACTTGACTTCCTGGGTGACGGGATCGGTGAATCCCCCGATTGCCAGCGGTGCATGGGTCTGGGTTTCGAATAATCCTTCCGCAGCAGCCAATTTCTCTGGCTGATACTCATGAAGCTGCTGAGCCGATTCATGCCCGTTGATCGCCGTGAAGAAAGAGAAGACCCCTCCGACCAATAAGCAAATCATCAGTGACTTGCGATGAAAGGCATAGATTCTTGATCCGAATGAAGTTCTAAGCATTTTATAAGCGGATACGGTCGCAATCGTAAACGAACCCACTACATAGGCGGATAATGCCACATGTCCAGCGGTTACGAAAAAGCTTGGGTTGAAGAATGCTTTCCATGGATCCACATTGGTGATTTCACCGTTTATGATTTCAAACCCGGCAGGCGTCCCTTCGAAAGCATGCACGTTGGTGATCAATACGGCTGATGCGAGACCGCCGATCGCGACCAGCACGAGGCTCACAATCCTCATCCATGGTGCGATGCGATTGGCCGCATACACATAGATGGACATAAATAATGCTTCCACAAAAAAAGCGTAGATCTCGATTTGAAATGGCAGTGCCATAACGCGTCCGATGACTTCCATGAAACCGGGCCAAAGGAGTGATAATTGAACGCCGGCGATCGTCCCGGTAGGGATACCCACCCCTAATAGAACGGCGAACGCCTTGGTCCATCGCTTCGCCATCACGGAATAATCAAGATCATTGGTCCGTTGAAACATAATTTCTGCAACAAGGATCATTAACGGAATCCCCACTCCAAGAGTGGCAAAAATGATATGAAACCCCATTGTGATACCAAACATGGAACGAGCAATTACTAATTCATCCATTCTAAAAATCTCCCTTACTTGTCTTTAACATTTCCTTATTGTCCACTTAATGGAAAATAATATGCATGATTTTTTGGAAGAAAAATAAGTGAAGATGCTCCCCTTATTAGCCGCAAAAAAAGAGCAGCCACTGAGGCTGCCCTATTGCAATGCTTGTTTCAACGTATTAATATTCCTCTTCATCAATGAAAAATAATCTTCATCCTTTTTACGGTCTTCTTCGGTAAGAACCGAGAGATTATGAAGAGTGAGGGATTTTGCCCCCAATTCATTTTGGACCACTTCCGTTAGTCGTGAAGAGACGTTTTGTTCGAAAAGGATATATTTCACGTTGTCTTTTTTTCCTTTTTCAATGATTTTCTTCAGCTCCTGCTGGGACGGTTCGTCAGCAGAATTCAATCCGGCGATGGCTTCCTGATGTAGTCCGTACCGTTCTTCCCAATAGCTGTAGGCAGCATGGGATACATAGAACGTCTTCTTTGGTGCGTTGTCCACCATCGTTTGGAACTCAGCGTCCAGTTCATCTAAATCTTTCGTTAATGCTTTAAGATTCGCCTGAAATTCATCCTTGTGTTCAGGCATTTCCTTGGAGAGAGTGTCGGCGATGTTTTTTGCCATGGCTTTAGAATATACGGGATCCAGCCAAATGTGCGGATCTGCATCATGGTTATGGCCATGGTCATCTTCGCCTTCCCCGTGGTGCACCTCAATCCCTTTACTTGCCGGCATAACGGCGACATCTTCATTTTCCAAAAGGGATTTCGAGCCTTCAACGAATCCCTCAAGACCCATGCCGACGTAGAAGAAAACATCTCCACCCGCCATCTTCATCATATCTTTCTGAGAGGGTTCGAAGGTGTGTTCGTCAGCCCCCGGGGGATAGATGCTTTCGACGTCCACATACTCCCCGCCGATTTTTTTCGTGAAATCCTCCAGTGGATATACGGTCGTGTATACCTCTAACGTATCTTTCTTTTTGTCACCGTCCTGGGCGGAATCGGTTCCGCAGGCAGACAAGACGAAAATCAATAATAATAGCAAACCCATGCGAATATAGTTCAAGAGGAAACCTCCTTTTTCAATGTTTTATTTTCATAACTGTAATGATTACGATTTAGCACAAAGGTTATTTTACTACCGATATGGGGAATAAGCAAGATAAATGGATGGATTTTATAAAAAAAAAGACTACCTCCCGTTTAGGAGCCAGTCTATATCACTCATCTTTTTTTCGGTGCCACTCTTCAGGCACGTGATCGATCCCGCCAGGATGAAATGGATGGCATTTCACAATCCTCTTGATCGTCAACCAGCCACCCCGTAGTGCGCCAAACCGGCTCACTGCCTCGACCCCGTAATGGGAACAGGTGGGATAGAAACGGCAAGTAGGGGGTTTAAGAGGAGAAATGACACGCTGATAAAACTTGAATAATAACAACAATACCTTCTTCATGATCCCTCTCCTCATCGATTTTCTTTTACTATATCAGAACGTGGAGGGGGAATGAAGTGTTTAGACCGGCAGCAGGTTTTTCGCCTAATTCAGATTAAGTTGATGAAATAACTATGAATTTACGTTATACTAGGAAGTAGAAACTTAATGGGAGTGATTTTAATGCCTTCAGTAGAAAGCTTTGAATTAGATCATGATGCAGTGAAAGCACCATATGTGAGACATTGCGGTGTCCATAAAGTGGGAAGCGACGGACTTGTGAACAAGTTTGATATCCGTTTCTGCCAGCCGAACAAACAGGCGATGAAGCCTGATTCCATTCATACTCTTGAGCATTTACTAGCCTTCACGATCCGTAAATACGCAGAGCCGTATGCTCATTTCGATATCATTGATATTTCGCCTATGGGTTGCCAAACAGGCTATTATCTGGTCGTGAGCGGCGAGCCGAAAGTGGAGGAAATCATCGACCTGTTGAATGCAACGATGAAAGAAGCTGTGGAGATCGAAGAAATCCCTGCTGCCAATGAGAAACAATGCGGGCAGGCGAAGCTTCATGACCTTGAAGGAGCCAAGAAGCTGATGCGTTTCTGGCTGAGCCAAAGCAATGAAGAATTGAAACAAGTATTTGCATAAATAAAAAAATCCACCGTTCATCATGAGCGGTGGATTTTTTTCGTTTACTCTTTTTTTTCCTCTTCCTGTTTCATCTTTTCGAGGTGAGGATTATTTTCGAGAGGATCGACTGTATGTTTAACGCTTGTATAGGCTTTGGACGTGGTAAGCGCGCTGACGAAAATCACAAGGATACATATGGCCACCGCGATGATCAGGACTAGAGTCACCGACATCATGCAACCCCCTTTTTTAAAACTATTTTACCATAGAACGATTGGTCATTCATGGAGTAAAAACAACTTTTTTATGACGTTTCCTATGATTACCATTGGATGTTTGTTATTCTGATTATAGTGGTAGTATGTACCATTCTTGAAAGCCGAAACGAGGGGGGAGTTACCATGGAAATCTCTTCTATGATGGGGAAACAGGTGGCAGAGCTTCAGAGGACGCTCAGTATGAATTTGCTGAAAAGTCAGATGGCGACTCAAGCGGCACAAGTCACCGTGATGATGAAGGATATGCAGGTAAGTCAACCTGCTCCGCATCCAAGTAAAGGGCATGTGGTGGATGTAAAGGGATGAAAAAAAGCGTTGTTCCTGAGGGTTTCGGGACAACGCTTTTTCTATGTGTAAAGGTTTTTTTAATGTAAGCTTTTCTTCTCAAGCCTTACTCTTTCTTCGCTGTTGGACCATTTCTCTTTCAATGTTTCAAATATGTATAAGCGGAAGAAGTATTGTAATTCTTCTGTTTCCATTTCCTGTATAAGTTCCAATAATTCGTTCCTAGAGGTATCTTCTAAGATTGTAAGGGCAATGAGGTCTAAGTCTTCGTCAGTACCTTTGATTCTTCCACGGTACATTTCATAAATCTCTTCGATCAACTTCATGCACTTCACCTCCCTTTTGTTCCATTTTAACATGAACGTTTATGAATTACTCTACATATTATGCTAGGACAACTCTTATTTGTCTTTACCCATTACCGGACTTTTTAACCATGGGAAGGTGTTCCGAGGCGTTTTTGCCAGGTAAGCAGCAGACCGCTCCGGCCCGATTCCCAAATTGATCAAAGCGTTGTCTAACAAAAACCAACCATTAAGAAAAGGAGTTGCTTTATTTGGCGAGAAGCATGCTGTTCGTTGGGTCAGGTTTGAGTGCCATTATTCTTAACCTTTTTGGAGAGTGGGACATGTTGATCACTTTTCTTTTGATTGTCGTGGTCCTCGATTACTTCACGGGTATGATTGTAAGCGGAATTGAAGGGAAGTTGTCAAGTCAATCCGGGATGAAAGGGATCGGGCGGAAAGTGCTGATTTTTTCCCTTGTCACGGTTGCCCACCTTATTGATACTATACTAACAAATCAACACTTTATTCGTAATGCGACGATTATTTTTTATTTATGCAATGAAATGATTTCGATCATCGAGAATGTCGGGAGGGCGGGAGTCCCCGTGCCGGAGTTCATGCGGAAAGCGATAGAGGTGTTGAAGAGAAAATCGAAGTGAATAGAATTCCGTCAATTGAGGAAAATGAAGGGTAAGTACAGTGAAGGAGTGGGAAGATGAACGAAGAACGACATGATTACTATATTGAAGTGGCCACCGGTGAAATTTCAAGAAGTTCGACCGATTCCGAATGGAACTTTAAAATATCTGCAACCGATGAAGAAATCACCCAGCTTCGGGAAGTGTTCGATTCCAATCACTCGGTTGATTGGCAAAATTTCTACCGGGCGCATGTCCCTTATATTCAATATCATTATGACAGGGAAAACGATGCCTATGATGATAACCTGCATCAAGTATATGGAATGCTCCACCGTCTGGGGGATGAGGAAGTAAAGAGATTCATCGAAAGCATCGGCATCCTGAATCAGAAATCTCATGAAAAACAAGAATAATGACAAAAAGTGTTGGTTCAGAAGTGATATCTGTGGACCAATGCTTTTTATTTATGGTTAGATGGAGAAAAGCGTGTACGGATGAGGTGACGTCAGATGGAACAGTTTATTGATGAAAATGGCAAGCAAGTGGAAATGTCCTTTGACAAGGGACGGTTTCAACAGGAATCGTATCACTTGCTCGTGATCTGCCGCCATGAAGGGAAATGGCTGCTGACACGGCATAAAAAAAGAGGTCTCGAGTTTCCGGGTGGAAAGCGTGAGCCGGGGGAGACCCTTGAGGAAGCGGCGATACGGGAAACATTTGAAGAGACGGGGGGAGTGATCATGGATCCCGTCTTCATAGGGGAGTACAAGGTCCATGACCACACGCCATTTGTGAAAACGATCTTCTTTGCTGAAACCGAAGAACTCATACAGAAAGAGGACTATTTGGAAACAGATGGTTCCGTCCTCTGGAGCGGTGATTTCTCGGAAGTCCATGACGACCCTTCGTTCAGTTTCATCATGAAGGACCTGGTAGTGGAACTGGCAATGAATAGGCTGACACATCTTGGACTTATGACTTAATCCACTTTTTCTCAAGTTGCTCCACAAGCTTATACATGATCGTTGCGAATACGGCGATCACAAGAAGCGAGAGAAGGACAAGGGTGAAATTGAAAACCTGGAATCCGTAGATGATCATATATCCGAGTCCTTTGGCGGACACAAGGAATTCCCCTACGATGACCCCGACCCATGACAAACCTACGTTTACCTTTAAGGTCGAGATGATCGTCGGGAAGGAGGCAGGCAGGATGACTTCTTTGAACATCTGTCCCCGTTTTGCCCCGAACGTCTGCATCACCTTTAAATAATTCGGGTCGACTTCCCGGAAAGATGTATAGACGACGATGGTGGTGATGATGACCGAAATGACGGTCCCCATGGCAATGATGGACGTGAAGCCCGGTCCGAGCCCGACGATCAATATGGGCCCGAGGGCGACCTTTGGCATCGCGTTCAGGATGACAAGGTAGGGGTCGAGCACCTTGGAAAGGAAGGGTGACCACCATAGTAAAGCGGCAAGCAAGGTCCCGAGCAGGGTGCCGAGAATGAATCCGATGACGGTTTCCCCGAGGGTCACGGACAGATTGGCTAAAAGGCTCCCGTCCCCGATTTTGACGATGAACAGCTTCCATATTTTTGAGGGTGAGCTGAAAATAAGGGGGTCCACCCAGCTATTTCGACTGGCCATTTCCCACAGGGAGAAGAAAACGGTGAAGATAAGGGCTTGATAAAACCAAACCCAGCGCTGTTCTTTTTTGAGAGATTGAATGTATTCAAGATGTTTTTGTTTGATCGATTCTTGATTCAAGTTTTTCAAGCTCCTTCCATATCGTCTGGAAAAACCCGGGGTATGCTTCATGATTCCTGACCTCAAAGGGCATCAATTCTCTTAGCGGTCCTGGTACCTCGAATATGGTGTGGATGCGCCCCGGTTTCGATCCAAAGAGAATGATGCGGTCACTCATGGAGATGGCTTCCCCGATATCATGGGTGACAAGGATGGCGGTTTTCCCAAATGACTTCAAGGTGGAGAACACGAGATCCTCTAATTTTAATTTCGTTTGATAATCAAGTGCTGAGAATGGCTCATCCAACAGAAGTAATTGTGGCTCCGTGATGAGGGTCCGGATCAGTGCCACCCGTTGCCGCATCCCCCCTGATAATTCACGGGGGTATGAGGTCTCTACCCCCTCGAGTCCCATTTCGTTCAATAAAGCCCGGGCTTCTTTTCTTTTTTCCTCCGTCAGGTTCCCCATAATGGTCAAGCCGAGAAAGATATTCTCCTCGATCGTCTTCCAGGGAAACAGATAATCCTGCTGCAGCATATAACCCAATTTCTTTTTCATCGTGTCTATGGGCTTATCGTTTAACATCACCGTCCCTTGCGTCGGCTTGATGAGTCCGGCGACAATGGAAAGCAGCGTCGTTTTGCCGCATCCCGATGGACCGATGAACGAGACGAATTCACCTTCTTCTACCTGTAATGTAATGTCTGAGAGGGCATGGGTGGCCGTTTTCGGTGAAAAGTAGGTGTGGTGGACGGAATCGATCGATAGAAAGTTCACTGTTTTAAGCCTCCATTTTCGAATTTTTTACAACGGAAGGGCTGACATGTGTCAGCCCCCGGGTATTGCTACTTTGATGCTTTTTCGGCGATGGATGTGTTGACGAGTGTTTTGTGATCGACGGACTGAGGAAGCTCCCCTGCTTCATCCATGATGGCTTGAAGATTATTCCATTCTTCTTCGTCGAGGATCGGGTCTGTGGCGAAGGATCCTTGTGATTTATAGCGGTCCACCACCGTTTCGATCAAGTCCAGTTCTGTATCTTCAAAGTACGGCTCGATCACTTTGGCGATGTCCGCCGCTGAGTGTCCTTCCACCCATTGCTGCGCTTTATAAAGGGCTTTCGTGAATTTCTCCACGGTCTCTTTGTTTTCTTTCATGTAACTGTCCTTGGCCATGAAGGTTGTGTACGGCACGTGACCTGATTCCGTTCCAAAGGATGCGATGATATGGCCTTTTCCTTCTTTTTCAAAGATGGAAGCGGTCGGTTCGAATAATTGGACGTAATCACCTGTACCGGACGCGAAGGCATTGGCGATGTTGGCGAAATCAATGTTTTGGATCAGGTTTAAATCGTTCTGAGGGTCGATGCCGTGCTGCTTCAATACGAACTCCCCGACCATTTGCGGCATGCCGCCTTTACGCTGGCCAAGGAAGGTTGAACCTTTCAGCTGATCCCATTCAAAGTTCTCCACCTTTTCCCTGGAGACGAGGAACGTTCCATCCGTCTGGGTCAATTGGGCAAAGTTGATGACGGGATCATCAGAGCCCTGTGCATGGACATATATGGACGTTTCAGATCCGACCAGTGCCACATCCGCCCCGTTTGATAATAGGGTGGTCATCGTTTTATCCCCGCCCCAGGTGGTGGTCAGTTCGATATCGAGCCCTTCTTCCTTGAAGAATCCTTTTTCAATCGCTACATATTCAGGTGCATAAAAGATCGAGCGGGTCACTTCCGCTACACGGACCTTTTGTACAGCGTCCTCTTTTTCTCCGCAGGCGGTCAGCCCGATGGTCAGCGTGAGAATGAGAAATACACCGAAACCACTACGAATCCATTTTCTCAATTCAATCTTCCTCCTCTGATCTTCTTTGAATATCAATGTTCAGGATGAGTGCAACTCTCTTCACTTTGTTTATCTATCAGGCGGCAGGGTAGGATGGTGATGAAAAGCTCTATTTCACATCGCCTATTTAGATTTGCTAAAATATTCTATGTAGAGTAAAAAAATGTGTGAATACCCATTGCACGTTTTGAAAGGAAGAGAATATGAAGAACGGAACGATTGTGAAGAAAACATTGTTTCCCTCGCCAAACCCACATGTGGAGTTATATGAGGTCACGTATATATCATCCGGGCTCAGGGTGAAGGGATTATTAGCAGAGCCAGCCCTTAAGGGGGAGTACGACGGTTTTCTTTATTTAAGAGGAGGAATCAAGGGTGTCGGGATGGTGAGGCCGGCGCGGATCGCTCAATTCGCTTCTCACGGCTTCATTGTATTTGCACCATTTTACAGGGGGAATCTTGGGGGAGAAGGGAATGAGGATTTTGCAGGGGACGACCGGGAAGATGCTATATCCGGCATTGAATTATTGAAAAACCATTCAGCCGCAGCACCGGACAGAATTCACGTATTCGGCTTTTCCAGGGGCGGTGTCATGGCATTGATGGCAGGGATTGAATCAAGGGACGTCACCTCCGTCGTCACGTGGGGAGGCGTGTCGGATATGTTCCTGACCTATGACGAGAGGAAGGATCTTCGCAGGATGATGAAGCGAGTGATCGGGGGGAGCCCCAATAAAGTACCCGAACGATATGAATGGCGCACCCCTCTATACTCACTCGAGTACCTGGATGCACCGGTATTGATCATTCATGGGGAAAAAGACCGGAACGTTTCTGTCGACCATGCTTATCGATTGGAAAAGAGATTGAGGGAGCTCGGAAAACCGGTCTCCTCCTATTACTTCAAAGAGTATACGCACTATTTCCCTCCCAGAAAGAACCAACAGATCGTTTCCATGCTCTGTTCCTGGATGAAGGATCAATAGGCGTTATGAATAGAAAAAAAGAGGGCTGTAAACAGACGCTTACAGCCCTCTTTTTCAGTTGATTTCCTCATATAAAAGATAGCGGTTATCCTTTGTTTGTGCGATAAGATAGTTCTTGTGGTCCTTCACACTATAAATGGGTGTCCCTTCCGCCAGTGTATTGGCTGTAAAATCATTGACGGGATGGTACTTGGTTTCGATCTTTTCTTTGATGGATCCCACCTTTTGGTCGAGGGTCAGTTTCTTCTCGGCAGATACTTTCACGTACTCCTTGTCATTCACGACCATCATATCCCCATATCCGCATAATTCATAGGATGCAGGTTTTTTCTCCCCGCATGCACTTAACACGAACACACATAGTAGTAAAAAAATCAGGCGCTTCATGTTTCTCCTCCTTTTTCCTTCCGCACATATTCAAAGGATATTCAGGGTTGTACGGTAACATGTTTCTTTTTTTGGACAATCCGATTTCATTTCCACTTATGATAGAGTAAAAGGAACACTATGACGTAAGGAGTAATCATCATGAGTAAATTGGAAGTGATTGTATTAAATGAGGAAGATGCGAGAGTGGCAGAAGCTTCCGGAGCGGACAGGCTTGAATTGGTATCCGTCATACAAGAGGGGGGACTGACACCTTCCTATCAAATGATTGAAAGAGTCATCGAGGCTGTTTCCGTTCCTGTCCAGGTCATGCTGCGTCCCCACAGTAAGTCGTTTTCCTATGGAAGAACCGGGCTTATGGAAATGATGAATCAATTGGAGACCTTTCATCAGATTGGAGTCCAGGGAATCGTATTTGGGGCTTTGACGGTTGATGGAGAGCTGGACCAGGATGCATTAAGGAAGGTCGTAAAAGCGGCCGGAAAACAGTCCGTCACCTTTCACCGGGCCATTGACGCTTCCAACGACCCGGTTGCCCTTTATAAGACCCTTTGCCGAACCGATTTAAAAATTGATCGGGTCCTCACCTCAGGTGGCCAAGAAAGTGTGAGTGAAGGGGTGGGCATAATCAAAAAGATGCAGGACGTCGAGGCAGTTTCCGGACCGGTTATCATGCCCGGATCGGGCCTTACTTTGGAAAATATCGAGGGAATACACAGAACGTTGCATGCAAAGGAATATCATTTCGGTTCAGGGGTACGCATGAATGGAAGTTATGAGTCGGGGATCGACCCTGTGAAGGTGAAAGCAGTCAAGGAAAAGATAATGCGTTAATTCCTGTTCACTCTAAACCAAAGAGAAAGGCATTCAGGGAAGAGAAATTGTTCTTCCATAATCCCTTTAATTTGTGTAAACTTATTGATATATGAAGTTTACATACAAAAGGGGGATTTGAACATGAATGGAGAAAAATTGAGGATGCTCATTCACTGTGCCATCTTTGCGGCGATGACAGGGATCTTCGCCCAGATTGAAATACCGCTTCCACTTGTTCCCATCAGCGGACAAACCCTGGCTGTCGGGATCACGGCTACGATTCTTGGAAGCAGATACGGTGCATTGTCCTTGATTTGCTACGCGGCACTCGGTGCTGTAGGTGTGCCTGTGTTTGCCGGCTTCAGCGGTGGGGCACAAGTACTTGTAGGCCCGACCGGAGGATATATTTTCGGGTTTATCGTCGCTGCGTTCTTTACGGGTCTTATACTTGAAAAAACGAAGTTCTCGATTCCGATGGCGATGATCGCCAATACGGTTGGAATGATTATCACACTGATCCTGGGTACCATTCAACTGAAATATGTGGCGGACCTTGGCTGGAGCCAGGCCATGGCAGCGGGAGTATACCCGTTTATCGTAGTCGGCCTGATCAAAGCATTCCTCGCAAGCTGGATTGGCATTACGGTAAGAAAGCGTTTGGTCCAGGCGAAATTAATTCAGAATCGGAAAGTGGCCGCATAAGAAAAAGTGGACTCCTATTGTTTAGGAATCCACTTTTTTTATTGGAATTTATACATGGACCAGTACCCGATATCCTTAAATCCAATACGCTTATATATTTTTCCTGCTTCAGGATTATCATAGAAAAGGCAAAGCTCTTTCCCTTCGTTTAGAACATCCCTGCAAAGCTTTGTCATGCACTCTGTCGCATATCCCTTTTTCTTATACCCGGGGTGGGTGCATACAGCGACGATCATGGCGGACATGCTGTTTTCTGCCGTAGTGGATGCGGAAGAAACAAATTTTCCATCTTGTTCCACGAAGTAGCTGCGGGCAACCCCTTTTTCCATCCCGTGCTTTCGTTTCTCCACTGTAAAACTTCCTCCGCTGAATTCAGTGATAGCGTTTAAAAGCTCTACCAGTTGCGGTAAATCAGGAATCCTGGCCTCTTTCACATGGGGCAGGTCCCGGTCTTCCATGGAAGAGGTACTATCGCATTTGGCATAAAACATATGTCTTTTCGAATCGATCTTTCTTGATAGGTAGGGTTCAACTTCAGTGACGATCCGTTTTAATCCTGAAACGATGCTGTAGTCTTCCGTCCCGTTGATGATCGCGGCAAATCCTTCTGCATCAAATTCCCCCATGGAATACGGAATGAAGTTTTCACGGTATTTTAGAAGAATCCCCCTTAAGTTTCCATCCTCATCAAAATCTCCCCAGATTTTCTGGAAATCCTGTTCATACCCAAAGGCTTCAATGTCCCCGATAATGAATAAATTTTCAGCAGGCTGTTGTTGAATAAGCTGCTGGCATAAGTCATGATCTTTTTCTGTAAGCTGTCTGATCATCTCTATTCCCCCTGTAAAATTTAATCATTATCATACCAAAATTAGTAATATTTAGTAAAGTGTTATTTTTGCGTAAAATCAGAAAACAGGATAGGGAATTGGTAATGGTTTTAAAATCCGGCTATTAGGGAAACTTAGGAGCAAGAACAGTTATAAGGAGGAGCACATATGCTTTGGACCATCATCGGAATTTTATTAGTTCTTTGGTTACTGGGATTGATCTTTAAAATCGGTGGAGCCGTCATACATGTTCTACTGATAATCGCCGTTGTCGTATTCTTATTCAACAGAATCACCGGCCGGAAAAAAGGGCTATAACCATAACAAAGGTCCGTCCCTCGTGGTTGAGGGACGGACCTTTGTATGTCAGGCTGATTTATTGAACGGACGGGCCGCCTTTTTGTTCGATGTCAGAAGGGACGTTTGAGAATTTTTTGAAGTTCTCGTTGAACTTGTGAGCAAGTTCTTTTGCCTTCGCTTCATAAGCGGATTCATTGGACCAGGTCTTCTTAGGCTGAAGCACTTCGTCTGGAACACCAGGGACGTGAACCGGGATGTTCAGGCCGAATATTTCATCTGTCGCCGTTTCAACATTCGTCAGCTCGCCTTCAAGAGCGGCTTGAATCATGGCACGGGTGTAAGAAAGCTTCATGCGGTTTCCGACACCGTATTCTCCACCGGTCCATCCAGTGTTCACCAAGAATACCTGTGCATTGTGCTCATCGATCTTCTTCCCGAGCATTTCTGCGTAACGAGTGGCAGGAAGCGGAAGGAATGGAGATCCAAAGCAAGTGGAGAAAGTTGCTTGCGGTGAAGTGATTCCACGCTCAGTACCTGCAAGCTTTGATGTATATCCACTTAAGAAATGATACATTGCCTGTTCTTTTGTCAGCTTGCTGATCGGAGGTAATACGCCGAATGCATCAGCTGTCAGGAATACAATCGTATTTGGGTGTCCTGCGATACTTGGCTCCACGATGTTTTCCATCGCTTGAAGGGGGTAGGCAGCACGCGTGTTTTCTGTTAAAGTGTTATCATCATAATCCGGGATGCGGGACATGTCATCCAGAACGACATTTTCAAGTACGGAACCGAAACGGATCGCATCGAAAATCTGTGGCTCCTTCTCACGTGTCAATCCGATACATTTAGCATAGCAGCCGCCTTCGATATTGAATACACCGTTCGGGGACCATCCGTGCTCATCATCACCGATCAAACGGCGGTTCGGATCTGCGGATAAAGTCGTTTTACCAGTACCGGATAATCCGAAGAACAACGCGACATCGCCTTCGCGTCCGACGTTTGAAGAACAGTGCATGGACAGGATATCGGATTCAGGCAGTACATAGTTCATGACAGAGAAGATCGACTTCTTCATTTCACCGGCATATTCCGTTCCGCCGATCAATACGATTCTTTTTTCAAATGAAACGATGATGAACGTTTCAGAGTGTGTACCATCGACTTCCGGATCAGCCTTGAAGTTCGGTGCTGAAATGACGGTGAATTCGGATTGATGATCTTTCAACTCTTCTGTTTCCGGGCGAATGAATAATTGATGGGCAAACAGATTATGCCAGGCAAATTCATTGATCACCTGGATCGGCAGTCTATGTTTCGGGTCGGCACCTGCGAACCCTTTAAATGAAAATACTTCTTCTTTTTCTTTTAAGTATTCGATGACTTTCGTATATAATTTATCGAATGATTCCGATGAGATCGGCTGATTGACAGAACCCCATTCGATTTTATCTTTCGTCGTTGGTTCTTCTACAATAAATTTATCTTTAGGAGAGCGTCCTGTGTATTTACCAGTTTCTGCTCTGATTGCACCTGATGAAGTTAAAACGCCTTCATTTCGTTGAAGGACCTTTTCGACTAGTTGAGAAACAGATAATTGTTCCTGGATGTTTTGACCATTAAGTAATTCCGTTAATTCATTAGACATGCTCACTGAATTCATTCGAACCCTTCCTTTATATAAATTTATTTAAATGGTATCGTTTACTTTACAAAAATAGTATAACACAATCAAGCTATTAGTCTATACTATTTATTTAATTTTATAATGTGTCTTCATTTTGTCACATTTTTCAACCGAATAAAGCTTGTTTCTTCTTATATATATGACATGGACAATGGAATGGTTAGCCTGATGACCCCCATTAGGTTATTTCAATGAGAAGTGCGGGTTGAAGGCTAATAAAGGGGCCAATGAATGGTTAAACCTTACATTCGAAAAAAAGTTGACACCTCTTGTCCTAAACGTTATCATTGTTCCTTGAACGGATACTCTTATCCTGAGCTGGTGGAGGGAGCAGACCCTATGAAACCCAGCAACCTGCTAAATAGTGAATGGATCGCATTTCTTAAACGATCCGATTAAGCGAAGGTGCTAAACTGAGGCAAGGTCTCTAAAACCTTGAACGATAAGAGAGAAAAGGCGCGGCTATGATCTGAAACCTTTCCTCTGAATTTTTCCCGAGGAAGGGTTTTTTCTGTTTATAGTGGACCACATGCACATAAATCATGATTTATTTATAAAAGAATCATGTTTACTTCATACTACTTAGGGAAATGAGTACCGTATCTGTTTACTGCTTTGTTGGAAGTATTTCCGACAAATATGCTTAAGGAGGAACCTTGATGTCAACTAAACGTCGTCTGTTTACATCTGAGTCCGTAACCGAAGGACATCCAGATAAAATTTGTGACCAAATCTCTGATTCAATTCTTGATGCAATTCTTACCAACGATCCGAATGCGCGTGTAGCGTGTGAAACATCTGTTACAACGGGTCTTGTTCTGGTTGCAGGTGAAATTACAACAAATACGTATGTCGATATTCCGAAAATCGTCCGTGAAACGATCCGTGAAATCGGCTATACTCGTGCAAAATACGGATTTGATGCTGAAACGTGTGCGGTGCTGACTTCCATCGATGAGCAGTCTGCCGATATCGCTCAAGGTGTCGACCAGGCTCTTGAAGCACGTGAAGGTCAAATGACGGATGAAGAAATCGATGCAATCGGTGCAGGTGACCAAGGACTGATGTTTGGATTCGCTTGTAATGAAACGAAAGAGCTTATGCCTCTTCCGATTTCCCTTGCGCACAAAATCTCCCGCCGCTTAACGGAAGTTCGTAAAGAAGAAATCCTTCCTTACCTGCGTCCGGATGGGAAAACGCAAGTAACCGTTGAATATGATGAAAACGATAAGCCTGTCCGCATCGACACGATCGTTATTTCCACTCAGCATCACCCGGAAGTGACGCTTGAGCAAATCCAGCGTAACCTGAAAGAATATGTCATCGATCCGGTTGTACCGAAAGAATTGATCGATGAACAGACTAAATACTTCATCAATCCGACTGGCCGTTTCGTAATCGGCGGACCACAAGGTGATGCGGGACTTACAGGACGTAAAATCATCGTTGACACATACGGCGGATACGCACGTCACGGTGGCGGGGCATTCTCTGGTAAGGATGCAACGAAAGTGGACCGTTCAGCAGCTTATGCAGCACGTTATGTTGCGAAGAACATCGTGGCAGCGGGACTTGCCGAGAAGTGCGAAGTGCAATTAGCGTATGCAATCGGGGTTGCGAAGCCCGTATCCATCTCCGTTGATACATTTGGAACAGGAAAAGTATCAGAAGATGTGTTAATTGACGTTGTGAGCAATAACTTTGACCTTCGTCCAGCAGGAATCATCAAGATGCTCGACCTTCGTCGTCCGATCTACAAGCAGACAGCTGCTTACGGACACTTCGGCCGCAATGACATCGATCTTCCTTGGGAACGCACAAACAAAGCGGAAGCATTAAAAGCAGAAGCACTGGGCGAATAAGGGAAGATAGAAGAGACCAACACTTTTTAGGGTGTTGGTCTTTTTTCGTGACTGCATTCCGGGTTGGTTTCTGTCGGGCGTCGGACCGTCAAGAAAATCTTCCATGAGTATTCCGGGGATGGATGGGGTATCCCAAGTATAGGAAGTTAAAACGGTTTGATGCTTTTATAATACTGACCTTTTTCTGCGTATTCCCTTGAGATGCGCTTCATTTCACTGATGTCGTGCTCATTCAGCTCCCTCACGACTTTTGCCGGCCGTCCGAATGCGAGGGTATTGGGAGGGATGACCTTCCCTTGGGGGACAAGGCTTCCGGCTCCGATAAAGGCTCCTTCGCCTATCTCGGCATTGTCGAGGATGATCGATCCCATGCCGATCAACGCCTTTTTCCTGATCTTGCAGCTATGGAGGATCACCCCATGGCCGACGGTCACTTCATCTTCAAGGATAAGAGGGTTATTTGGACTCTGATGAAGGATCGAGTTATCCTGTATATTTACTTTATCACCGATTTTAGTCGGGGCGACGTCCCCCCTGATGACGGTGTTGAACCAGATACTTGATTCTTCTCCGATCTCAACGTCACCAGAGATGGTCACATAATCGGCGATGAAAGCCGAATGGGCGATCACCGGTTTTTTATCATAATACGGATAGAGCATTTTTCACTACCCCTTTCACTAATATTTATTATAATAATGGTAGCAGAATTCATTCATATAGAGAACTATAAAGGAGGATTTGCCATGTGGAAATGGGAATCAGATCAAGAGGCAAAGGCAGTCATCGTCATCATTCATGGCGCTATGGAACACCATGGCAGATACGGTTGGCTCATTGAAATGTGGCGTTCATCGGGCTTTCACGTCGTCATGGGTGATTTACCCGGTCAGGGAATGACGTCCCGAAGTCAAAGGGGACATATCGATTCCTTTGATGAATACATTGTGGAAGTGAAGGACTGGGTGCAGGCAGCCTATCAATTCGAATTGCCTGTCTTTGTGATCGGTCATAGTATGGGCGGGCTAATAGCAGTCCGCCTCCTGCAGGAATCCCATGTGAACGTAGCCGGTGTCATCTTATCCTCCCCGTGTCTTGGATTGGTGACGACCCCGGCCAAACCGGTCGAGCTTTTGTCACTCGGGTTAAATAAAATCGCTCCGATGGTGAAGTTCCCATCAGGGTTGACAATTGATATGGCGACACGGAATGCCGATGTCCGCGAAATCGACAGTAATGACACACTGTATATAACCAAAGTGTCTGTCCGCTGGTACAGGGAGCTCGTACAGGCCATGAAAGCAGCATTTGCCAACCTGGAAAAGATGCCCGACGTCCCGTTGCTTGTGATGCAGGCGGGTGACGATAAGATCGTCGATAAGAAAATCGTGAAAAAATGGTTCAATGAGCTGTCTTTATCTGAAATGCATTACAAAGAATGGCCAAAGTGCTATCATGAAATTTATAACGAACCGGAAAGAGAAGAAATCTATGAATACTCAAAGATTTTCATTGAAAGCCGCTTGAAAGCGCTGGGATATATTTTGTAAAAGAGGTGATGGAATTGTCGATACCAAGTGATCCTTTTTCACTGATGACAAGGGTGTACCGCACTGTTTTTCCAATCGTCCATAAGGAACTGGACGGCTGGAAGAGACGGGCAGAAGAGATACCGAATCAAGAGCTGAGAAATCAGGCGCTCGCGAGCATTGAGCATAAGACGTTCCACTGCGAGGGAGGGGCGATCCTTTCCCTTCTGGCGCTGGATCAAAAAGCTGCCACGATCCGATTCATCGTAGCCTATCAGACAATCAGCGATTATTTGGATAATCTGTGCGACCGCAGTGTCTCACTCGACCCGGACGACTTTGCCCTTCTTCACCAGTCCATGAAGGATTCCTTGACGGTTGATGCGGAACCTGTCAATTATTATGCATTAAGGCGGGATCAGGATGATGGCGGATACCTCAGGGATCTGGTCCTGACGTGCCAGTCCGTTCTCGGGACATTAAGTCACTACGACGATATCAAGGGTGATCTGCTCGAATTATGTGAGTATTATTGCGACCTGCAGATACATAAACACGTGAAGAAAGAAGAAAGGGTGCGCAGGCTTCAGGATTGGTTTGAAACTCACCGTCCCAATCTTCCTGAAATGGACTGGTACGAGTTTTCCGCCTGTTCCGGTTCGACCCTGGGCATTTTCTGTCTGGTTTCATACGCTTGTCGCACGGATTTTCAACCTTCGTATACAGAGAAGATCAAACGCGGTTATTTCCCTTATATCCAAGGCTTACATATCCTCCTGGATTACTTCATCGATCAGGATGAAGATCATGAGGGAGGAGATCTAAACTTCTGCTTCTATTACGACGATGATGAGCATCTGAAAGAACGATTGCTCCATTTCCTGCAGAAAGCCGATGAACATACCCTCGAGCTTCCCCATGCCCATTTTCACCGTTTGATCAACAAAGGGCTCATCGGGGTGTATCTGTCGGACGATAAAGCCAATAAACAGGCCAGCGTCCAATCCTTCTCCAAACAATTCATCGGAGAAGCCGGCTGGATCACCAGATTCTTCTACCTGAACGGCAAAATCTACCGCAAATGGAGAAACCGCAAAAAAACATCATAAGCAAAAAGAGGGACGGACCTTCGGATGGATATTCGAAGGTCCGTCCCTTTTTTTGTCTATTTTATCAAACAATAGTCGGGCAAAAACTTTCTAAATACGACCTTTACTACCATATTTATACATAAAATTTTTGTTGAATTATTTAGAAGTATGTCAATAGTCCTGTTAATTTGTTTTCCTTATATGAAACTATTTAACTATATTCCTATTATTTCGTAATCCTAAATAACCAATTGCTATCTGAATATATTTACTTTTCAGAATAGTGGAGTATATTGTAGTTAGTGTAAATATTTAGTACATAACTAAGGGGGAATCGTGCTTGAAATCACGTAAAGTATTATCCATGGCCATGGCCGCCGCGTTAAGTGTAGGGGCATTTGCTGTACCTGCATCAGCTGCTACGGTTGGGCCGCAGAATGTGTTAGCGAAGCCAACGGTGAAATATGATCATAAGCATGGAGGAGGGGCATTCGATTTAGGAATCGCGAACGATGAACGCCTGATCGAGATGCTGAAGAAAGAAGGAAAGATCAAGAAGAATGCGACAGCTGCAGAAGCTCAGAAGGGATTGCAAAAGTTCCTGAAAGCAAAAGCGGATTCTGCTAAGAAACAAGCAGGGGAACTTCATGATGAAGCAGCGGAAACGAAAGCCAAGCTGAAAGAAGAAATGAAGAGTAATGGTTTGACTTCAGGTAAGGGAAATAAGCTTGGACAAGCCAAGAAAAATACACCTGATTCAGTCAAGGAAGAAGCATACGATGGGAAGAAGCGTACCGACGAAGTATTGGTACTTCTCGTTGATTACCCGGACAAGCCTCATAATTCCATGACTGCTGATGAAACAGATATGTATTATGACGGTGAGGATGCTTATTCACGTGAGCATTACCAGGATATGTTATTCGGAGATGGCGGCTGGACAGGGCCAGACGGTAAGACATATGTTTCAATGAAACAGTATTATGAACAGCAGTCAGGTGGAAGTTATTCAGTAGATGGTGAAGTTGCTGGATGGTATACTGCTGAAAAAAATGCCGCTGAGTATGGTGGGAATGATCCACAGCCGGATGGCAGCGATGTAAATGCCCGTGGCTTGATTAAAGAAGCCCTTGCCAAAGCGGCTGCAGACCCAGAAGTTGATCTTGCAAAATATGACCAATGGGATCGATACGATCTTGATGGTGACGGGAATTATCTTGAGGCGGACGGACTTGTCGATCACTTGATGGTCATTCACTCCGGTGTAGGTGAAGAAGCCGGTGGTGGATCTTTAGGATCTGACGCTATCTGGTCTCACCGTTGGAACCTTGGAGGAATCTTCCCGATTGCTGGATCTCCAACACCTGAAGTTGATTATTGGGGAGAAGGCACCATGTATGCTTACGACTACACAATCGAACCTGAAGACGGTGCAGTCGGAGTAATGGCCCATGAATTCGGCCATGACTTGGGATTACCTGATGAGTATGATACTCAGTACTCAGGTGCCGGTGAAGCGGTAAGCTACTGGTCCATCATGGCAAGCGGAAGCTGGGCAGGGGACATCCCTGGTGCGCAGCCGACAGGATTCAGTCCTTACGCGAAAGAGATGCTACAGGCTTCTGCTGTAGTGGATAATGAAGGTGCAAAAGGAAATTGGCAGACTGGAACCGAAGTAAATCTTAATGATCTAGAAAAGGGATCAAAAGAAGTCCTTCTGGACGAAGCTGCTACAAAAGGAACAAATCATGATGTAGTGAAAGTGAATCTTCCTCAAAAAGAGACGGTCATCAATGAGCCTGCAAGCGGTAAGTCAGAGTACTTCTCAGGGAGTGCAGATGATTTACACAATAACTTAACGAAAACGGTAGATCTAACCAATGCGACTTCTGCTCAATTCAACTTCAAAGCTTGGTATGACATTGAAAAGGATTGGGATTACGCGTATGTGACAGTTAACGGTGAACCGGTGGCAAGTGACATTACAACGGATGAGAATCCTTATGATGCGAATCTAGGTAATGGAATCACTGGTTCATCCAACGGCTGGGTTGACGCTTCATTTGACCTTTCAGCTTATGCTGGTCAAGAAGTAGAAATTGCAATCGAGTACGTAACAGATGGTGCTGTATCTAACCCAGGTCTATATGCAGACGACCTTTCTGTAGTCGTTGATGGAGAAGAAGTAGTGTTTGATGACGCTGAAGGCGATGCTAAATTCACTTTAGATGGATTCACGAAAGACGACGGGATCAAACGCTCTGACCACTACTACCTATTGGAATGGCGCAGCCACAACGGTGTAGATGAAGGTCTTGCCAACATCCGCCGTGGAGCTAGCTTAATGGAATATAATGAAGGTTTAGTTGTATGGTATGTGGATAATCAATACAGTGAAAACTGGACTGGAATCCATCCTGGAGACGGATTCCTTGGAGTGGTCGATGCGGATCAAACTACAAATTACTGGAGTAACGGTGATGTTGGATCCACCCGCTACCAGATTCACGATGCGGCATTCAGCCTGAACAAATCAGAGAAAATGTTCCTAGATTACTCTGAATTACTGGGCACCACAATGACAGACAACCACACTGCCCGAAACCCATTATTCAGTGACAGTGCGGATTACAGCAACAAAGGATTAGTAGACGCTGGACGTAACGTACCGAACTACGGATTGAATTTCCGTGTGACAGGACAAAGTGCTGACGGTACAGTCGGTAAAGTATTACTTTACAAAAAATAAGTAACATCAAAAGGGTGACTGCCTTCAAGGCGGTCACCCTTTAAGCATGTTAGTGGACATTTTTTTCATCAGAATTGATAATAATACACACATCAATTAAAGGAGATGTCCATTTTGAAGCTAAGTGTACTCGATCAGTCACCGATTGCCGAAGGAATGAGCCCGCAGGAGGCTTTAAATAATACAGTAGAATTAGCGAAACATACAGAAAAATTAGGGTTTGAACGGTTCTGGGTATCAGAGCATCATGATTCCACGAGCCTTGCCGGTTCATCACCGGAAGTGTTGATTGCCCATCTCGCCCAAAATACGTCAAGGATCCGTGTAGGTTCCGGCGGCGTGATGCTTCCACATTATTCTTCATACAAAGTAGCGGAAAATTTCCGTTTGCTTGAAGGATTAAATCCTGATCGAATCGATTTGGGATTGGGAAGGGCTCCGGGCGGAATGCCGATGGCCACAATGGCCCTCCATGACGGAAAGCCGAGGGATGTGAATCGTTACCCGGAACAAATCGATGATCTTCTCGGCTACCTGACAGATTCCCTGCCTGATACTCATCCGTACCAGGGACTCACAGCAGCTCCGATGATCAAAACCATGCCGGAAGTCTGGATGCTCGGATCAAGTCCATCGAGTGCCATGCTTGCAGCACAAAAAGGACTGCCTTATACCTTTGCCCAGTTCATCAATGGGGAAGGCGGCCCTCAATACACTCAAGCCTACCGAAACAATTTTGTTCCATCTGAGTACCTGAAGGAGCCGAAGAACATCGTAGCCGTATTTGCCATCTGCGCAGAAACAGATGAAGAAGCGGAAAGAGTCGCGTCCAGCATTGATTTATCCATTCTCATGATCGAACAGGGCATGCGCTCGAACGGAACGCCAAGCCCCGAGAAAGCGGCAGCGTATCAGTATACACCGTTCGAAGCCATGAGAGTGCGCGAAAATCGCAAACGCATGGTCGTTGGAAGTCCAAAGAAAGTAAAAGAAAAGCTACTCGCACTAAGCGAGCAGTACCAAACCGATGAAATCATGCTTGTCAGCATCACCTACGATTTCAAAGATAAACTCAAATCATTCGAGCTGATTGCGAACGAATTATTATAAAAAAAGAGGGACGGACCTCCGCGGAGGTCCGTCCCTATCTTTATCTTTTCTCAAGCGCCACAATAAACGGCGGGTTATTGAGCTGGTTGATGAATTGATATCTCAGGACATGAACGTAATTTTGATCCAGTCGTTCTACGTAGCGAAGGATGTAATCCCGTTCCACCGCGCCTTCAGGATGTCCGTGGTAAATCACCAGAACAAGGATCCCTTCAGGAGCCATCATTTCGAGAATTTGATTTAACGCGAGTATCGTCGTTTTTGGACGGGTGACGATTTCCTTGTCACCGCCCGGTAAGTATCCAAGATTAAAGACGGCCCCTGTCACTTTTCCGTGGTGCAGCGGTGGGATGACATTCATGACGGTCTCGTGTCCCTGGTGAAAAAGGGTCACCCGATCGGCCAGATCATGTGTGCTGAGCTGTTCCCTGGTGTTATGGATGGCTTCTTCCTGAATGTCAAAACCATATACACGTCCATTCTCTCCAACCAAGCGGGCAAGAAACAGGGTATCATGGCCATTCCCAAGCGTTGCGTCTATAGTGATATCTCCCGGTTTGACAGCTCTTTCTAACAGCTGCCTCGCAAAAGGTAGTATTCGATCTAATTTCATGCTTTCACATCCACTTTATAAAATTTCCCCTGCCAGCTGTCCCGGCGTTTCAGTTCATCGTCAATGGCGTTCAGTACGCCCCATTTATTCACACTCCACATCGGTCCGATCATCAAATCGATAGGTCCGTCCCCCGTAATGCGGTGAACGATCATCTCCGGTGGGAGGACTTCCAGCTGATCACAGACCAATTTCACGTAGTGATCGAAGTCCATGAAGTCGAGCAGTCCTTTTTCGTATTGCTTGACCATCGGGGTGCCTTTCAGTAAGTGCAGGAGATGGATCTTGATTCCCTGAACGTCAAGTTTCGCGACTTCACGCGCCGTTTCCATCATCATTTCCTCATTTTCCTGGGGCAGTCCGTTAATAATATGGGAACATACCCTGATCCCGTGTTTGCGCAATTTTTGGACACCTTCCATATAGCACTGGTAATCGTGAGCACGATTGATCAATCCAGCGGTTTTTTCGTGAACGGTCTGAAGTCCGAGCTCAACCCATAAATAGGTTCTTTCATTCAATTCGGCCAGGTATTCGACGACATCATCAGGAAGACAGTCAGGGCGTGTGGCAATGGAAATGCCCACGACGCCCTCTTGTTTAAGGACAGACTCGTATTTTTCCCTAAGCACTTCAACGGGTGCATGAGTGTTTGTGAATGCCTGGAAGTACGCCATGTATTTACCGTCTTTCCATTTCTTGTGCATTCTTTCTTTGATGTCATTGAATTGCTTTTCTAAAGGATCCACCCTGCTTCCGGCGAAGTCGCCTGAACCGGCGGCACTGCAAAAGGTGCATCCTCCGTGAGCGACCGTGCCATCCCGGTTCGGGCAGTCAAAGCCGCCGTCTAGAGCAACCTTAAACACTTTATGTCCAAAATGGTTTCGTAAATGATAGTTCCATGTATGATATCGCTTTGAATCTGTGGCATATGGAAATGGGTTTGTCCCGATGACAAACACCCCCTAAATGGTTTCAGTATGTATGAGGTTCAAAGTGATTTTATCATGAACAGGGCGACAAATGTATCCTGCAAAGAGAAATAGGCGAAGATTACCACTTCTGAAACGGGTGGCTTGCGCTCAAACTAAGATGGAGGGGAGGTAAGGATGGGACCTTCCTCTTCTTTATTCCAACCGTCAAGGAGGTAGTCGAAATGGCAACAAGAAATTCGATGGATGAATGCATTCAAAAGTGCGAAGATGCCATTCGTTACGCTCAAGAACAATATAAATCAGGGTCACAGCAGGAGCATTACCATGATGTGGAGTATACACAGGCCATGCAGCAGCTCGAAGAAGCCGTCAACGACGTCGCGCACATGGCGAACAGTGCGAACTCTCAACAGCGGGAACAACTGCACCGCATGAGGCTTCAACTTCAGAATCTGCAAAATGAAATGATTTTGCTGGATCATGATCCGAATGTAGTAGGAGGTAAATTACATTGAGTACACGTTCTGATCAAAACAACCCTGAACAAAAGACCCGCAGTGATTTCCGGAAACTGGATACGGAATTCGGTGCTGAGAACAACCCTGTCAAAGAAGCCAAAAAGCGCTACGAAAAACAGGGACAGCCCGTTAAATCCGATCACCATAACGGAAAATGACCGGATAGTGCCAGGTACTCTTAACATGGGGTACCTGGTTTTTTTCTTGTGTAAAAAAGGACATCCATTTCAAGAAATAATTCTTGCCCCCTTCCCCAAAAAGGAGTAAAATCCTTTTGGGACTCGAAATAAAAGGGTGGAAAGGGGGCAGAATGATGCCCAAATCATTATGGTTACTTGTCATTGGAATGATGGTGAATGTGACGGGGGCCTCTTTTTTATGGCCGCTTAATACCATTTACCTTCATGAAAATTTAGGAAAGTCGCTCTCTGTAGCGGGAATTGTGCTGATGTTGAACGCAGGGGCGAGTGTCGTCGGAAATCTGATCGGAGGGACACTGTTCGATCGTTTCGGAGGGTACCGTTCGATCCTGTCAGGCATTTCGATTACGCTATCCGCACTGATCGGAATGAATATATGGCATGGATTTTCATACTATGTCGTCTTCCTGACCATTGTCGGATTCGGCTCTGGTATCGTATTTCCTTCCATGTATGCCCTGGCAGGTTCAGTGTGGCCGGAAGGTGGACGGAAAGCCTTCAATTCGGTCTATGTCGCTCAAAACATCGGAGTGGCCGCAGGGGCCGCATTAGGCGGTTTCGTAGCCTCATTCTCCTTTAACTATATATTTTTAGCGAATCTGAGTATGTATATCGTTTTTTTCTTCATTGCCTTCTTTGGTTATCGGAACATTTCCGTCGCCGTCCATCAAACATCCGTTTTGAATGAATCGAAGGTGATCAAGGATAAATCAAAGCTGAAGGCGCTGCTCTTCATCTGTGTCGCCTACCTGTTATGCTGGATGGGATATGTTCAATGGCAGTCCACCATTGCGACCTATACACAGGAAATCAATATATCTCTAAAGCAATATAGCTTGTTATGGACGATAAACGGGGCATTGATCGTACTTGCCCAACCGCTGTTATCCAAAGCGATCAAGCGTTTTGAAAACAATTTAAAGCTGCAAATCATGATCGGTACCGTCATTTTCATGATTTCATTCGGTGTCGCGTCGATTGCTGATCAATTTCAGTGGTTTGCCATTGCCATGATCATTCTGACGCTTGGTGAAATGCTCATTTGGCCGGCGGTTCCGACAATAGCCAACTCGCTTGCTCCTAAAGGCAGAGAAGGATTTTATCAAGGGATCGTCAACAGTACGGCAACGGGAGGAAGAATGATCGGACCGTTTGTCGGAGGAGTGCTCGTGGATATGTTCAGCATGCAGGTGCTGTTCATAACGCTGATCGCCTTCTTCATCATTTCATTATTGATCACAAGTCAATACGACCGTCCGCTGAAAAAGAAAAGCACTGTGGCTGTATCGGTCCAACAATAAAGAAACCCCCAATGAGGAATCATAGGGGGTTTTCTCCATATAAAAAGGGCTCCCGTTTCCTACGGAAGCCCACTTGCAAAAAATTGAGGCGGATGATCAGCAAACGCCACATCGTTTGTTGTCACAAGGACGTGATCCCCGACTTACACAATTCAGCTCATCGCTATAATAGAATAGCATAGGACTTTAAAGAAAACAAGACTATTTTACAAATATGATCTAAGACTTCAGATTATATCGGTTTTTTATAAGTAGTGATAGCCGTTTCTAAGAAGCATTACTATAGAGAAATAGGAATGAAAAAAAATTGAAATCAATTGGATGCAGAACGTTTTCTAAATCATTTCTTGAGCCAGTATTTGATCAGTGGACCACTGTCGCCAAAGACGGGGTCCGATGAGGGTGGGGGCACGTTTTTAATTTCAATCAACACACTCGGGCGTTCCCGCAATGATCCTCTTTTCAAATTATAGTCGTCTCCGTTCGGATAGGCACCGGCGACTTTAAAGTCGGGGCTTGCATTCAGTTTCTTATGTCCTGTCCCGGCTGGCAGGATCATCACATCACCTTGATGGACGGTCACTTCTTCGCCCATTTCCCCGCCTAATTGAACCGTTGCCTCACCTTCCATGACGCCCAATACTTCATGAGCGTTGCTATGGTAATGGTGATAATCGTAAATGCCGTTTGTCCAGCTGTTCAACCAATGATTCTGATTGAATAACTCCTCGGCTTCATGTGCCTGGTCGAGTGCATTCCGGTAAATGAGAACGGGCAGGTCCGGATTATTCGGGATGATTCCATCGTCTTCGAAATAAAATATTTTCAGTTCTGCGATTTTCATCCTTTCATTCCTCCATTCATTGTTAAGAAGATTCCCTAATCCTATAAGTGCTAAACCGATTTGAGACTGGTAATTGAAATTATTGGGAAATCTGAATTGTTTACACAATGGGGTCGGATGGTTGTGCTACTATAGAGAGAAATGGTTGTGCTACTATAGAGAGAAAGAACTCGTTCAAAACCGGGGAGGCAGTGGGAAATGAGCAGTTTATTAAAAGAGGTATCCGTAGACATGATCGAAATCATTCTTGAGAACGCTTTCGAATGGTTAGTCGTCGTCGATGACGAGGGGATCATCATCTATATAAATGATAATTACTGTCGTTTTCTTGAGGTGGAGCGGGAGAAAGCGATCGGTTCACATGTGACAAGCGTGATTGAAAACACGCGAATGCATATTGTCGCTGCCAGCGGAAAAGAAGAAATGGCAGATCTTCAGTACATTAAAGGGAATTATATGATCGCCAACCGGATCCCTATTCTAGTGGACGGGAAGGTGATCGGCGCATTCGGTTCCGTCATTTTCCGGGATACGAGCGAATGGATGCAAATGAGCTCCCATGTGAAGAATATGATGTCGAAGATTCAAAGTTACATACAGGATATCAACACCGGGGTGAAATATTCCCTGAATGATATCATCGGGGATTCCCCGGGCATGAAGGAATTGAAAGACAAGGCGCAAATGATCGCCCCCAGTGATATTCAGGTCCTGATCAGAGGCGAAAGCGGAACGGGAAAAGAGCTGTTCGCCCACAGCATCCACCAGCTGAGTGAAAGAAGCGGGCAGCCGTTCATCAAAGTGAACTGTGCAGCGATCCCGGAGCAGCTCCTGGAATCAGAGCTCTTCGGTTATGAAGAAGGGGCGTTCACAGGGGCGAAAAAGGGTGGGAAGAAAGGGAAATTCCAGCTTGCCCACAAAGGGACACTGTTCCTTGATGAAATCGGGGATATGCCCCTCAATATGCAGGCGAAGCTACTCAGGGTGCTGCAGGAAGGGGAAGTCGAGGCTGTCGGATCCACACGCATCCAACATGTGGACGTCAGAATCATCGCCGCCACGAATCGCCCCCTTGAAAAGATGATGGAAGAAAAGCGGTTTCGAAGTGATTTGTATTACCGCATCAATGTCGTCCCTTTTCAGATCCCTCCCCTCCGTGAGCGGAAGGAAGATATTGAAACCCTGGCAGCCTTCTTCCTGGAAAAATCCACGAAATCATCAGGGAAACGAATTCAAGGCTTTGATCATGAGGTGATCCAGACACTTCTTGCCTACAGCTGGCCGGGGAATCTCCGGGAGTTGGAAAATGTCATCAACGCCTCGACCTATCTTTCAAACGGAAGTAACATTTCACTATTATCCCTTCCTTCTTATATGAAAACCGGGAATGTGTATGATGTTGGCACAAAAACATTAAAAGAAATTCTCGAAGAAACAGAGAAATCCGTTTTATCCCAAAGTCTGCAGGCACAACAGGATAAACGGAAGGTAGCGGAGTCCTTGGGGATAAGCAAATCCAGTTTGTATGAAAAATTACATAAGTATGAGCTTTTATAAATGAACTAACAGTCCGGAAATATGGAAAACAGTCCGTATTTCCGGACTGTTTTATTTCATAGAGAAATATTGACTAAATTGTGTCTGAATCACTTGTCTGTCCGGAATTCTGGAATCAGCAAACAGGACAGTGTCTGTGTCTCCTCATTTCCCAGTAATCAGAAAGTTGGCACAATTATTGCATGTAGTACAAGTGAACATATTTTTTGGAAAGGGGAGCGTGTTCAAGAAAAATGTAAGCGTCATCATTTGGAGAGAACAAAGGGGGAAATATCATGTTAAGCATGATCGGTCTTATTGGAGGACTCATTTTATTGATTTTTTTAACGATGAGGGGCATGAATATCCTGATCGTCGGTCCCATATCGGCATTATTCGTGGCGTTATTAAGCGGGATGCCACTATTCCCGCAATTGGCGGGTGAAGGGGAAGCAGATCTCGTCTCGAACTATATGTCAGGATTCACAAGCTTTGTCGCTGCCTGGTATCTGATGTTCTTACTCGGAGCCGTTTTTGGAAAAGTTATGGAGGACAGCGGGGCAGCAGACAGTGTCTCCCGTTTTGTAGTAGAAAAATTGGGGATGAAATATGCTGTGTTTGCCATTGTGCTTGCCTGTGCGGTATTGACATACGGGGGAGTCAGTCTCTTCGTAGTCGCATTCTCGGTTTACCCTATGGCGGTCAGTTTGTTTAAACAAGCGGATCTTCCGCGCCGTTTCATACCGGCGGCCTTGGCATTCGGCTCGGTCACATTCACCATGACCTCTGCAGGTTCACCGGAGATCCAAAACTGGATCCCGATTGAATATTTAGGTACGACACCTTATGCAGGCTGGGAAGTCAGCTTGATTGTTGCCGTGTTCATGGCGGTGTTCGGTTACTGGTGGTTAAAGCGCATGATCACCAAAGCCGTGAAAAAAGGTGAAAAGTTCCATGCCCGTGAAGAAGATCCGGTCATTGATGAAGGCAGACCGCTGCCTAACCCGTTAATGGGATTGATCCCACTACTGGTTGTACTCATCCTGGCCTTCTCATTCCACGATTCATTAAAGCAATCCGCTTTGATCATTGCCTTGCTCGGTGGCGTGATTTCTGCCTACGTGCTCAATCGCAAATACTTCAAAGGCTTCTGGGGAGCTGTTTCCGAGGGGACGGTCGGAGCATTGATCGCCATCGGGAACACGGCGGCCGTAGTCGGATTCGGAGGCGTGGCCAAAGCCGTTCCTGCCTTCAGCACAGCGGTTGATGTCATGACGAATATTCCAGGCTCACCATTGATCGGAGGAGCCATCGCCGTCAGTGTCATCGCAGGTATGACCGGTTCCGCATCGGGTGGTCAGGCGATTGCCCTGCCGATCCTTGCGCCGCACTATATGGATATGGGCGTGAATCCCGAAGCCCTTCACCGGGTCGTGGCGATTTCTTCCGGAGCACTGGATTCCCTGCCTCATAACGGATACGTCGTGACGACGATCCGCTCGATCTGTAATGAGTCACACGGGGAAGCATACGGTGCTGTAGGGGCATTGACGGTCATCGTACCTCTTATCGGATTGGCACTGGCGATTGTATTATTCACACTGGGAGTCGGGATCTAAGAAAGGAGTAGCATCATGGTTGAAAATAAAGTGGTATTCATAACAGGGGCAGCACAGGGGATCGGCTACCAGCTCGGCAAGGAATTTGCAGCTGGAGGAGCCAAAGTGGTCTTGACGGATCTGCAGGAAGGAGCCGTCCGGGAAGCTTCAGAGGCCCTGAAAGCAGGAGGATATGAGGTTCTCGGATTACGCTGTGATGTGACATCGGAATCCGAATTAAAGGAAGCCATCACCAAAACGGTGAATCACTACGGGAAGCTGGATGTCCTGATCAACAATGCCGGACTTCAGCATGTATCCCATCTTGAAGAATTTCCGACTGAAAAATTCGAGCTTTTACTGAAAGTCATGCTCACCGCGCCATTTGTCGCCATCAAGCACGCTCTTCCTCATATGAAGAAGCAGGGATCGGGACGGATCATCAACATGGCGTCCATCAACGGACTTGTCGGTTTCTCCGGAAAAGCTGCCTATAATTCGGCCAAACACGGGGTCATCGGCCTGACAAAAGTGGCGGCACTGGAAACGGCGGAGCACGGAATCACCGTGAATGCCGTTTGTCCGGGATACGTCGATACACCCCTGGTCCGCAATCAACTGGCGGATCTTGCGACGACGCGTAACGTCCCTTTTGAGCGGGTGATTGAAGAAGTCATCTATCCTCTCGTACCGCAGAAGAGACTACTCGATGTAAAAGAAATTGCAGACTACACCATGTTCCTCTGCAGCGACGCAGCAAAAGGAATTACCGGGCAGGCAGTCGTATTGGACGGAGGCTATACGGTTCAGTAGTTTGGTGGAGGAGAGACGGCCTTTTAGGAGGTCGTTTCTTTTTTATTATGTGGGTGTGGTGTCGGAGGGGACTGGGTTGAATCAGTATGGTAAAAAAAGTAAAGAAAGCTGAAGGTGAAAAAATTCTTACCGTGTAACCAACAATAGGCTTGCGCTTCTGTATATTTTTCACTAAAATAGTGAATACATATAATGTTTATCTATATTGAAACGTTGATCGGGAGTAGTAATGAGAGGTTTCTGTCGTAGAGAGTTGACGGGTGGTGAAAGTCAACCAGAAGCATCATGAACTCGCCTGCTGAGTTGCAAGTGTGAACCATTAGTAAGACTTGCCGTTTTCCGCGTTAAGGATGAATGAAGCTGAGTGCGCGTACACTAATGTGGGTGGTACCGCGGGAGAATGTACATACAAACTCTCGTCCCAAATATTTATTATTTGGGATGAGGGTTTTTTTGTTTTTAAAATAAAGGCATATGACAATCAAAGGAGGATCTCAATATGAGTTTTAATCATAGAAGTGTTGAGACGAAATGGCAGCAGTATTGGGAAGAAAATAAAACGTTCAAGGCGACGGAAGACGAAGGGAAATCCAATTTCTACGCGCTGGATATGTTCCCGTATCCTTCAGGTGCAGGTCTTCATGTAGGACATCCGGAAGGGTTTACGGCAACGGACATCCTTTCCCGCATGAAACGTATGCAAGGATACAACGTCCTTCATCCGATGGGCTGGGATGCGTTCGGTTTACCGGCTGAGCAATATGCTCTTGACACAGGAAATGACCCGGCAGAATTCACACAAAAAAATATCGATACGTTCCGCCGTCAAATCAAATCACTGGGCTTTTCGTACGATTGGGACCGTGAAGTCAATACGACGGACCCGGGCTACTACAAGTGGACTCAATGGATCTTCACGAAGCTATATGAAAAAGGATTGGCCTATGTGGATGAAGTTGCCGTTAACTGGTGTCCGGCCCTTGGCACAGTCCTTGCCAATGAAGAAGTCATCGACGGGAAGAGCGAACGCGGGGGGCATCCAGTAGAGCGCCGTCCGATGAAGCAGTGGATGCTGAAGATCACGGCTTATGCCGATCGTCTTGTTGAAGACCTTGAAGAGGTTGACTGGCCGGAGAGCATCAAAGACATGCAGCGTAACTGGATCGGCCGTTCTGAAGGAGCAGAAGTGAATTTTACCATCGATGGTCATGACAAATCATTCGATGTCTTCACGACCCGTCCGGATACGATCTTTGGTGCGACATATGCGGTTCTTGCTCCTGAGCATCCGTTTGTAGCGGAAATCACAACGGACGAACAACGCTCGAAAGTTAATGAGTACATTGATAAGATCAAGTCGAAAAGCGATCTTGAACGGACAGATCTTGCGAAAGAAAAAACGGGTGTATTCACAGGAGCGTATGCCATCAATCCTGCAAACGGTGAGAAAATGCCGATTTGGATCGCCGACTATGTTCTGATGAGCTACGGGTCCGGTGCGATCATGGCCGTTCCTGCCCATGACGAACGGGATTATGAGTTTGCGAAAGAATTCGATCTTCCAATCGTGGAAGTCGTCTCTGGCGGAAACGTGGAGGAAGAAGCTTATACAGGTGACGGAGATCATGTGAATTCCGGTTTCCTTGATGGGCTTGGTAAGGAAGAAGCAATTGCCAAAGCTATTTCCTGGTTAGAGGAGAAGAACATCGGAACGAAGAAAGTGACATATCGCCTTCGTGACTGGCTATTCAGCCGTCAACGTTATTGGGGCGAGCCGATTCCTGTCATCCATTGGGAAGACGGTACGACAACGACGGTTCCAGAGAGTGAGCTTCCCCTTGTACTTCCGAAGACGACGGAAATCAAACCCTCCGGAACAGGCGAGTCTCCACTTGCGAACATCAGTGAATGGGTGAACGTCGAGGACCCTGAAACAGGCAAAAAAGGCCGTCGTGAAACAAACACGATGCCGCAATGGGCGGGAAGCTGCTGGTACTACATCCGTTATATCGATCCACATAACGAAGATGCCCTTGCCGATGCGAAGAAAATGCAGGAGTGGCTGCCGGTCGATACGTATATCGGAGGAGCCGAGCATGCGGTCCTTCACTTGCTGTATGCACGTTTCTGGCACAAGTTCCTATATGATATCGGTGTAGTGCCAACGAAGGAGCCGTTCCAAAAACTATTCAACCAAGGAATGATCCTAGGGGAAAACAATGAAAAAATGAGTAAATCAAAAGGAAATGTCGTAAATCCTGATGAGGTTGTGGAATCTCACGGAGCCGATACCCTTCGCCTATATGAAATGTTCATGGGACCACTGGAAGCGTCCATTGCATGGAGCACAAACGGACTTGACGGAGCTCGCCGCTTCCTTGACCGTGTATGGCGCCTGCTTGTCGAGGAGGATGGCACACTTTCCTCTAAAGTGAAGGATGCACCGAACAGTGACCTTGATAAAACGTATAACCAAACCGTTAAGAAAGTGACGGAGGATTATGAAGGTCTTCGTTTCAATACAGGGATTTCCCAGCTTATGGTATTCATCAATGATGCCTACAAAGCGGAAACCCTTCCGAAGGAATACGTAGAAGGATTCATCAAGCTTCTGTCACCAATCGCACCTCATATGACAGAGGAACTTTGGAGCAAGCTTGGTCACGAAGGAACGATTTCCTACGAAGCATGGCCGACATTCGATGAGTCGAAGCTTGTGGACAACGAAGTCGAAATCGTCCTTCAAGTAAACGGTAAAGTAAAAGCCAAAGTCATGATCCCACGTGACATGACCAAAGATGACCTGGAAAAAACAGCGATGGAAAACGATGAAATCAAAACACAAATCGAAGGCAAAACCATCCGCAAAGTCATCGCCGTACCAGGCAAACTAGTCAACATCGTAGCCAACTGATAATGGTGAGGGACGGACCTCGAAATCGGCCTGTTTTTAAGCGTAAATCGCTTTAAATCAGCATTTCGATGAGGTCCGTCCCTCTCTTTGAGTCTGATATTTTTGTTTGGGGGACAGGCTTTGGTATAATCGTGTTGAATAATGATTGAATGTGGAAAGGAAGTTGTGAAGAATGGATAGTATTAAAACGATTACGACGGATGAGCTGGAGCAGAAGTTGAAGAACGGTGAAGATCTGCTTTTGGTGGATGTTCGTGAAGATGAAGAAGTGGCAGAAGGGATGATCCCGGGAGCGAAGCATATCAAGATGGGGGAAATCCCTGAGTCACTGGATCAGTTTGATAAGGATAAAGAATACATCTTTATCTGCCGTTCAGGCAACCGCAGCGGAAATGTCGCTCACTACATGCAGGAGCAAGGGTATAAAGTGGTGAACATGGAAGGCGGCATGATGAACTGGGCCGGGGATACAGCTGAGAAGAAATAATGGGTTAAATGAAAAAACACGTTNNAACGTGTTTTTTCATTTAACTTATTTTAATCATGTTCTTTACCCGTATCATATTCAGCCAGTGCAACAGCAATTTTATCTTCAATATCCCTTAGATTACTAGCCATAAAGTTATTTAAGATGATGGAAAATACAAGATCCTTTCCGTCTTTAGTCGTTACATAGCCGGAAAGAGAGGTAGCTCCTGTAATCGTTCCCGTCTTGGCTTTTACATTCCCTTCAGCAAGGGTACCTTTCATACGGTTTCTCAAGGTTCCTCCCTCCAGCCTGTTACTTGCACCTGCAACTGGAAGAGCGTTCAGATAAGTCGGATACCATTCTTCTTGTTGAACCGAATAGAGTAACATGGACAATTCATTTGCGGGGATGTTCGTTACATGCGATATACCAGAGCCATCTCGAATTCGCATGGTATCTGTATTTAATCCCCTTATTGAAACGTAGTCTTCAAGCACTTCAAGCCCTTTTTCCCAACTACCATCATGGTGAACCACCTGTCCCATTTCTTTCACTAACGTTTCAGCAATCGTATTGTTACTCAGCTTCATGAAGGGAATCAATAATTCAGAGAGTGGCATGGATTCTCTTGTAAACAGGACTTCAGCATCTGCTGGGGTTTCTCCGTAATCACCCTGTTGTTGTTTGACATGGACTCCTGCTTGTACAAGTGATTTCTTGAATAAGTCCAGTGCATAACCAGTAGGTTCCCAAAGCGTCACCCAAGACCGTGCAGTTGAACTATCGACCGGTATAGAACCTTCTACCACAATATTGTTGGACCCATGTTCTCGAGTTACGCTGATCGATCGTGTTCCGCTTTCGATGGTTTTCGTTTTGTTAATGATGGTCGGATAGTCTGTCTCAGGAGAAAGTTTAATGTCTGCCGGCTGTCCGGCTTGTGCAGGGGAAGTTTCAACGATGACGGTACCAGCATCATAATCCGTATCTGGTGAAGCTGTAAGAGCTGAGATTTGAGCACCGTAGTAATACGATTCATCACTCCAGATCATATCTTCAGAGAGCCTAACCGAGTTATACCAACTGTCATCTGCAATGATATTCCCTTGGATTGTTTCGATATGATTGGACTTAATGAATGCGGCCATTTTATCAAAATCCTCTTTTAAAAGTGTAGGGTCGCCTTTTCCTTTTAGATATAGGTTTCCTTTCAAGACATTGCCGACAATCTTTCCATCGGTTAGTATTTCTGTTTTAAATGTATAATCGGGCCCGAGTGTATGAAGGGCAGCGGCTGCAGTAAGAAGCTTCATATTAGAGGCAGTTTTCAGACGTATATCTCCTAAGCGGTCAATAATGATTTCACCACTTTCAGCATTGCGCACACTGACCGAACCGATGGCTCCATCCAAGCGTTCATCTGCCAGTATATTGTGAATCCTGTCCTCTAGATCTCCATATTCCATTGATGCGTTTGCTGTTGAAGGATTCTCGGTGGAGTGTAAGGGGGTTAAGATTAGGGTGAAAAGAAATAAAATGGCTAGCATACGGTTCCTGGTTGATTGTAAGTGCTTCATTCATATCCCTCCTAAATAAGTAATGTACTTATAATAAATGAAAATTTAGAAAATTTTAATAAGTTTGAGGGATATATACAAAAAATGAATATATTGTCATATTATACGATGCTTTAATCGGATAGAATATGTAACCTTTCTCTTAGTGGGACTCTTGTAAGTCGCATTGAAGGGAGTTTGGGGATATTTTGGTGGAAGTGCAAAGAAGGATATTTTATCAAGCGGAAAGGAAGATCCACTTAAATATTTCTACCCAATTGTTTGAAAACTCACTTTTCTGACAATACTGATACCAAAAACAATCCGGGAGGGGATTCCATGATCCAGGTAAAGGTCTTCGACTACGAGCATGAAAAAGATTTAGAGAAAGATATGAACCATTTCCTCAGTAAAATGGATGATAAAAAGATCGTCGATATTAAATATCACGTAGCGGCGATGTCGGAGGAAGTGGAGGACCAGATCTACTGTTTTTCGGCCATGGTGGTGTATAGAAAATAAAAAAGGTTGATCGCTCAGAATATGAGGATCAACCTTCTTTTTTTACCATCAAACTTTTGCTGCATTCAACCCTGCCAGACGGCCGGTGACCAGGGCAGAGGTAATATTGTATCCACCTGTGTATCCGTGGATATCAAGCACTTCCCCGCAGAAGAAGAGGCCGTTCATTTTTTTCGAAGCCATCGTTTTTGGCTCGATTTCTTTGATGGACACCCCTCCGCCTGTTACAAAGGCTTTATCAATGGAGAGTGTGCCGTTCACATTGAAGGTGAATTGCTTTAAGAGCTTTGCGAAATGACGGATCTTCTCTGAAGAGATGTGATCCCCTTTTTCATCATGATCGATTTCTGCACGATCCAGTAAAAACAGCAGATATCGCTCAGGGACGAGACCTTTGAAGATATTCTTCGCCGCTTTCTTTCCATCTTCCTTTACCTGCTTATGGATGGACTGGAAGAGCTGCTCTTCATTTTGATCGGGCATGGAGTCGATCTGCATGGCGACATGTGTCAGGTTCCATTTTTTCATGGCCTTCACCACGTATTGACTGCAGCGGAGCACGGCCGGTCCGGAAATGCCGAGATGGGTAAAAATCATGTCCATTTTATGGGTGATGATTTTTTTTCCTTTCGGATTCAATACGCTTAAATCGACGCTACGCAGGGAAAGGCCCTGAAGCTCTTTCTTTTTGATAAAAGGCTCGTCCGACGTAAGGGGAACTTCCGTAGGAAACAGATCCGTGATCGTATGACCGGCTTTCGTCGCCCATGGATATCCGTCCCCGGTCGATCCCGTATGAGGGACGGACTTTCCTCCGACCGCGATCACGACAGCATTGGCTGCGATCGTGGTCCCGTCTTTTAAGAGGATGCCGACCGTCTTGCCGTTTTCATACAGCACTTCCTCGACACTTGTGCTTGTCCGGGTGTCGACCTTCAATTCCTTCATGCGCGTCAATAATGCTTCGACCACATCCATGGCCCGGTTCGATACCGGGAACATCCTTCCGTGATCTTCTTCTTTTAATTGAATACCAAGTTTCTCAAAGAAAGAGATGATATCTTCATTATTAAACTCAGAAAACGCGCTATATAAAAAACGTCCGTTTCCCGGGATATGCTTGATGATTTCCTCAACGGGTAGCCGGTTGGTCACGTTGCAGCGTCCGCCTCCTGAAATGGCGAGCTTTCTGCCAAGCTTGGTTCCTTTATCGACAAGGAGGACTTTCGCGCCGTTTTCCCCGGCTGCGATACTGGCCATCAGGCCGGACGGTCCCCCGCCTATGACGATGACATCGTATTTCTTTACCATAATTTTCACCAACTTTACCTATTCGCTTCTTATTAAGAAGTTTCACCTTATTTTAAATGGGATGGGTTTTAAATACAACATTCGAAAAAAATTGTCATTCGAATCGTACAGTAGTAAACTACTGATAGTGTGTAAATTACTGAGTTGATTTTATTTTGTTTGTTTAACGGGCAACAAGATATATAGAGAGGGATACTATGTCGTCTAAATTAATAAGAGGAACGTTTATCTTGACGTTAGGGACCTTTATTTCAAAGTTTTTGGGTCTTTTTTATGTTATACCGTTTGATGATTTGTTAAAAGGTCATGAAGAAGGGGCATCCCTTTATCAATATGGGTATGTGCCTTATACGATCTTTCTGACTGTAGCGACTGCGGGAGTGCCACTGGCCGTTTCAAAATTCGTTTCAAAATATAATGCCATCGGGGAATATGCCGTAGGGCGGAAGTTATTCAAATCCGGATTGGTGCTGATGACGCTGACGGGGGTCGTATCATTCCTCATCATGTATGCATTCGCACCGATTTTTGCCGGAATGACGATTAAAAGCGATGAGCAGGTCATTTCCGTGGCGCAGGTGACCACGGTCATCCGGGCCGTCAGTTTTGCACTGATCATCATTCCGTTCATGAGTTTGATCCGGGGATTCTTCCAGGGGCACCAGTCCATGGGGCCGACGGCGGTTTCCCAGGTGATCGAACAGATTGTCCGGATCGTCTTCCTTCTTGGCGGGATTTATGTTGTATTGAACATACTCGATGGAACCGTGACCACGGCGATTTCCGTTGCGACATTCGCGGCGTTTGTAGGGGGGCTTGCGAGTCTTGGTGCCCTGATCTGGTATTGGTATAAGCGAAAGCCTCATTTGGACGAGCTCCTTGAAGAGGACCGCGGAAACGAAGAGATTTCGTTAAAAGCGATGTACAAAGAAATCATTGCCTATTCAATTCCATTCATCTTCGTGGGTCTTGCCAATCCATTGTTCCAGCTGGTGGATCAGATCACCTTCAATACCGCCATGGCGGATATCGGCAACGCAAAAATTTCCGATCATGCGTTTGCCGTATTGAACTTTTATACGCATAAGCTCGTGATCATCCCGGTGTCATTGGCAACAGCCTTTTCCATGACGCTCATTCCGCTGATTACGACGTCGTACACGAGCGGTGACCGGAAAACGATGCGCCGGAACATCGACCAGACGTTTCAGATTCTGTTGTTTCTGACGGTGCCGGCAGCACTGGGGCTTGCCCTGTTAGCCGAGCCTATGTATACGCTCTTCTATCACAGTGATGCCCTCGGAACCTCGATTTTACGTTCCTATGCACCTGTCGCGATCCTGTTTGCTTTATTCGCGGTCACAGCAGCGATCCTTCAAGGGATTGATGAGCAGAAGTTCACGATTTTCAGCCTGCTTGTCGGCCTGCTCCTGAAGCTGGTCCTGAACATCCCGTTGATTCGCCTGCTGGAAACCCAAGGGGCAGTGCTTGCGACAACGATCGGATATGCAGTGGCCATCCTGATCAATCTTTATATAATCAAAAAATATGCGAGATATCAATTCCAGTTGATATTAAGAAGAACGATGTTTATCGGAGCGCTGAATGCCGTCATGGCCGGGGTCGTATTGGTTTTATATCACTTCCTTGTTAAATTCCTCAGCCCGGAAACAGGATTCCAATCGATCGTCCTTGTAGCCATCTGCGGTGGGGTGGGAGCCCTCGTCTACTTCTACCTGAGTTTAAGAAGTAAGCTAGCAGACCGGCTGTTCGGTGATAAAATAACGAGAATTCGCAGTAAGCTGCGGATAGGGTAGGGAAAAAGGGATGATGCATGCCGCTCATCCCTTTTTCTTATTGAGAAGGCACTACCGATTAGAATAGCCAAGCTGTCTCTCAAGGCGTTCTACTTTTCTCTCTAAGCGGTCCACTTTGCGGTCGAGCCGTTCGTACTGCCGTTCAAGCCTGTCTAATCGATCGTTTATACCGCCACCACCAAAGCCTTGCCCTGGATAGCCCTGATACTGTCCCTGTCCGGCGCCTGGAAGTGGAATCGGGAACAGAATTCCTCCCGACCCTTGCTGTCTATAAGGATACATAGGTTCACCTCATTCGTATTGATCAAAGTTGCTTATCAATAGTAGCCTATGTTAAGAATAGAAAGATGAGTGGGTAACAGCCCAGTAACGATATGAAAGTGAAATAGAATGAAAACTGACGGAGAGTGAATGAAATGAGAATAGATAAAATGCTAGCGAATATGGGCTATGGAAGCCGGAAGGAAGTAAAGAAATTATTAAAGGATGGCGGGCTTCAAGTAAACGGGGAAGTCATCAAGGACGGAAAGGTCCATATCGATACGGAAAAGGATACAGTCATGCTGTACGGTGAACAGGTGGAGTATCGTGAATACATCTATCTTTTGATGAATAAGCCGCCAGGTGTCATTTCTGCAACTGAAGACGGCCAGGATGAAACCGTGATCGATTTACTCCAGCTGGAAGATCAAATCTTCAATCCGTTTCCCGTTGGAAGACTTGATAAGGATACAGAGGGATTCCTTCTGATCACGAATGACGGCCAATTATCCCATCAGCTTCTCTCACCGAAGCGCCATGTGCCGAAAACATATTTTGCCGTGATTGACGGAGAAGTGACGGAAGCGGATGTGGAAGCGTTCAGAAACGGCGTCACATTGGATGATGGCTACGAAACGAAGCCGGGGGAACTGACGATCTTAAAATCAGGCCTGACTTCAGACATAGAGCTGACGATTACCGAGGGGAAATTCCATCAGGTGAAAAGGATGTTCGAAAGTGTCGGCAAGCGCGTCGTCTATCTGAAGCGCCTGACAATGGGGCCCCTCGAGCTTGACGAAGACCTGGAGCTTGGTGAGTACCGCGAACTGACGGAAGAGGAAGTAACCCTTCTCAAGGAATATAAGCCGGAATAAAAAAACGGGGCAGCACCCTTCGGTAAAGGGGCTGTCCCGTTTCTTTGTTATTTTAGTCCGTTATTAGTTCTTTTAAGTTTAGGCGGTAGCCGCCAATGTCTGTTTAAGAAGTCATCTTCACTTTCTTCTCTGTAGTTGTCCACTGACCCCGACTCGGGCTTTGTACCAGGTCATTATAGGCTAACACGTTGAGATCTCTTTGTATGGTGCGAGGAGTAATGCCAAATTCGTCTACAAGATCTTGAGTTGTTACAGTACCCTTCTGTTTGATGTACATGTATACAGCTTTGATTCTAGTGAGCATACGATTGGTTGAAGGTTTCAAAAAACCACTCCCTCATCATTTTTCCAAAGGCAAAGACTGCGATCGTCGTTTGTGCACCTCACGTGCTACCATATGTAATATGCGCTTTAGACAACCCCTTTTCTACTTATAAAGTTTACTCATAAGATGTCAGACAATTACATTGTACCCCTAATCCGACAAAATTTCTAGAATATTGTCCAAATTTACAAACAATTAACGTAGTAACTTCATGGATGTATTACTAGAATATGAAGAAAATGCTAAAAATATGTATTTTTTCTGTATTCATGCTCTTTGGGCTGCCGGGCAAGAAAGAGTCGCGACTTGTTTCCTGGAGCAAAAAGTCATTCGCCCCGTTTGGATTTCCCCGTCAAACAGTATAAAATGGGAGGGGAAGAAAATACATATAAAGCAGGTGGAAGTCTATGAGTATCGATTGGACAAATGAAGTCGAGAAACGGAAAGATGATTTGCTTCAGGACTTGCAGAAGTTCCTTCAGATTAAAAGTGTGCTGGATGAAGAGGGTGCAACAGAAGAAGCGCCACTTGGAAAAGGTGTGAAGGAAGCTCTGTCTTACCTGTTGACGCTGGGTGAAAAAGACGGATTCACTCCTAAGAACGTCGATCATCTTGCAGGGCATTTAGAATTCGGTGAAGGGAAGGACCTTCTCGGCATCCTGTGTCATGTGGATGTGGTTCCTGAAGGGGACGGATGGAGCGTCGACCCATATGGCGGTGAGATCAAGGACGGGAAGATCTATGCCCGTGGAGCGATCGATGACAAGGGCCCGACCATGGCCGCTTATTATGCCATGAAAATCGTCAAGGATCTGGATCCGACCTTCAATAAGAGGATCCGCATGATCATCGGAACGGATGAAGAAAGCGACTGGAGATGCGTGGAGCATTATTTCAAAAACGAGGAAATGCCGACGATGGGATTCGCTCCCGATGCCGACTTCCCGATCATCCATGCGGAGAAGGGGATCGCGGATTATGATTTGGTTCAGGTGAAACGCGAAGAGGACGCCGAGCCGGGGATCAAAGTCCTTTCCTTCGAGTCAGGCCGCCGCTACAACATGGTTCCCGACTATGCCAAGGCGATTCTGTTTGTCGATGAAGATCACACCAAATGGGTGCAGAACTTTGAGATCTTCACGAAAGAAGAAGGGGTCAAGGGAAGTTATTATCTTGAAAATGGAGAGCTTGTATTCCAGGTGGAAGGCGTGTCTTCACACGGAATGGAACCTGATAACGGAAAGAATGCCGGACTTTACCTAGCAGCATTCCTATCAAAGCTGCCGCTATCCTCTCAAGGAAAGCAGTTCTTTGAGTTCACGGCGAAGCATTTCTTCAAGGACTCGAGGGGGATCCAGCTCGGTGTCAGCTACACCGACGACATTACGGGGGATCTGACCATCAATGTAGGGAAGCTCCGCTATACGGAAGCTGAAGGCGGACGACTGGGTCTGAACATGCGTTATCCTGTTACGTTCGATATGGAAAAAGGAAAGAGCATCATTGAGAACATCGAGGGCTATTCGATCGAGAATTTCTCAGACAGTAAGCCGCATCATGTTTCCAAGGATGATGAGCTCGTGCAGACCCTGAAAAAAGTATATGAAGATCAAACAGGCGAAAGAGGAGAATTATTAAGCATCGGCGGAGGGACATACGCGAGAAGTCTTGAAGCAGGTGTAGCCTTTGGGGCATTATTCCCGGGCCGTGAAGATATTGCCCATCAGAAGGATGAATATATGTACATCGAGGATCTCCTTAAAGCGACGGCCATTTACGCCCAGGCGATTTATGAATTAGCATGTGAATCTTAAGAGGGACAAAGGGAGAGAAGAGGATGAACACAGTATTTGTGAATGGGGAACTAGTCGGTCGCGATAAAGCCAAGATCGATATCGAGGATCGCGGATACCAATTCGGGGACGGCATTTATGAAGTGATCCGGGTATACGACGGAAAGACGTTCACCATGAAAGAGCATATGGAAAGACTGTATCAAAGTGCTGAGAAGATGAAGCTTTCCATTCCGTACGGAGAAGAGGAATTCACGACGAAGCTTATGGAATTGATCGAGCTCAACGGGGTCAAAGACGGGATTGTGTACTTACAAGTGACGCGCGGTGTTTCCCCGCGTCAGCACCATTTTCCTGCAAAGGGCGTCCGGGGAAGCGTCGTTGCCTATACGAAGGATTACCCGGTCCCGACTCATCAGATGGAGCAAGGGGTCACGGCCAAGCTTGTCGAGGATATCAGGTGGCTGCGCTGTGACATCAAGAGCCTGAATCTTCTTGGGAACCTTTTGGCGAAAGAGGAGGCAGCTTCCGAGGGGCACTTCGAAGCAATCTTGCATCGCGGCGATACGGTGACGGAAGGCTCCTCTTCCAATGCCTTCATGATAAAAAATGGGGTCATTTACACACATCCCGTGACAAACCTGATCCTGAATGGAATCACGAGAAGAGTCATTGAAGATCTATGCAGGAAAAATGAGATCTCTTTTCAGGAAAAAATATTTTCCGTTTCTGAGCTGATGGAAGCGGATGAGGCGTTCATTGCCAGTACCACCTCGGAAGTGATGCCGGTCGTCGAAATAGATGGACAGGTGATCGGGGATGGAAAACCTGGTACCGTCACCAAAAGGCTTCAGGCATTATTCAGTGAAAGAAAAGGGAATGAAGCGAGTTAAACAAGTTGGAGGCATTACATGTTGATTTGTTCACAACCATTCATGAAGACCGAACGAAGAATAGAAGACAACCAGCAATTCACGGTAGAGACAGAGGAGCATCTGTATTTGTACAATGACCGGATCGTCACTCCTACGAGAAGCTTCATCATCAAAGATGTGATGGACGTGACGAGTAAGCCTCTGTCCGCTTACTACACGTTTTTGTATCTTCATACGATCGAAGGGGTCTGGACGTTCGTCGTGAAATCTTCTCCGGAACAATTCATCGCACACTATCATAAGGTCAAATGAACATAAAAGAGGCTGCTCCGTCTATAGGGGCAGCCTCTTATTGTTAAAATCTGAACAGATCACTCGACAGGTAGCGTTCCCCTGTATCGCAGGCGATGCATACCACCACATCTTCAGGTGACAATTTCTTTGCCACTTCTATGGCTGCGTAACAAGCAGCACCTGATGAAGGTCCCACCAGAATTCCTTCTTCGCTTGCCATTCTGCGTGCGATATCGTAAGCCTGTTCGTCTTCGATCTTATGGATTTCATCATAGACATCCGTGTTCAGGATATCGGGAACAAATCCCGGACTTGTACCGACCAGCTTATGCTTCCCCGGTTTTCCACCCGAGAGGACAGGAGATCCCGCAGGCTCCACAACATGGACGGCGAGTTCCGGATAATGCTCTTTCAACACCTCTCCCGTTCCCGTGATCGTTCCACCGGTACCGGCCGTTGCAACGAATGCAGATAACGGTTTCCCGATTTCCTTCATGGCTTCCACAATCTCGATCGCCGTTGTTTTTCGGTGGGCATCCGGGTTTGCATCGTTTTCGAACTGCATAGGCATGAAGCTGTTTGGAATCTGCTCTGTCAGTTCTTTCGCTTTTTCAATGGCACCAGGCATTTTCTCGTCCCCAGGTGTCAACACCACTTCTGCTCCATACGCCTTGAGGAGGTTGATACGCTCCTGTGTCATCGTATCAGGCATCACGAGGATTGCGCGATAGCCCCTTGCCGCGGCATTCATGGCAAGTCCGATACCCGTATTTCCACTTGTAGGTTCGATGATGGTGGAGCCTTCCTTTAAGAAGCCTTCCTTTTCCGCTTCTAAAATCATCTGATAAGCCGCTCTGTCCTTCACACTTTTACTCGGGTTGTAGAATTCTAATTTCACATACACATCCGCTCCGTCAGCGGGGTTCAATCGGTTTAATTTTACAAGGGGGGTGTCCCCGATCAAATCTGCGATATTTTGTACCACTTTCATGTTCAACTTCCTTTCAGAAATCATTCTCCTTCTATCGTACTAATTCAGATAAATCTTATCAAATAAATAAACTTTGTATTTCATTTTTATTGCATTTCCTTCTAGTCATTCTCTCTCATGACACATTTTGCTAAAATGAAGGTAATAATAAAAAGAAAAGCGAGGACTGGTTGATTTCCGCTCCAGGTGCTCGCTTTCCG